>CAJULP010000057.1 GCA_910587295.1 uncultured Lachnospiraceae bacterium | reverse complement strand
TGACAGAGCATGCCCGCCAGCTGATCATAGGGCTGGGCCGGAGCAACGTGTGGCGCTATGCATTCCAGGGAATATATACTGCATTTGCGGATTTCTATGCATAAATAAGCCTTCATACAGAAAACTTCCTGCATATAGGGGAGTAGTGCGCCCATTTATAGGAAAATGGATAAGATTTAGCAGTATATTCCCACATTTATGCAGATTGATTCAACATTATCAAGGTACACTTTTTACTTTTTGCCAATCTGATTGTAGATTGGCATATAAAAACAATGAGTTTCACGGATTCAGGTATACTTTTTACCTCCAGACCAGTCTTTGTCTCCTGACCATAATCAACATCAAATACATAATTTCCATTCTGTTTCTGTTTATATAAAATTTCTATACTGCAAGGCCCAAATCCTTCAACGGAAGCACGGGCCATAGCCACAGAAGTGCGGGCCAGCAGCCAGGTATCCTCCATTTCCGGCTCTACCTCAGAATATTTTTTCCCCAATAAATCAGACCAGGATGCCCAGGAACTCCATCCGCCGGTTTCCTGTATTCCGTAATCAGGATTCCATTTTCCTGTTGCGATTGCTTCAGTAAGCGCCAGATGTTCATTATAGGTTCCGACAGGATTCCAGATGTTCACCGGAAGCCACCAACTATACCATGTTTCAGTCTTCTGATGCAGCATCAAGATTCATTGAAAAAATCGAAGCCACATGATAAAATAGGAAATTATCAAACTTACAAATCAAATTTAATCAAGGAGCATAATACATGAAGATCAGAAAAACAGCTAAAGCACATATAGCCGCTGCCATGGTTTTATCGGCAGCATTATTCTTTACAGGCTGTGGAACCAACACACCAAAAGAAACCGTGCCTGATGTAGTTAAGGAAGAACTCCCAAATGATGAAAGTCCGGCGACAGTGGATACCATATATATATATAATGATGTTCTGACGCAATATAGTGACATGGTCCAAAATGACTTTTACGCTGATCTTCGGGATTCAGATACCTATGAAAGCAGCTTTGGAAAGGACATTGGATTTGAAATCCGCACACATAAGCAGAATATTTATTATGCACTTTATGATATAGATGGAAACGGAACCATGGAACTTATCATTGCAGGCGAAGAAAAGGGCGTGTCAAATCCCTCCTTTTCCCCTTGGAATTATGATTTATACGGGTACGACGGAACTAATGTAGTTCATATTTTTCCAGAAATGGATTTTGGTTACAGAACGAATTTTTCGCTTTATGATAATGGAGTGATAGAAGTGTTTTACAGCAGCAGCGCCGCGGAATCCGGCGTTGATTTCTACAAACTAAGCACTGACGGATTTACTCCCGAACTAATTGATTCTTTTACCGCAGCTGCTCATTTAGAAGGAGATGAGCCTGTATTTACCTATTCTCAAAGTGGGAATGAAATTACGGAGGAAAAATACAATGCCCACATTCAAGGTTATTATGCAAATGCTCTTTTAGGTTTAGATTGGATACAGATTCAATAAACCCAAACCTCCGAAAAAGAATACTTGCGGCCTTCCTGCAAGGGAAATATAATAATAGCTATAAAGCTTTAACGGCAGGAAGGCAGGTTTATCCCTATGGCAGATATTTTAGTGGCCGAAGATGACGTTTCCATAGCGGCCGGGCTCCGATATGCCCTGGAAAAAGAAGGATACCGCATAACCCATTGCAGGACAGTGTCCGATGCAATCCAAAAATCGGCCGGATTCCATTTTGATCTTGCGCTCCTTGACATGCAGCTTCCCGATGGCCTTGGGAAAGAAATTACTTCCAAATTAAAGCCCCATACCCCCGTCATCTATTTGACCGTCGTGGATGATGAGGATGAGATTGTGGAATCTTTGGACGGCGGTGCCGCCGACTACATCACCAAGCCTTTCCGGATGCGGGAACTGCTGGCGCGGATCAAAAAAGCCCTGCACGACGGAAAAGAAAACAGCAGCCGGTTAACGGTCGGGAAGGCTGTCATTGACGTTGATGCGGGCCGGGTCTATCTCAATGGGCAGGTGATTAGCCTGACGGCCCTGGAATACCGGATTTTGCTTATTTTTGCACAAAACCAGTCCATCCTCTTAAAAAGGGAGCAGATCCTTGAACACATATGGGATATCAGCGGCAACTTTGTTGAGGACAACACGCTTACCGTCTACGTAAAGCGGCTGCGGGAAAAATTAGGGGATGCGGTCAATATCACTACAGTCAGGGGGATCGGGTATCGTGTGGATTAGTAAAAAAGAACTTCTGGCGCTTTCCCAGGGAATCCGCGGTTCCCTTGACGGACAGCCTTTTGACCCCCGCGACAACAAGGAGGGCGCATTCAGCATTTTGAAAAACGACCTTTATTCCTTAGCCCACTCCAGGCAGGAGCAGCGGAACGTTTTAGAGGAAGATAAGGAACGGATGGCAAAGTATTTATCCGATATCTCCCACCAGCTGAAAACACCGGTTTCGTCCATCCTTCTTATGACGGAATTAATGACCGATGCCCCCGGGGAAACACAGCGGGAATTTCTCCTCAATATAAAAAAGGAAGTCCGCCATATGGAATGGTTAGTGGCCACCCTCCTGAAAATGGCCAGGCTGGATTCCTCTGCTGCCAGCTTCAAAACAGAAGAAATAACGGTCGGCAGCCTGCTTAGGGAAGCCCTCGAATCTCTGGAAATCATACTGGATATCAGAAATCAGACCCTACGCCTTGTCGGCGATATGACCCTTTCCTGTGATAAAAAATGGACCACGGAAGCCATGATCAATCTTCTGAAAAATGCCTCCGAATGTTCAAAAGAAAACAGCGAGATCCTTGTAAACTGCGGCGAAAACCCGCTTTATTTCTGGATATCGGTCACGGATACGGGTGAAGGGTTGAAAAAAGAGCAGATTCCCCGCCTGTTTTGCAGATTCGAAGGTTCCCAAAAAGAAAACGGCTTCGGGATAGGGCTGCCTCTTGCCCTTTCCATCATGCGCGCCCAAAACGGTGATATCGAGGTTTCTCCCGGCGGAAATGGATCCGGCGCAACATTTATCATGAAATTTTACAAATAGTCACCGGAGAGTCACTTTTCTTACTTATACTTATAGTCAACAGCAGAAATAACTGCCATTGACTGAATAAACAATAAGAAAAGAGGTACCTTATGGAAATCTTGGAAGTAAACGAACTGACAAAAGTCTACGGAAGCGGCGAAAACATGGTCACTGCATTGGACCACGTCAGCTTTCAGGTTAAAAAGGGTGAGTTTGTGGCTATCGTGGGCGCATCCGGTTCGGGAAAATCTACCCTGATGAATTTAATCGGCGGCATAGACCGGCCCACATCCGGAAATGTCATGATCGACGGCAAAAAGATCTTCGATATGAGCGAAAGCGCCCTGGCGATTTTCAGGCGCAGGAATATCGGCATCGTCTATCAGTTCTACAATTTGATCCCGAACCTGACCGTGGATGAAAACATCATGCTTCCCTGCCTGTTAGACAACAGGAAGCCCGACCCGCAGAAACTATCAAAAATTGTGGAACTGACCGGCCTGTCCCAGCGCAGAGGCCATCTTCCGGGAGAACTCTCCGGCGGCCAGCAGCAAAGGGTATCCGTAGGAAGGGCACTTATTAACGACCCGGCTTTCATTTTGGCCGACGAGCCCACGGGAAACCTGGACAGCAAGGCAGGCAGGGAGATCATCGAGCTCCTCACGTCAGCCAACCGGGCGGAAAACCAGACGCTGATCTTGATCACCCACGATGAATCTATCGCTTTGCAGGCGGACCGGATCCTTACCATCAGCGACGGACGGATCATCAGAGATGAGGTGATGCGCCCATGAATATCTTATGCTCATTTGCCTTAAGCCAGATTAAAAGAAAAAAAAGCAGGACAATGACCACGGCTTCGGCAATCGCACTGTCCGCCGCCCTGCTCACGGCAGTCGTTAACCTTGTGGCAAGCGGCAATGCAATGCTTGCAGGCTTTCTCGGTAAAGATTACGGTGCCTACGGCAGCGCCTATATCCCACTGCTGCTCATCCCTGCCCTGTTCTTAGCATCGCTGATCATCGCTATGTCCGTGATCGTTATCTCCAACGCCTTCCGGATGAGTGCAGGCGAACGGATATCTCAGTTTGGCACTTTAAAATGTGTGGGAGCGACCAAAAAGCAGATTTACAAAACGATCATGTACGAATGTGCGCTATTGTGTGTTGCAGCTATCCCCTTGGGTATTATGCTGGGATATCTGCTCAGCTTCATCGGCATCGGCGTCATAAATCTTTATATCGACGACCTGAACGTCCTGGCGCGCACGATGATGAAACGGATCAGCCTAAGCCTCTCCTTTACTTTTTCGCCTTTTGCGCTGATTGTTTCGCTCATAATCTCTCTGGGAACGGTCTTTTTCGCAGCCACGCTCCCAGCCCGGAAGGCCATGCGGATCTCTGCTTTGGACTGCCTTAGGAACGGCGGCGAAACGGATACGTCAGGGTACGGGCGCACCAGGATCACTCTTGGCACAAAGAAACCTATCGAATACCAGCTGGCACAAAAAAACGTGTCATCCAACCGCAAGCGGATGCATTCGGCGGTTACAGCCTTTTCCATCAGCATCATCCTGTTTATCACCATGAGCGGGCTTAAGGAAATCGCAAGCGGGATACAAAATTATATCTACACCGACTATGGATATACCGTCATGGCAGATTATACGGCAACATTTAAAAATACCGTCAACCCAAAAACCGGACGCAGGCAGCAAAATTGCGCATATCCGATTGATTCTAAAACAGCGGAAGAGATTACGGGCCAGTTTGCCCAGTACCATGGAACGGATGTTTTCGGAAGCGGGCAGGATTATTCCACTTATGTCGCCATCCTTACCCCACAGGATTTGACGAAAGATATGCGGCAGGTCCTATCCGATGAATCCGGTGAAGAACAGGCGGAGATTATTTTGGAGGTAGAAAGGATTATCCTGGATGAAAAGCATTATGGCGAGCTGTGTGCACAGGCGGGAGCGGTCTATGGCGGAGTTATCCTTCTCAACGACTATAAATATAACGACAACGGAACGGAGCGCCATATTGCCCCCCTGTCAATGGTATCATCCACCCTTAGGCTGGAAAAGGCTGACGGAAGCCCGGATTTTGTAACCATTGACGGCGTGCTTGGAACTGCGGAAATCCCCGTACAGCTCACATACCCAAACACGAATCCCATCCGCCTTATTGTTCCTTCCGAGGGGATGTGGGTACGCGGATATAACTGGATGGCATCCCCCGAAGATGAGGACGGGTTTATGGAATATGCCCGGTCTGTTCTGGAAAGTCATTTCCCACAGCACGGCATGGATTATGAGGAAGCGGGGTACACCAGCAGGGTATACGGTGCCCGGGACTTTGCAAAGCTGATGAACATTGCGGTCATCCTTGCCGCCTTTTTCCTCTATGCCTTTGTTTTTCTGTTGGGATTGATCGGCATACTGAACGTCATCAGCACCGTAAGCACCCAGATCAAGCTGAGGGCAAAAGAATTAGCCGTTTTACAGAGTATCGGGATGCCGTCTGAGTCTCTGCGGAAAATGCTCAGCATAGAAAGCATCCTCTGCGCAGGGAAAGCGCTTGCCGCCGGCCTTCCCATCGGCATCGGGATCGTCCTTGTCATAGCATACTGCGTGAAATTGCTGTTCCCCATTTCCTTCCATATGCCTTGGGCATCGATTATGATAACGATTTTCATAGCCGTCCTTGTCATGTGGGGAACCGTGCGGATCTCCGCAAACACATTAAAAAAGCAGAACATCATAGAAACGATCAGGCAATCAGGGCTGTAACGGCAGCTCTTTCCGATTTAAATACCCCTGCGGCAATCCGCAGGGGTATCCAAGTCTTTCTCATTATGCACGTTTGGACAGCACTTCATCCTCGTACTCCTTCACTTCGCCAAACAACGAAAAATCATCCGCCACGCCGCACCGCTCACAGTAATAGTTCCACACATCCCCAAAGGGAAGGAGCTTTACCGCCTCCTGCATTGCCATCAGTTCCGTAAAACGGCTCTCATCCTGAAGCTTTTGCAGCTTCTCATTGGGGGTGCAAAGCGCCATCATCAGCGCTTTCTGGAAGCTCCTCATGCCCACCGCCCATGCGGACACGCGGTTGATGCTTGCGTCAAAGTAATCCAGCGCGATATACACGCGCCCAAGGGCGTCACAACGCACAATCTCTTTGGCAATCTCCTTCGTCTCATCATCCAAAAGGAGCACATGGTCCGAATCCCACCGGACGCCCCTCGTCACATGCAGGGCAATCTCCGGGAAGAAACAAAGCAGCGCGGGAATCTTATCCGATACCACTTCCGTAGGATGATAATGCCCATTGTCCATAAGAGGCAGGCAGCCTTCGTGCATTGCGGCAAAAGACAAGGTAAATTCAGCGGAACCTGCGGTATAGGATTCCACGCCGATACCAAATACTTTTGACTCCACACAGGGCTTTACTTTTGTCCTGTCATAAGGCTCGGAAAGAATCTCCTCGATTGCCTCTTTATAACGCATCCTGGGGCCCATGCGGTCCGCCGGTACATCCTTAAATCCGTCTCCCGTCCAGATGTTCATGACACAGGGGATCCCCGTTTCTTCCGCAAAATACTGAGAAATACGGATGCAGGCTTTCCCATGTTCGATCCAGAACCTGCGCACCTCAGGATCCGGGCTTGAAAGACTCTGCCCGTCCTTTATCATGTCATGGGAAAAGAAAGTGGGGTTAAAATCCAATCCCATGCCTCTTTCTTTTGCAAATTCCACCCACTTTTTAAAATGCTTCGGCTCTAATTTATCCCTGTCCGCAAACTCGCCCTCTTCAAAAATTGCATAACATGCATGAACGTTGATCTTCTTTTTGCCTGGGATCAAAGAGATTGCCTTGTCCATATCCGAAAGCAGTTCTTCCGGCGTCCTTGCCTTCCCCGGATAATTTCCGGTAGTTTGGATCCCGCCTGTCAAAGGGCCGTCATGGTCAAACCCGATCACGTCATCCCCCTGCCAGCAATGCATAGAAACCGGCACTTCCTTTAATTTTGCCAATGCGGCGTCGGTATCCACGCCCAACTTTCCAAACACTTCCTTTGCTGATGCATATCTTTCTGCTGCTGTCATCTTCATTCTCCTTTTCTTTTCATGTTATCGCTGATCATTATGATACTCTTCCACTTCAAAAGACCGAAATACGCATTCCCTCGCTTCCGCTGCCCCGCCAAGTTCTTTATTTTTGATCATCTGCGCCATAATATTTCCAATGGCTGTCGCTTCGCCGGGTCCGGCATAAACGGTCTTTCCTGTGGCATTTGCCGTTAACTGGTTCAAATACGCCGCATTGGAGCCGCCCCCAATGATGTAAATACCGTCATAGGTTTTCCCGGTATTTTCCTCGATCTCCTTTACCGTTTTTCCATAGCAGTCCGCAAGGCTCTGGTAGATCACACTGGCAATCTCTCCCGGCGTTTCGGGAATCTTCTGGCCGGTCCTTTGACAGTAATCCTGAATCTCCTGGATCATACTTTCCGGTGCAAGGAAGCAATTGTCATTTGCATCCACCCGTGACGGGAATGCCTGGTCCTCCTTGGCCATCTTACAAAGTTCCGCAAAAGAATACCGGTCTTCCCATTCATGGCGCACCGACTGGATCATCCAAAGCCCCATGATATTTTTCAGATACCGGAAGCGGAACTCATAACCGCCCTCGTTGGTAAAGTTGGCCTTCCTGCTCACTTCCCTGCAGTCCGCCTCCTCAAGCTCCACCCCCATCAAAGACCATGTACCGGAGCTTATGTATACCCCATCGCCCTTCGCTTTCGGCATAGCCAGCACTGCCGATGCCGTATCGTGGCTGCCGCACAAAACAACTTTACAGTTAAATCCCACAGCTTCCCTGATTTCTTCCTTTAAATCCCCCACTTCCGTTCCCGGCGTCTGTATAGGCAGGAAAATTTCTTCCGGATATCCAAGAAGCCTGATCAAATCCCGATCCCACTGTCTGGTCTTTGGACTTACCAGCTGGGTAGAGGTTGCGTTGGTGTATTCAGATACTTTTTTTCCCGTAAGGCAAAACTGGAAATAATCAGGAAGCATCAGGAAAGTCTTTGCCCTTTCCAAAACCTCAGGACGCTTTGTCTTATCCGCCATCAACTGGTAAATGGTGTTAAAAATCTGCTTCTGGATCCCTGTCCTTGCATACAGGTCATTTTCCGGGATGATCCGGTAAACCTCCTTGTCGCATCCGTTTGTCCTGCCATCCCGATATCCGTAAGTATCCCCGATCACCTGATTCTTTTCATCAAGCAGCACGTAATCCACTGCCCAGGTATCAATGGACATGCTTTCCGGTATTTTACCGATCTCCCGGCATTTTATCATACCGTTTATGATCTCCGCAAACAAATGCCCCGTATCCCACAAAAGCTTACCGTCCTTATTTGCCATTCCGTTCTCAAACCGGTAGACCTCTTCAAGCTGTATCTTTCCTTTTTCCAGATACCCTATCATATGCCTTCCGCTGGAAGCCCCAATATCTACCGCAAGATAATACTTTCCCATATTTTTATCCATACCCTTTTAAATAATTTTGATAGACTTTTTTACCTTTCCCATTTATCATACAAGAAAGGGCATAAAAAAATAAGGTCATTTTCCCACAAAACCAAGGACCTTATTTGCAAATATACGGCAAAGGAATAACAAACGCCGGGCAGGCGGTCATTCCTCCGGAAGGGAATCCATATGGACGAAATGTTATTGCAATATTTTAAAAAGATCACTGACGAAGAAAAAGCACTGCTTAAGGGGCATACGGATATTCAAAAAGGCATCTATACATCCCAAAAAGAATTTGTGGTGGATAACGCCAAACTGCTGCAAAAAGGGCATCTTATCGAGATCCGCCCCCACACCCGCTTTGCCCATTTCCCCAAGCACAGGCACAATTATGTGGAACTGGTCTATATGTGCTGCGGCACCACCACCCATATCATCAATGACACGGAACAGATCGTTTTAAATGAAGGGGATCTGCTGTTTTTGAACCAGTCCGCCACTCAGGAGATCCTTCCTGCGGGCAGGGATGACATTGCCGTGAATTTCATCATCCTGCCGGAATTTTTTGACCGCGCCCTTTCCATGGTGGAGCGTGACCATGTGCTGCGCAATTTCCTGATCTCCACTTTGTCAAACAACCACTCCCAGCTTCCTTACCTGCATTTTCCTGCCAAAAATATCCTCACCATCCAGAATCTGATTGAAAATATGCTCTGGACGCTGGTAAACAAAAAACCCGGGACCAACACCATTAACCAAATCACTATGGGGCTTATTTTCATGAATCTGTCTGTTTTCGCCGAATCCATGCTCCCAAACCAGACAGGCTCCTATGAGCAGGATCTTATCTTCCGAATCTTAAAATATATTGAGACCCACTACAAAAATGGAACACTTACCGATATTTGTGCAGAACTGCGGCTTCCTGATTACTATGTCAGCCGCCTGTTAAAAAAGTACACGGGCCACACATTTAAAGAACTGTTACAGCAGCAGCGTCTGCAGCAGGCCGTTTACCTGTTGTCACAGACCACCTTGTCCGTCAACCATATCATGGAGGCTGTGGGCTATAACAACAGCAGTTTTTTTTACCGGATCTTCAGGAAAAAATATGGATGCTCCCCAAAAGATTACCGGGAAGGAAAACAATACTAACTCCCGCCATACCAGGCTCCATTTTATGTCCATTGACATAAAATTACACAACGGCTATAATGTTATTTACTACAAACGTAATAAATAAGGGGGATTTTAAGTGGGAACTTTGCCTCAAATATCCGAAGCAGAATATGAAGTTATGAAAATCGTTTGGAAATATGCGCCTGTCAGCACCAATGAAATAACGGAAAAATTATTAAGAACCACTGCCTGGAGCCCAAAGACCATACAGACACTGATCAAGCGCCTTGTGGCAAAAGGCGCCCTTACCTACGAAAAGCAAAGCCGGATGTTCGTCTATACCCCTCTGATAAATGAAAATGAATATGTCAGGCAGGAAAGCAGTTCTTTCCTGAAGCGTTTTTATGATGGAAATATCACAACTATGCTGTCCGCATACATTACGGATGAGAAACTTTCCAAGGAAGAAATAGAACAACTGCGTTCTATTCTCGAAAAAAAATAAAATTTCAAAAAGGCATTCAGAAGTCATATTGCCATTCTTCTAAATGCCCTTTTAATAAATTATTTTAAATACATCTGAAAAGCTTGTGAATACTGCAAAAATCTTCAAGCCTACCGTAGCCCCACTCCCTGGCACTTACTCAGCTGTTATTTGTCCATAGCACTTATATATTCCTCTATCTTCTGAACAAAATATTTTGCATTTTTAATCTGTTCCTCTGCTTCTATGCGACTTGCAACATAAAAATCGTCATAATCCGACTTTTCCCTACAAAGTGAGCTTTCTTTTATAATCAATGACAGACTTCTATCTAAAATCTCCGTTTTCAAATACTCTTTCGTAAAAAAAGCTATCACTCCTGAATGTTTAGACGAATCAAACCCTTTCCGTGCATTAGCTGCACGCATCGCATGAAATACTGCATAGTAAGCTCTGTTCAATGATGTCTTATACTGTCCTATTTCTAAATTGCTTTCTGATGCTGACAGCATTTCATTTGCCCTTTCCAATCGGTATTCTGCCAGTTCTTTTAAGCTGCCTTCCATAGGACGATTCCCTCCCTCCGAATATTCCGGTAAAACGGAAGAATCCTTTCCCATTTCTTCATATTTTCTTCCTGTATATCCACAATAGAAAAAACCCTCTCATAGCGGAGATCCATCTCTGCCGCCCAACTGATAAACTGCCTTTTTGTCTGATTGTCAATTTTATCCTTTATAATAATCGCTATATCAATATCACTCTCATTAGTCGCCTCGCCCCTTGCTATTGATCCATACAAAATGATCGCAGACAAATTTCTCTGAAAAACTTCCGTCAATCCTCGTACCAATTCCTCTTTCATATCATCAGACAGCATTCAACACACCTCCTAAAAGCTTATCCTTATCTCTCCTTACAAATTCATTATACCCTTAACTTTTCTACTTCACAATCAAATATTTCAAAAGAACATTAAGGAGACTGCCTGGCTTTTCCTCCGGAGCATAAGAAGTAAAGCCGCCAAAATCACCATGTCTGTCCTAAATAATTATCCAATATCACCTTAGCTTTACTGACCACATAGCCGCTTCCGCCCCTTCCTTTTACATCCTCTGCCATGCTGATCAATAAGACAGGCCGCTCCACATTGCTTTCTGCCATAAATACGGCAAACCACCCTAATTCCGTGCCGGAGGTGTCTCCTTTGGATGCTTTGATTTCCGCAGTTCCTGTTTTTCCCGCCAGGAGGATGTCATCCCGGTGTACCCCGTACCCGGTTCCATTGGGATCATTTACCACCTTTTTCAAACCGGAAAGTACCACATCCGCTGTCTCCTTGGACATTGCACCGGCAATCCAGTACTCCCCTGCCTGTTCTTTCTCATAAAGAAGATAAGGCTTTATCATGTTCCCTTCATTGCAAAATGCCGAATAGATGCACGCCATATGTAACGGATTCACTAAAACCTGCCCCTGACCATAGCCGCTGTCTGCAAGCTGTATTTCAGTTTCAATCTTTTCCGTGTTGGAAAACTGGGATTTTTGCATTTTGATCTCAAAAGGAATCTCTTTCCCAAACCCTAAGTTTTTAAGGGCACACGCCATTTCATCCGCTCCTATTTTCAGCGCCGCTTTTGCAAAATAAATGTTATCGGAATAGATCAGGGCATTTTCCAAAATCACCGGCTCATAGGCATGAAGCGTGGTCACATAATAAGATCCCCAGGATCCATCCTTCTGCCAGCTTAGGCCCTCGTTCCCGTAATCCTCCGCCGGGTCTACCGCCCCGGATTCCAAACCTACTGCCGCCGTTACCGGCTTAAAAGATGACCCAGGACACCATACCTGCCGGAAACGGTTATAAAGAGGCTTGTTCTCATCTTCGTTCAGGGCATCCCACTGCGCCGTTGACAATCCCATGATAAAATCATTGTTATCGTAAGAAGGGGTACTGATCAGCGCAAGCACTTCCCCTGTATAGGGATCTATGGCAGCGGAACAGCTTTTATCCTCCCGAAACTGCTCATAAATACAGCTCTGCAGATTGGCATCAATGGTCAATTGAATATCCTTTCCGTGCTGCACTGCCCGGTCCGCAAGCTCTGCCTTTTCATTGCCTTCCGAATCCACAATATAGATCCTGCAGCCATTGTGCCCCTTTAATTCCTTTTCAAACAGCCCCTCGATCCCGTTTCTGCCGATTACGCTGTCTGCCGTATACCCTTCCCTGGCATGATTTTCCAGATCCTCCGCCGTAACATTCTGCACATATCCCACCAGGTGAGCTGCCGCTTCACCTAAAGGATATTCCCTCACCTCCACATCAGACAGCATGACCCCCGGAATCGCCAGCAGCGCATCCTGCCGTTCTTTTTCTTTGATCACTTCTTCGTCCGGTTCCCCCGTCATCATCTCCAGTTCCTTCACTTTCGGAACCGTCTGGACCGGCACGAAATAGTCATCTTTCACCCATTTTGCAGACAGCTTCTTTTCGATGCTTTCAGGGCTGATTCCCAACAATTCCGCCATCTGGGAAACCGCTTCTTCCCGATTTTCTAATCTCCCCGGAACAATCCCCACCGAAGAAGCCGTTCCTGCCCCTGCAAGGGTATGCCCGTTCCTGTCCAGAACTTCTCCCCGCTCCGCCTTTGACACAGAAACCTTCACCCGGTCCAAAGGTCCTAATTCCGGGAAAATGAGTGAATCATCCCAGGCCAGTTCATACCCCTCTTCCCCTTCCAAAAAGAACGCCTTATTCTCAAATGTAACCTTCCCTGCCGCCGTATCCAAAGATGCATGGTAAGTTACCGCCAGCTTTTTCTTATCATACGAAAGAATATGCGTCTCAACGTTCTGCGCTTCAATACCTTCATAAATTGCAGAATTGCGTTTGATGAAATCTTCCGGGCTTACATTGCCGGATGCTTCCTGGTTTATCATGGCATACATTTCTTCATATTCCTGCCTTTGAATATGATCCATGTACCGAATCAAAAGTTCCTCCGGCGAAGGCCATGCTGACCTTTTTAGCAAAATCATTACCGCAAGCACGCCGGCCCCTGTCAAAACCATTCCTGCCAGCACTGCTAAAAACCAGCAAAATACATTTCTTTTCTTCCTTCTTTTGTATCTCACTTTCCTTTTCATACTGACCTTTTTTATCCTTTCCTGCAAATGAACTGTTTCGTCTTTCTTATATATTACATTTGTAAGATTTAAAGGTCAAGAAAAATTTTCAACCTATCAGGCTTTTAAACTGCTTTTTCAATAATCCTGTTGACCATTCATACATATCCATCGTATCATATTTCCGGTATTCACATTCCAAAGACACTAAGACCAGTAAATAAATATCATACCACAACGCTCTGCGTTTTTCGCTTTCACTAAGCACGGGCATCCCATACCCTTCCAAAAAAGACGCATTGTCAGAATAGGTGCGGAACCCGACTTCCATAAGCGGGTCGCCCCAAATGCTCCGTTCCCAGTCTATGATCCCGGTAACCTTCCCGTCCTTGACAAAAATATTCCCATCCCAGCAATCCCAGTGGACCAATTTGGGCTCAGACACTTCATCAAACAGATCCTTGTCCTTTTCTAGACATTCCCATAGCTCATCCACGGAAATTCTCAAATCCACATTGCCCTTTTGTGCGTCGCCAACGCCCGCTTCCAGCATCTTGCAAAAAACCGGATACCATGTATCCCCCTGAAATTCCGGCTGCCCGGGATAGCCAAAGCAGGGGCTGGTAATCTCATTGATCCTCCGGTTTATTCTCCCGGTCTCAATTTTAATATCCGCAATTTGATCCGATGACAGTGTATCCTTTACCGCATTCAGGCTTTTTCCTTCCAGCTTTTCCATAAAAAAATAGGGGGAATTACATATCGTACAGCTATCGTCATATCCCAGCATGGACGGAACAGGAATGCCGCCGCTTTTCTCAGCCATCTTCATAGCCTCCACTTCACTGTACATTATATTCTTTTCATATGTCATTACTCTAATTTCCGGCGAAGGGGCAACCTTTAAGATCACCTGCTTCCCACCACTTAAGGAAACTTCATAAGCAACGTTAAAATATCCTTCTGTCAGCTCCACACAGCCTTCCAGCTTTTCCGCCGGAAAAAACTTCTCTGCCATTGATCTGATCGTCTGTCTATCCTGTTTACTTTTCGTCATACTTTTCATTTAACTCTCCTGATTCTGCTTTACAGGACTCCACAAAATTCCTATAAAGTTTGTTTTTCGAAATACTTTTTCATATACGTTAAAAGAATTACCCCAAAAATGGGAAAAATAGACGCACCCAGCATCCCTGTCTTAAACCCAACCTGTTCCGGCGTTAATAACATGGCATTGCCGATTGTTTCCGACCACTTGGTAAGAGAAATACGATCCACAACGATTCCAAGCGCCTGCGGTGCAATGGAAGCGCCAAGATCCCCGCCTGCCGCCATTAAAGCATAGGCGGCAACACCGGCTCCGGGAATTTTCTCTTCCATCAAGATCAGGGTTCCCGGCCAGAGCATGGAGGTACAGACACCAAGTGCAACACAGGCGATCAAGGACAATACCGCATTAGGCGAAAACGCAACGGCAGCATAACATACAGCAGCTCCACACATACTGACCATCAACGTCTTAAAAATATTTCTCCCGAATTTTGCGTAAGCCGATCTGGTGAGGGCAAGCAGTATTGCAAATACGGACATGCCAAGGATATCTCCCCAGACTTTAGGTATCTGTAATGCGTTCTCCGCATAAACAGAAATCCAGTTTGTCATGGTATTTTCGGCGCACGCACCTAAGAAAATGCACATCATGCACAAAACAAGCCCCTTGATCCTTCGTTTAGCGCCGGCAGACTTTGATCCCTCCTGGCTCATATCCATATCAGGAAGCGGTGACCTCCTTAGCAGGATAGATGCAATTACCGGCAGTGATGCCCAAAAGAACGTCAAGTACACCCAATATTCCTTTCCGGCAAATTGTAAAAACAAGGTACTGATGAGAACAACACCCACAACACCATAACCGTATAACGAGTGGAGAACACTCATGTCTTTTTCAGGCGTATCCGACGGCAATGCCGCGATCGTCGGGCTTATCAGCACTTCTCCAAGCCCTGCCGCAAAGGAAAAAATAAAGGTTCCGGCAGCTAGTCCGATGTAAGCATACTGCGGAAACAGCATCGGGATCAGGGCATACACAAATAAGCCTGCCGCAGTGATAAGCGGCATCAAACGGATAGTTTTATGAATATTAAAATATCTGCTGAAAAAACTAAAAATCAGATCAATCCCCAATTGCGTACAAAAATTGATAAGAACCAGGGTTCCAAGCAGTGTATATGATATCCCATACATTTCCCTGAATGCCGCAAATAAAAGGGGCGGCAGGCTGAACACCGAGGACATTACAAGATTGGTAAAATAGCAAGTGAGTTTCGTCCTTCTATCATTCATTTTTTCCATCACTGCCGTTACCTTTTCTTTCTTCATACTGCTCTTTCGTGATACGGGAAATGTGCTCCGTCCTTATTTCCCCCAGCAAAGAACACTCCACGCCCTCAATCGTATGATGATACGCAAAACCGCATTTTTCCTGAACCCGGCGGGATTTTTCATTGCCGTCATAGTAACCGCACCAGACTGCTTTAAGCCCCAGTTCCTCAAACCCATACCGCATCATTTCAAGGACAGCCTCCGGGATCAGCCCCTGCCCCCAATAAGGCACGCCGATCCAATATCCGATCTCCCCTTCCTCTTCTCCTATCTTTTTGCCGCTGTACTTCCCCACCATCAGCCCTATGCTGCCTACAGGCTCCCCTGTCTCTTTCAAAATAACCGCATAGGTTTCCGGTTCGGACAACACGCCTTTTATGATCTCCCTGCTGTTTTCCACACTGGTATGTACCGGCCAGCCGGCTGCCGGGCCTACCGCCTCATCTTTTGCATATTGATACAGGATTTCCGCGTCGGCCTCTTCCCAGGGGCGCATGTACAGTCGTTTTGTCTCTAACATAATGATTCCCTCCCGTTTGGATGATAAGCATAAATATATTTTATACATTTTATCCACGGTCCCCAAAACTGTCAAGGACAAAAAGCCCTCCCCTTGCAGGAAAGCACAGTTTCTGCTATAATTCTACTTAAATCATTACCATTTCATCATGAAAAGCAAGGAGAAAACAGTTATGGCAAAACAAGTATTTGAAGCAAGACCCGGTGAAAACGTTTTTGCGGAAAAAGTAACCGCTGACTGCTGGAAATCACCAAAACAGACCCTCAGCAGTCAGGTTTCCGGAAAAACATATCTTACAGACCAGCGTATCGTATTTCTGGCATCCGGATTGATCGGAACGGAAAGCGTAAGCTGGGAAATTGAAATGAAAGATATTGCGTCTGTGAAGACCTGTATGACGCCGCCTTTCTTCCCTTTCGGAATCATGATCACGACAAAGGACGGAAGCAAATACAAGCTTGCTTACATGAAGCGCAAAAAATACTTTGATTGGATCTCCCAGCATATTTCCTAAAGAATCTGCCGGATCCTCTCTTCATAGGAAAAATATCTTTTAACTTTCCTATAACCGTTTAAAGCGATCTTCTTGCGAAGATCCTCATGTTTCAGGTAAAAATCCATCTTGTCCAGGGCCTCCTTGAGGCTCCCGTACAAGATCACATCCACGTTATCCTGGAACCATTCTGCCAGTTCCGGCTGATAATTTGATAAAAGCACACCTTTGCTTCCCATAATATCCAACGCCCGAAGGGGAATCCCCGACCGGATGTCCTTCAGCGTGATATTAAGGTTCAAATGACTGTGCCGGAACACAAATGGCATTTCTTCATAATATTTAAGCAGCCCGCAGTTTTTGGGCATTCCCTCCGGCAATGTTCCTGCATAAGTATAAAGCCGGGTATCAAAACGCTCTGCTGACAACATTAAAAGCTCCCTGCGTTCCTGCTGTGTGATCTTAGCCGCCACCGCATGGGAAAGCCCCCGTCTAGTAAGCCACACTCTTTTCTGCCCGATTTTTTCATAAGAAAGATTGATCTTCTCCAAAAGGTCATCCGTCAATAATTCTTCCACAAAATAAGCCCCATACACTCTCATCTGCGCCTGCAGGATTCCCTGGATATACCCTTTGCAATAATCATCCGCCAAAGACAGCAGGCCATCCAGAGGAGAATCATAAATCTTCCCGACAAAAGAAACCCGGCCGCAGAACTTTTGCGGTGGATTCTTTCCTGCCAGTATCCCGTCCAGCCGGTCTGTGTCAACCGCCAGGGGGAGGTGGCGCACATTCTGAAAGCCCTTCTTCCGGTATTCCTCCGCTTCCAAACGGTCAAAAAGGAAAATCCGGTTGGTCTCATACTGAAAAAAATCCTGCAACCGTTCCTCCAGCGGACTGTCGTAGGACCATGACAGATACCTGATATGACAGCGGTCACACACTTTGGCAACAAGGGGGAAAAAGTTAACGCTGAACACACGATCATAAGTATGCTCCGCAAGATATTCCGTCAGGCGTTCCTCAAAAAAAACATCCTCATACCGGTCCGGAAAATGATAAAACACCGTCCGGCAGCTATGCCCCATCTTTGTAAACGCTGTCAAAACATCTCTGTAAGTATAGGAACCTGCATCAAAAAGCAGTATTTTCATGACATCCCCCTTATGATTTGACGATAATCTTTCCCCAGTGCATCCCCATATTTTTTCAGGAAAAGCTGCCGGTACTTATCATATTTACTCATATTTGACAGTCTGCCATCATCATGCAGGCACCAGGGCGGATTCTGTGCCGGAACCGCAATCTTATACCCCGCCCTCAAGAACTCCATACACTGGAAGGCGTCATAAAAATCAAACCCTGTGAGAACCGCCGCATTCCACGGAAGATCGTATTGTGTTGCCAGCAAAAATCCGTCCACCACTGCCGCATAAGTATACCCGCCGGAGGGAAGGGAACTATCCTCTATCCTTTTTTGATGCCACATGATCCCATCCACTGACATTTTTTCATACCCTACCATTCCGATCATGCCGATTTCCGGGTCATCCTCAAAAACAGCCAAGACATCCGCCAGAAAATTCCTGTTTAGAATAAACACATCCTGATGCATGTAAATCTTATATTTGGCATCCGATTGTTCCATGGCCTCCTGATAGCCTGAAGCCATGGACACGGCATCCTTTACCGTCAAAAGATCCATGTCATATCCTTTGGGAGCAGCCAAATGCTGCAGATAATGGACACATTCCTCCAAAAAGACCGGGTTGTCCGTACAGATGATAAAACAAAACTTTTTATTTTCCACAGGTTATCCCTTTCTTTCCATGTCCGTTAATTGTGCGAAAAGAAGTTTCTCCCCTTCCGTCCAGGTATCCACAAATACCTCTGCCAGTTTCCCATGCTTTTGCGCCTTATCCAAAAAAAGTTCATTTTGCAGTGCCAGATAAACCGCAAAAGGAGATATCCCTGCCCCTTTTAAAAACCGCTTTGCCTCCGCCACGGATTCTTCCGACAATCGGTTTTCCAGCCGCCGGAGCGCAAACACCATGACCTGATATTTCTCCATCAGCTCATCCTTGGATCGGCATCCGGAATGAAAAGGTATCATCCGGTATTTTGTTTCCAGAGAAATCGTCTGTAACACCCGCAGAATCTTCCGGACTCCTCCCACATACTTCCAGGCCCTTTTCCCTTTTCCCGATTCCATATAAGGAATCAGTGAAAGCAGTTTCCTATCATCCCCATCCGCCAGGGCTTCCCGCATCCTGCCATTGATATACCGGCAGGCCTCCTCCACTTTAGGCCATTCTTCCTCTAACTGCCTAAAATAGCATTCCGCTTCCAGCTCCGGCAAAAGCCGTAATGACAGGCCGCATTTTTCTGCCGCTTTCCATACCAGGGCTGCCAGACAGGCGGCATTTTCCTTTACTGCCTTCTCCCCTGCATCTTCCCGCCACCCTGTTATTGCTTCCAGGTAAGGAATCAGAGGATACCTTTTTTGCAAATATTTCTGATAACCCGTTCCTTTGCAAAAGAAAAACATGGAAATACTAAGGGGATGAGCCAGATATTTTTCATCAGGCAGGTTTTCATCCAGTAAAAAATGCACGAATTTCGTGTTCCATAGATTATACGAAATCCCGCCTGTAAGGGTAGTAAACTCAAATCCGTAAAGATTGACAGTGACCACAAGATCCGCACCGGAAAACTGGATTCGGGTAAGGTTAAACTGTTCCAAGGTATATTGATTGATGCTGTTTTTACCGCCTGCGGACAAGATCTTTGCAAACTCACCCAGCAATTCCCCATGGATGTCCTTGGGGCAAAGTACGGTTATCTTCATGATATTCCCCTCGAAACCTTTCCATCCGCCACCACTAAATATTGATATGCCAGAAAAAAGAAAGTCTCTCCGCCGCCCAATTGTTTAAGCTCCGCCACGAACTGTCTGTCTTTTTCCTGCATATCGCCATACATCAGATAGGTGCAGGACGTGATTTCGTATCCGGTGCGCGCAAACATCCTGATAATCTCATTGTAGGTGAAGAAATGGATATGGGTTCTGTCCAGAAGCCCTGTATCCTGATATGTAAAATCCCCTTGCAACAATTCCTTAAGCACCGTATAATGCATCAGGTTCGGAATGGAAGCAATGACTTTCCCGCCGGGCCTTAGAAACTGCCTGCAATAAGCAATCACCTGTTCCGGATCCCTTAGGTGCTCCAGCACGTCGCCGAACAAAATATAGTCAAAGACCTGCCCTTCATAGGGTAACCCATTTTCCTCAATATTTCCTGTCAAGACCTCCCCAAAACAGGCGGCAATCTTTGCGGCATCAGGATTGATCTCCAGTCCGTACAGACTTGCCCCGGGAAACCGGTTCTTTATTTCCGACATATTAGCGCCGCAGTCACATCCCACTTCCAGCAGGGAAAATACCTCATCCTCTTTTCTGTCGATGACATCCACAAGACTTTTGTTGGGGATGGTGTTAAAATAGTTCATTCCCCACTTTGCCTTAAGGACATCCCTGCCCGCATCTTTACCTAAAATGGCAGCATAAAAATCCCTATGGGGAATAAGTTCATAGGAAACCGCGTCTTTTACCGTTACCAGTTTCCACTTTTTATTTAATCCCCGGAAAGAATAATCCAGCATCACCGTATCCGGAAGAAGCAATTGCCCGTCAAACTCTCCCAAATCCGCAAGGAACCTGCGGGCAAGCAAAACACATTCCCCGGAAATTTTCAAGGAAAGCCGTGTTCCTGCTTCCTCCTCCATTCCCTTCACCCAATCCCACGCATCCGGAATATCCATTTCCCGTGAACAGACGGACGCAAAGTTTACGGACATTGCGGCACCTGTTTTTTCTTCAAGTGAGCAGGTTTTTTCCAACTGCCGGATGCAGTCCCCTAGGCAGATCGTGTTGGCATTTAACAGCAGGATATCTTCGTCATGGGTAAATTCCCTTACAGCAGCATTTAAGATCCCTGCATAATTCTCCAGCTTATCCGCACACAGATAGTCATATTCTTCCTGCTCCTTAAGCCAGGTTCCAACCCGGCCATCAATCCCCATATCAATGACCACGATGTCTTCTTTGGATATGCCCGACATGGACGTTAAACATTCTAAATTAAGCCCCAGCATTTCCACGTTTTGATATACCATCAAAAATACTTTAACCGCCATAAAATCTCCCATACTTCCCAGGGCCACGCTATGAGAACTCCTCCAGCATCACCTGCGCCACTTTTTGCATTTTCTCCTCTGTAAGCCCAAGCCCGCTGGGAATATAAAAACCCTTTTCGGCAATCTTCTCGGACACAGGACATGCTTCCCCCTGAAACAATCCCATTTTCAAAAATACCGGCTGTTTCTGGATCGGATAAAAGAAGGGCCTGGTACCAATGCCCCGCTTTCGCAGCTTTTCCATGGCCTGTCCGGCATCCATTTTGGTATGTTCCAGCACAACTCCATAAACCCAGTAAATATTGTCACAATACTCGGTTCGTTCAACACTCTGGCATAGCACACCTTCCGCCTGTTTTAAGTGTTCCTTGTAAAATCTCCCAATTTCCCGTTTTTTAAGGATTGCCTCCTCAATTCTTTCCAATTGCGCACATCCGATTGCCGCCTGCATGTTTGTCATCCTGAAATTGCTTCCCAATTCTTCGTGGACGAACCTTCTTTCCGGTAAAAAACAAAGGTTCCTGATCTTGCGGCACCGGTCTGCCAGTTTTGCATCATCCGTCAGGACCATGCCGCCTTCCCCGCATGCGATTAGTTTATTGGGATAAAAACTGAAAATACTCACATCTCCAAAACTGCCGCAGCGTTTTCCTTTATAAGTCTGCCCGTGGGCCTGGGCGGCATCTTCGATTACCTTCAGCCCGTACTTTCGAGCTAACAAAAGCACTGGATCCATATCCACCGTGATTCCGTAAATATGCACCGCCATAATAGCGGCAGTCTTTTCCGTTATCTTTTCCTCTATCTGTGACACGTCCATATTCCAGGTGTCTTCCATGCAGTCAACCACCACCGGAACCAGTCCGGCCTTAACCACTGCCTGCGCACAGGAAATGATCGTAAAGGCAGGCAGGATTACTTCACTTCCTTTGGGCAGCTCCAATGCCTGCACAGCGGTTTCTAATGCGGAGGTTCCGCTGCTTACCGCAATCCCATACTTTCTCCCGGTATAAACCGCCATCCCCTTCTCAAACCGCTCCACATAAGGTCCTTCCGAGGAAATCCATCCGCTGTCAATGCATTCGCACAAATATTTCTTTTCATTCCCGCCAAGCAGCGGTTCATTAATCGGTATAAATTGATCCATATTTCCCCCTATACTTTTCTTGCCGCACAGACTGCCGTCCAGGAATCAAAATCTGTCTTTTGCAGTGTATTGCAATCCAGACATTCCAAAAAATCCAGCCCTGCGTTATGCAGATAAAACCTTAGCTCCGGGATAAAAAAATATCGCATTTTGTGAACTTCTTCCACCGTTTTTGTTATCCCGGTCTTTTTATCCATCACAAATATTTTGTAATTCACATCCACCACATTTTCTTCCACATGCATTACCGGCTCAGCAATCCTGCATAACCTGCAACCGGCATCTTCCGCTTCCCTCACCCGGACGGACGGCTTATCGCTTAACACGCCCGGACCGTACCAAAAATCAAACACGAAGATCCCGCCTTTTCTTAACGCCTTCGATGCCGTTTGGAAAGCCCTTATGATATCTTCATTTGTATTTTGGTAGCTCATCACATGAAACAGCGACACTACCCCGTCATAATGCTTCTCGCTCCTGTAATTCCTGACATCCGCCACTTCATACTCAATGGAAAATCCTTTTTGGCCGTTATTCTTTTTGGCCTCCGCGATCATACGGGAACTGATATCTATCCCTGTCACTTGACAACCATCTCTTGCAAACACTTCATCATGCCTTCCTGTTCCGCACCCCATATCCAGAACAGACAAGACCTTCCCATCCCCCAAGTTCTTAATGATCTGCTCTGCGTCCTTTGCTTCTTTTTCATAATCCTTATCCTTATAAAAAGCATCGTAATAATTCGCATAATCCTGAAATTCTTTCATTATATTCCCACACTTTCCATCACGCCGGTTCAAACCTTGTCTTGTCGGCATCCCCCGCATAAGGCCCCTGTTTAATCTCAATCATCACCGTTTCTTCTAAAATTTCAAACCCGTGACCGCCTCCGGCAAGCAGGATCACATCCCCTTCCTCAAGCACGGCAGACTTTTGAAATCTGCATTTTCCGTCATAAAAATCCACCCTGAGCTTCCCTTTTTTGATCATCAGAATTTCCTGCGTAAAATGCACAGTCCTTTCCACTTTATTGTGAAAATGAGGAATGATCTGATGTCCTTTTGGGTGGTGCATATACGCCATCTGCTGTGAAAAATCTCCCGGCGTCACAAACTCAATGCCATCTTTATCAAACGTGTGCCTGATAATAATGGCAGCTATCTCTTCCATGCAATATACTTTTTCTATCATATGAAATCCCCCGTTACCATATGGTGTTATCCGTAAGCAGACAGGAAAAGATCCCGTCCTCATATTTCAGCTGGTTTTGGTACAACTCCCTTAACGGCCTTCTCCCCAAAAGATACTCCCAGACTTCCATATGCTTTTTCGCATAATTATCCCATGTCCAGTCCGCAACGGATGCAATCCTTTTTTCTCTTTCATACTGCAGGTCATACAAAACGTTAGTGAACTGGTCGATGGTCCGGCAGCTATAGTCAATCCCCTTTTCCACATCCAGATGGAACCCCTGGGGTGTGACGATGGTCTTTACCCCTGCCGATAAGGCATCCAAAAATCCCATGGATCCTTCGTCAAACCCGAAAAACAAATAAAGATCCAATGAAGGAATCAGCTCATGGTACTGCATATAGTCAAACTCGTCGTAATAATAAACCTCAAATCCCTTTTCCCGCATTTTTGCTACAATGTCCTGCCATCCCGCCCCCATAATCTTAAATTGAAAAAAAGCCGGATCTACCCCGTTTAGCATCTCTAAAAGCGAGTTGGTCCGTTTCCGCAGGTCGTAGGAATCATAGCACCTATGGGTAATACCGATAACATATTTTTTCGGACACATGTTTCCGTCATGGGCAGGATTGACATAGCAAAGCTTCTCCCTGGGGATTCCTCCTGTCTGCACCAGATAATTTAATGTGTCTTTTGACATGCAGATCCCCATTTTGGCTGTTTCAAGCTGCTGCCTGAGCAATTCTATCTTCTG
This sequence comes from uncultured Lachnospiraceae bacterium, assembly GCA_910587295.1. Lineage (GTDB taxonomy): Bacteria > Bacillota > Clostridia > Lachnospirales > Lachnospiraceae > Suilimivivens. The sequence goes on along the minus strand of CAJULP010000057.1, from coordinate 11,925 downwards.
CCCGGTATCTACATGGGTGATCATAAGGGTATCGTTAAAGCTCCTTAGCGGGCGGTACGGATGGTATGGAATATGATGGTTAATGTCTGCCCCCGGATCGATCCCACCTAAATCCGCCAATGCGCCCAATTCATTCAGATGATCTTTTAACCGCTGTGCAAATTTCGTCAGGATCCAGCCTCCCCCTTCGTAATTGATGATCCTGACTCTTAATGGCCTGTCGTTCACTTTTCATTTCCCCCAATCCTGCTTCCTATTAATACGGTTTTTCCCAGCTTCTGTTCTTGCGTAAATACTCATTTTTGTAGGTATAAAGGTCGCAAAGATCGTAGTGGAACCCATTTTTCCAGCAGGCATACCCAAAGCTGAGCTGGTCACGCCTGCTTTTGTTTTTGACTTCCCTCCACCAGCACTCCATCACCCTTTGCAGAACAGTATCATAATGTTCCCGTATCAGGCAGGCGCAGTCTGTAAGCCCGTTTCTTTCCGGATATCCTTCCCTGGCATAACCTTCCATCTGTCTTCTTATGATCTCCGGGTCATCTTTGCCAATTGACGCACAGACCCTTGCTTCTTCGTAGGCACATTCCCTGACAAAATGAGGGAAACATAGCATAGAACTTCCCCGGCTGTATGTCTCCATATATTTCCACAGATCGCCTATAATCTGTACTTTTCCGTCAATATAGATAGAAAAGTCATACTCCTCCAAAAACTTGTGGCATAAAATTTTATACTTTCTGGAAAGCCGGGCCGGGTCCAGCCCTTCCTCGTTTTCCACATACCGCATGGTCCACACATCAGACGTAAGATTTCGATCATCCGTAAAGCAGATATAATCAAACCCTTCATCCCTATATTCCGGTGCGCAAAGCACGTCATATCCGCCTGTGACCACCGTGTAGATCACCCCTTTTCCAAGAAAAGCATTTTCCGGAGAGCGGTCATGGAAGGGATAGGTTTCATAAGCTTTCTTTGCATATTTTTGAAACTCACGGACCATGGGCCATTCCGTATCCTCTTCCACCCTTTTCAGCCGTTCCTGATCCAAAAACACCCCGTTCCCGTCTATGGTCTCCAAATCATCCGCCAGTTCCCCTATCATCCTTACCAGCATCTCCTTCTCTCCCTTGCGGGAAGCCATGCCAATCCCTTTTTCATAGATGGATTCGTATTCACTGATCTGCTGCGCAAGGCCGTCCAGCCAGCCCTTATGCTCCGCATAGATAAGCTCAGCCACGTCTTTTACCGGAAACTGCCCTGGCGGCAGTGTTCCTTTCCCGACACGATCCTTAAGACTTTTCAACATCTCCACACTCCGGCTCATCCAATCCCCCGTCTTTTCCAAAAACAACATCCAGCATTTCCATGATCCGTGTTTTTAATGAATGCTTTTCCCTTACCTTCTTATAACCGTTAATGGCAATCCGGATCCTCTTGTCGTCGTTTGCAAGGTAGTAGGCAATTTTTTCTTCCATTTCTTTTAAGTCATGATAAACTTCCAGATCTTTTCCTATCTCAAAATACTCCTCAAGCTCCGGCTGGTAATTGGTCAGGCAAAATCCGCCTACCGCCATGATATCCCAGACTCGCAGCGGGATTCCGCTCTCAATGCTCCTGGAAGTAATGTTTAAATTAATTTTGCTCAAATAAAAAACCTTGGGCATTTCCGTTCCATAATCAAGCCACGGTTTCACTGTGATGCTTTTTAAGACCTGCTTTGCCGATGCATCCGCATAAAGGACTACCGGAAATTTTTCCTGCAGCGCTTCTAAGATCTTTACCCGTTCCACCTCGTTGCATTTCCTTGCAAGCCTCATGCTTTCACAGAAATAGCGCCGGCTTATATTCCAGGATTCCCAGGTATCCTCCGACTGTTTCGATGCCATATAATCGATCAGCCCTTCTGACGCCTTGTCAAATATGGATACCCCTTCCTTCCAGACACATCCCATCTCCTCAATGATCCCCCGGGCCTCTTTCAGATACCCTGCGCCCTCATCGTCAAAAATTTCCTCAAAGCCCCGGTTATTGTATAGCCTCCCCACAAAGGACACATCGCAGGTATATTTTTTCTCATCCCTCTTACCGATATGTACCGCACCGAAATTGTCTATCTCCGGAGCCAATGGCAGATAGAACAAATGCTTTAATCCAAGAGGCTTTAACCTGTCATATTGCTTCCGGTCAAATACACTGATAAAATTCACTTCATGTAAGGCTTCTTTACTATATAGGCCCATAAGTGGGGAATCGTAAACCCATGCGTAATATGGTACCCTAAAATTCTGGCAGGCATTTGACAGCCCCTGGCTGAAATCATAAGTCACTGCCAGGTCATAATGACCTTCCTCCAAAAGCTCTTCCGCTGCTTCCTGATCCCGTAAATCCGCACTGCCGCCATTTTCTAACGTGATCTCCACTGCCGGAATAAACACATTATGCCCAAGCTGGGTCAGAGCAACGGCAATCCCGATAGACCGAATCTGCTTGCTGTGCAGGAATAGAATCCGTTTCCTGTGCTGCTGACCGGCGGCAATTTCCGGATATTCCCGAAGCAGGATCTTCCTGTTTTTCTCATAATCCCAAAAACCGGGAGCCCCGCAGGAATGGATCACCCAATTTGTTTTTTGTCCGGGAACCACGATCCGGTATCCCGCCCGCCGAAACTCCAGGCATTGGGATACATCATAAAAATCAAAGCCATGGAATAAATCCTCACGCCATGGAAGATCGTATTGCGTTGCCATCAAAAAACCGTCAACCACTTCCACTTCACGGATCCCCCGCTTTACCTTTTCAATCCCGTCAAACCCGGCTTCCGCCAATTCGTCCAGACGGTAAAAATTCCCACACCGCGGCTCATGCCACATCACGCCATCCTTTGACAATTTCGGTGCGCCAACAATCCCCACCATTCCAACCTTGGGGTTTTTCTTAAAAATTTTTATCAATTTATCCAGAAAAAACGGTTCCACGATAAAGGTATCCTGATGCAGATAGATCTTATACTTCGCATCCGACGAACACATTCCCTCGTTATAGCCGGAAGCCATAGACTTTGCATCCCACACCGTGACTACATCCACGGAAAAACCGTCAGGAACATGCAGCAGGCTTAAATACATCATGCATTCGTCCAACTGCTGTTCATCATTGGTACATAAGATAAAACAGATCTTGTTCCGGTCAACCATTTTCTGCCTCCTTTAAAAGCAGTTTTTCCTTCCTGGGAAAGGCTTCATCCGCATACCGCAAAAGCAAAAGGGCATTAAGCATATCTCCCGTTTCCCCAAGATACCCTGCAATATACAAAAGGTTTTCTTCTCTTTTTTGGGTTTCGGCCACAATGATCTTCCCAATAGCGATCCCGCTTACCTTGTCTTCCACAAGCCAGCCAAGAGCCTGCCTTATGTATTCATCCCAAACAGCATTCTCTATCCTAAGACCGCAGTATTTTATCCTCTGGTATTTACGCTCCACGTCATCAAGACAGGATATTTGATAAAAAATATCCGTCTCTATCCCTAATACGGGAAGCTCTTTTTTCTCTTTCAGCCATATATTGAAAAAGCTCTCTAACATGATCATCTGGTTTTCTGATGATTTCAGCTTATGATATGCCTTATCCTGCGCCAGATAAAGCATCAGCTCCTTCATCTTCTCAAAACTTGTTCCTGCCAAAAGCCTTCGGTCAATTTCCTTTTTTAAACGCAGTAGTTCTTTGTGTTGTTCTGCCAGTCTCATAATCCCCCCTACAGAAAAAAGGGCTGACCACAGCCAACCCTTTTTCTATTGGTAGTTTCGCAATCCTGATTAGCCAAGTAAGGACAATACGCCCTGGTTAGACTGGTTAGCCTGCGCAAGCATAGCCTGGCCTGCCTGTGCCAGAATATTGTTGTTGGAGTACTTAACCATCTCTGTAGCCATATCGGTATCACGGATCTGGCTTTCTGCTGCCGTAGTGTTCTCAACCACATTGTCCAGGTTATTGATGGTGTGCTCAAGTCTGTTCTGGATCGCACCAAGGTCAGAACGCTGTTTGCTGATTGCGGTCATAGCTGATTTGATGACACTGATGGAAGCCTGCGCATCAGACTGTGACGTAACACCATTATTCTTTAAAGTGTCAACTGAAATGCCTGCTGCATCCATAGATTTGATGGATACGGAAATCCTGTTTCCGGTAGTTCCTTCAGAACCAACCTGCAGGTCAACGCCACCGCTCCAGCTTCCGTTTAAGAGCATCTTCTCGTTGAAAGATGTTGTCTCTGCCACACGGTTGATCTCATCAATCAAAGCATCCACTTCGCTCTGGATATAGCTCTGGTCCTCTGACTGGTTTGTGCCGTTTGCAGCTTTAACAGCAAGCTCATTCATTCTCTGGAGCATGTCATGCACTTCGTTCAAAGCGCCTTCTGCGGTCTGCACTGCGCTGATGCCGTCCTGTGCATTCAAAGAAGCCTGTGTAAGACCCCTGATCTGGCGTCTCATCTTTTCGGAGATTGCAAGCCCTGCCGCATCGTCCGCCGCACGGTTTACCTTGTAACCGGAAGATAACTTCTCTGTTGACTTCGCCTGTGTCTTGGTCGTCAGTCCTAACATCCTGTTAGAGTTCATTGCTGTTAAATTGTGTTGTACTACCATAATAATTACCTCCATGTGTTTGTTTTCCATGCAAATCCGTTTGCATGTTATTCATTTTTTATAATAAACCGGATGCCCCGCTTCCTGCCGGGCCCTGACCATCTGCCGGTACATCCGCCTATTACCGTTTTACGGTTTTCTTCTTATACTTTTCGGGATGCTCTTCCTCCCTGTAGTACTTAGGAAGCCTATCCCTTTCTTCCTGGCCGGTAATCTCCTTTTCCAGCACCCGGCTCCTGACAATGTTCACTTCCTTTGGCGCATCCACCATGATCCTCATGTGCTTCCCTGTGCCTCCCAAAAAGACGATCTTGATATCATCCCCGAGCATCAGGTATTCTTCCGCAGCTACAGACATTCTTAACATGTTTTTCCTCCTTGAATTTTTTATCTTGCTTTGTGAGATAATGTTCTTAAAAAGAAGAATTTTATGTAACACACTGTATGTTGTGTTACCCCCTGTCCGTAAGTCTCAAATATTGATATTTTTAAAAATATTGTCTCTGTCATCCTGCTCTATCCCCAGATAGCGGACCGTGACCTGAAAAGAAGAATGGTTATAGATGTTCATAAGAAGTGCGGGCATGATCCCCTGCCGCCACGCATGGTAACCGAAAGTCTTCCTCAGGGAATGGCAGCTTATTACCCCTTCCAAATTGCAGGCATCGGCATCTTCCTTGATGATCCGGAATGCCTGTACCCGCGAGATAGGGCGTCCTCTGTGGCTGCTGCTCTCAAAAAGGAATTGGTCCGGGCTTATCCTTCCCTGTTTCTTTTCTATATCATCCTTATAATCCATCAGTGCCTTTTTCATATTCCGGTTGATAAAGACCAGGGAAGCCTTGTCCGTTTTTTGTTCTAAAATATCCAGGTGTTCCCGATACCTCTGCCTCTTAAAATCATATACATCCCCCCACCGCAATTTTAAAATGTCAGAAATCCTGAGCGCCGTATTGAGCCCCGTGATCACCAGAAGATAGTTCCTTTTGTTAGGGCTTTTACTTTGAAAATACTCCTTAAATCGTTGCAGATCTTCTCCTTTGCGAATTGGCTGTGCTGTATTCATTTTCCCTCCTTAAAAAAAATTATTTTGGCCCTAAAGTTTTTTCCTTAGCCGCCGATATAGTAAATGTAACAAAAAAGAGGTAACACAACATACATTGTGTTACCTCTTTTTTGTTACGCATTACGCAATCCATCCGCCAATCTGCAGTCAGCTCACAATCCTGCCGTCCTCAATACGGATAGTCTGATCGGTCAACTGCGCAATTTCGGGGTTATGGGTAATCATAATAATCGTCTGGTGAAACTTCCGGCTTGTCATTTGCAGCAAACGGATCACATCGCCGCTGGTCTTGGAATCCAGATTTCCTGTGGGTTCATCTGCCAGCACAATATGCGGCTTGGAAGCAAGGGCGCGGGCGATCGCCACACGCTGCTGCTGGCCGCCGGAAAGATTATTCGGCAGACTGTGGATTTTCTGTTCTAATCCCAGCAGCCCCACAACCTCCTCAATAAATTTTTGATCCGGTTTCTGCCTGTCCATTGCAATAGGGAAAACAATATTTTCCCACACGTTCAGAGTCGGTATCAGATTATAGTTCTGAAAAATAAACCCGATACATCTGCGGCGGAACACGGTAAGCTGCTCCTCTTGTAATCCAGACAGTTCCGTATTACCAATCGTGACGGTTCCGGATGTGGGGTTATCGAGACCTCCCAGCATATTCAGCAAAGTAGATTTTCCGGAGCCGGAAGTGCCGATAATGGCAACAAACTTTCCGGCCTCGATCTCCAGATCTACACCGTCCAGGGCATGAACCTGTGTTTCTCCCTTTCCATAGTATTTTTTCAGGTTTCTCGCCTGTAAAATAATATCTGCACTCATAATCCAATCCTCCTTATCCGATCATTCCACAACACGCAGCTTTTCAACAATACTGCCTTTATTGAATACCTTTAACGCGATCACTGGCAGGATAGCGGCAACAAGCAAAAGCAAAACGCACACAATGGCAGCGGGAACCAGCGTAAAACGGAACGTAAAATACCAAATTCCACCGGTAAGCGTTTTCACCACGGTAAACGCAAGTATCACTGACAAAAGCATGCCGGCAACGCACACACCGATGGCATAGTAAACACTTTCCCAGATCATCATCCGGGTCAACTGTTTTTCTGTCATGCCAATACTCTGCATGGCTGCAAATTCATGACGTCTTGCCAGAATAGACGTGATGATGGTATTTACTAAATTCAGTATTCCGGCCGCACCAAAGATAATGCCGATCAATCCGCCCACAAATTGCAGCATAGTACGGGTTGTAACAGCGTCCTGCCTGGCTTCTTTCGCAGCAGCAAACCCCAGACCGGAGTCTACGTTCGTTACATAGCCTTGTAAAAATTCGTCCATGGCATCCTGTTGTTCTTTCGCCACATCAAAAGAATATTTGTAAATAACCGGTTCATCGTAAATCTCAGTATAAACACTGGTTGGAAGATACAGATACAAACCATCTTTGCCAACCGCAAAGGGCCCGCGGGTTGTATATCCGATCTCCATATCGTCACCGTTGAGGGCGGCTTTGGCTAACACAGGCAGTTCCATCATTGGTTCACCGTTTTTGAAAACCGTGATAACGTCTCCTACGTCCAGCAGATCAAAAGCCGGATTTAGAATGGATGTCCCCATATCAGCCACCACCCCCAGCAATACGCCTTCCCCCTTTACCATCTTCTCATAAAGACTATGCGCATCTGCCTCTCCTTCCTGGATATCCATGCGGGCAAGCGCTATTTCTTCCATGCCGTACACATTGCAAAGTGCGTGTCCATCATCGCCCAGATTAAAGACGATTCCCCCATTGGTACCCCCATAGTCGATTCCGGTCTCTTCGTCGGTGCCGGTGTAATCAAATTTTACCGGAAAATCATAGGTCACATTCCCGTCATCCAATGTATTTTTATAAATGGCAGAAGCCCCGTTTACTCCCGGCTGTGCATTGATGATATTGATCACTTCCTGCCTAAGCCCATGTTCCCGCCGGGTGAACCCGCCTAAAATATTTTTACTCAATGCGTTCACTACAGCAAAATCGGTTCGGATGCGGTAAGATACCTGCTTTTCTACATCCACGCTGTCAGCGGCAATGCCTATGCAGTTCAGCAGGATAACACATAGTGACAAAGAAGCCACTATAAAAGCGGAACGACGCTTATTACGTCCTAAGTTAGACCACGCCAAACGGAACAGACTGGCACCGGCAGTACTCTTCTTCATAGTTTTTCTGCCTGCTGCCGCCTCCACGTAGCGGAACGCTTCGATTGGCGGAATATTTGCCGCTGCCCGTATTGGTTTCCTTGTGGAAAGAAATACAGTAAAAGCCGTCAATACAGCAGCCCCCACAAAAATAATCGGGGAGGGATTTACATTAATCACCACATTCTCATAACTGGAAGACAAGGTACTCATCATATAAGGCAAGGTTACTTTTCCGACAAAATACCCGATCAGTAAGCCCAAAGGAATACCGGCGCCAGAAAGCCACAAGGCCTGCCGGTTTATCAATTCCTTTACCTGACGCTTGCTCATACCCACAGTACGGTATAAGCCATAGCGGCGGATTTCCTGCATCACCGCAATGTCAAACACATTGTAGATCAATAAATATCCGCAAAGCATAAACAGTACGATTATAACAGCCCCCAGCAGAAGTGTGGTTGGATCCAGCGTAGGATTGGTCACTGTATTTATTGTTGCGGATAAATGATCAGAGTTGGACTTATCCGGATCACCACCCATTTGCCTTACCCAATGGTCCAGATTTTCCTGAAGTCCTGCCGTGCTTGTGGCTATAAAATCAGAATAGTAGGTTCCGGCCATATCCCGGTTCCGGTCATAGGTGTACTCAAAAATATCGGGATGCGCGTCTCGAAACGCCGTTCCCGCCCACATCATGCTTACTTGCTCACTGGTGGCTTCATACCAGCCGGACACGATCATATCAAGCTGATATTCCCGTCCGTGAGCGGTAAAAGCAATGGTAGTCAAGGCCCCTGTCTCCGGCTCCACCCCCAATTCTCTAAGCGCCGCATCCGAGGTGACAATCTCGTTTTCCGCTTTTGGTACACTGCCGTGGATGGGCATACAAAAAGTCAAATCAGCCTGAACAGAATCCATCACATCAAACTCCACGTTATGGCGAACCGTGTTCGTAAGAAAACCTATCGGCATCCGCAGGCCGTATTCCCGGATAAAATCGGCATCCGCCAAAGCCTCATACTGCTTGGCAGTCATATTGTGAAAATCACCGTCTGACCGGCTGCCTTTTAACATCTGCATAGTCAACGTTATGGATTCTACCGCTCCCGTACCGATGGTGGTTACTGTAGTAAACAAAATCGTAGTCAGCATAATCGCTAATGCCGCTATCAGGTTTCGCATCCTGCTTGCTTGAAAACTGCGCCGGGTAAGAACACCTAACATATTTTTCATTTTATGCTTCTCCCTTCCTGTTTCTGAAAATAAGATAGCACAGCCATGTCACAATTCGGGCACACGAATGTCACAAATTTGTAACAAAAATAGCGGTAAACCTGTATAAAAGATTTATCGCTGCATCATGATTCCTATTACACGATTTTTCCATCCTGCAGCCGCACTACCCGGTCCGCAAGCTGGGCAAGTTCAAGATTATGAGTGATCACAACCAATGTCTGGTGAAATGTGGCGGCAGTCATTTTGAGCAATCCGGCAACATTTTGCGTTGTTTTCATATCAAAGCTGCCGGTCGGTTCATCCGCTAAGATGATCGAGGGCTTCGTGATCAGGGCACGCGCGATCGCCGTACACTGCTGCGCTCCGCCTGAAAGCATATGCGGCCTTGCGTCCAGATAATCGTCCAGCCCCAGCATACGAACAAGATTTGAAAAATACGCCCCATCCAGCCGGGTGTCATCAAGAGCCAGCGGAAACATTATATTTTCTTTCACTGTCAGTTCAGGTATCAGGTTGTATCCCTGAAAAACAAATCCGATCTTTCTGCGCCTGAATACCGTAAGCTGTTCCTCTCCCATTTTGGATAAATCCAGCCCGTCCACGATCACGGTTCCTTCCGTGGGCTCGTATAACCCGGCAATCGTATTTAACAACGTAGTTTTTCCAGATCCTGATGCACCTGCAATGACTGTAAATCTTCCTTTTTCTATGGCCAGGTCGATTCCATCTAACGCTTTGACCACCTGCGATCCATCCTTGAAATATTTCTTTAAGTGTCGTATTTCCACTATATCCATCATCCAACTATCTCCGTCAGTTAAGCAGGAACACTGAAAATGTACTTCCTTCGCCCTTTTTTGATTTTACCGTGATATACCCGTTTTGCTGGGCAATGATCCCTCTTGCCAGATACAGTCCCAACCCCACACCTTCCTCTGCTGCCACTTCCTCCCCCCGATAAAAGCGTTGAAATATGACATTATAATGTTCCTGATCAATGCCTATCCCGGTATCACTTATGTCGATCCGGGTATAAAACTGCCACGGCCGGACAAAAACGCTGACCCCGCCGCCCTCTGGCGTGTACTTTACCGCATTATCCAAAATATTGCCGATGGCTTCCGCCGTCCATTTCGGATCATGCTTCACGGTCAATTTACTATCACAGTCAGCCGAAAGCCGGATATTTTTCTTTTCTGCTTCTGCCAGTATCATACTCATAGCTCCGGCAATCGTATCGCTTAATCTCGCTTCTTCCAGGTGCAAAACAAAAACTCCGGTCTCCAGCCGGGACATCTTGATCAGTGACTGCATTAAAAAATCAAGCTTGTCAATCTGCACAGCCATTAAGTTCAGAAATTCCCGCTGCTTTTCGGTGGGAAGTTCATGCTGGTTTAAGATGCCGGATATCATCTGAATGTTCGCTGTTGGTGTTTTAACCTGATGAGATATATCACTGACCAGTTCTTGGATTGTCTGCTTATCCTGTCTGCTTCGCTGCTGTTCGTCTTTCATTTTCTCGTAATATTGCAGCAGTTTATCCTGTACCTTGGAGACAGCTGTTTCATCACACGGAAAGAAATTCTGGGGTTCCTGGCCCTCCATCATAATGTCAACTGTTTCACACAAATCATTAGAAAAATCAGAAAGCTGCCGGCCCTGCCAACGGGCCCAAAATACCGTTGCCAGAAAAGCGGCGCCACTGAAAACAAACAAAAATCCCCGCATAAGCTCCTGGGGAATATAAGAAAAAAAGAAACCTGCCATTAAGGCACAAAAGACAATGCCTAAAAGCAGTCTTCGGCAAAATCCAATCCGGTGCATTTCTTTCATACCGCTTCCCCCGTCCAGACATATCCTATGCCGCGCACTGTCTTGATATATGTATGGGTATCGTCTTCAATTTTGTCTCTTAACCGATTGATCGTAACAGTCAGCGCATGATCGTCAACAAAATTACCTTCCATATCCCAAAGCCGTTCCAAAAGCATCTGCCTAGTCAGTATATTTCCGGCATTTTCCGTTAAGACCTTCAGAAGTTTATATTCATTAGAAGTAACGATGATTTTTTCATTTCTGCGGACCGCAATAAGTTTGCTGAAGTCAAGCGAAAGAAAGCCATCGCTCCAACAGTTCTTCATTTGCTGTTCTAAAGAATGATTTCTTCGAAGCGCAACTTCTATGCGCCGCAGAAGTATTTTCATATTAAACGGTTTCGTAACATAATCCTCTGCGCCGAGATCAAACCCCTTCAAAATATCCTGTTCCAAATCATTCGCTGTCAAAAATATGACTGGCATTTGCGGACACACCTTTTTTATAGTACGGCATAGTTCAAAACCATTTCCATCCGGCAGATTTACATCAAGTATTGCCAGATCAAAATGATCGCTTTGAATCAGCTGATACGCCTTTTTGCAATTATAGGCGGCAACCGTCAAGTAATCATTACAATCCAGTTCAAAACATATCACCGTACTTAAGGTTAAATCGTCCTCCACTACTAATAATTTCATTTCTTATGTCCTTTCATTTCTTATATCACCAGTCCGAATTATCTTTCGGGGGGAAGTCATGTGTTTACTTCTCCCATCCATATTATATCACCTTTTTATGTTCTGCAAAAGTTTGTTACGCCCCGTATGTGTCAAGTGTTAGTTGGCACTTTTTCATTTTTTCTTTTTGATGTCATTGCTTGTGTTCTTTTTATTGGGCGTTCAGAAATTGATTACTGAACGTTCCGCTTTGAAGGGTCACTCAATACACCCTGCACATACCCT
>CAJULP010000056.1 GCA_910587295.1 uncultured Lachnospiraceae bacterium | reverse complement strand
GCTAAACGGACGAAAAGGAAGCAATAAAAATCTACGTCGCCACGCTAGGATAAAGCCTCGCGAAATGGCTCCTTAAGATTTTTATTGCTTTCTTTTCTGGCTTTTGGCTAACGTTAATCCAACGAAACATTCAACTAAATGCAAAGCCACTACTTAAATGGCTGCCGCTAGTATAGCAAATATTAAATTATTGATAGTTTAAATAGTTGCCGCTTCATCAGGATCAATTTCGTCCATTTTATATGTCCAATGATAGACAATCGGATCAGCATTGATTTCATCGAAGTAGCGGTATATTCGTTCCGATAGTTCCTCCTTTGAATTGACACGAATACCCTTTAACATCTGCTTCGTCATTTTGCTAAAGAAGCTTTCGATCATGTTCAGCCACGAGGTATGTGTCGGGGTAAATACAAATACAAAACGATCTTCTGGCAGTGTTGCGAGAAACTTCCGGGTCTCCTTTGAAGTATGGGCTGAGTGGTTGTCCAGTATCAGCCGAATTGTGTCTCCCTCCGGGTATTTTGCATCGAGAATCTTTAGGAACCTGATAAAATCGGAACTTTTGTGTGACTGGCTGACCAGTGGGATTGCCTCGCCTGTCAGCAGATCAATACCTGCAAGCAGTGATAACGTTCCAAGCCGCACATACTCATAATCCCGGCGGACATAACCGTTTTCTTCTGTTGGGTTATGGTCGGGATATTTATTGGCAATAGCCTGAATGCCGGGTTTTTCATCATGCGAAACGGTATGTGTCAAATGTCCGCTGTCCGGTATGATGATGTTTCCATCAGCATCAAGCTGCATCTCGACCTGTTTATAAACCAGGAGGACATCATGCATCTTATTCTCAAAATCAGGGTCTTTCCGCTCAAGATAATACTTGATCTTGAACGGTTTGATATCCATCTTTTTGAGATATTTCTGAAGCCATGGCTTTGTAACAGTCTTTAAGCGTGGATAGCCGGCTTCTTCCGCATGCATCTGTATATGTTTATGCAGCGCTGCCAATGTCCATAATTCTGCGGCATAGCCAAGGTCACAGGGCTTTTGGCAGGCGATACTGACAATCCATGATTTTGCATCGTCGGTAACCTCAACCGGGCGGCCGGAGCGTTCGTCATCAAATATGGCAAGGTTGATTCCATTGTTGAGATAACGGCCAATACAGCGCCGGACGGTATTCACACTGACGCCCAGACCGTCTGCAATAGCTTTGTCTGTTTTTGCTTCAGACTTCCATAACAACATGCGGGCACGGTCAACAACCTGTGCCTGGATAGTTCTGGTTTTGATCAACGATCTCAGATAGGTACGTTCCTCATCTGATATTGTAATACTATAGGGTAATGCTGGCATAATTGACCTCCATAAATGTATTGAGCAAGTCTATTATACCAGACATTGAAAATATCAACAACTTATTTTATGCTATACTAGTACTGCTATTTACGCCAAAATATATTCAACAGCCAGTTATGTAGTGGTCAGCAGTTTAGTCGAAGAGCCAGTTGAGATTACATGAGCCAATAGCCCAGCCGGGATGAGGGATAAAAATCTTTAGGAGCCATTTCGCGAGTGCTTTATCCTAGCGTGGCGACGTAGACTTTTATCCCTCATCCCGGCGGTATTATTTACCAAGTACCTCAACTAAACGGGAATTTATTCTACCTCATCCAATCTCCGTATCACATCCGCATCCAAATAAGGACTAATCTCCGAAAACTGCTCATAGGTAAGTTTATTCCCCTGCTCCAGATAAAGTTCCAGGCATTTTTCCTTAGCATCCGCATTCAAGTAAATCAAAAAATCCTCCAGTATCTCAAAGCTTATCGGTTCTTCCACATTCTCCACCAGCCGCATGGCATCTTCGGAGTCAACATAAGGTATCAGATATTCCACAATCTCGTCACCGGTAAGGGGCTTCATGGTTCCCTTTTCCACCGCATCCGCCAGGCACTTCCCCACATCACTATTCCCGTAAATAAGCATGTCACGAATCTGCTCTGCGGTAAGGTCCGCACCGCTGCCAAACAAAATCTTTACACATTCCAGCAAATCTTCATTTTTCATGTAAGGCAGCACATCCATGAATCTGGCGGCATTGATATCACCCTTCCGGAAATCATCCGTAATCATTTCCGCTGCCTCATACACCTCATCCCCAAACAGTTTCAGGATGTTCTTATTATGCCGGTTCCCAAACCGCAGGTTCAGGCTCTTTATCTTTGCCCCCTGGCCTACAATTTTTACTGCGTTCCGCCCTTCCGTCAGGGGCACGATGACGCTTTTGCCGACTGAGCCGCCCTCCTCCAGTTCCGTAAGCAGGGTGACGCTGCCGTCCGCTCCCACGTGGACCAGCTTCATTTTGCCGGACAAAAGCTCCGCCTCCACATCCAGCGTCTGGTCAAAAGCCTCTTTCGCATAAAGGATTTGAAAGCTGCCGGAACCATTCAGTATCAACCCTTCACAGTCCACATCCACACCATTCCCCACATAGCGGTAAGCATACCACTCATCATTGACGTCCTGGCCTGCGATTGCCTGATCATCCTCATATAATTCCCACGCTTCCCCTTGGGTGTCGAAACGGATATCCTGGGCAAGGAATTGCCCCGAACCGTCAAAGTAGCTCCATATAATACCATTCGGCCCTTTCTCCCCGCTATACCCGGCATTTTCCGCAAAATCCGCAAATGCATCCTCTAAAGCATATCCTAAACCTTGCCACATCTGACCGATGCCGTCCCAGACATTGCCTGCCGTTTCCCCGAAATGATCCCAAAAAGACGTATACCCTTCCACCGCCGCATTCCAGCCGGAAACATAGCTCCCCGCCATCGTCTGCCCGGCCGGATGATTACCTGTATACACCCTGTCGTTTTTCGCCCCGGCAAAACCTGCCGCCAGTAAAAGCAGGGCAGCGGCACAAATGGAAGCCGCCACGATGGCCCCTTTTACCTTTTTATAATGAAGGATGGCATACAGCCTCTCTTTCAATGTATTTTTGTCTTCGAGAAGCGTGGTGGAAAGTACGCTTTTCTTAAAATTCATCTTATACTCCGCTGCGTCAAGAAGCACATTCCCGTAGGCTTTGCGTCCTTCTAATGTAAGGATTTCCAAAACCGCCTCATCACAGGCAAGCTCGCAGTCCACATTAAACTTACGCTCGGCCAGATAAAGGAACGGATTGAACCAATGGATACAAAGCACCGCCTGATACAGCCATTTGTACCAAAGATCCCTCTTTTTGCAATGAACCAGCTCATGATGGAGGATCAGGGAAATATCTTCCTGCCCGGCTGTCTTCTTAGGAAGTATGATGCCCGGGTGCATCATCCCTATCATCACCGGACCGGAAATAATGGAGCTTTCATACACCTTGACCACTCTTTTTATTCCAATCTTAGCAGAAAGTTCATCTGCCAGCGCCCGGACGCTTCCTTCCCTGATTTCTTCCCTGTCCGCCTTCACATAAGCGGCAAAATTCCTGTAATCGTTCCACTTGACACAGGCTGCAAGAACCGCGCCAAAGAGCCAGGCCACCCACAAATAAGAAAATGCGCCTGCATATTTCCCTGCCACGGATTCTTCTGGGGCTGCCGCAGCCCCCAAAGGCCTTACCGGGGCTAATGGCTCTAAGACATCCGCTACTTCCCCGTCAGCCGGCAGCGCCCCCTCACTTTGTAATTCCGCTGTTACGGAAGTTCCCGCGGCGGCTTCCCTTCCCCCAGCCGCGGTATTCCCGGCACCGCCTGCCGCAAAAAGACTTCCAACCAAGTTAATCCCAAGGCTGAACGGGATTAAGAGCCGTACCACCATCACCAGCCAGACATAATAATTCCATTTTTTTGAAAAATACTTTTTGGTCAGCGGTCTGGCACACAGGATCAAAATACCGACTATCGTGCCCGATAATGAGAGTGAAAGTACCGTCCAAAAAACCTGATTTCCCATCTCTATCCCCTCCCTAGATATTTTTATTGAAAAAATTCCTCAGCTCGTCTATTTCTTCCTTGGAAAGCCGCTCATCCGACACCAAAGCCGCCGCAAGATTTTTTGAACTCCCACTGAAAAACTTATCCACAAAGCTCCTTGTCTCCTGCCTGATGTATTCCTCCCGTCCTAAAATGGGATGATAATAATAAACATCCTGTTTCTCCTGAATAATGATCCCCTTATCCAAAAGCCTTCGAATCAGGGTCAGCACCGTGGTCCGCTCCCAGTTCTTCTTCTCTTCCAGCCTCACCCGGATTTCAGAAGCGTTCAGGGCTCTTCCCGCTTTCCATAGCACCTCCAGTATTTCAAGTTCCGCATCGGAAACCATATGTTTCTTTTCCATAACCATCCCTCCATGCTGTTTACTTATGTAGACAATTAGAGTTTACACCTGTAGACATCATTTGTCAAGTAATTATGACATTTAAAATCGCAGAGAACTTACGGCAAAGATGCCTGCCGTAAGTTCCCCTGTCTTATCTCCCCTCCAGGCATTTCACTTTTCCCACCGTTTTCCCTTCCGAATCCCTGTAATACACCGTATACTCCCTTTGCCTGTCCTTTTGGAAGAGCAGGTAATCCACACAAAATTCTTCCGGCACCAGATACATTGCCATTTCCTTTACCTGCCCCGAACCTTCATCCCTGTACGTCTTTTGGAACTCCAGAGCCCGCACATCATAGAGCAGACCGTCCGTATACAGATATTGATCCATCACAATCTTGGTGATCTCATAATCACTGACCCGCTTTGCGGCATTCACGCCATACTCCTTAAGCAGGGAATTAACGTTTCTGAACCCCGGATAAAGATACCCGGTTACATCCCCCTGGTTTTTGGTGGACGCAAAGGTAAGCATCCCTGACGGGTCTGTAAGGCAGATATCAGAGAACGTCAGTTCCGCCATGTCCTCTTTGTACGCTTCCCATAACCCGGTGCGTTCCTCTTCATCCAAATCTAACGTATAATCCTCCAGCCCGTTGGTCCAGCGGATTTCATAATATTTAAGCCCCTCAAGCCTTAAGGCTCCATAGGTTCCCCTCTTAAACTCTTCCCCCGCAAAAAGATCCTTAAGCTCGCTGATCTGATACAAAGGGATCCTGCAGCGTCTATACCGGACTTTTCCGTCTTTCCTGTTATACTTCACTAAAATATCATAGCTTTCCCCCTGCTCCTTGGCCGTCTCCTCACACAGGCCCACAAGGCGGCAGGCTTCCTTCAGCTCCTCCCCTGTCAGCTCCATGTTTTCCAGAATATCTTCCGGACCATCGCCGCTTTTTTGTGCTGTCAGGACAAACGCCATGGAAGCGATCTCCTCCTTTGACGGAAGCTGTGCTTCCTGCTTTCCAAGCAGCATAAAGATACCGATTACAAGCCCAAAGACCAGACCTTCCGCCAGCAGATGCCTTCCCGCCGAAAAATACTTTTTGGCGTCAAAAGCAATCACAGCGTTAATAAAACCGTGGACCAGCGGAAGGAAAAATGCCGCTCCTACCACCGCCGGCATGGGAGACATCCCCTCCACCGTAAAGATCCGGAACACATCCACCAGCCAAAGCATAGCCAGAATCATGCCGCCATACCGAAAAAGACTCTCCACCCACCGGAAGGTGAACACGCCGCCCTTCCGCTCCACCGGACGTTTTACAAAAATCAAACAGTTAAACGCCGTCAGCAAAAACGCCACTGCCGCCATGAAACCGATATAGGGCAGATGGCTTCCCACCTCCCAATAAGCACTGTCTGCAAATTCCTTGACGCCGGAACCATTTACAAGCAGCGATAAGGGCGTAAGACAGCCGCTTAGGGCTGTCAGTGCCTCTGACTTATAAAAGGATGGATAAAACAGTCCAAGCATCCGCTCCGTAAGATAAAATCCCCAGCCCGGCCCAAAGAAAAAGAAAAGCAAGAGCCCCAGCATATAACCGTGGTTCTGGGCCAGCAGAAAAGCCAGCATAGAAAAGCCTGACACCACTAAAAAGCCCAGCACCAGAAAAATACAGCCCAGCCACACGCCGCAGATGCTGTCCTCATATCTGCAATATCCCATGGAAAGAGAGATCCGGAAAAAGAAAAGCTTGCAGGCAGCGGCCGGAACCAAAAAAATCAGCAGATTACTCAAATACCCTGCCCAAAATAGCTGCCCTCTGGAAACAGGAAGGCCAAAATACAGATCACTCTTTTTTTCGGAATACAGGTAACGGAAGGAACAGGGCCCCATCACGATCCCCATCAGCACCATTGCCGCAAAAAAGGAAGTGTTCCCCGGCCCTGTATAAAGGCTTCTTACCTCCCCCGCAGGGATCGTCATCTTGGTGGCAAGTATAAGACAGAACATCCCAAACACATACCAGTTTGCCACCACCAGCCATAATTTACTTTTTAAATCTTCCTCAAGAAGGCCAAGAAACCTTTTCATCCCTGCTGCCCTTCTTTCTCAGCGTTAAAACTTTCTGCCTGCTCATTATTTTTCGAAACCATTTCTTCCCACACACTCTCCGGCAGGATCCTTCCCCGGTGCAGAAATCCTCTGTCCGTACAAATCTTTCCCAGCTCCTCCAGATAGTGTGAAACCACCAATATGGTCATTTTCCTGCCTGCAACAACGCTCTTTAACAATTCATTCACCGTATTCCTGATCTGCGGGTCCAGCCCATCAAAGACCTCGTCGCAAAAAAGATATTTGGTGTTGGCGCAGATTGCCGCCGCAATAAACATCTGCTTTTTCATCCCCTTGGAAAATGCGTCCGCCATAGCATTCTCATGAAGTCCAAACTGTTCCAGAAGATACCGATATTCCTCCATGGCAAAATCAGGGTAAAAAGTCCTGTAAAAATTACCGATGGAAAGAGGCGTTGCGTTCCTCTCATAATACTGTACATCCGGCATGAAAAATATCTTTTTCTTTGCCCCCACGGAAGGCATAGGGATACCGTCGATCAAAATTTCCCCTTCATCCGCTTGATACACACCCGAAAGAAGCCGAAGGAGCGTACTTTTCCCCGCCCCGTTTTCCCCTATCAGGCCGTAAATGCTCCCGTCGGGGATTGACAAAGTCACATCCGAAAGACAGACAAACTCTCCGAACCGCTTACTGATCTTGTTAATCTCAATCATTTATACAATTTTCCTCTTTTTCACATAGTAAGAATAATAAACCGCAAAAAGCACCGATGTGGTGACCCATGTAAGGGGGTAACTGAACATTACCGTTTTCATGTGATTCCACACCGGTACCGCGGCTAACAGCCACCCGCTCCGCAAAATGCAGATCCCGCCAAAGCTAAGCAGCATCGGAATCAGGGCATCCCCCATCCCCCGTAACGCTCCCGAGAAAATTTCAACACACACATAGGTAATATAAAAAGGCGCCAAAAAACGTATCATTTCCATACCGATCGTCAGCACCTCCTGATCTTTGGTAAACAGGCCAAGAAGATATTTCCCTCCCGGGAGCAGTATCACGGTAATGACAAGTGATGTGGCTGCCGTCATCAAAAGGCACTGCCGTACCCCTTTGCGCACCCGCGAAAAATACCCTGCCCCGTAATTCTGCCCCACAAAGGTAGTCACGGAAACGCCAAAGGAACTGACCACCATCCAAAAAACAGCGTCCACTTTGCTGTAAGCAGTCCAGGCCGCCACCGTGCTTGTGCCAAAATAATTCACGTCCGCCTGCACGATCATGTTGGATAGGGAGTAAGTTAATGTCTGGGCACCAGCCGGAAGGCCGATAGCAAGAATCCTTTTCACCACCCATCCGTGAAACCAGATTTCCTTAAAGCGCATCCTGATCTCTTCCTCCAGACGGCTTAAAGAAATGCAGACCAGTGCCGCACTGAAGAGCTGGGATAAAATGGTGGCGAGGGCTACGCCGAGCACTCCCATGCCTAAAGCGATCACGAAGAAAATATCCAGCACGATATTCACCAGACAACTTGCGATCAAAAAATATAAGGGCCGTTTAGAGTCCCCCATTGCACGCAGAATGCCTGCCCCCATATTATAGACCAGATTCCCCACCATCCCACAGAAATATACCCTGATATAAATGATGGAATCCGCCATAGTCTCCGGCGGCGTGTTCATCCACCGAAGCGCCGCAGGCGCACAGACAAGGCCTGCCGCCATGATCGCCACCCCGGCGGCAGCCGACACGGCAATCGCCGTGTGGATGGCCTCCCTGACCTGCTTTTTTGCGCCTCCTCCATAAAACTGGGATATGGTCACCGTAGCCCCTGTAGATACCCCGGTAAAAAATCCCACAAACAAGTTTACGATCATAGCAGCCGCACCGCCTACGGCCGCCAACGCTTCCTTTCCCACAAAACGCCCTACGATCACGGCATCCACCGTATTATATAGCTGCTGGAAAAAAGTGCCCAGCAGCAGCGGGAAAAAGAAGAGGAGCAGCTGCTTCCAGATGACGCCTTCCGTAATTCCATTTTCCTGTATCTTGCTTTTCATTTCTTATATATCCTTAGTCAATTGATAAATGTTTACCGCTTTCTGCCGCACAGCTGTGCAAGGGACTGATCGTATGGCGCCCGCGCGATCCCGTGTTCTGTCACGATCGCCGTCACCAGCTCATGGTCCGTCACATCAAAGGCAGGATTAAATACCTTGACTCCGTAAGGCGCCATCCGCTCTTTGTACCACATCTGCGTCACTTCATCCTCCGGCCGCTGTTCGATCTTGATCTCCTTCCCCGCAGGTGTCTGCAGATCGATGGTGGAAGTAGGCGCACAGACGTAAAACGGAATGCCATAATGCTTAGCCACTGCCGCCACCACGGAAGTGCCGATCTTATTCGCCACATCCCCGTTTGCCGCAACCCGGTCACAGCCCACAAACACCGCATTCACCCAGCCGTTTCCCATCACCATGGCAGACATATTATCACAGATCAGTGTCACGTCCACACCGGCGGATTGCAGCTCATAGGCCGTCAGCCTTGCCCCCTGAAGTAATGGTCTGGTCTCATCCGCAAACACCCGGAACCCATAGCCCCGCTCCTGCCCTAAATAAATGGGTGCGGTTGCGGTTCCATACTTACAGGTTGCAAGCTGCCCGGCATTACAATGCGTTAAAATCCCATCCCCGGGTTTTACCAGGCTAAGCCCGTTCTCCCCTATGGCCCGGCATACCCGGATATCCTCAGCTTTCATTTCCACCGCTTCCTTATGTAGGATATCCAATACCTGCTGCAGGTTCTTTCCTTCTTCTCTCCCGGCTTTTAAACAGCATTGCTCCATACGGTTCAGCGCCCAGGATAAATTCACCGCCGTAGGGCGGGCGGAATCCAAAT
Source organism: uncultured Lachnospiraceae bacterium (assembly GCA_910587295.1). Classification (GTDB taxonomy): domain Bacteria; phylum Bacillota; class Clostridia; order Lachnospirales; family Lachnospiraceae; genus Suilimivivens. The sequence continues at coordinate 13,118 of CAJULP010000056.1, read as the reverse complement.
ACTCTTTCTGCTTGCGGAACTTCACGTAAAAATCTTCAAATTCCATGCCGCTGCCGCCCTCTTTTACAATGGCCTTTGCCAGCACGTAAATACCGAAAGCCGCTGCCACGCCGATTGCCGGCGCCCCACGCACCTTCAATAAATAAATAGCATCCCATATCTCCTTTGCCGTATGGAGCCTTATGATCTCTGTCCTGCCCGGTAATCTGGTCTGGTCAATGATTACGACACTATTGTCACCATCGTCCAGATCCACGGTTTCATAATCCAATATGCTTTTTTCACTCATTGCCTTTCTCCCTCCTTACCTCATCTATCTCGATCAACACGCTGACGCCAAATACCACCACTGCAAGAAACACGATTCCACGCTCGATCCTGGCATTGATTCGTTTCCATTTCTTCTTCCGCAGCTTTTCTTTCTTTTGCGCTATCTTCTCCCTTTTCCGTTCCTGTTTCTTCTGCAATTTGAATTGTGACATACTGTTCATTCTTCTTGACTCCTTTGGTCTAAGTTTATGAAACATTAACTACTGTACGGTAATATCTCCATACTCACCCTTACAGGCTTTCAGCAGGTCATCAGGCGCCAACTCAATCTGCGAGCCGATCCTGCCGCCGCTGACGATCACCGTTTCCCTTTCCCTTGCTGACTCATCCAGTCTGGTCACATACTGCTTTTTCATCCCGATCGCCGTACAGCCGCCCCGGATATATCCCGTGATCCCGTTGATATCTTTGACGTGGATCATGGATACCGACTTCTCCCCGACGCTCTTTGCCGCCTTTTTCATGTCAAGCTCCTTCGCTACGGGAATGACAAAAACAAAATAATTTTTACTGCTTCCCTGAGTCACCAGTGTTTTATATACCTTTTCATAAGGCAGGGAAAGCTTGTCCGCAATCTGCAGCCCGTCTACAAATTCATCGCATTCATAAGTATAATGAGTGAAAGAGATTTTTTCCCTTTCCAGTATGCGCATTGCGTTGGTTTTTATTTCTTTATTCTTTGCCATGCCTGCTCCTTTTAAAATAATACTGTTTGTTCCTTCCCCATTATACTACATACAGCCTCAATAATCTTCTTTAATTTTTTTCTCCAGCTTTTTTTCTCTGTCTGGAAAACAACGGCACGTACAGGGCAAGAGTCAATATTCCTATTCCGATCAAATTCATCGCCCTTTCATAGTCGCCCGTATCTGCATAGGATTTTGCTTCGTTAATCACAGCTTCGGTAAATCCCGACTCCTGCACCTCCTGACGAAGAAAGAGCAGTGCTTCCTCGTAGAGATACGAGGTTACTTTAAGATATGCTCTCTTCATATTTTCTTCAAAGCTTTCCTGTGCATTCACCCTGCGCGTTTATGCCCGCGATTCCAATCACTACAGCCAGGATAATTTCAATCAGTATAATCCTTACGCTTTTTTCCTCAACAGTTCTTTCATTTGATCTTCCTCGCATTTCATGGCGCACAAAACCGGCAGAAGACTTCTCCCGCCGGTTTCATTTTATCTTATCTTGTGCTGATGCTTACCTTATTTCTCAGCCATTTCCACTTTCAGCTTTTCTGTCAGTGCAGGAACGATCTTGTTCAGGTCGCCTACGATACCATAATCAGCCACGTCAAAGATAGGAGCCGTTTCATCCTTGTTGATCGCAATGATGATATCAGCTTCTTCCATACCTGCCACGTGCTGGATCGCACCGGAGATACCGATTGCAAAGTAAACGTTAGGACGTACTGTCTTACCGGTCTGGCCTACCTGAAGGTCTTTCGGCTTCCAGCCTGCGTCAACAACCGCACGGGAACAGCTTACCGTACCGCCAAGTACCTCTGCAAGGTCTTCCAGAATCTTGAAGTTTTCCGGGCTGCCAACGCCGCGTCCGCCGGATACCAGGATCTTAGCATCCATGATATCAGCTACGTCGGATACTGCCTTGACTACCTCTAAGATCTCAACATACATGTCATTAGGTGTAAAGCCAGGATTGTAATTGATCACTTCCGCTTTTCTGCCTGCTTCTTTAGGAGCTTTCTGCATTACGCCAGGGCGTACCGTTGCCATCTGAGGACGGAACTCCGGACAAGCGATTGTTGCGATGGTGTTACCGCCAAATGCCGGACGGGTCATAAGAAGCTGGTTATGAAGCTGCTCTTTGCCCGGGATCGGGTTGATCGGGAAATCACCGATATCAAGCTGTGTACAGTCTGCGGTAAGACCTGTATGGATCCTTGCTGACACACGGGGACCTAAGTCACGCCCGATTGCCGTAGCGCCTACTAAGAAGATCTCAGGCTTAAACTCATTGATCACAGATGCCAGTGCATGTGCATAAGGCTCTGTCCTGTATTCCTTCAATTCCGGGTCATCCACTACGATCACCTTATCAGCGCCGTATTCCCCAAGAGTATCTGCCAGTGCGCCAACGCCTGAGCCAACCAGTACTGCCGTTACTTCCGTACCTAAATCCTTAGCAAGATCTTTGCCTTTTCCAACCAGTTCCAAAGCAATTCCGCTAAGCTCATTATCAACCTGCTGAGCGAAGACAAATACGCCCTTATAATCTTGAATATTCATTTTGAACCTCCATTAATATCTTTATTAGATAACGTGTTTTACTTTTAACTTATCGATAATGTAATCTACGGATTCAGCGGGATCAAGAGTAACCTTCTCGCCTGCGCCCTTTCTTACCTTATCGGAAGCCTTTGCAATCTGGGTAGGTGAACCTTTAAGCCCTAAATTGGAGTCTTCTACGTCAACCAGGTTAGCTCTTCCCCATACTGTGATCTCTGCATTGTATGCATCGAAGATTCCGCCGGGAGTCATATAACGAGGCTCATTTAATTCAGCAAGCGCTGTGATCAGGCAGGGCATTTTAGCCTTTAATACGTGATACCTGTCATCATACTGACGCTCAACGATCACGCTCTCGCCTTCAATCTTGATATTCTGTGCATAAGAGATTACCGGGATTCCAAGGTGCTCGGAAATCTGCGGCCCAACCTGTGCGGTATCGCCGTCGATAGCCTGACGTCCTGTAATGATCAGGTCATATTCCAGATTGCGGATAGCGCCTGCCAGTGTCTGGGAAGTTGCCCATGTATCCGCACCGCCTAATACCCTGTCAGTTACAAGGATACCCTTGTCAGCGCCCATAGCCATAGCCTCGCGCAGAACTTCCTCCGCTTTGGGAAGACCCATAGTCACTACCGCAACCTCTGCTCCATACTGATCTTTTAACCTAAGGGCTGCTTCCAGACCTGCCTTGTCATCAGGATTCATGATCGTAAGCATTGCACCTCTGTCAAGCGTACCATCAGGATTAAACTTAACGCCACCCTTGGTATCAGGTACCTGTTTAATACAAACAACGATTTTCATTGTATTTCTCTCCTTATTTATTATCTGTTAATTTTGCAACATATCATTCTCATAAGCAAATATGGCCTGCTCATGCAAGCACGGCAGCCTGCAAATGCTTCTATTTTCATTTGCTTATTCGCGGCTATTTCAGCAGGGCACCGGAAATGACCATCCTCTGAACTTCGGATGTTCCTTCATAGATCTCGGTGATCTTAGCATCCCGCATCATACGCTCTACATCGTACTCTCTGATATAACCGTATCCGCCGTGGAGCTGAACTGCCTTGGTAGTCACTTCCATAGCGACTTCCGCTGCATATAATTTCGCCATAGCAGCTTCTACGGTATAAGATTTCTGGGTTGCCTTCGCCATTGCTGCCCTGTATACCATGTACTGTGCCGCTTGAACCTTAGTTGCCATATCAGCAAGCTGGAACTGGGTATTCTGGAACGCACCGATTGCCCTTCCGAACTGCTTTCTTTCTTTTACATATTCTACGGTTCTCTCTAAAGCGCCTTCCGCAAGACCAAGAGCCTGTGCGGCGATACCGATACGTCCGCCGTCAAGGGTATGCATAGCGATGCCAAAGCCCTTGCCTTCCTGGCCAAGGAGATTTGCTTTCGGGATACGGCAGTCTGTAAAGATCAGCTCATAAGTTGATGAACCGCGGATACCCATTTTCTTTTCCTTTGTACCAAAGGTAAAGCCCGGAGTTCCCTTCTCTACGATAAATGCGGAGATCATCTTTTTGCTTCTGCCCTTTGCGTCCGTTACAACACTGGTAACCGCAAAGATCACATAAACGTCAGCTTCTTTACCGTTTGTGATAAAGATCTTGGAGCCATTGAGCACCCATTCATCCCCATCCAAAACAGCCTTTGTCTGCTGGCCCTGTGCGTCTGTACCCGCACCGGGCTCGGTAAGGCCGAATGCGCCAAGCTTCTCGCCCTTTGCAAGGGGTACTAAGTATTTCTGCTTCTGCTCTTCTGTTCCGTATGTCATGATCGGGTCACAGCAAAGAGAGGTATGTGCGGAAACGATAACGCCTGTGGTACCGCAGACTTTGGAAAGTTCCTCCACGCACATAGCATATGTTAAAGGATCACAGCCCTGTCCGCCGTACTCCTTCGGAACAGGGATTCCAAGGAAACCGGCTTTCGCCATCTTTTCAACGGTCTCTCTTGGGAAAACTTCTGTCTCGTCCACTTCCTGAGCCAGAGGCTTTACTTCTTTTTCTGCGAACTCTTTGAAAAGAGTCCTAGCCATTTCATGTTGTTTGGTTAACATAAAATCCATGATATTACTTCCTCCATTTGTTGTTTTCTATCGTTATATTTCCTTAAGGGCGGGGCAGGGTGCAAAACCGCTTCCCGCCCCAAAATCCCCCTTATTATTTCTTGGAGTAGTCGTAGAAACCTACGCCGGTCTTCTTACCAAGCTTGCCTGCGCGCACCATCTTGCGGAGAAGAGGATGCGGGCGGTACTTGGGATCGCCAGTCTCGTTCTGAAGCACTTCCATGATTGCAAGCACGATGTCAAGACCAACCAAGTCGCCCAAAGCCAGAGGACCCATGGGATGGCTTGCGCCAAGCTTCATAGCCTCGTCAATATCAGCTACGCTTGCAATGCCTTCTGCGTAAATGCCGATTGCTTCGTTGATCATCGGGATCAGGATCCTGTTAACAACAAAACCGGGAGCTTCTTTCACCTGTACCGGTGTTTTGCCGATCTCTGTGGCGATCGCTTTGATCTTTTCTACCATGTCATCCGGTGTGTTCTCGCCCGCGATCACTTCCACCAGTTTCATCCGGTCTGCAGGGTTGAAGAAATGCATACCGATCATAGGCCTGTCAAGACCCGCGCCGATCTCTGTGATGGATAAGGAAGATGTGTTGGAAGCAAACATGCACTCAGGCTTCACAATACCCATTAATTCCTTAAAGGTGTCTTTTTTGATCTTCATATTTTCAGGAGCAACCTCTACGATCAGGTCGCAGTCTGTACAGATATCCTTTAAACCACAGGTGATCTTAGCCATGACAGCGTCTGCCTTTTCCTGTGTGATCTTTTCTTTGCTTACCAGAAAGTTCATATTCTTCTGGATCCTGGCTTTTCCACCTTCCGCAAACTCCATCTTGATATCGCAAAGGCATACTTCATAACCGTCTGTCATTGCAAAAGCCTGTGCAATCCCGGCACCCATGGTACCTGCACCGATAATACCTACTTTCATTTTTCATTCCTCCTGTTTTTTGTTGGTTTGTATTTTTCACCGCCAAAAGGTACGCCGCATGGTATCCCCCATAACGCAGCCTTCCGGCAGTGGTGAAATCAAGTTAAAAACAAATTAGCAGTTTTTAAAAGGCTCTTTTACTTTTTCTTTGTTTTTGTCAAGGAAAAACGCCATGCCGTACTTCTGGTCTTCGGTTTCAAAGCAATCACCAAAGAGCTTCTCTTCGATCACGATCGCCTGATCCATATCCGCGTCAAGGCCTTCGTTGATCGCCTTCTTACAATTTCTTACCGCAATGGGGGCATTTTTTGCGATGCCTGCCGCCATCTTCTCCGCCGCGGGCATCAGCTCTTCCTGGGTATAAACAGCGTTGACCAAGCCGATCCTGTATGCCTCGTCTGCCTTAATATTTCTTGCGGTATAAATCATCTGTTTCGCCATCCCGGCGCCTACAAGGCGGGCAAGCCTTTGTGTGCCGCCAAAGCCCGGTGTAATGCCGAGGCCCACTTCCGGCTGGCCAAACACTGCATTGTCGGAACAGATCCTGATATCACAGCTCATGGAAATCTCACAGCCGCCGCCAAGCGCAAAACCGTTGATGGCTGCGATCACGGGGATCGGGAAAGTTTCCAGTTTCCGGAACACATCATTTCCTTTTTTCCCAAAGGCTTCGCCTTCTGCCTTGGTAAGCGTGCTCATTTCTCCGATATCCGCACCTGCCACAAAAGATTTCTGGCCTGCGCCTGTTAAAATAAGGCACCTGACTTCGTCAAGGTTTACCTCATCCAGGGTTTTGTCCAGTTCTTCCAGAACCTGTGAATTTAAGGCGTTTAATGCCTTTTCACGGCTGATGGTGATGATGCCGTATGCACCTTTTTGTTCGTATACGATAAATTCCATGTTAACCTCTTTCTGCACTTTCTGCCAGCGCTTTTATCTATTCCCAGACATTCTGATAAGCAGACTTAAAATTTAAGCCTGCTTATCACATATTTTTAACTAATCCTCAATTTTAACGATCGTTGAACAGCCCATACCGCCGCCGATACACAAAGTTGCAAGACCTGTCTTAGCGCCTTTGGCCTGCATCTCATGAAGCAGTGTTACAAGGATACGGCATCCGGAAGCACCTACGGGATGTCCAAGAGCGATAGCGCCGCCGTTCGGATTCAGCTGCTTGTCAACATCGATCCCCAGATCCTTACCGACTGCTACAGACTGTGCCGCAAACGCTTCGTTTGCCTCAATGATATCGAAGTCTTCAATCTTCATGCCTGTCTTGGCAAGAACTTTCTTAGTGGATGCAACAGGGCCGATACCCATAACCTCAGGACGAACCCCTGCAAGCGCGCCTGCAACGAAGGTTGCCATAGGCTTAACGCCCAGCTCTTTTGCCTTTTCTTCGCTCATCACTACAACCGCAGCCGCACCGTCATTGATGCCGGATGCGTTTCCTGCGGTTACAAACCCGTCAGGATTGATGGGGCGGAGCTTCGCAAGTCCTTCAATGGTAGAGCCTGCGCGAGGGCCTTCATCTACTTTAAACTCAACCATTTCTTTTTTCTTCTTGACCATCACCGGTACGATCTCTGCATCAAAAGCGCCTGTCTTCTGTGCGTTTTCCGCTTTCTGCTGGCTCTTTAACGCAAACTCGTCTAACTCTTCCCTGGTAAGGCCCCACTCCCTGCAGATATTATCCGCGGTCGTGATCATGTGGTAATCATTGAATGCATCCCAAAGAGCATCCTTGATCATGGTATCCACCAAAACGCCATTGTTCATTCTATATCCATAACGGCCCTGAGGAATTGCATAAGGGGCCATGGACATATTTTCCATACCGCCTGCCACAACGATATCCGCATCCCCTGCCATGATCATCTGTGCTGCCTGGTTTACACAGTTAAGACCGGAACCGCAGACCACGTTCATGGTAACCGCCGGTACTTCGATCGGCAACCCTGCCTTAATAGATGCCTGACGCGCTACGTTCTGCCCAAGGCCGGCCTGGATGACACATCCCATGTATACCTGATCTACAGCTTCAGGAGCTACCCCGGCCCTGTTCAAGGCCTCTTTGATGACAATTGCACCAAGCTCAGCGGCAGGTGTTGTGCTGAGCGACCCGCCCATGGTACCGATTGCAGTACGGCACGCACCGGCTAAAACTACTTTCTTTGCCATTTTTCCATTCCTCCGTTTAATTTATTTCATCATTTTAAGGTTCACAATGATTGTTAATTTTTTATCATTGCCACGGCTCTTATTATATCATAGCGTCCTTTTTTTTGCAATGAAATTCCTCAACAATGTAGTCCAATAACCGGTCCGCTACTTCCTCTTTGCTCATGATGGGAAGCTGTATTGTATCTTCTTTTGAAAGCAGCGTCACAATATTGGTATCGGTGCCAAATCCGGCGCCCTGCTCTTTTAAATTATTGGCCACGATCAGGTCCAGGTTTTTCTTTTCCAGCTTCTTTCTGGAATTTTCGATCATGTTTTCCGTTTCCATAGAAAACCCGCACAAAAACTGCCCTTCTTTTTTATGGGCGCCAAGAAACCCAAGAATATCCTGTGTCCGTTCCAACTCGATGCACATGTCCTCGTCTTTCTTCTTCATCTTCTCGTCGGAAGTGTATTTCGGACGGTAATCCGCAACCGCCGCCGCCTTGATGATGATGTCCTGCTCTTTGGCACGTTCCTTTACCGCCTGTGCCATATCGGCGGCAGATACGATCTCCACCGTATTGACACCCATAGGCGGCATAAGGTCTGTCTTTCCCGTGACCAATGTCACATCCGCCCCCCGGAGCATGGCTGCCCTTGCGATGGCGTACCCCATCTTTCCGGAAGAATGGTTGGTGATGTAGCGCACCGGGTCGATCTTTTCCCTGGTAGGCCCTGCGGTCACCAAAACCTTGACCCCTGACATATCCTTCGGCGTCAGGGCCTTTACGATCGATTCAAACAAAACCTCCGGTTCCGGCATTTTGCCTTCCCCGGTATCGCCGCAGGCAAGATACCCCAATGCCGGTGTGACCACTTCCATCCCGTAACGTTCAAGGATCTTCATGTTATCCTGTACAATGGGGTTCTGATACATTCTGGTGTTCATAGCCGGAGCAAAGATCTTCGGGCACCGGCAGGCAAGCAGCGTAGTGGTCAGCATGTCATCCGCAATCCCGTGGGCCGCCTTTGCGATCACATTGGCGGATGCCGGCGCAACCAAAAAAACATCCGTCTGTTTTGCCAGTGAAATATGTTCCACCTTATGCTGAAAGTTCCTGTCAAAGGTATCCACCAGGCATTTATTTCCCGTCAGGCTTTCAAAAGTGATAGGATTTATGAAATTAACTGCATTTTGAGTCATTATGACTGTCACATCTGCCTTTTGTTTCTTTAACATGCTGGCAAGGGAAGCAATCTTAAATGCCGCTATACTCCCCGTCACGCCAAGCACAATATGTTTTCCCTGAAGCATCCCGCTCCCTCCTGCCGCGATATTTTAGTCTATATTCTTGTTATAAATGATCCCCAGGCCTTTTAAAGTGAGCTCATTATCACAAATAATCTCTTTTTTGCAATAAGGGATGATACATCCGGCCAGCCCGCCTGTGGCTACCACCTGCGCCGGATACCCAAGTTCTTCGCAGATCCTCTCGATCAGGCCATCCATGGATGCGGCCTGCCCCATGATAATGCCGCCTTTCATACAGTCCACCGTATTTTTGCCGATCATCTTCTTCGGCGCTTCCAAGCTGATCCTGGGAAGCTGGGAGGTCCGGTTTACCAAAGACTCCAAAGACACCTTGACCCCGGGAAGGATCATCCCGCCCACGTAATTTTTATTCTTGTCCACCACGCTTATGGTAGTGGCCGTTCCCATATCGATAATGATGATGGGGGCTCCGTAATACTTAAGCCCCGCAACCGCATTGACGATCAGATCAGCCCCTACCTGCGCCGGGTTATCCATAAGGATATTAAGCCCGGTCTTAAGGCCGGGGCCCACGATCATAGGAGTGATCCGCAGCAGTTTTTCCATGGCGTTTTTCACGATATTGTTAAGGGGCGGCACAACGGAAGCGATGATGCATCCCGTAATCTCCTCCATTTTAATCCGGTATAATTCCAAAAGGGTCTTAAACTGCACCACATACTCAAGCTCTGTCTTGGATATGTCTGTGGAGACCCGCTCTACAAAATAAACCTTTTCCTCTTCAATACAGCCAATCACAATATTGGTGTTTCCGATATCTACTGCCAGAATCATTCCTTTTCCTTCCTTTCCAGGCTTTTTTCCAGACTTTTAACAAAAGCCGTTAATCATTCAATCCTTTAATGGGCTTCATCCTTGTCAGCACAAGCCCCACCCCGGCGATCAGGATTGCCGCAACTACCGCTTCCACGATGCCGTTAAAGCTGACCACGCCCATGATCACGTCGATCACCGCATCCCCGGCAACCCCAAGGGCATTGGCATAGGCGTCTTTATATAATATATAGATACCGCTCATGACAAACAATGTGTTGGTGAAAGCCCCCGACAGCCCTGCGTAAGCAAGGGCGGTGCTTGCAGCACCCTTTTTCCCTACTGCTGCCGTAAGGACCACAAACAGGATAATCCCAAGGATAAGGCCGGCAACGGTACCTGCCATCCCCCCTGTATTATCCATTAACCGGTTGATAAATGCCCTTACGGATATAAATAAGATAACAGCCGCGGCAGCGTTGATCACGATCTTCCACACTTTCTGTTCGCCCTTTAGTAATTTGTGGATCAGAACGTATACAAAGTAAGGAATGATCCCTACCAATATTCTTGGCACGAAACAGATATATGTACTTTTAAATATACCTGATACGCCCACTACGTTTGCTGCCAGCACCGGCGAAAATACGAAAGCGGATGCCGTAGCTGCTTTAAATGTGTTGTTGATAAAACTTGTCAATCCAAATACAAATCCCAAGAATGCACCTTTTTTCGGTCCTAAAAATAGCGCTCCTAAAATAACCGGGATGTGGATGACAGTTGCGTTGATCACGACCAGCGGGATATACCCCAGCGGCGTGAATGCCATTATGACGATAATGGCGGTGAAGAGTGCCGTAAGCACAAGTTCATAAGTTTTTTCATTTTTCATGGTACAATCCTCCTGTTATTATTCTCTTCTGAGATACAATACGGTGTAATCATACCACATTGTTATTTTTTTGACAACCGCACAGACAATTAAATTTCCAAAATTCCTAAATCTGCAAAAAACTGTAGAATACAGTAAAGAAAAATTTTAACCGGGCTTATTTTAATGAAATATAAGAAAGAAAGTCTACCGTGAAAAATAATTTACATTGTTATCGGAGTGATCGCAGTAGTTGTTTTATTTATTATTGTCTATGGCAAAATGTCCATTGATGAAAAAAAAGGCGCCAACAGCCCGGAAAAGCAGAAAATACAGGAGATCGTAAGGAAAGTGGTTCCCGGCGGCGAACCCTACACGGCAGCCTACGGCACCGGGAGGAGCTTGCCTTAGGAGGCGGCGGCTTAAGCTATGGCGAACCCATTCATCTGGGAGAAGATGACCTGGGCATGGTCGAGGCCAAAAAAGGATATACCATTTTCTATGATAAAGACAGAAAAGACATTATGACTCTTTATGTAGTGGAAAGCAATACAAAGGACGATAAATGCCATCCGGTAAACATCCAGCAGAAAGAAGAAGCGGAAGCTTTCGCACAGTTCTCTCAGACATTGATGCAGGATGTAAACTCCGCAAACGGCATTACCGACATTAAGGCGGCAAAAAAGGAATCCAGAAAGTGAAAACGCTGCTCCACCCTAAAAAACGGGTGGGGTAGTTTTTTTCATTTCATAGGAAAGACCTTGTCGCTGTGAAGTGATAAAGAATATGCCTTTCCTATGAAATAAAAACTTTATGCGCACGGATGCACGTGGAAATCCTTAGTCAGGCTATCCTGCACGGTCGGGAAAGTATTCAAATTCAAAGGATGCCCGGTCTGTTTCAAAGGCAAACAGGGTACAGCCTCCTTTACAAAACCGATAGAAAGCCCGGCAGGATGCACTTTCGTGGATTGTCCTTACCATGTCTCCCTTCGCCGGGGCCTTAAGAGGGTGTTCTGACGCTTTCAGCAGACGGGCTTCCAATACCAGGCTGCCTTGCGCAACCCGGACCGTTTTGTTTTGAATTTTAACCGCTCTTGCTCCCAGATAAGCAGCGATCCTATACTCTTTTCCCTGCCACAACACAACGCCTATCACACCCGTAAAATGGATTCCCGCCATGGGAATATTCGCCACGGACAGCATCAAAGCCCCGCCCGGAAAACAGCACTGCGTCCATACATACTCTTTAGGAAATGACCGCCCCCGGTCTCCCTCCCAATACCCCCAGGCATTCCGGAAACAATATTTTTGCCCATTAATCAACACATTTCCACTGACCAAATGGCGCATACTCCATACACTGTGACGGCATTCCATAAACGGCACCAGCAAAAACGGCCCCATAATATCATATTTTAACGGGGAAAGCGGCCCAAAATCCAATCTCCCTTTAACCGTTATCTGCGGTGTGTGTATTGCCAGATCTATGCCTTTTTCACCAAATCGGTTTTTTCCGATAAAAATATTCCGTTTTGTCCGTTGAAATTCATCCGCCGGAAACATCACCGTCCAGGCATCCTCATCCGTGATGACCTGAATAGAGCAGGTGCGTTTATTTCCTGTGTTATGAATGGCAGGTATTACCGCCAGGGTTTGTGTATCGGACTGACATTTCAAATACCAGCCATAAAAAGAATGAAACATATGCTTTCTCCCAAAAATAATATTTATTTTTCCACAGAGAAATCAAATTTATTCATACCGCATATAGGCCGAAATATTTGCACAAGGGTTTTCAGGATGGAGTATATGTGTAATATTAAGTTCCCGTTTAGTTGGGTTAAAGGGGTTATTTAAATGCCCGAAAGGAATGAGATAAAAATCTACGTCGCCACGCTCGATAATACGTTCGCGAAATGGCTCCTTAAGATTTTTATCTCATTCCTTTCGAGTTTTTGGCTAACGTTAATCCAACGAAACATTCAGCTAAATGTGAAAACCACTACTTAGCCGATTGCCGCTAATAGTGCCGTTTACGCCACATTGCGTCAAACAGCCAGCTACGTGGTGGGTAGAAATCTAGTCGAACGGCCAGTTGGACATACATGAGCCAGTAAAGCCAGCCAGAATAAGGTGAAAAATCTTAAGGAGCCATTTCGCGTACGCGCCGATTTCGAAGACAGCGGTATCGAGCGTGGTAATCGCCAGCACAGCTGACGCGTAGATTTTTCATCTTATTCTGGCGGAATTTATTAGCCACGTACTCCAACTAAACAGTTCAGCCCACGCCCATTCGCAGGGCCGCACTTACGTGCTTTCCGTTGCCTGCGCAACTTCCCCTGCTCATCCACGGGCGTTCCCTCAGACCGCATAGCTTCCGTCAAATTCGT
>CAJULP010000055.1 GCA_910587295.1 uncultured Lachnospiraceae bacterium | reverse complement strand
GCTAAACGGACGAAAAGGAAGCAATAAAAATCTACGTCGCCACGCTAGGATAAAGCCTCGCGAAATGGCTCCTTAAGATTTTTATTGCTTTCTTTTCTGGCTTTTGGCTAACGTTAATCCAACGAAACATTCAACTAAATGTGAAAACCACTACTTAAATGGCTGCCGCTAGTACTGCTATTTACGCCAAAGTATATTCAACAGCCAGTTATGTAGTGGTCAGCAGTTTAGTCGAAGAGCCAGTTGGACTTACATTAGCCAATAAATCAGCCCTAATAAGATGAAAAATCTTAAGGAACCATTTCGCGAACGCTTTATCCGAGCGTGGTAATCGCCAGCACAGCTGACGCGTAGATTTTTCACCTTATTAGGGCGGTATTATTAGCCACGTACTCCAACTAAACGGGAACTTTACTTACGCGACAACAACTCCTCATAATCAAATCCCATCACAATCTCCCTCATATGCTCCAGGTACTGGTCTATGTTCTTCCCCTCCTGCCCGTCTTTGGCAACCACGCATTCCCCGTCAGCAAAGCATTCCGCCATATAACGGTTAAACCGCGGATGGTAATGGCTGTAATCCGCATAATGGTTTAAGTCGCAGATGATCTCCTCCTGATCCTGAAAAAAATAGACCGTCACATTCTCATAAGCATTGAGCCGCTTGGAAATATACCGGAAGGTTTCCATGGTGGCTTCCAAATGATTTTCTTTTAACACCCCATCCCAGAACAAAATGCTGTAAGGCGGGAAAAAGATGACAAACTCCGTTTCCGGGTTTTCTTCAATAAAAGGGCAGATATTTTGGGCAAGGTTTCTTTCCACTGCTTCCACAAAGTCATCCGGACTGCTTTCCTCCTCCACCTGTGCCGGGGAAGTGTAATTATGCAGAACCCACGTTTCACTGTAATATTCTTCCGTCCACCAGCTTGCATACACATTGGATAGGTCCGTAGGATCTGGATCCGCTATCGGCCGCAGGATATAATTAAGCAGCACATCCTTATTTAACACATACTGAATGTCGTTCCACAATATATCATCATACAGATATTCCGGTATGGGATACTTGGTCTGCTCCACACCTCCCGTATAGGTGATCACATCCACCCCCAAAAACACTTTCTTTACCTGCTGCCTTCCGCTCTCCTCTTTCTCAAAAATGATCTTCATAATATTTGACTGGTCTTTGGGAAAAGCGCCGCTGTAACTGAGCTTGATCGTCTGCAGATCCATCAGCTCCCGAAACCACGTGGTCTGGAAATTCACCGTCATAGAAGACCCCAGTATCACGCTGTCGTATTCCATATGCTTTGCCATACCCGGGTTTTGAGAAAGCTGGTTATCCACCAGATAAGGAAAACCCGGCAAAGGAGCGTGATAATGGAAAAAGGGATCCACATACACCACCAGCGCCATAACAGCCAAAAAAGCTGCCGCAGAAAGCCCCAAAAAGCAGATCACCACTTTCCGGAATGGATTTCTTTTTTTCATATCGCCATTTCCACCCATCCTGTTTTCCTCTCTTCCATCCGGCATCCGTATCGCCCTGCTTACAGCCATCCCCCAGAACACCTTAGAAATTTACATACAAAAACGAACTGACACCGCTGACGGACAGCACGCTCCAGACAAATAATACTGCCATTACCACACTGTGGACCAGCCTTGGTCTTACCTTCTTCACATAGTCTGCTGCGGTCTTCCCAAAAAATATCACCAGAAACACCGCAAGAAAAATAAAGACCATGCAGATATAATGGGCATACTGCCAGCGGTCCAGGTGAAACACTTTGATCACATACCAAAATTCATCCAGGTTAAAGCACCCCGCCAGATCCCAGTTCACCCTGCCGCCAGACCCGCCAAGGATTGTTCCCAAAAGCCCGCATGCCGCTTTGACGGAAGGCGCCCTGAAAAACACCCATGCAATATTGACATATAAAAAGGTAACCAAAACCCACACACCATGATAGATAGCCCTGAGACTTCCCCTTCGTCTTTCCATGAAACCACGAATACACCGGTATATCCTCGTATCCATAAATGCCCTGGTAAGCACATACAGCACGCCATGCATCATTCCCCACACAATAAACTGAAGGCCGGTTCCATGCCAGATCCCGCTTAAAAAAAAGATGATCAGCGTATTTACATAAGTCCTGGCCCTTCCTTTCCGGTTCCCGCCAAGAGGGATGTACACATACTTTGTAAAAAACCTGGTAAGTGTAATATGCCATCCCTTCCAAAATTCCACAATATTGGCTGCCTGATACGGAGAACGAAAATTCACCGGAAGGGAGATCCCCAGCATACCGGAAATCCCCATTGCCATATCACAGTAACCACTAAAGTCAAAATATAACTGCAGAGTATAAGCCAACATCACGATCACACCGTCTAACGAGTTAAGCACCGCAAGATTCTCATACCCATAGGTTACCGCTTTCCCAAACGTATCCGCAACCAGCACTTTCTTAAACAACCCCAGCACAAACAGATACAGATCTTTGTAACATTCCTCCCAGCCTGCCCGGCGGCCGTTTCCGTCCATTTCCCCTGGCAAAGCAATAGGACCTTGTATCATCTTAGGAAAATAAGACACATACAGCCCATAGGAAAGCAGATCCCTGTTTTTCACATTCCCCTTAAAACTTTCCATCAGAAAAGCAATCTGGGAAAACGTATAAAAACTGACCGCCAACGGGAAAAATCCGTCCAGATCCCAATACTTGAAAAAGCACAACATCCCCACATTCAGGCACACGCCCCAAAAAAGCCATTTCTTTTTCCCTGCGGCAGTGCTTTTCATGCCAGAAGCTTTGCCAACCGCATTGCCGTCAGCCCTTATCATTGCACTTCCTATCCCGTAATTGGCTAAAATACTGCCCAGCAATATAGGCAGGTACTGCGGGCCGTTCCATGCATAAAAAAGCAAAGACACTGCAAGCAAAAACACACTTGGAAGCCTGCCCCCCGCCCCATGCACACTTTTTTTTGCAATCCGGGCGCAGACCCAATACCCCAGCAGCGTAAGGGGAAAAAATAGAAATAAAAATTCATGGGAATTAAATAACATTACTCTTCATCCTCATAATAGCCCTGCCAGCTTTCCACAACTTCCCTGGTAACGGGGTCCTCATAAATCCGGTAACCGTCAATCTCATCCGCCAGCACCAGTCCGCAGCTCAAAGGATCCTGTACCGTCTCCCTTCCCGGAGAAAGTACAATATACTGGCAATACTCAGCCCTTGTGGCCTTTAAAAGCTCCTCCACATCCACAATCTCATTTCCTTCCATGGCCTCATACACTGCGTTGTAATAGCTCCACTGGTTTACCAGCATTTCTCTCCCATAGGGCATGTTGATCCTGGAGCTGTACTGGCGCACAAAGTGGATCAGCTCCGCAGGCATCACCGCCCACACCCTTGCATCCGGATTCTCCGGTTCTATGCGGTCACAGATCTCGATCACGGTATCCGGTATATGATACAGGTTTTCTGCCCTGGAAATATATCCGCTCCGATAGACACACCTGCCGCAGAGTATGATAAGCGCTGCCCCCACTGCCGTTCCAATCCTCCTGTGGCCGGCAAAAAAACGGCAAAACCCGTAAACCGTAATGATCCCCATGGGGATTGTCCACAAAATGCGGTAATAAGTTTCTCCATCCAGCCCCGCCGCCACAAACGCCCAGCGGCTTACCGGGAACAAAAATAACACAATGACAAGCAAAGGCGCGTAAACAAACAAAAGCCTGTTTCTCCGTTCTTTCTCCGCAAAAAGCAGATAAACCCACGAGATCAGCGATAGCACGAGCAAAAGCTTAAGTCCTGTATAAAGCTTGAAGATCACCAGGCTTTCCATAAAAATTCCAAACATTCTGCGTCTCCTTATTTTCCAAAAAATCCTGCGGACTTTCTATACGCCAAAAAAACCGCGGGTCAGCAAAAGGTATATCAGCACATAAACACCGCCGCACACACAGCTTAGCCCTGCCTTAAATAAAATCATGAACTTTCTCTTACTGACCGCATACAAAAAGCCAAATCCTACCGTCATCAGACAGCTCAGCAATACCGCCAGGGAACTGCTGGCACCGCCGGCCAGGTTAAGCACCCCGAGAAGCACCCACCAGATAAGACGCTTTTCCTCCTCATAAAGCTGCAAAAAGATCCAGATCACAGCCGGAATCACGAAATTCCCTGCAAAAGATTTCCCCTGCCAGGTCCTCGTCAGGAAAAATGTCTCCGTGGTATATAAGGAAATATTGCCGAACACCTGCCACAGCCCCAGCAGCAGCATAAACATCGGCAAAACCCTTCTTTTACCTGCAAAAAGCGTCTTCCCAATCTCATAATAGATCAAGTACGTAAGAGGAATGAAAACAAGGGGAACCACGCTGTGGCAGATGATCGTGGCATGAATGCCGCTGACCTTTCCTGCCCACGCCTCCCAGATCGGAAAAAGCGCCAGTGCGTGCCGCACATCAAGAGGCGCGCTCCTTCCCGTATAAGGGTTGACCCGGTAGAGGGTATCCACCTGCTGGGCGGTCAGAGCCTGCACACCATAATAGGCGTCATCCCCGTCGAAGGACGCCCTTGTAAACGCCATATACATTTGAAACAGTACCAGCGCCAGAAACAATCCCCACAAAACTTTTCCTTCCAGGCTCATATCCTGAAACAATCCGCCCAGGCCTTTGCCTGCGCTGCCAAATACCGGCAGCCCTTCTCTTTTCCTGCCACGGAAAAAAAGGAGTGCGCCCAAGCCCCCGAGTAATAAAAAAACCGGCGTTAACAGATACACAAAGGTACGAAACCCATTGTACACCACATAAATCACGATCGGTATCCCAATCAGTTCCACCAGTCCAAACTGTAACATATACCCGGCAATCAATGCCGCCCCCGGGGTCCGGTGCCTCTTTTCCAAAAACGAAAAACACAAAAGCCCCATACAGCCGGGAACGATAAGCAGCCAGAAAATTAAACATAATATTTTTAATATGATCATTGTGAAAGCTCCTTTAACCGGAACAGATAATAAGTAAACTCCAGCTCCCCCTGAAACCAGGGAGCCTGCGCTGCCAGTTCATAACGTTCTTCTATCACGGCAGGATATTCATCCCTCGCAAGAACATAATCTGTCCGTCCTTCTCTGATATACTGTTCCTGATCCCGTAACACATCCTCTATGTGGAGAGTCTGCGTCTGGAACCATCTGCAGGTAGGCACAATATCACAAACCGTGTAAAGCCCCGCATCCAGGCAGCTGATATTTAAAAGCGTAGGATCCTTTGTCTGCTCCACAATCTTTTTAAATTGAAAGAGAAACAGATCTTCTTTTTTCTCAAACATATGGGAGACGTTCACAGACAGGCAAAGCACCATCCCGATACTTACCGCCAGCGACAGGACATATGGCAAAATATGCATAAACCGCTTCCCAGACCCCAAAATTCCACTGACGGCATCCCCGCCCCGGGCCGGCCATCCGGATGCCCGGAATCTTTCCGCTGCCCATTCCACTCCTTTTCCGATCAGGGCAAAGCCAAGCACCCCAAATACCGAAAGAGGCAGGGCATAATAAGGTAAGTGAGCCCCGCCGATATAGATTCCCAAAAACAGGAAAAAGCACAGGGCAAACAAATGGAACCGCTCCAGCATTTTCTTTTTCCGCCCGAAAAACTGCCAGGCCACCCCCGGTATCACAAAACCGAAATAAATAAAGTTCTTGCGGATCAGCCAATACAGCAGCTTGGACAGCTCATAAACCCGTTCATAAAGACCGGGGCCTTCCCCGTTTAAGTCACTGTAAACAAACACATTGATATAAACATATCCCCAATACCAATCATAAAGCCCTTGGCGGATGCCAAAGTAGATCACCCATGGCACAAAGGTCAGCGCCATCCCAAGCAAAAAGACAAGACAAGCCTTTATCCCACCCCAGAGATCCTTTTTAGCAAGGAAAGAAAAGCCCACACACATCATCCAGGCAAAGAAAAAACCCAGCACCGTAAACTTGATGTTTGCCGTCATCCCCGCCAAAAGACCGCCAAAAAACAGCGTTTTCCAATCCATCTTTTCTTTCGGGTACTTGTCCTTAAAATACGCAAGGGATAAATAAAATCCCCATACCAAAAACGGAAAACAGACTTCCTCCGCACTGCCGCCCCAGTAAAAACTATCCGAGCTGAAAGCCGCCGCAAGAGGCAGCGGGGCGAGAAACAATGCCGTTTCCCTTTTTACATAAAGCCGCAGGATCCGCCAAAACCCCCACAAGTCAAAAAAGGCAAGGATGACTTCCAGAAAAAATACCCCTAAAAACGTGGTATGAGATACCAGATATGCCAGCCCATACAAAAAATAAAGGTACATTCCCTTTTGGTCAAACACATCCCGGTAAGGCATTTTTCCGTTAAAAAGCGCCTTTCCAACGGAAAAATAACTGTTGGCATCATTCCAGTCATTAAACGGATATAGAAAAGAAGAACGGCTTGCAAACAAAAGCACCAAAAATGCCGCAAGCAGCAAAAAAAGCCCTTCCAAAACCGGTTTATTTTTGTGTGATCTCATAGGTTCCCGCAAGTAATTCATATCGAATCGTTTCTCCATCATTCTCTAAGACTGTAATCCCTTCCGTTCCTTCCATTTCCCTGCCGCTTTCCATGTAGGTTCCTGCAGGCAGGCTTAAGGTGGCCGATGTGTTGGCCGGGATTTCAAAGAAATATTGGTACCCCTTCTCTGTCTGTTCCCATTTTACACCAATTTTCCCATAAGCACCAGTGTAACTTCCCTCTGCAAAAGTAAGGCCGCCACCGGCCCTTGGTTCCAGCAGAATATGCTGAAATCCCGGAGCCTCTTCATCGCATTTGATGCCAAGCACATCCGTATACAGCCACGATACCGGAGCCCCAAAAGCAAAATGATTCAAAGATCCGTCCAGTGTGTAGCCATTTTCCTTTTCCTGACGCGTCCAAAGCTTTTCCCAGTTTGTGGTGGCTCCTTTTGCCGCCGGAAATAATAAAGAGGGGCACCCTTCCTGCAGCAACATCCTGTATGCGCTATCCAGATATCCATTATTGCCAAGGGCCGGCAGTAAGTAAGCGATTCCTGAAAACCCTGTATTTACATGATAACCGCTGTATTCCGCAAGAAGCGAAAGCCGGGCTGCCGCAGCTTCCCTTAACTCTTCCGGGAACAGTGAAAACTCCAGTCCAAGCGCATAGGAAGTCTGCGTATCACAGACTGTTACCCCATCGGACAGCACAAACTGCCTTTGCCACGCCTTTTTGAAATTCTCGTATAGCTGCTGATAACGCCTCTCATCCTCCGTCTTTCCAAGAACCTTCGCCATCCGCGAAAGCAGATCTGCCGAACGAGCGCACCATGCCGTATCGGACAACTCCTTAGGCGTATCCTCCGATGATAAATGATCCCCATAGCCTCCCTGATAACGGATATATTCCTCACTGGATTCTTCCAGAAGGTCCACCCACCTGCACAGGGAATCATAGTTCTCTTCCACAATGCCTTTATCCCCGTACTGCATGTATAAATTCCAGGTAATGACTACAGGCGCATCTCCCCAGCAATTATTGGAAGAGGCCCCGTTGCTGCCATCCCACCCGGTCCCGAAATTTCGCGGAACCATATCCGGAAAGGCACCGCTTTCATCCTGGATATTTCTTTCTTCCCGCAAAAACTTCCTGTAAAAGGCATAACAATCCATATTATAAGATGCCGCCAATGAAAAGACCTGTGCATCCCCTGCCCAGCCATGGCGCTCATCCCTTTGCGGGCAGTCCATGGGATTATCCAGGAAATTACTCTTTTGGCTCCAGATCGTGTTGTTAAAATATTGATTTAATAATGGATTGGAACAGGAAAAATTTCCCGTCCGCTCCAGATCGGAAGATAATACCATCCCTTCCACATCCTCAACAGGCATCGCTTCCTCTAACCCTGTAATCTGCAGATAACGGAAACCATGGAACGTAAATTCCGGAACAAAAACCTCTCCTTCTTCTCCGCTCAATACATAATAATCCGTTGCCTCCGCTGTCAGAAGATTCTCTGTCCATACAGTTCCTATTTTATCATCCCTGTTAAGAAGGCCTTCCGTGTTCAGCTCTTCCCCGTATCTTAAAGTTACCACCTGACCCTTTTTTCCGGTCACTTTAATCCTGCAGGTTCCTGTGAAATTCTGCCCAAAATCATAAACATAAACCCGGTCTTCCGGTTCTGACATACTGACCGGGGATATGGTCTCCACACAGACGATAGGCTCGTTTTGCTTCCCCACTAAAGGCAGATTCAGATATTCTTCTTTTACCTGATTTTCACCGGATGCTTCCCATCTCTTCGGCACAAACCCGGCCATATCATACCCATCCTGTTCATAATTTGCATCATAAAATTCCCCCTGATACAAGTCATCCCGCCGCACCGGCCCATCCGTGAAACATTGGAAAGACTGGTCCGTCACAATCTCCTCCCTGCTTCCGTCTTCATAGATAATTTCCATTTTCCCAAGCAGGGCATTGG
This sequence comes from uncultured Lachnospiraceae bacterium, assembly GCA_910587295.1. Lineage (GTDB taxonomy): Bacteria > Bacillota > Clostridia > Lachnospirales > Lachnospiraceae > Suilimivivens. The sequence goes on along the minus strand of CAJULP010000055.1, from coordinate 58,161 downwards.
TATCCCCCCAGGGATTCCAGATTTCCGGATACCCCACCCCCCTGTCATACCAGCCATGCAAAAGGACCACGCCAAGGGCATTCGCCTTTCCCTGCCGCAAAAATTCCGTCACATCATAGGTCACATAAGCCAGCTCCTTATTATATGCAAGCTTTCCCGGGCTAAAATAATCATCGCCCACCCGCTGTCCGTTTACAGACAAAGCAAAGCTTCCCAGGGCAGTCATATATATCCTTGCGGAAGAAATTTTCTTATCCTGCACCAAAAACTCTCTCCGAAATAATGGCGCCGGTGTATCCCCCCCGGGTGTCAACACCATCCCGCTCCCTATTTTTAACCTGCCATCCTCCACGGGAACATAATAGGGAGAAAAAATAGTTTCCTTCCCTTCAAAATCCTCCTCATAAATTATAGTTCCCTGGCTGTCCGTTACAGATAGGTTGTCCAGCCATCCATAAGTCGTTCCCCGGCTTTTATAATACCCGATGCTTCCTACCGGCGTTTCTTCAATTTCAAATATTCCCACTTCCGTTCCATTTATATCTACTGAAAGTGCTTCCCCATCTACGGCAAGCCTGACCGAAAAGTTTATCCCATCCCCTTTTGCCGCATCCGTAATCTCTGCTTCCCGTTCTTCTTTAAAAGCATTCCCGTCCATATTGATGAGCCTGAAATAAGCCTGTTCCCCATAATTATCAATCTGGCATAGATACATCCGTCCATACCGCCCGTCCTGTGCCCCGAAAACCAGTCCGGCTGCTGTTTGTTCCACTTCCATGTCAAAAACAATATTAAAGACATTGTCAAGGCCAATATCCTCGATATTGTCTTTGACATTGGCCTCATTCGTGTTGTTTGATCCCTGCTTTTTATCCACCGAGATCCAGCAGGCTCCGGCCATCCCTTCTCCCATCAGCCCAGTCTCAAACCATGTCTCCTCATCAGATTGATGATAATGCCCTTGTTCGTCCCATATCTCCACCTGCCAGTAATACCTGCTTTTCGCCTTAAGCGCTTCTCCTTGATAAGGAATCCCTACTGAATCTCCTGCCTCTATTTTCCCACTGTCCCATACATATTCTTTTCGCCTCAGAGCATCCTTTCCCAAAGACACGGTGATTCGATATGCTTCCTGCCTGCTTCCCCGCCTTTCGCTTTTCATCAGCCAGCTAAACACAGGCGTTTCATCAATTCCCAACGGGTTTTCCAAATGGCATACCCGGAGCTTTTGGATATTTGTATCCGCATATCCTTTTCTTATATGTGATATCTTAACTGCTGCAAATACAGCACACACAATAACTAAAAATAATCCTGCAATGTTTCCTGCTTTTTTTATTTTCTCCATGTCTTTTGTTTCCTCCATTGCCAAATCATATTATGCTAATAGTATCATACATTTGCAATTTGGTAGACACTTTTTTTATTCTGTGATAAAATTTAATAATAATTCAGCCAATCTTGACAACGCAGGCTGAATCATCTATTGACATGAAAACGGAGGGTTACTATGAAGAAAGCGCTGGTGATCGGTGCCGGTCCTGCGGGTCTGACAGCCGCTTATGAACTGCTAAAGAAATCAAACGATATTGAAGTCACCGTCTTTGAGGAAAGCAGCTGCTTCGGCGGCATTTCCAAGACAGTGGAATATAAAGGAAACCGTATGGACATGGGCGGACACCGCTTTTTTTCAAAAATCCCGGAAGTCAATGCGTGGTGGGATCAAATGCTTCCCATGCAGGGCTCTCCCACATATGACGATATCCTTCTTAACAGGTCCATGCCCCTTGTAAAAGGCGGTCCTGACCCGGAAAAAGAAGACCGGGTGATGCTTACGCGCCACCGCGTCTCCCGGATTTACTTTGATTCCAAATTTTACGATTACCCAATTTCCTTAAAACCGGAAACTTTTAAAAACTTTGGCCTGCTTACCACCTTGCGGGTGGGGTTCAGTTATCTTGCCGCACTGATCCACAAGCGCCCGGATGACAATCTGGAAAATTTTTATATCAACCGTTATGGCAAAAAGCTTTACTCTATGTTTTTTGAATATTATACGGAAAATCTCTGGGGCAGGCATCCCAGCGAAATTGATGCTTCCTGGGGGGCACAGCGTACCAAGGGTATGTCCATCATGGCGATCATCAAGGATGTCCTTGGAAAAACCTTCAAAGTAAAAAACCGTAAAGTGGAAACCTCCTTGATCGAGCAGTTTAAATACCCCAAATTAGGGCCCGGCCAGCTTTGGGATGTGACTGCCGATGAGATCACAAAGCTTGGCGGCACCATTATCAAAAACGCAAAGGTGACCAGGCTCCATAAAAACGAAAACAATGTAATCACTTCCCTCACCTATGTAAAGGATGGGGAAGAACATGTGATGGAAGGAGATTATATCATTTCTTCCATGCCGGTGAAAGATTTAGTTGCCGGTATGAACGATGTTCCCGCTGACCCGGCCAGGATTGCTGCCGGGCTTCCTTACCGCGATTACATGACCCTTGGTGTCCTTGTACCAAAAATCAACCTGAAAAACAAGACCAACTTAAAAACAGTAGGAAACATTGTGCCTGACTGTTGGGTTTATGTACAGGACCGCACCGTAAAATTAGGGCGCTTCCAGATTTATAACAACTGGTCCCCTTACATGATCAAAGACCTGGAGCACACCGTGTGGATTGGGCTTGAATATTTTGTAAACGAAGGGGATGACTTCTGGAATATGACAGAAGCGGAATTTTCCAAGATCGGAATTGAGGAAATGATCAAAATGGGATTGATCGACAACGCCGGGCAGGTGCTTGATACTCATATGGAAAAGGTCAAAAAAGCATATCCTGCATACTTCGATACCTATGACGAAATTGATACCCTGGTGGATTACCTGAAGACGATCGACAATCTGTACTGCGTTGGACGTAACGGCCAGCACCGGTATAATAATATCGACCACTCCATGGTAACTTCCTTTGAGACCGTTAAAAATATCCTTTCCGGCCAGAAGGACAAGTCCAATATCTGGAATGTGAACACGGAACAGGAATATCACGAAGAAAAGAAGGGGAATGAAGCGGAAGTTGATTAAATTCCCGTTTAGTTGGTTAATGAGGTTGGCTAAACGGACGAAAAGGAAGCAATAAAAATCTACGTCACCACGCTAGGATAAAGCCTCGCGAAATGGCTCCTTAAGATTTTTATTGCTTTCTTTTCTGGCTTTTGGCTAACGTTAATCCAACGAAACATTCAACTAAATGCGAAGCCACTACTTAAATGGCTGCCGCTAGTACTGCTATTTACGCCAAAGTATATTCAACAGCCAGTTATGTAGTGGTCAGCAGTTTAGTCGAAGAGCCAGTTGAGATTACATGAGCCAATAGCCCCGCCGGGATGAGGGATAAAAATCTTAAGGAGCCATTTCGCGAGGCTTTATCCTAGCGTGGTGACGTAGATTTTTATCCCTCATCCCGGCGGTTTTATTTGCCATGTACCCCAACTAAACGGGAACTTACTTACGAAACAGCGACTGCCTTGCCCCATGGTTTGCCGCCCTGTTCTTTAACGTATCATCTACCACATCCATGCGGAGCCCCGCATCAATAAAGTCACAATACTTGCAAAAACTATAATCTCCTCTGCCGGAGCGGATAGCCTGCCGGAGTTTTTGGTACTCCACACTATTCCAAGCTTCTTTCAAAGGCGTCACGTTAAGATCCGCCAAGTTCGTCACTTCAAAATTATCGCAGCAGCAAATGCCCATCCTCCCATCCGGAAAAATAAACATATCCGTATAAGGCATCAGGCAGGTTTCCTTGATGACCTTCTGGGTGTTTTGCTTATTAGGGGCGCTGCCGGCACGGTTGGTCAGCACCGCATCCATATACCGCATCTGGATCAGCAGCTCCACATCCTTAAACTCGTCCTGGTGGGCTTTGGCATACTCATAAATTTCCTGTACATTATCATGAAGTTTCATATCCCTGCAGTAATTATTGATAATCAACTGATCCACGTAAGGAATGATCTCCTTTACCTTACCTACCGTAAGTAAAAGTCCGTTAGTGGAAAGGAAGATAAAGCAGTCAGGCAGCTGCTCCCTGCAATACTTATGAAACTCAACAACCCTGGTATCCAAAAAAGGCTCATTATTTCCGTAAAGAGTTAAATGCCCCTTGTAACCCCAATCTCGCAATTGGTCGATAATGCTGTAAAACAGCTCATCTTCCATCCTTTTATAAGGCCTCTTTTCGGCATTTCTGTTTGCCGTACAAAAAGAGCATGTACTGTTACAGCGGTTAATGGTCTCGAGATTGATCACCAGCGGCATCGGCACCTCGCCGTCCTTCATAAAATATTCAATATAACTTTTCTGCAATTTATTTCTGGTGAGGAACTGCAGTTTCAAATAACTTTCCGACGAGAGCTTAGGAAAGCGTTTCTGTAGATTCCAGCCGATCACTCCACCAAAATTATGAAATTTAACTGACATTTCATTCTCCTTATCTGTTAGCCTGCTTCAACCACATTATCGTACCATTTATTACACTTAGCGTCAATCTTCAATATTGGCATAATTATAGTCTGACACATAAATATGAAATTTCCCGGTCTGCCAAATTCTTTTTATCTCGTCTTCTTTGTCTTGTAAAAATACGAAAAACTCCGGCATCTGGCTTTCTGTCACAACATATGCAGTTACCTGATCCCTGGAGATTTCCGGCGGATACCATTCTTTACTGCTAAGCCATTTGCAGATATCCATTTTTTCAACGGAAGCTGCCGGAGCAACCCTTACCTCTCCATCCGAAACCAGTGTCATTGTATTAGCGTTTTCAAAAGATGCATACGCCAATAAATAATCATTTTCTTTCAGGAAATCCACAACAGCTTTGTAATCGTTTTCCGGCGGTTCCTTACTTTTCATCATCGGAACATACAAATGAAACAGATTACCGACCATCAAAAACCCTGCTGCCGCCCAGCATATCACTTTGATCGGAATCAGATTGTTTTCCTGCCTGGCAAGCAGCATGACAGCCGCCAATGATAATACAGCCAGAAACACAAAATAATATCTCCCTGTGCTTTCTACCGTAGTAAAAGCGACCATCAAAGCAGTCATGACCGGAGACGCGCACACCACCAGGTAAATCCATTCCATGGCCTCCAGTTCTCTTTTCTTCCATATTTTATATAATATTGCAAACAAAATCACTACGGCATTTATCAATAAAATCCCAAGACAGATACGACCGGGCACACCACTGCTATGGCCCCCCATAATACCAACAATGTCCGGAACCACGACCTTCCATAGCTTGTAAAGCCCTTTTCTTATATTTCTGGAAAAGTCGACCCCGGCAGATATCGGCAGACGGCTTCCCAAAAAATTAGAAAGACAATTCATCAAGACCCATATGCCAATCATCCAATCAGCCTGCTTCAGTCTCTTTCCTGCCCACAAAACAGCCCCACAGCGGATCACTTCTACCGCAAGTAACGGACCATAAATGACCAGCAATCCCCGTGCCCCCTGCATGCCAAGCAAAAAAGCCAGGCAGACACTCAAAAACCACTCTCCAGCCTTAAATTTTTTCCTCCGCAGACTTCCGCCATACACGCCCAAGGTAAAAAACAATACAGCTGTGTGAACCGCGTAATAACCGGCAAACAAATATAATACTTCAAGAAGACTATAATCTGCAGGAAGCGCCAGCATGAGTAAAATCAAAAATGGACAATACCGTTTTACCCCCCCCCTCGGCTTCCTTAAACAAATAAGCAATCTCAAGAATGTTCCACAACACAAAAACGACACAGGCAAGTCCCATCGCCAGTTTCAGGCTTCCGCAAAGACCATAAAACAGAGCCGACAGATTTGCCGTGCCTATCAACCTGACTTCAGTAGAAGGATACCACATATCCGGAACCCACTGTTTACTGTTCCATATTGCCTGTCCTAATAAAGCTTCCGAAGCAATATCCGCATTCATCCTGTAGTTATAGTGAAAAAGATTTGCCTGGCAGATCAACACAAAAAACAACAGGATTCCTAATCTACCTATAAATATTCCGGCCTTTCCTCTCAAAACGTCACTTCCCCGTCATGTGAAATCAAAGAAACACTTTCCACCCCTTCAAGTCCTTCAATAGCCTGTACCATATCATATTCCTTTGCGGACCGCACTTCTATCACTAAATTACATTTACCCAAGGCAATATTTCTGGATTTTATTTTGTAATACTTGCAAAACTCCCCTACCTTTTTCATTAAGTCCGGTTCTAACTTACCTTCCGCAAGATTGACCACTAAAATCATTGGGGCACGTCCCACAGGAAGCCTGTCCAGCACAATAACTAATATTGTAAGGAGGGCCGAAAGCACAACGGCTATTTCCGTCACATGTGCGCCGCAGCAAATTCCCACCGCAATAGACCAGAATAAAAATACCAAATCCATAGGTTCCTTTACCGCAGTCCTGAAACGCACAATGGAAAGGGCCCCTACCATACCAAGGGAAATCACGATACTTGCCTGCACTGCCAGGATGATCGCCGCCGTGATGACCGAAACCGCTGCCAGAGAAATGTTAAATGTCCTGGAATAAAATGTTTTTCTGGTGAACAGCCGGTACACAAAAAAAATATAACATGCAATCAAACACGTAATCAAAAGCACTGCCGTAATATGTATCACACTAATATTATCACTTGTATATGATGTTAAAAAACTGTTTTTAAAAATATCCGAAAAGCCCATTACTGATCTCCTTCCTTTACACATGGTATTTTCTGCACAAATAATATTTTGAGAATGTGCTTGCTTTCAATCCGTCAAGCTGAAGCACACTGTAAATCTCATCCGGTAAAAAACTGTCAAACTTTACCTCCATCAATGCCTTTCCCGCCGGCATCACGCCCCTGCCAAAAATCTTTTCATCCAGAAATGTCCTGACATCACTGCCGGAAATAATATTGCTGTCAAAAGTAACCCTGACATTGGCGTCTTTCGCTCTGTAAACATAAGGAACCCTGTCATACTCAACCATCACTTTTGGTCTCATCAAACGGGTTGCCATCAAATATGCCAGTTTTTGAAGCACTTGCTGTGAAACATTGATGTCTGTGGGAATATTCCCTTTCATAAGCTGTCTGCACTGTGTTTCCGTAATCATACAAGATTGTTTCCTGGTCTTTCCCCGCCTTTTCTCCTTTAATTCCAATGCAATTCTTTGTCTGCTGTGATCATAGATCCGTATCCTAAATTTTTCTCTTTCATCTACACCATTCTCATTATCCATATAACAACGGTCTTCATAATCATCAAAATAAAGGCTCCTGATATTGTAATATCCTTTTTCACCCACATGTCCGTCTTTTAAGGCAATAGCCTTTATTTTACTTTCTTCTATTAAGATCTGACCATTCGTAAGTGGGTATTTATACTCATCCCTGTATGGTCTTTCCTCCAATTTCATTCCCCCTTCTCTTTCCACACGCTTTTTAAAATACAATCTCTTTCTATAATAATATTATCTTTTATGACCGCTTCTCCAGTAACATCCGCATACCCCATAAACTCATAATGATCATTCGTTTCTACGGGCTTACCTAAAAATGCTTTCCCCTTTTCTACCCAATAATACAACGTGTTATTATAATCACTATTCAGAAATGGCGCTTCGTTTTTTACTTCTACAACACAAAATTCCTTGTGTTCAATCCATAAAGCATCCAGAAAAAATTTTTTTCTTTTTAGAAAATCCATCAGCATTTCCATCTGTTCCGATAACGTATCATACCTTCGAAAATCGCCTCCTTCTATTTCTATTCCTGCCGGCAGCACAAACGCCCAGCTTAGGCGGTTCTCATTCCACCTCAAGGCGTCCAGACTGGCCGATTTACTTATTTTATCCGTATATTCACATATCGTTTCATTGCATATTTTATCCAAAACCGGTTCAAAAACCTCAGAATATTTCTTTTCGATCATTTTCCTGAATTGTTTATTCCGGTACATGGCTGACAGCCATCTATTTTGATTGGCATTGTTGGCCGGCCTCGTGTTTTCAATGGATGTTGTGAGTGCTTCCGGTATCCTAAACATCGCCGTATTTACATTCCCCATGGTTCCGTCAAAATCCCATACCGGTCCTGCATACAGCCGCCCGTCTTCCTGAATATAGGCAAACTGGCTGGCGATTCCTGTATCATGATCCCCGGATACTTCCTGAATCAGCCATGCGTCGGTCCAGGAATCCATATCAATTAATTCTTCCAAAGGCTTTCCACTTACCGCGCTTAAGCCATCTTCTGAATATAGTGCGCTTTCCACATCATTAAGGAGAACGTCTATCAACTTTATTTCATCCGGGCCAACCTCCCTGGGCGCATTTACCGCAAATATCTGCCCCCGGTCAGTGATCACATATGGAATATCCTCCTCCATCCGAAAGTCCAGTTCTATCTCTAACAGCCAATCGCCCTGAAGCCGAACATCTAAACGGTTTTCACCTAATTCAACCCCTTCCGTCAAAAGATACATTCCCTGATATTCCCCATTCAGAAAAAGATCCACAAATTCACCGTCCGGTTCATATGCATCGGTGATCTGGTTTGCCATATCTAATACTATTTTATTTCTAAGATACGATCCGTCCGTAGCATTTGCAATAAGCTTCCACTTTTTAGCGGATGCCATACCGCACACCCCAAAGGGCTCCGCTAATGTAAAACTATAAGGTTTCTTTTCTAACGCAGCTGTTAAATTCCCCCTTATTTTAAACCTTTCAAGCTGTTGGCTGCCTTCTATGTTTCCATCAGGATCTACAAACAATATATTACCGGTTTCTATATATTTCTTGTTGTCAATCTCCTGCTCCAGCAGATCTTCCGATTCCATATTGATAAATACAGATGGCAGATTCTCTGAAACCAGAACTTGTATTGGCTTATCCAAATACTTCATCCCAAACGCATTTTTCACCTTCAAACGATAAATACCACCACTTTGCACATTTTCCCAAGTACCAGTATTTTTAAAAAGTTTATCATCTATACTGACTACCATATTTCTGTCTGCATGAATCGTCAGGTCAATATCCTGATCTACGTAAAACGCCGGGAGAAACAAATAATACATCCCCTCAGACTGATTTTCCCAAATCTTAAACCTTACCCTCCCGCCATTCGTCATTCCTTCCAAATAAAACCGATCTACAAATTCCTCTTCATGATCCGTAAAAATATATGACCCTGCCAATAGGACCAAAAGCGCCAGACATGTGATTATAAATATAAAATAACGCCACATTTGTATTCTGCTTCTACCTGTCCGGCAAAAATTCATATTAAAATATACTCTCCTTAATATCGTTAGTTAAAAACACATTGCATTTATTATATCGAATGAATGCAGAAAACACAACTAAAACATTCCACCCTTCATGACATCCTATCGGGCATCCTGATGATCGTAAAACTCCTGATCAATCATTTCAACGTGGTCGTTCCACGACTGATAACCTTCCTGCCCCCGCTTGTCGCTAATACTGTCAAAAGATGACAGATAATTCCCCAAATAATCGGTGAACTTGCAGCTCCCCCAATAATTTAAGTGTGATTCATCATTGAAATCCTTCTCAAAATCCAAACCTATCTCGTCATAACAGCTATTATAATCCATAAATTTGATTCCTTCTTTTTCCGCTATTTCCGCTATTCTATTATAAGTTTTCTGATCTTCATTTGTCACAACATACGGCACTGTGATCAGTATAAGTTCTCCGTCTTTGTTCTTCATAAAGTCAATGATCTTTCCCAGATACTTTTCGGATTTATCACTAAGCCCATCCTTTTCTTCTTCCGTGATATCCGGAATTTGCTGAGGGCTTTGCTCCCAGTAAGGTGTATAGCCCTTAAATGCCTCCTTTTCATCCCAGTTCCAAAAAAAATGCTCGAAATCATTTTTTTCTAAATCATCATATCTGCTGTGATATACCGAAAAAGAAGGAAAATACTGAAATATTTTTGAAGGTTCCACACTGACTGTCAACATAGCTAACTTATCAAAGGAAAACCGCATCCCATAAATATTTTCAGATATCCAATCATATTGATAGTCCTCCTTAAACCTTGCCGGTGCATACATATCCAGTATGACCACTTTAGGATCCTGATACTTATATAATTCCCTTAAATAATAATATGTCATCCATAAAGGCTGCTCTGCCCCACTGTAATCATATGCCGCTATCCCATACTTTTCCCAAAGTAACGCAGTGTTAACGCCACAGTGAATATGGCTGGTTCCCATCATCACTACATCAATTGCCTGATCCGGCTGCCAATACAAGCCTTCCAACTGGTTGATTCCGTGTGGAGATTTAATGCGGAATATATTAGACACCAAATAAACGGTAACAATAAGCAAAACCAAAAATCCTATCCTTACTTTGTTTTTTTTAATAATCTTCATTATATTCCCTCTTAAAACTGCATATAAATAAACTGCTCCGTCTGATAACCCGATCCATAAATTCCAAAAATAAAAATAGCAACCAGCAGTAAATAGAACACCGCATAGCGAAAAGCGTTTTGCCGCTGTTGAATCAAAAACGAAAAATTAGTGTGCTTCCTATTACATAATTCATCCACAAAACAAACTAATATGATTCCCAGAATAATAATTATGATCTCTGACATAGTAAGCCCTAATGTTTCCGCTACACTTTGTATCCGATCTGTCCGGATCTCTGCCGTTACCATATGATAAATATACCCAAGCGCCTGCCGAAGGCTGCCCGCCCTGAAGAAAATCCATGCAAAGGATACTTCCAAAAAAGTGACAAACTTTCCGAATGGCATCTTCCATCCTTTTTTCCGGATCACACTGTCTATTAAGGAATACACCCCATGCAGTAATCCCCACACCACAAAATGCATCCCTGCTCCATGCCATATCCCACATACCGCAAATACAATGATCGTATTGATACACTTTCGGCCAAACCCTTTTCTGTTTCCCCCTAATGGAATATAAATGTAATCCCGCAGCCAGCTGCTTAAAGAAATATGCCATCTTCTCCAAAATTCTGTAATGCTTGCCGCCTGATAAGGAGCATTAAAATTCTGCGTTAACCTGATGTCAAATATCCCGGCACAGCCTATCGCAATATACGAATATCCCGCAAAATCACAATAGATTTGTATCGTATAGAAAAAAACTCCTAAAACTAACCACAAACTGTCAAATTCCTGCGGTCTATCAAATATAATATTTACCTGGACAGCTAAGCGGTCGGCAACCACCATTTTCATAAAATAGCCCCACAACATGTAAGTAAATGCCGTAGAGAGCCTTCCCCGGTTCCAGAATTTTACTTCCCCAAGCCTTTTTATCTGCGGCAGGAAATCCCCTTCCCGCTCAATGGGACCGCTTATCAGTTTAGGAAAAAAAGCAAAGAGACAGCCTAAATGGATAAAGTTTCTCTCCGCATGACATTTTCCTTTTGCAATATCCGACAAATATCCAATTGCCTGAAATAAGTAGAAAGACAATCCGATCGGCATGATCATGCCAAACAGGCTTCCTCTTCCATACTTAAACATGATCAGCACTAAAATGCAGGCGCCGACTGCCGACATTGCAACGACTCTGCCGCCAATTTCTTTCCTTGCTTTTTGCAGGCGCTCAATTAAAATTCCTCCTGCCCAGACCAAGACAGACACTGTGATCAATGCCGCTAATGCAAAAAAGCTCATAAATCCACAAAAGCAATAACTAGAGAAAAGCAAAACCGCAGCTCGGTACTTAGCAGGCAGCAAAAAAAACAACAACACCGTGATCCCTAAAAAAAAGGGAAACGTCATCGACTCAAACACTTTTCCTACTCCTATTCATTTTTATTTCTCACGTTCTCATTTCATCGCCTGTCTTCTCACCGGAACAGAATTTCCATATCAAGTTACTCCTATTCACCCTTAATATACAAAATCAATTCCTTTAAAAGCATGGCTTATACACGAACCAGTTTCTCTACAAACTGAAAAATCGCTGTAAACTATTAACAGTATAACAAAAAAAAGGAATTTTTATAGACTTTAGCAGCAAAATTAAGAAAGACATAAGAAAACTTAAAATAAATATAAATAATCAATCATAGATTTCAAAAACCTTATATAAAGAAAAGGCAGATGCCTTACCCATCAGCACCTGCTTTTCTCTGATTACTTACCGTAATCTACCGTCCAATACTATAATACTCCACCTCGGCTTCCTTCATCTGCCCCGGGTCATACAGATTTCTCCCGTCATAGACCAGAGGCGTATGCATCAGTTCTTTAAACCGCTTTGGCTCTATCGCCTTGATTTCCCCCCACTCAGTAAACACAAAGCAGATATTTGCCCCGCTTAACGCTTCTTCCGGGGAGTCCACATACTGCATAGTTCCCGCTTCCCCCTTCCCTTCCGGGAAAAGCTGCCTGGCCCGCTCCTCTCCTTTCGGATCATATGCATAGACATCCGCCCCTGCCGAAAGCAGAAGCTTTAGATTATCAATGGAGGGCGCTTCCCGAAGATCGTCCGTTCCCGCCTTAAAGGTAAGACCCAGCACCGCCGCCTTCAAACCGCTAAAAGAGATCATCCTCTCTTTCGCCTTTTCAAATAACCGCACTTTCTGGGCACTGTTCACCTCCACACAGGCCTCCACCGTCCTTAACTGATACCCATGTTCCCTTGCCAGGAACTTCAGCGCTTTCGTGTCCTTCGGGAAGCAGCTCCCCCCAAAGCCGATCCCTGCGTTTAAAAACCGGGCGCCAATCCGCTCGTCATAGCTCATCCCTTTCGCCACATCCGTAATATCCGCCCCTACCAGCTCGCAAAGATTGGCAATGTCGTTCATATATGAAATCTTCAGGGCAAGAAAATCATTACAGGCATATTTGATCATCTCTGCGGAACGCCGTTTCACGGAAACGATAGGAAGGCCAAAGGGCGCATAAATCTCCTTCAACATTTCCTCCGCTTCCCTGCTCTGGGTTCCTATGATGATCCGGGCCGCGTGCAGCGTATCATGGACCGCCGTTCCCTGTGCTAAAAACTCCGGGTTGGAAGCCACTTCCACCTTCACGTCATGCACAAGAAAATCCTTTATGAACTGCTCCACCTTGTCATTGGTGCCTACCGGCACCGTGGATTTTACCACCACCAGGCAATCCCGCTCAACCGTCTCCGCGATCTGTCTGGAAACCGTTGCAATATAACTTAAATTGGCGCTTCCATCGGGCATTTCCGGAGTTCCCACCCCGATAAATATTGCCTGGGCATCCCGGTAAGCCTCCCTGTAATCCGTGGTAAAATGAAGGGTTCCCCTGGCGTTATTTTTCCGCATCAGCTCTTCTAAGCCTTCTTCATAAATAGGGGAAATCCCCTGACGCATGATCTCTACCTTTTTTTCATCCACATCCACGCAGGTAACGTCATGCCCTGCCTCCGCAAAGCACACGCCTGCCACCAAACCTACGTATCCCGTTCCTGCTACCGCAATCTTCATCATAATCCTAAAACCTCCTTTTCTCAACCGTAATAATCCAAAAACCACTCCGCAAACCGCGAAAGCCCTTCTTCAATAGACGTAGAGGGCTTAAACCCAAAATCATGAATCAAATCCTGTACATCCGCATAAGTCTCATATACATCCCCGGGCTGCATGGGCAGAAACTCCTTCCTGGCTTCCCTTCCAAGGCACTTCTCCAGCGCGGCGATATAGTCCATCAGCTTTTCCGGCTTATTGTTCCCGATATTGTAGATCTTGTACGCACTGCCATTTTCATCCGGCAAAGGCGGATTGCAAAGAATATTTACCACACCGGTTATGATATCATCAATATAAGTGAAGTCCCTTAACATATCCCCCTGATTGTAAATCTGGATCGGTTCCCCTGCCATGATCTTTTTCGCAAACTTATAATACGCCATATCCGGCCTGCCCATAGGGCCATACACGGTAAAAAAACGAAGTCCGGTCAGGGGAATGCCGTAAAGCTTGCTGTAAGAGTATGCCATCAGCTCATTAGACTTTTTGGTTGCCGCATACAAACTTACCGGCTTGTCCACCTGATCCATTGTGGAAAAAGGAACTTTCCGGTTTCCTCCATAAACAGAACTGGAAGAAGCAAATACCAAATGCTCCACCGGGTAATGCCGGCAGGCCTCAAGAACATGGAAAAACCCCACGATATTTGACTGGATATAAGCATCCGGATTGTCAATGCTGTAACGCACCCCTGCCTGTGCGGCAAGGTTTATCACAACCTGCGGGCGGTATTCTTCAAACAGACGAAACACCGTCTCTTTATCTGCCAGATCGCCTTTCACAAAGCGATACCCGGCATATGCCTTCAGGCCAGAAAGACGATCCTCTTTTAGAGAAACCTCATAATAATCGTTCATATTATCCAGGCCTGTTACCTGTGCACCGGCTTCAAGAAGGGCTTTGGATAAGTAAAACCCAATAAAGCCTGCCCCGCCGGTGATCAAATATTTTTTTGAAACATCCAATTGGTTCATAATTACCTGCTTTCTTTCACTCTTTTACTTTCAAGGGCGGAAGAATCCTTCCGCCCCGGTCAAACCCTGTTATCATTTTATAATAAGAACTGTACTACGTCAAACTTTTCTCCGAAAACCTGTGCCAGGTAACAAAAACCGCAAAACCCGTTTTCATCCATCAGATCATCCGTCTCCGCTCCTGCCTGGATCAATACCTGATGTTCCTCCCCCTGATAGCGGTATTCCACCAAAACAGAAACATCTCTCCTGTCCGCCATGGCGGCAAACACCCGCCGATCAAAACTGATCCATCTGTCGGTAGAAACCCTGACCACCTCCTGCGGCTGTGCTGCCCGGATTGCATCCGCTGTCTGATCCAGAAAGGCAGTATACGCCGAATTAGGCACCTCCCAACGGGCAAAAACCCATCCGCAGTTTTCACAGCTTTCTTCCTTAACCGCATCGGAAAAAGGAGTAGCTTCCCTAACGGTATTTTCCGTCACCACATGGCCGCATTGCCCATTCTCCTGCTCTATTCTTTGCTCCCGTGCGGCTTCCCGGAAACCTTCCGCTTCCTGTCCGTTTACATTTTCCGCATGCTTCACTTCAAAAGGAGCCGAATCCCTAAATCTGACCACCGGCATCCCCGTGCCGCTCCTTATAAGAAGTACCGCCCTGTAGATCCCCGGCTCCGCGCTTTGTGACTGCGTGCAGGCCGTCTGAATCTCCTCACCGGCCGCAAACAGATCCCCATAACTGATTGGGAGAAAATCACCCTCTTCATCCATTTTTTCCAGATAAAGCTGCATGATCCCGCTGCTGCCATCAAAATGCCGGTAAGCACATCTGGCAAAAATGCTCTCCCCTTCCTTTACCACGCCAAACTCAACAACCTGTATCATTTCCCCCGCTAAGGCTTCCATCTTCCACAAAAGCCCGGTCAGGGCGCCGGTAAATAACCCTGCCGCAAAAAGCATCCCTTTACAAACCCCGATCAGTTTTCCATAAACCTTTTTTCTTGTAACATGTTTCTTCATTGTAGATTTCTCCTTTATCAGTTTTTTGATCAGCGCTGATAAATTCATTATCCACAAAAAAGCGAGCTTTTGGCATAGTTGTTTATAATAACATATTTTCGGTATTTATCATACGTTTTAATGTCCTATTTCGTTTCAATCGACTTCTTACGGGGAAAAAACTGGGGAATCGTCCGCAAGGTCCGCAAAAAAACTACCCACCAGGGAAACTTTACCCTGTTAGCGGCAAGAGCCCTGTGGGCTTCCCTGACCGATACCCCGTAGGCGCCGGCGCTTTGGGTACTGGTTCCCCCGTAATACATCTCCACCAGGATTTCCGGGATATACGCAAGCCTGATGCCTCCATCCTTTAATATCCTCACCATAAATTCATAGTCCGCGGAGCATTTATAGGTACAATCATAACCCCCATACCGCTCATACACCTGGCGACGCAAAAAAAGCGTAGGATGCCCGGGCATCCACCCATTCCGGATTTTCCCTGTTCCCATTTTCCAATATCGCTTCACCACGCCATTATCCGCATAGACCAAATCCCCATGGACGCCGTCTGCGCCTTCCCGCTCCATGGCATGGATGCATTGGGATACCACCTGCCCATGGGTAAATTTATCATTAAAAAATAAGATAATCTCTCCCATGGACAGAACAAGCCCCTGATTCATTGCATCATAAAGCCCCTTATCTTTCACAGACGCCCACTCCACCTTATAACGGCTGACCTTTTGATAATGCCGGATCACATCTAACGTTCCGTCTGTAGATTCCCCGTCCTTGATTACCACCTCAAGGTTCGGATAATCCTGGCTTTCGATACTTTGAAGCGTTTTTTCAAGATTTTCTTTGCAATTAAAAGTTGTCAATATAAGAGATACTAATTTCATTATATGCTCCCAATTTCATATTTTATCCTGTTAATTTATCTTCCTTTCAAAATGATTATACAAAACTATTGTTAATTTATCAAATCTGGGATAGGATAAAGAAAGATCATCAAGAAAACGAGGTAAAATGGTATTTATGAAAAAATTAAACGGAACTGTAATCGTAACCTACCGCTGCAATGCCAGATGCAATATGTGCAATCGCTATAAAAAGCCTTCCCTGCCTGAGGAAGAGCTTTCCCTGGAAACCATCCAAAAGCTCCCGCCCATGTATTTTACCAACATCACCGGGGGAGAGCCTTTTATCCGCACCGATTTAAAAGAAATCGTCGGGGAGCTTTACAAAAAAAGCGACCGCATTGTCATTTCCACTAACGGTTTTTTTACCGACCGTATCATAGGCCTGTGCAAAGAATTTCCCCAGATCGGTATCCGCATTTCCATTGAAGGACTAGAGCAGACCAACAACCAGATCCGAGGGCTTCCCGACGGCTTTAACCGTGGCTATGCCACCTTAAAAAAACTGGTGGAAATGGGCATGAAGGATGTGGGCTTTGGCATGACCGTGCAAGATATAAACGCCAAAGACCTGGTAGCCCTTTATAACCTGTCCAATGAAATGAATATGGAATTTGCCACCGCATCCCTCCACAATTCCTTTTATTTTGTGGAAGCAAAAAATATCATCCATGACCGCCCTCTGGTGGCAAAAGAATTCGAAAACCTGATCAATGAACTGTTACGATCAAAAAGCCCTAAAAAATGGTTCCGGGCTTATTTTAACCACGGATTGATCAACTACATTTACGGACAAAAACGTCTTCTTCCCTGCGACATGGCTTTTGACACCTTTTTCATTGACCCTTACGGGGATGTAATGCCCTGCAACGGCACCAAGGATAAAGAAGTTATGGGAAATCTCAATGAGACTTCCACATGGGAAGAACTTTGGAACAGCCCGAAAGCCGAAAGCGTCAGGGGCAAAGTCCGTTGCTGTGACCGGAACTGCTGGATGATCGGTTCCGTTTCTCCCGCCATGCATAAATATATCTGGGTTCCCGCCCTCTGGGTATTACGGCATAAATTAAAATTCTGGACAAGCAAAAAATACAGCATGTATGAAAACAAGATTGTCAGGGATTACCGGGATGGGAAAGTAAGCAAAGAAACGCTGGATGCCTGCTCCACCTGCGATCTTAACGCACAGATTAACGATGGATTGTCAGAAAAATCAAGGGAGAGATTGTCATAACCAAGCAATCGGGCCTTCAAAACATTAGCAGCATAGATATTCTTATCCTGCATATCATAATAGTACTGATACTGTTTCCCATGTGAAATAGAGTTTTCTATGACTTGACAAGTCAAATTTACCATGGTAAACTAACATCAGTGATCGTGTTGCAGATACCTGCGAGGCCTGCGACCTATGAAAGCTCCTACGGGAGCTTTCTTGCATACAGGAGATTTTTATGCGTACAAGTGATAAGCCTTTCTTAACATATAATCAACAAATTAAGAAATTAACAGATAAAGGGCTCATGATCAGCGATTACGACACAGCTTTGCAGCTTCTGAAAGAACACAGTTATTTTGCACTTATTTCCGGGTACAAAAACCCTTTCAAAGCTAAAAATGGCATGTATAAGCCTCATGTAACTCTTGATGATGTTTTCGCCCTGTACAGTTTTGACGATACGTTAAGAAACACCATTTTATCTAATATATTAAAGGTTGAAAAACATATCAAATCACTGATTTCTTATTCTTTTTGCGAAACCTACGGAGAGGAACAACAGCACTATCTAAATGCAACAAAATACAACTATTCAGCTGCTAACCAATCTGAAATCAATAATCTAATCGGACGTTTATCTAAAATTGCTTCAAACCCGAAAGACTATTCCTATATCATGCACCAAAAACAAAAACACGGAAATATTCCTTTGTGGGTTATGATGAAAGCTCTTCCTTTAGGAAGTGTTTCTAAATTATACAGTTTTCTGCCTCAAAATATACAGTGCAAGGTCAGTATCGAATTTGATCAGATTACAGAAAACGAATTAGTGCGCATGCTTGATTTGCTTGCCCGCATACGGAATGTTTGCGCACATAACGAACGTCTCTTTAATTATCGATACAATAAAGGGGCAATCAATGACACTTATATCCATAAACATTTGAATATTCCCAAACATAATGTACAATATAAAAAAGGAAAACAAGATCTTTTTGCCGTAATTATTACCCTGAAATATCTTCTTAGTGAAAATGAATTTTCTTATTTCATAGAAGAAATTCACACTGCTTTAGAAAAACTGTTAACTTCCACCAGACAACTGCAACGCTCTCAAATGTATAAATATATGGGGTTTCCCTCCAATTGGACAGAAATACAAAATGCCCCCTTAAAACCATGTGCACATTAACCGCCCAAGTGACTCACCCTAAACTTCATTTCCTTCCCTAATCCTTCTCAAAGCTTACTCTCTACACTCTCCCTGCTTTTTTCTTAAGTTAAAAATTGAAATCACACTTAGTAAGCGCATAAACTTAGGAGACTAAAGAAGCTACTAAACAGCAACAACTCGCATGTTTAAGCGGTCTCCTGACCGCTCAATTTGTTGTTCTACACACTTTTCTACCTTTATTGCTGCCGCAATGGAATTACCACAAACTCCATTTCCTTCCCTAGTCCTTCCCGAAGCTTACTTTCCACACTCTCCTTATACTCTCCCGACTCCAGCATGGTTTTGGCAAACTCCGCCCGGATACACAGGTAATCAGACCCATAATACGTCTCCAAGAGGTCTGCAAACTCGTCCTCCGGCGTGATCATCCCTTCCACTACGTCCGGCCGGTAAAAGGAAGCCCTAAAATCAATATCGTTAAAGATTACCACCGACTTTTCCGGAATCTGTTCATACGCTTTCTCCCACTGCCCTTCCAGCGCCTGATAATAGTTATCGCTCCTGTCCATGCCGCCATTATAAAAAACGGACCAGACCGACGTTATCAAAAGAACCGTAACCATCCCCGCGAAGTAATGAAAGCCCCGTTTTCCTTCTACATAAGGGAGAATCATCCCCAAAAGTCCGATGCACAACAAAAAGGTGGCCGGTTCAAAAAAACGGAAATAAAAACTGTCCATAGAAGAAACATAACGGATTCCAATAAAGATCACATCATATGCCACAGCCATACTGACCAGCACCATTTCCCTGGTAAATGCCCATTTCGCAACATTGAAATCCCCATGGACTTTCTGATGGGCTTCCCAATTACGAAAAACAAGCCACCCAATCCCTATGAGGATCCCTGCTACCACAAATAACTTGATCTGGAAGGGAAATCCCTCAATCAGCTCCGGGATCTGCAGAGAAAAGATATTGAAAAACTCTGTCAGCAGACTTTCAATCAGATCGTTCGTAAGTGTCTGGTAGTCATCCCACCACATGGTGCGGCTCACCCCGGACGCCATGCCGTTCATCACCTTATTCATCAACAGATAACCCATGCTGAGGACTCCGGACACAAAAGCCGTCACACCAAGCCTTACTGCCTTGCCCAAAAATAGTTTTTCTTTCTTTTTCCAGTACAGCCCAATCAGAGCAAGCAGATAAAGCCCAACTACGATCCACACAAAAATTCCATAATATCTGGTCAAAAAACAGCAGATTCCTGATAACCCAAGAGCCATGTACCAGGAAGCTGCCGGGCGCTCCCTGGTTAAAATCTGTGAAAGAACCAGCGCAAAGCAGAGTAAAAACAGCATAAACGGTATTTCACTCCATGTATAATAGCTCAAGTTTAAATACCCGATATTAGTCAGACAAAGGCCGTACAGCCACGCATGCTTTCCGAAGCATCTGCGCAACAGCAAAAGGATAAGCCCCGCCGTCACCATGGCAACAATTTTTGACGCCAGATATGCCTTTGCCCCTGTAAGGAACATCACTGCCGCAATCAAAGCCGGATACAGGATCGGCCAGTTGGCAAACCAAGTGTCATACCCGGCAAGCCCGTCATAGGAAAAACCGTTCCCCGCCGCCAGGTTTACCGCTTCCCGCAGATACCCGGCAGAATCCGCAGAAATATACACGCCTTTTAAGTACGCTCTGGAATAAATGCTGATACAGATACTGACAAACAGCAACAGCAAAAACAAGTCATTTCCATATTTCTTTATGAATGTTCCAAAAGGAATCCTTCCGATTGTCTTAAAAACCCTTTCCTTCCCTGCCCAGAGAAAAAGCAGCAAAATTACTGCCGCCAGCAGAGCAGTCGGAATGGAGTAATAAAAAATCTCACCATAAGTCACCTTCACCTGTTCCACCCGGTTGACTCCAAGGGAAATCCCCCATTCCAGGGCTTTCCCCTCTTTATATACCTGCTCCACAAAAGGGAGCTTATCCCCTTCCCCGGCAGGCACCTGCATAAAATAAGGGGAACTGCTATCCGCCATCACGGACAGCTTATATTCCTGGCCTGCCGTAAAAGCTGCATTTCCGGCAATCAAAAACCACTTTCCCGGCGTCACCGTCTCCACGGGAATTGTCTGGCTGAACACGATTTCCGAGGATGGATCCGTTACCACAAAGCGCAGCGTTCCCCTGCTGTCCTGCCCCATGTTTACCAGCAAAACCTGAAACCCGCTGATGGTAAAATCCTCTTTTGCCTGCAGGGATACCTCCAAGGACTCCCCTTCCTCACAGGTAACATACACCGGATCCTGATTAATCCCCGGCAAAATTTCCGTGGTCCTTACGCTGTTTTGCGCTGTATGCGTAAGAACCAGCATGACAGCGCCAAAGAATGCCAGAATCATCAAACTGCCTATGATCTTTTTCCCAAATCCCTGCTTCATCCTATTTCCAATCCTTCCCGTCTTCCTGTTCTTCTGCCTGACAGTTTCACTGCTTTCATCACTACCCAGCCAATCTCTGTGCAAGCTTCATGCCAAGCTCCACCACCAGATCCGAATTGTAGTGGCAATGCTCCCCCCAGCGGCCAAGGCCATAAATCTGCTTTGACTTACAAAACCGAAGCAGTTTGTCCATGATCTCCGGTTTCCCAATGGTATTTAATGGATAGGCAAATTCATTCATGAAAGAAGTGATACCTTCTTTTCCTGCTGCCTTCCCGAACATTCCTGTCCGCTCTTTTCTGGTCTCCGTCCAGTACCCTTTGCTTCCCTGGCAGAAATTATGGCGCACCAAGATCCTGTGATAAGGGATCTCCGAATCCGGCACATAGATCCACTGCGCTTTCGTATCCAGGTTTTCCGGTATATAGCGTGTCTCAATAGCACTTGACTTAAGCCCTGAAATCATACCTTTTATTTCTTCCGGCATCCCAGTGATCTCCCAAAATCCTCGCCATGGAACCGTAGTGATTATTTTTTCCGCCTCAAACACCGCTCCCTCTTTCGTCCTTACCTGACGGTTTTCGCAAGAAAGCCCCACCGCCTCTTCCCCATATAAAATATTGTTTGAAAGCTCCTTTGCCATCCGAAGCCACAGTTCCCCATATCCATATTTTTTCGGATAATAAAAGGACGCATGCCCGGGCTGCTTCCCATAAGGCTTGTGGGTCAGGCAGGACAGCAACGTTTCCTCAAAGCCGACATCAGGGAGCTTATCAAGCCAATACGTGCCAAGCTCGTTTAACTCGTCCGCAAACATTTTTTGATTGTAAGGAAGCATATAGTGGTCAGCAATCCTCTGCCCTAACTTCCATGTGATCCACTCCACGAACCCATCCGGCATGGGCTGGCCTGAATTACACCCTGCCCTGGCGATTGACGACAGATAGGCCACCTGCTCCTCTAATCCAAACTGCCAGATATTTGCTTCCAACGGATGACCCACTTCCTCACCGTCCACCCGGATCCGG
This sequence comes from uncultured Lachnospiraceae bacterium, assembly GCA_910587295.1. Lineage (GTDB taxonomy): Bacteria > Bacillota > Clostridia > Lachnospirales > Lachnospiraceae > Suilimivivens. The sequence goes on along the minus strand of CAJULP010000055.1, from coordinate 35,797 downwards.
CTATCCCTTTGGAACAGTTCCCACTCTTCTTCCGGCATGAAACGGAACAAAAATTCATTCACCCTGGGCCTTCTCACATCCAAAAAATGCCCGCCCCCGATATCAAAAGGGCTCCCATCCACCATCACGGAACGGCATAATCCCCCCGCTTCAAGTTCCTTTTCTAAAACCAGAAAAGAAGTTTCCTCCTGATCCTTTAACCGGTTTGCCAAGGTAAGCCCTGCCGGCCCTGCACCTAAAATTAAGTATTTAACTTTTTCCATCCTGCTTATTCCCTGCTCCCATTACCTGCGGTTCATTCTGTTTTAGCTGAAACAGCAGCCTTAACGCCTCCATAACGGAACTGCTCTTTAAGCTGGAAGCCGTTCCCACATAATGAATGGGCACCTCAACCGTTCGAAGCTTCCTGCAATAAAACCGCATTTCCGTCTGGTACATATGGCCTGTAGACAAAAAAGCATCCAAATTCATATGTTCAAGTACTTTCCTCTGAAACCCTTCAAACCCACTGGTCATATCCTTTAATCTGGTTCCCAGCACCAGATTAGCGAGAAAAGTGCCACCCTGGCTTAAGATACGCCGGTATAAAGGCTGCTGCCGCATAGAGCCGCCCTCCATAAAGCGGGATCCCCAGACACAATCGTACCCCTCTTCCATCCGCTGCAAAAACTGCGGTATTTCAGAAGGCAGGTGGCTTCCGCCCCCGTCCATTTCCAAAATCTGCTCCGCACCATCTAAAAGAGCCTGGTGGAAACCTTCCAGATAACAGCTGATCACGCCCTTGGACTCTCTGTAGAAGATGCACTTTACCTTGCTGTTTTGAGCTTCTTTTTCCCGGATGATTTCTTCTGTCCTGTCCCTGGAATAAGCATCTACCACCGGATAAATATATAAATTATCATAAGGCAGCGATAGAATCTCATCCAAGATCTTCTCCATAGTATCTTCTTCGTTGGCCACTGGCATAACAATGATCGTTTTCTTCATTCACTATCCCCCTCAATAGACAATTTGAAAGGAGCTTCCCCTCATTTGTACCAGATAATCACTTCTCACGTATCCTTACGGACTCAAGCCCGTAAAACCGGCAAATCCCTTTGTTTTCCCAATCTTCCGGATCTTTTTTAATATCTGAAAAATACAAGAGATCCGGCTGACACGGTAAAGGATCCACCACAATATTTTTTTCCCCTCCCGTATACTGTTCCATACGCTTTTCCAATGCATCCCCATAGGCTTTGGCATTTCCGTTTGCCAGGTCCGTCACTGCGGAGGAAAAGGAAAAATAATGGGGATCCGGTATCACTGTAAGTACGGCTGCCATCCCAATGAACAAAATACAGCCTGCCAGACACCAAATCTCATTAACAGAAAACCCAGCTTGTACCTGTCTTAAGTTTTCATCTTCCTGCGCCCTGTTATCTAACTTCTTTCTTACCCATCCTGCCACATATCCCACGCATAATGTAAGTACCAAAATAAACATCGTAAAGGTAAGGGCCTGAAGCCTTTCTGCCTCAATATTTCCAACCGCAAACAAAGGAGGCGTCATCATTGCCGATACCAGACAATAACCAAAAAGAACAACGATAACAGGATATTGAAAACGAAACTTTGTTTTTCCTGCCATATGCCAAAACAGCGGAACCAAAATAACGATCAGAACCGCAACCGGCCAGTTAAACCATTCCCCCAAACAATAGTCCAGACAATAATAAAATGAGACCAGCACGGCTTTCACCGGATTCATACCACTTGCATCTTCCGCTCTCACCCAATTCCCGGGAGCCGTCACATTCAAGATAAACCCCAGGAAAAAAAATCCTATGGGAAACCAAAATCCCCTGTATGTTTTCCATTTTCTTTTCCATAAAATAAACCCAATTGCAACAAACATGACTACCGCTGTATTCAGCGCTGTCAGTTGATTGCCTCCGCCTGTAAAAAATCCAAGCAACGCCGCTGCCGCAAGACGCTGCCTCCGTTTTTTTCCTTCAGTATAAATGGCGGAGATCAATAGTCCATAAAAAAATAAAGACATTCCATGCACAAACATATAATTGACCGCACCGCAGTACCAGTAAAAAGCCTCTACTCTTCCTACCATGCACTGGACTGTCACAAAAAGCATCGCCATGATCGCACAATGGCTCACATAAGGATCTGCTTTAAAGACCTTGACAAATATATTCCGCAACAGATAAATGGTTGATAAACTCAACATCCCAAGCATGATCCACACCGTCAGAACATAAAGCCTCTCTCCAAAACTGCTGGGGGGAATCGCCATAAAAAAATTGGATGTAAAATACCCCATCCACGTAATCCAGTCTTCTACAGCCCTTAAAACCCCTGCCCAAAGTACTGCAAACAGATTATGGGTTGACACCCATGCTTGCCTGCACTCAAGGCCAATCGTGTAATCATCAGCACTTGGGTAATTATACCAGCCAATCCACAAAAGCGGCACCAGACCTGCAACATAGACAATTGTCAAAAAAACAGCCAGAGACTTCGGTGTGACCCACTTACTTAATTTTTCATTCATTTTTTTCAACATTCCTAACCTCGAATCCTTTTACAAAGTACTATCATACATGGTATCATGATATGGTATACTGGTCAAGAAACGGCCTTGAAAAAACGCCGGCTTACGGCTATACTATTATAAAAGAAAGGGATTACTTATGAGTTTTAAGACTTTGAAAGAACGATTCATTTCTATATTGACCTTATGCTATATGATTCCTGCCGGAATCATACTGATGTTTAATACACTTTTTTCTTTATCACAGACTACCTATATGGAACTATACCAGGACACAGAAAAGCCACTTTATAAAGCAGATTCTCCCGTCCTTTTGCTTTTATTAGCAGTCCTTTTTATCGGGCTTGCTAAATTCTTGTACCAAAAATGCCAGATCAATGACAAGTTATGCAGATCTTTTGAAAAAACGGCGCTGATTTTTTCGGCGGTCTTATGCATGTTGATCATCTTTATCTACCGTGTGCATGTGGCATGTGACAGTGAATCGCTGAGCGAAATAGCCATTGCCTTTTTAAAAGACGATTATTCCGGATTTTCCGGTGACAGTTATCTTGCTCATTACCCCCATCAGCTTGGGATGATCGCATTTCTGGAAATTATCTACTTTATTTTTGGAATCAACAACTTTACAGTCCTGCAGTTTATCAATATGATTGCTATTTTCTCCGTAATCTTTTTTTTACACCGAATTACGGAAAAATTGTTCCATGACTTAAAAATAAGGATGATGCTTTCCCTGCTCTGCATAGGAATGCTTCCCCTCTACCTTTATGTGACTTTTATTTATGGCGATGTTCCCGGTATGGGATTTGCCGCACCTGCCATCTACTATGTCATCCAATATCTGGAAACAAAAAAGCGGAGAGTGCTGATCCCCGCATCCCTTTGTATGTGTTTTGCCATCCTGTTTAAATCCAATAATACCGTTATTCTTGCTGCCGCCGTCATTATCCTGGTGCTTTTCTCAATAAAAGAAAAAGACTGGTTTTCCCTTGTCTTTGCCGCAGTGTTGTTTCTATTGCCTTCCATCGGAAATTCCTGTATAGATTCCTATTATGCCCATGCTGCCGGAATCGCAAAAATCCCGGACGGCATCCCTAAAATTGCATGGGTCGCTATGGGTCTTCAGGAAAATGAATATATCGAAAACGGCTGGTATAACAGCTACAACTGGGTCGTATATTCTCAATGCGGTCTTGATACCGCTAAAACAACAGAAGTCTGCATGGATTCCATCAAAGACTCTATGCATTCTTTTCTGGCTGCACCGAAATCCGGCCTGCATTTCTTTTACAAAAAATTTATTTCCCAGTGGAACGATCCCGGTTTTCAATCACAGATTACCAACGAATGGTACAGCCGGCATCGGGATGACCACTCTGCCCTGGCCCTTTACCTGATCTACGGCAATGGAAGGCTAATCCTGGAATGGTTTATGAACGTCTACCATTTCTTCGTTTTGCTTGGGGCTTCCATATGCGTATTTGTACAGATGAAAAAGCGCTCCATTACCGTCTCATTCCTGATCTTGTGCGTGTTTGGCGGCTACTTTTTTCATATGTTCTGGGAAGCCGGGGGCCGTTATGGTCTTGGCTATTTTGTTCTGTGTGTACCCATGGCCGCCTATGGCTTATGGAAGTTATCCCTCATAAGCATTACAGGCCTTGACCACCATTTCCACCTCTTCCTCGGTCATTTCCGGAAAAAGCGGTAAAGTGACACAATGGCTCGCCAGATATTCCGCATTGGGGCAATCCCCTTTTTGGTAGCCCAAATCCTCATAGGCCTTTTGCAGATGGCACGGAACAGGGTAATGCTTATTACATTCCATCCCCCTGGCATCCATGTAAGCGATAAAATCATCCGGATCTTTCACCGTAACTACAAACAAGTGAAACACCGGGTCCGTATTTTCCGGGTGGGCCTGCATGGTAAAGCGGGGGTTGATGATTTCGGCAAGGTATCTTCTTCCGATTTCTTTGCGCCTTTTCGTCCACTCCGGCAAGTACTGTAAACTGACGCTTAAAACCGCCCCCTGAAGCCCTTCCAACCGGTAATTATAGCCGATCACATCATGGTAATATCTGACCTGGCATCCCTGGTTTTTGATGGCGGTTATGGCGTCATGGTACTCCTTTTTATGGCAGGTGACGCTGCCGCCTTCCCCGAAAGCATACAGGTTTTTTCCGGGATAAAAGCTAAAGCATCCCAGCTCCCCAAGACTGCCTGCCAGCTTCCCGTTATAACGGGCCCCGTGGGCCTGGGCACAATCCTCCACCACGTACAGCCCATGCTTATCCGCAATGGCCTTCACCTGGTTAAATTCAAAAGGCTGCCCGTAAAGATGCACCCCAATGATCGCTTTGGTTCGCTCCGTGATCTTTTCCTCGATCTTTTCCGGGTCGATCTCCCAGGTATCCGCCGTGCAATCCACAAACACCGGTGTTGCCCCGGTATAAGTAACCCCCCATGCGGTGGCGATATACGTATTGGCCGGAACGATCACTTCATCGCCTGCTCCAATCCCCATCGCCATCATGGCACAGTGAAGAGCCGATGTTCCATTGTTCACCCCCGCCGCATAAGGAACCTGGCAAAATGCCGCAAACTCCTCGTCAAACCTGTCTGCAAACTTTCCGCCGGAAAATGCCGTCTCCCCACACACCTCCTCAATTGCTTTTAAATATTCTTCTTTATGCTTTTGATAATCCCTGGTCAAGTCAATTCTTTTTAACATTTACCCTATCCTCCTGCCGAAATGCCTTTTGAAGCCTTCTGATCTGCACCAGATAATTCTTTATGGTCTTCCACACTTTTACCGTGGTGTTGTAATCCTCCTGCCATTCTACCGGCATATCATAGATCACGATCCCCATGCGCTCCGCCCGAAGCAAAAATTCAATGGTATAAAACCACCCATTGTCATTTCCGCAGGCCGCTGCCAGCCGTTCTGCCGTTTCCTTTCTAAGGAAGGTAAAACCGCAGACCGCATCCGTGGCCTTCATATGAAAGATTACCTTTAATAAAAAAACCAGCCCCATAGACGTGATCTTCCGGTACCATTTCCTTCCTCTGGTATCAGATTCTTTCGCAAATCGGCTTCCGTTTATATATTCCAGCTCCGGCCTTTCCTGAAACAGCCTGATTGTTTTTCCCAAATACTTGATATCCGTGGAAAGGTCGATATCCATGTAACCTACAAGGGCGCTTTCATTTAGAGAGATTCCCTTCCTGAAAGCCACTCCCACGCCCCGTTCCCCCACCCGGACATAAGAAACTTCAGGATACTTCTCCGCAAGGGCTTTTCCAATCTCCGGCGTTTCATCCTCCGACCCGTTATCCAGTATGGTAAGGCTGTAGGGGATGTCCACATTCCCCCGCAGATATTCCATAGCCTTATTGATCCCGTTTTGAAGCCTTAACCGCTCATTTAATACCGGGAATAAAATGTTGATCGACAGTTCTCCCTTTTTCAATTTTTTACCACCTTTTCTATATCAGACACCAGATATCTTTGCTGCTTAAAAATCAGGTTCAACATTACCGACAGATATTTCAGGATGATCGTAAGGAGTGCAAACACCCCAAAAAAGCCAAGGGCGAGAAAACCCATGGTGGAAAGCCACCCTTCCACCGGCTTATTCTTATTAAACATGTCCAAGATGATATAAATCCCCATCCCCACAGAAAACAAAAGGAACAGCCCACAAAGGATTGCCGACAGCCTTTCTAACACATTGGTGAAATAAATAAAAGAATCCAGAGCCAGCGTAGTCCTCTCCGACGCCACAATCTTGTTTTTCACCCTCACCTTCACATCTTTGCTATGATAAAACACGGTGGCCGTATTCAGCCCGCAGTTTGCATACACCGCCTTCCGGTAAGGAATATACTGCCCCATAGATTTGATCCTATTGATCGCCCGCCTTGAAATGATCCGGAAGGTCTCCGGCCCTATCTTTCCTTTCCCCCTGCTGGTGCTGTTATAGAGGGCATAAAAAACCTTAGACGTGGCCCGCAGCTTCCCCTTACTCCTTGCCGCCACAATGTCATTCCCACTTATCAGCTTGTCATACACTTCCCTGAGCACCTGGGGTTCATAATCCACAAAAATATCATCAAACTCATACACAAAATCACCGATCGCAAGATCGCGCCCTGCATTCATGGAACTTTCTATCCCCTGAAAAAATCCCATATGGACCACATTCACCATGGCTTTCAGCTTATGATCCTCCACATATTTTTTTAAGATCTCTACCGTGTCATCCTGACAGGCATCGTCTACACAGACGATCTCAAACTGTTCAAAATTACCATCACAAAAGGGGATCACCGTATCCAGAAAAAACTTTAAATAAGGCGCCGTGTTGTGCAGATAAACCACAAGCGAGATAAACTTTTTCTCTTTTTTCACTGCTTTATTCATACCCTCTCCACCTAATCTTCCAAAAATCCGTCTAAATCATAAACCGTATTGATCTTCCCCGACAGCACACTGATAAAAGAAGGGCTGCTGCTCATGACCGCGATCGCCGTGGGCCGGGAATCATCTACCTCTGAGCTTTTTAAAATCGGCTTCATGGAATACAATGACTGCTCATAGGTATATGCATATTCCGGCTTTAAATATTTATCCGCAAGGTGCGACATATACGCCCATGCGGAATCCGGCTTATGGGCACAGTCATTACAGTTTCCTAACTGGACGGGAGAACACTCCCCTTTCCCGCTAAGCCCCTTCTGACAGCTGAATACCGGCTTGCCCTCATAACTGGTCACATGAGGAGTAAAGGTCACTGCCGTTAAGGAATGCAGCCCCGTCTTCCCAAAAGGCATGATAGAAAAGAATGGACCGTCCATCACCGTAATGCCAATATCCTGTAATTTCTCAGAAGGCCTGCACAAAATAATCTCACACAGCTCATATTTAATGGGAAACAGGTTTCTTTCCATCCCTTCCACCCGGTCAATAATCTGGTTCACCGAAGCATAGGTGGCATTTAACACAAACGGGGCCGCAAAGCTTTTCCCATCTTCCGTCTCTATCAAAAACTCCTGCTCCTGCTTTACGATCCTGCCGATCCGGACGCCATATTTCATATCCACATTGCCATTTCCATTCAGCTTGTCCAAATAATAATCCCTAAGGAGCATGGCATCATAGGTGTATTCCTCCGTCAGAAAAGCGCCGTCGCACATCCCCGGTTTAAAATACTTGGAAACGGGCGCTTCCTCACACCGGATCTGTGCCGCCTCACAAAAATTTTTAAACTGCCCTGCGCTGGTCCAGGAAAATTTCTCTGACGTGGCATAGACCTGTTCAAATTTATCATGGATGCAAAAACCAAAGTCTTCCACAAACCGCCGGAAGTATCCCGCCGATTTCACTGCCGTGGTAAGGCTCCTTGGATAGTGATATCCCATATGGACTCTGGCCTGATTGATATAAGTTGCCCGCCGGAATGGAGCTTCATCATACTCAAGAACCAGAACATGCTGGTTCCTTTCTCCGCAAAAGGCAGCCGCATATAAGCCATAAAGTCCTGCGCCAATGATAATCTTATCGTACCGCACAGCATGTTCATACTGTCCATACCGCTGTTGTGCCATCTATGATACCCCACATTCTTCCCTAAGTTTCCTATCTGTGATTATACCTTGTACATCCGCCTTTGTCCAGTGGACTTCCTGTCTTCAAATCCGGACACAGTCAAAGCCGAACCTTAAATATCCTATATTCTTCATCCCTTACCGTTTCATTTCCCGACTGGTAAAGCTCCTCGCTCCCTTCCAGAGTTCCCCCGCCTTCCATACAAGATTCCTTTGTCTGGATAAGGAAAAATTCTTCTTTCCCTGGAAACGCTTCCTTTATCCAGCCAAGCAACTCTGCATAGCTGATCTTCTTACTTTGCTCCTCACTCCAGTCCGCATAGGATTCCATCCGCCCATTTCCCGCATAGTAAAACTCATAATCCTTCAAATATGCCAATACCGTAGACGCCATCGGGATATTGTCAGAAATGATCAATTCATCCGGGCTGATGTTTTCCCTGATAAAAGCCGCCGTATTTCCGCCATCCGAATATGTGCCATGCAGCGCATTCCCCAGATTGGACGGTTCCTCCTGGGAATCCCAATGAACCATCATAAAAGCCGCCAAAAGGACGAGCAGCCCCTCAATGCATCTTAATGCCCATCTGCTTACCTTGTCCGATATCTTTTTTTCCTCCGCCTGTTTCCATAATACCCAGACTGACCAGATAAATACAAACCCAAGAGAAATATAATGCCAGATATGTAATTGATACACCATTGCGCTGAATGCGGCATAAAAGAGAAATGTTCCCAAAAGCACCCCAAACGCCCATCCGGTTTTCAGTTTTAAAGAAAGGAACAAAAATAAGATCAGGCAGCACACAAAAAATATCCGGATTGGATCCTGCTCCGCCCCGGTCAGCCTGATCAAAATCCCAAACGCAAAGTTCCGTGTTTCCTTGAGCGCTTCCCTTCCGCCTAATTCTCTCATTTGGAACTGAGGGCTGTCTGATACCTGATAAAACTGCAAAAACCAAAATAACAGGCTTACTGCCGGAATCCAAATCCCCGCCAATACTTTTTTTACAGTCCGAAATTCTTTTGCTCTGAACCACTGCCATAAATTTTCCGTAAGCCACATAGCGGAAATCAGCCCTGCTATGGGAATCGCTATCGTATCCGCCTGGACCAAAAGTCCCAACAACAGCCCATACCGGATGGTATGCGTATTCCGCTCTCTATATTGCCACGCAAGCAGCACCAAAAGAAGGGCGATCAGACAGTAATTTCTGGCTATGACAGGATAAAAATAGGTAAATACCGGACTAAACAGACAAAACCCTTTCGTGGCCACATGCAAAGGCGTTTTCCATAAAAATATGCCTGCCGTCAACGCCATGATCAGATAACTGATTACCCCGATCGTCCGGAAAGGAAGACCAATCTTCGCAAATGGCATCACTACAAAATACCAAAGGCACGGATGCCCCTGATATTTTATTTCACGAAGAAGGCCAAAAGGAGATAATTCCCTTGCCATCAGCCATACATTTGCTTCATCTCTCCATGGTTCGTGCAAAATAAGCAAAATTCCATTAAATAATAAATAAAGGAAGAATAACCCCGCTAAGATGATATTATTGCTATTCTCTTTTTTCATTCTGTGCTTCCAACCCACTTTATTTTCTTTTGCCTGATTTAGTCATTATATACTACTTCCTCCTGACCTTCAACAAATCCCGAAAAAAAGCGCAAGACCTGCATCTTGCGCTTCTACAAACACTACTTTTAAGCTGTCAATTGTTTTTCGTTTCTTCTATGGATAAAATCATGCGTGCCAGCGCATCCGCATAAAGCTTTCTCCCGGCTTCCGTCAGATGTACGCCATCTTCCAGGTAGTCCTCCGCAGTATAGCCGTCGATTCCCAAATCCTGATAGGCATTAAAAAAATATGACTGTGTTTCATTGGCAATGTAGTTACATGTTCCTTTATAGTCAAATAAAGTTCCGTTCCCTGGGTTGGTCACATTTCCATCCCCCACCATACGGCCATCATGGTAAAACTGGGCATAGCAGGGAGAACAGAGGATAATCGTCGCATCAGGAGCCAATTCCTGCAAATTGGACACCCCATACCGCAAAGCTCCGGCATAAGTATGGAGATTGTAATCACTTTCCGGATCGCTTTGGCTCACGGCGCGAAAAAAATCGTTTGTTCCATACTCCACAATAAAATAATCCGTCTGTGAAAAATCAATATTGGGATTATCTAATATTTCTTTTGCCCGTGTTCCTTCGAAAGCATCTGTCGAGATTTTACCCATCATGGCATTAGTCACCCCACAAAAACCATTAGATGCCCATGTATCCAATTCGCCATATTCTCCCCAATCAAGGCTGGCACTGGAACCGCCGATTGCAAGATTAAACACATCAGCATCACACTGCGAAGCTGTCAAATACGGGATTCCTGTTCCATCCCTATTATTATCAAAAATACTGTCCCCCAAAAAAACTAACTGAAGCCCCTTTCCTTCCGGCTCTATCTGATCCTCTTCTGTAATCACCTGTTCGTGAACAGGTACATCTAATTCTATTGCCGGTGTTGGTGCTGTCTGTTCAGTTTTCGGTAATTGCATATTTTCTTTCTCCATGTTTTCCATGTTACTTTTCGAAGAAGTGGGAGCTGGCGTCGGTATAGGCTCAAGCTTCACTACTTCACCCGTTTCTGTAATCAGCACATTATCTGATGATACATTATCTCCTGTTTCATCCGCCTGCTTCCTGGCACATCCGATTATGACCATGATAGCTGCCATAAGCAGAACTATGCCCCATGCTGTTTTTGTTTTCTTTTCTTTCATATATACACTCCTCTCCCAAACCCTGAAATAACCCGGCCTGATGGTACTATATAATATACATTCGCTCTGTTCATTTCCAGGATAACATATTTTTCAGTTATTTCCAGTGCCTGAGCCTTAAATTAAATCTTTTTTCGGTAACATTAAAAAAAACTTAATAAGTTATTTATAGTTTATTCTGTTATTCTCAAAACTATGTCTTTTTTATTGTAAAATGCGCAGATACTGCTATAATAAAAGGCACGGAGCCTTACAGGATCCCCTACTTGAATTGCAAACCTTACACGGGAGGCCAACATGAACAGCAACCATTTTCTTTCCATTATACTTCCGGCTTACAATGAACAGGATAATATCTTATACGCTTTTGATGTTATCAGCAACATACTATCCTCTGCATCCATTCCCTTTGAGCTGATTTTTATTGACGATGGTTCTGGCGATATGACCTACCAGAATATCCAAATATTATCATCTAAAAATCCACAGGTAAAAGGAATCTGCTTTTCCAGGAATTTCGGGAAGGAAGCGGCCATCTTTGCCGGCCTGGAAGCCTCCACGGGCGATTGCTGCCTGATCATGGATTGCGACCTGCAGCACCCTGCTGAACTGATTCCGGAAATGTACCGCCTGTGGCAGGACGGTTATGAAGTCGTGGAAGGCGTAAAGGCCTCCAGAGGAAAAGAAAATTTTCTCCATACATTATGCGCTAATAGTTTTTACCACATCATCAGCAAGGCTTCCGGCATTGATATGTCCAAAACATCAGATTTTAAGCTTTTAGACCGGAAAGCCGTAGACTCTCTGCTTGCCATGCCAGAGCGTGCGCCATTTTTCCGTGCTTTATCATCCTGGATTGGGTTTAGGACTATTTCTATCCCTTTTCATGTAAAAGAGCGTGAAAACGGCACCTCGAAATGGTCTGTTTGGAAGCTGATCAAATACGCCATACGTAACATTACCTCATTTTCAGGAGCGCCTCTGCAATTTGTGACTTTTCTGGGATGGGTGATGTTTCTGTGCTCTATCGGCCTTGGCATCCAATCATTATACCGCTATTTTACCGGTACCGCACTGGAAGGCTTCACTACCGTTATTCTATTACAACTTTTGATTGGAAGCGTCCTTATGATCAGCCTGGGAATCATTGGGCATTATATTTCCCGGATTTATGATGAAATCAAGGCAAGGCCAAGATATTTGATTACGAAAAAATGCGGTTTTTAATACCGCATTTTTACTTTACCCTAATCTATGCCATTCAAAAACTCCATAAAACTTTCTTTATTTTCCTTTGCGCTTTCTTTGGGCCTGCCAAGATCCAAACGGGAAGATAAAGAGACAGGAATTTCAAATAAGACAGGTCCTTTTCCGTCCATGAAAAAATCACTGAGTTTTTCCAAATCTTCCATTCTTTCCAGTTTCCCCGCATGTACATATCCGGCTGCCTTCGCAAGGTTAGAAAAATCTGCTCCCTGACAGCCTGTCGGCATGGCTCCGACTGACTCATGGGCCTGGTTGTTGATGACAATGTGGCAGAAATTTTCCGGTTTTTGTGATGCGATAAAAGGCAGGGCACCCATATGCATGAGCACAGCCCCATCCCCATCAATACAAACGACTCTTTTATCCGGCCGCTTCTTTGCAATCCCCAGGGCAATCATGGAAGCATGTCCCATGCCTCCCACCGTCATAAACAGATTCTCATGATTCCCGTACATCTGATGGCTCTGTTCATATAGTTCCCTGGAAATCTTTCCGGTGGTGGAAACGATTGCCGCATCACGGGGTACCCGCCTTAAAATTTCCCTGAGCATTTCTTCCCGCACCAACGTATTCCTATTTTCCCAAGTATAAGACTCTTCCTTTTCAAACGTGTCTTTCCTTATGACCAACGCAAACTGCCCACCGCCTTTTAACGTATCTTCCGCCAACCGAAGCGCTGCAAACGCCTCTTCCTCAGAAGTCTCCTTATCAATCACGGCATAGGGCACTAACAAAGTATCCAAAAGTTTGCAGGTGATCTTCCCCTGAAAGACATGCTGGGGTTCGTCCTTGACTCCCGGCTCCCCCCGCCATCCTATCACAAACAGCATGGGAATCCCATAAACGTCGCCGTTTGCCAAAGAGACAATCGGATTCACGGCATTTCCAATCCCTGAGTTCTGCATATATACGCAGGCAGGCTTTCCCGATGCCAAAAAGCTTCCGATCGCTAACCCTACCGCCGCCCCTTCATTGGCCGCCACATAGTGGGATAGCTCACCCTGATAATTTTCGATTCCATCACAAAACTGCTTTAAGGTGGAGTCCGGCACCCCGGCAATGGTATGAATCCCCATATTCCCTAACTCTTCTAACAACCTACTTGCCTTCATTGACTTCCCTAAGCTCCTCCACTGTATCAATCTCCACAAGCTGCCCTTCTTTGACGGGTTCTACCCGAAGGCGCAGTTTGTCTAAATTTCTGTTTACCACATCATCCCAGAACAAATTACCATTTTCTTCTATCCTGTAGGCCTTTTCAATTTCCTCTTTTAGAATCAAAGCTTCCGCCTGTTTGAAATAAGAAATGCCCACCATATTATAAGTATCCTCCCCGCCTTTTCCCACACGGGTAATATACCCCTCTTGAAGGTCAAACACCCAATCATCCGAATATCCCTCCTGCATCCTCCCGTAATAACAGGAATGAGGTAATTCCTTTTGGAAGATAGAAGGATCCGCCACATACAGATCCGATTCGCAGATGAAACAATTTCCGCTGCCAAGAACCTTCCTTGCCGCATAGATAGAGGAGATATTATTCTTTGTCCCATAATCCGGGTTCTGGATCAATTTTACAGAAGGGTATTTATCACATAACCCTTCAAACTGCACGCCAAGATAGCCTGTAACCACATAAATTTCTTCTACCGCCCGGGCAAGCAGCCCTTCCACCACCGTTTCGATCATGGGCTTGCCATGAACCTTCACTAGCGGCTTAGGCGTAGTTTCCGTAAGCGGACGCATCCGCTCACCCAATCCCGCCGCCATTAAAATTGCTGTTTCCTTCATTTCTTTTCGCCCTTTCCCTGTGCTTAAATCTCATCAATCAGGCGGATGATATCCTGAAAGGGCATCAGCTTAGCATCCGCTTCAAGCGCCCGGTGATTCTGCAAAATCTCCACTGCCGTGTTTTGCATTGCGGGAAATGCACTTCTGGTGAGCTGATTGGCATAAATCACGATATTGACCCCTGCCTGTGCCAGCTCCTCCTCCGTAATGCTATTAAAAGAAGTGGGCACTACCACAATGGGAGTATCTCCATCCTTTTCTCTGAATTTCCTGCAAAATTCCAAAATTTCGTCTGGGGATTTTTTCCTGGAGTGGATCATAATCCCATCCGCCCCAGCTTTCACATAGGCAAACCCGCGGTTTAACGCATCCTCCATGCCCTTATCAAGAATCAGGCTCTCAATACGGGCAATAATCATAAAATCTTCCGTACGCAGCACCTGTTTCCCTGCTTTTATCTTCTCACAGAAATTATCATTGCTATCCTGTGTCTGCTCCACTTCTGTTCCAAACAAGGAATTCTTTTTCAGCCCTGTCTTATCCTCAATGATCACGGCGGAGACGCCCATGCGCTCCAATGTCCTGATATTATAAACAAAATGCTCGATCAAACCGCCAGTATCCCCATCCAGGATAATCGGTTTCGTCGTCACATCCATCACGTCGTCTATGGTGCGGATCCGGGAAGACATATCCACCAATTCGATATCCGGCTTTCCTTTAGCTGTGGAATCGCATAAGGAAGAGATCCACATTGCATCAAACTGATCCAGCCTGCCACCACTTTCCACTACCGTCTTTTCTGCAATCAATGCAGTAAGGCCTGAGTGTACCTCCAAAGCCTTTACAATAGGGCGCATAGCGATAAGCTGACGCAGACGCTTTCTGCGAAACTCCGGCATGGCAAGCTTTTCCTTCATCAAATCGTCAATGTGCTTTACCTTTTCATTATAAGTGTAAGGGATTTCAACCAGCTCACCGCCCCAACGTTCTATGTTTTCCAGCACATTCTGACGGATAAAGCGTTCCGGCCCTTCCTTCCAGTTATCCCCGTGGACAATATAATCCGGGCGCAGGCTTTCCATTACATGGTCATAAACCACCTCATCCTGTACCAAAACCTCATGCACAAGCCCAGTCTGCCTTACCATCTCCATCCTTTCCTCCAAGGAAATGGTGGGAAACCGGTTAAATCCTACCATGGCTCCGTCAGAAAGCACTCCTACAGATACTTCCCCATATTTGGCGGCTTCTCGTAAAATATTTAAATGCCCTTCATGGATCACATCCGTGCAAAAACAAGTGTAAACCTTTTTCATCTTTTATTTCCTCATCAATATACCACAGGTACGGTAACATGGTTTTCTTTCAGCGCTTCCTGAAATACCGTAAAGAATGCTTTGATGTCCTCCTGATCAATCGCCCCCAACGCACAGATCCGGAACATGCCTGCCTTCTCCACCTTCCCGGGATAGATCGTGAATCCCCGCTCATAACAGGCATCATGAATCTTCTCAAAATTCCAGTTAGGATCATCCGGATATAATGCAGCGGCAACCAACTCCGCCTCCTGCCCCTTGGGAATAAAAATCCGGAACCCCAATTCTTCAAGCCCTTCCCTGATCGCACAATAAACCCGTCTGTGCCTTTCCCATTTATTCAGCTCCCCTTCCTCAAAGTACTCCTTTAAGGCCTGGCGCGCTGCATAGATTACCTGTACTGGCGGCGTAAAGTGCATTTCCCCATGGGCTCTGGCATATTCGTACTGCATAAACAGGTTACAATAATAAGACCTTTTGGGATACTCTGCAGAAGCTTCGATCACCGATTTCTTCCCAATAATAAAAGAAAGCCCTGTCATTGCCATAATTCCCTTTTGCGCTGAAGCCATGCAGAAATCAATTTCGTCCTCCGTCATATGGATTGGACGCATTGCATAGGTGGAAGTGGTATCCACCACAAACACCCCATGATAGCGGTGCACCAAAGCGCCGATCTGCCTGATCGGATTAAGAAGTCCGGTCCCCGTTTCATGGTGGGTGGTATATACCAACGCAATATCCGGGTTCTTCTTTAAGGTATCTTCTATCAAATCCAAATCCGGCTGCCTGTCTACAGGCAGTTTCAAGTTGATAAACGGCAGACCATAATACTGGCAGATCTCCGCCCCACGGCTGCTGTACGCCCCGTTATTGATAATTAGCGCTTTCCCATTTTCCGGAAGGAGAGAATTGAGGCAGATATCCATGTTAATGGTTCCAGACCCGCAAAACAACACTGCCGCATATTCTTCCGGGTCGGCATGAACGATCCGTAAAAGCCCTTCCTCCACCTCGCGCATAATAGCCGCAAACTCTTTTTCGCGAGGACAAATATCCGGAACCACCTGCGCCATTTTCACGGTATCTGTAGTCGTCGCCGGGCCTGGATTTAATAAAACCTTTCTCTGCACCATCTACTTCCCCTCCTTTTTACCTGATCGGTCCACCAAGCGCTGGATCATATACTTCGCTCCAATTTTTCCACTTTCTCCCGGATGATAAAGGTACTTTTCTTTCAACCCCTGCATGGACTGCGGGGAAAACTGTTGATCAAACAACAACCGGTCAACCGCCGAAACCACTTTTGCACCAACCCTGTCTAACTCTAAGGAGATCCCTACCTGATCACGAAGTTCAATATCAATGGGAACTGTACTGAGTTCCTGATAATCCCCGTTTACTACCTTCATGGGCGTATTGATAAACAAAACCGGTTTTAACGTAGAAAAAGCATATTCCAGCGAAATGCTTGACCAATCCGTCACCAGAAGGTCCGCCATGTAAACTGTTTTATTAGAGGAAAAATCCTTCTGGAACTCCACCCCATCCTTTTTATATTTTTCTGCAAGAAGATCTACCCGTCCTTCAAAATGACGGACATACTGGGGGTGCGGACGCACGATCACCTGATAATCTGTCTGAATCAGTTCATCAAGCATCTCTTCAATACAGGAATCAAAAATATTGTCCTTCTGCCAGGAAGGCGCAATCAAAATCGTCTTTTTCCCCGCCTTCTTCTCCTTAGATAACTCCAAATAAGATTCGGTCATATTGTCGATCACCCCAGATCCCCATTCCACCAGTTTCTTGGAAGGCAGGGCATATTTTTCTTCCCTCTCTTTGATTTCCTCTTTATTTTTAAATCCTGAAGTAAAGATGGTGTCAAAATGATCCAAGGCATTTTTGTGGAAAGTCAAGTTAGAACTATTGACATCATGGGGCACATAAATATATTCAATATCCTTTTTTACATAGGAACGCTTTAACTGAAAGTTCTCCAGATCTGGTGTAGTCATGACCATCAGATCCGTCTCCATCTTCATCATCAGCACGATCATACGGTTCTCGCCGATATAGTAAGGCTTAAACTGCACACTCTCCATCTGGAACACTTCGTCCAATGGGTCGCTGGTAATATAATGGATCACAATATTAGTCCTTTTAACAATCTCCTCAATGATATTCCGGTAATACTTATAAAAGCCATTTTTCTCGGAATAAAAAACAATCTTTTTACCCGATGCCTTTAAAAACCGCTTATAATCCTCCTTTTCCCGCTTCCTGTACGGATTCTGCCTGTCCTTTTTCTGCCCGGAAGCCATAAAAAGCTTGGCTCTCTTTAGTTCTTCCTTACTTGCCTCCAAAGCTTCATAGTCAATATAATTCTTGGGATTGATCCAGATATTTAAAAGTATCAATTGGACAACGGATAGCACATTGCTGAAACACCAATAAGATCCTACTCCAATAGAGACAAAGAATCCCAGATAAAGGGAAAGCACAACGGAAAAGACCATCGTTCCATATTTGTTGACAAGCCCCTGCTCCGACTGGAGAACATTGATCTTATTCTGCACATAACACATAAAGAAGGCAGATAATGCGGCAAACAACGGAACAAGCAAGGTCACTCCCCCGGTCCTTACCGGAATATCTGTCAGGGTTGTTCCTCTCTTTACAGCCTCCACCACTCCCATCAGGAGAGCTAACTGCACAAACAGCGGTATCAAATCTGCAAACGGATTATATCCTTCCTTTTTAAACAACTTATACTGTTCTTCGGAAATTGCATCCTGATTGCCCATGTAAACAGCTTTGATTTGATTCATCTCCGGCTGCATCCGGACCGTTTTAATAGAGTTCTTTTGAACCCAAATTGACAAAGGCAGCAAGACCACCTTTGTCAACACTGTAAATAAAAAGATTGCTATCCAATAATTGTGGCACAGATCGTAGCATAGATGAATCATCCAGACAAGCCCGTCCACGATTCCGTTTACTATCGCACTCATAAGCCCCTCTTAGTCATCTACATCTTTAAATTCAATGGCGTCTTCTGCCTCGTTATTCTGTTTCTTATTCTTTTTAAAAAAAGCAAAAATCTTATGGCGGAAGATTGTAAACGCCGCACCTAATGCGATCAGCACACCTGCCACCGCCTGGATCACATAAGTCACTGCCGATGGATCAATATATGCATGAGCATAATTGGTAAAAAGCGTAAAAAAACAGCTAAAAAAATACATAAACTTAAAAACCTGTCCTAAAATCTTTTTCATTTTCTGATTCTCCTTTTCCCTGATTCCTTTAAAAATACGGCTCGTACATCTCTTTAATGTCCGTCGGACCTGCATCGATCTGCGTGATCAGCGCCAAAATATCCCCGGTGTAAGTATAACCGTAATACACTTCTTCCGGGAAGTCCGGATCTGCTGTCCTCACCCAGATGGTACGTTCCCTCTGCTCGTCTTGGCTAAAGTCATTTATAGAATTGCCGTACTTAGTATAATCCAATCCTGCCATTTGTGCAACCGTTGGTAAAAGATCGCAATGGGAAATTGGTGCGTTGGTCACAGGGCTCTTATCATGGGTCTCACCAGGCTGTTTTATAAAATACACCACCTGCAGGTCTTCCTTCCAATCCCCTCCATGATCCGCCGTAATTATGATTGTTGCGTCATCATAAACCCCAAGCCTTTTTAGTTCGTTTATATACCCTTCCATGATCGTCATACAGCCCCGGGCCGTCTCTTCCACAGACGTCTTCTCTTTGTAATTTCCATTTGCGTCTGTATTAAACTCATGAGTTCCGATTAAATGCTGGAAAATAAAGTAATGAGAAGAATCGTCCGCTTTTAACCCATTTTCCTGCAGCTTAGCATAAAAGTCGCTGTTAGTCTGCAGAATTCCCTCTCCCTTATCCTCCACGATCAGGCTGTATTCGCTGACATTGGTATAAAACTGCGGCTTTAACAGATCCGGAGCCATCCGGTAACAGGACATTTTCGTTAAAGTCTTTAACAATAACCCCGTATCTACCTGCACTTCCCTGGGTTCGTTGGTAATGTTGGAGATCCGGTTCCTTAAAATCCCACATCCGTTGGATGAAGTCAGCACATTCGTATCCGTTGTGTACACATTTGTCTTGTAATTATTTGCCTGCAGTTCCTGATAAAATCCTACCGTTGATTCATCGTTCCATATGTTCCTGCACCATTCAGCAATGGAAACGGTAGTATCCACCTCACATCCCGTCAGCATATGCGCTAAGGAAGGAAATGTTCCATAATAAGTACAGTCCGCATTGCTGTAATAAGTAAAATCATGGAGACAATCTGCCCCGTCAGGATATACTTCCAACATCTGCTGCAGATAAAGACTGCTAAAATAGTCAAGCACAAAGACAATAATATTTTTATCAGCGGAAACTGTGTATTGATTTTTTCCGTCTAAACGCTCACTGCCCTTGGCGCGCTCATAGGCTTCCTTGGGCGCAGTTGCCACCAGGGAAATCATTGCCACCGACTGCATCCCAACTAAAAGAAGGGAAAGATACAAAACTACCTTTTTCCAGATTTCACTTTTCTTGATTGCAAGCACAATCACGCCTGATAAAACTATCAGCCAAATGACTAAATTTATAATCCCCTGCACTGGCGGTACCCGATATCCGTCAGGTTTCACACCAAGCAAGTCCAGATTTTTATTTAAAAACATGACCTGTAAATATCCCACTATAGATACCGTAAAAAGTGTAGAAATTACCATGCTATATACTTTTTGTGGCAGTATAGACAGTAAAACCGTGCACACGAAAAGGATCCCGATAAAGATTAATGCCATGTTCCCCGCAAACTCCCCATACAGGAAGTCAAATTCTGTCACATTGGCAAAGAAAATTTCCGCCGGTCCAAAAATTAGAGTCATAAATGCCAGTAAAAAACTTACTATAAAGCTTAAAAACATTTTCCTTTTGTCAAACATTTCTTTTACTCCGTTTCTTCAAAAGACTTAACAAAGACCACAATCCATATGCGGACAATGGCAATAACCATATAAAATATCCAAGGCAATATCTGGATAAAGACTCCCATATAAGCTGAAATGCCCCTCCTCCTATCACATATAGTTGAACCAATATCACCGCAAGACCTTCTTTGTTATTCATAATAGACCTCACCCCGGCAATTAGTGCGCATAAATAGACTAACATCATAGCGCCTATAGAAACCTTAAAGACAATTTCTCTTAATGAGCTCTCATAAAATGCGGCAAATGCCGCAGAGTTTACCGGTTCTCCGATGGAGGTATCATTCATCCTTATTGTCTTTCTTGCGCCAAATGTCGGATCCAGCCATTGATATTTTATCTTTTCAACAAAAAAATTAAGACTCCTTTTACCTGTAACGTATTCCTTTGCAGTGGTAAAAATCCCATCCATCGCCACCTGATTAGCCACTTTCCCGTCACAGTCATTTTCAACAAAGATCCGGGCGTCCGCCCCATCCTGACTTCCCGGTCCGGAAGCCCCCATGGTAGATGTCAGCCCCATGTAAACCGTACAAGATACCGGAACCGAATCCGCTTCAGGGTCTGCGCCGGTTATCTGTATATAAGTTCCATCTATAACCCTCATGGCTAAGAAAACCATAAAAACTGCCATTATAGAAATAAGAACATTCCGCAAAAGAACCTTTCCTCTCCCATTCATCAACAAATAAATGATTGCGGCAGCCAATCCAATGGCAGCAGACTGATGCATCAATATCCCTAAAGGAAATCCTAAAACAACCGCCGCCGCATACCATCGTTTACCGGTTTCGCATAAAGCAGCCGTGCCATACAGTCCAAGAGAGGTAAACGCAATAGATAACAATGTTCCATAATGGTATGAGGTATAAATGATAAGCGGATAAAATGCCATCAGGAGAAGGGATGTCAGGGTCAAAACCACCGGATTTCGGAAAACCAACTTCACGAACCTGCAGATTGTATAATAAATTACCATTACCGCTAACAAATTAATAATTCGAAAAGAATAAAGATGGTTACCAAATATTTTCATTGCCATAGCCGCAAGCAAAGCCATCCCACGGTTTCTGCTAAAATAAGCAAAATATTCCGTTTCAAAATCCCCAGCCAAAAAGCCCGCAATCCGTTGAGCCTCCATATACACCGTTTTCTGATCATAAGCAGGTACACTATCATTAAAAAAAATCCAAAAAATCCCTGCTAACAATATTGCCAATCCGCAAAAAGTACAAATGCCATTACTAATTTTTTCTCCCTTTCCTGTGCGTAAAAATATTCCTTCCAGCCAAAAGCACAATACTCCGGCGACAACCATCCCCATCAAAGCAAGCCCCATGTAAAGGAAAAACGTATGCTGGGTAATTGACTTTGTCTGATCGTAATCAGAAAGACTGGTCTCACAGTGCATAAACAAAGACATCACCATCAGAATTCCTATAAATAAGATAAATATTCCTGAAAATAAATAACATAACACATTTGCATTTTTATTTTTCATAACATTGCTCCGTCTTTCAAACAATCCACCATATAATCCAGCTTCGCCTCCGTCATCCCCGGATACACGCCAACCCAAAAAGCCCTCTCCATCACAATATCCGTGTTTTCTAATTCTCCAATCACCCGATACCCTGCTTTTTCCTTCCGCATCTGGTCAAAGCAAGGATGCTTGATCAAATTCCCCGCAAAGAGCATCCTGGTCTGTATTCCACCTGCTTCCAAGTGTCTGACAACATGATTACGATCGACTCCCTCCTTACAGGTGAGTAAAAAACCAAACCAGCTCGGGTCAGAATGAGGGCACGCCACAGGCAGGATAAATTTATCCTGCAGATCTATCAGCCCGTCATATAATCTTTTAAAATTCTGCTTTCTCTTCTCCACAAACTCAGGGAACTTTTCCAGCTGAGCACAGCCAATTGCCGCCTGCAGGTCAGTTGCTTTCAAATTGTATCCAAAATGAGAATAAACATATTTATGGTCATAACCTAGCGGCAGATCTCCGTACTGCCTGTCAAACCTGTGTCCGCACAGATTATCCCTACCGGAAGGACAGACACAATCCCTCCCCCAATCTCGAAAAGAACGCGCAATCTTATGGAGCAGCGGATCATCTGTATAAACCGCCCCGCCTTCCCCCATAGTCATATGATGGGGTGGATAGAAACTGCTGGTTCCAATATCTCCTATTGTTCCTGTAAGCTTAACTTCTCCATTTATTTCATAAGTAGAACCCAGTGCATCGCAGTTATCCTCAATCAACCACAGACCATGTCTATCGCAAAAATCCCTTACAGCCTTCAGATCGAAGGGGTTTCCCAGCGTATGGGCTGCCATCACAGCCTTAGTCTTATCTGAAAGCGCTTCTTCCAACATATCCACATTCAGGTTATATTGTGGTATTGTAATATCAATAAACACCGGCACTGCACCAAATTGAATCACAGGCGCAACGGTAGTAGGAAATCCCGCCGCCACCGTGATCACTTCATCTCCTCTCTTAATTGTCCGCTCCCCTAAAAGCGGGGAAGTCAATGTCATAAACGCCAATAAATTAGCTGATGACCCGGAATTTACCAAAGAACAATATTTTATCCCAAGATATCCGGCAAGTTTCTGCTCAAACTCATCCGTATACCGCCCGGAAGTCAGCCAAAATTCCAAGGCACTGTCCACCAGATTACACATTTCCCTTTCATCATATACCCTGGAGGCATAAGGAATCCTCTGCCCCGGCATAAAATCATCTTTCTTCTGGTGAAACATTTCATAATAATCTTTTACCAATCCAAGGATTTTATCCTTCGCCTGCTGTTCATCCATACCTGCAAATTCGTTCATCTCACTCATTTCCCATATCCTCTGCAAATTCATTTAATTGTTCTTCCATCACTGCTTTTACATTTTCCCCGGCGGCGTAAGCGCTATACCACTCTACCGTTTTATCTACCGCCTTGTCAATATGCCATACAGGCTTCCATGAAAAAGTTTTTTTATACTTAGCGCAATCCAGCTTCAGGTAATTCGCTTCGTGGGGTCCCTTGTCGCTTTGGTCTATCCAAGCCGGTCTTTGAACCATATACTTTTGCCAAGAAGCACAGAACAAATCCACCAACTCTCCTGTAGGGATGCAATCCACCTCATCCGGGCCAATATTATAATTTCCTGCCAGTTCCTTTCTCCCACTTTGCCTGGCCGTTATCGTCAAATACGCCATAAGCGGTTCCAGCACATGCTGATAAGGCCGGATCGAATGGGGATTTCTCACAATAATATCCTTTGCATGCAAAGCCGCCCGAAAACAGTCCGGAATAATACGGTCTGCGGCAAAATCCCCGCCTCCAATCACGTTCCCTGCCCTTGCCGTTGAAATAGCGATATCCTTATCTGTAAAAAATGAGTTTTGATAACTATAGGTCACCAGTTCCGAACAGGACTTACTGTTTGAATAAGGATCATAACCGCACAGCTCCTCATTTTCCCGGTATCCCCACTCCCATTCCCGATTCTTATAAACCTTGTCCGTAGTCACATTCAAAAAAGAGGTGACACCACCACAATTCCTAACACACTCCAGAATGTTTACCGTTCCCATCACATTAGTCTGATAAGTCATCACCGGATTTTTGTATGATTCTCTGACAATAGGCTGGGCAGCCAGATGCAGCACAATCTCCGGCTTTGCCTCCTGAAATGCTTTCGATAGTGCCTGCAGATCCGCAACATCTCCCGTAACAGACCACATGTCCTTTTCAAGCCCCATACATTCAAACAATGATGGACTCGTAAGCGGGCATAGTGAAAACCCGGTAACCTCCGCTCCAGCACGAAGCAGGATATAGCTTAGCCAACTACCTTTAAAGCCTGTATGCCCTGTGATAAATACTTTTTTACCCTTATAGAATTCTAAGATTGACATTTTTTCTATTTCCTTTTCGCAGGTCTGTGCGCATAAAAAACGGCACATCCCTTCCCGATATGCCGCAAAATTTCAGATTTGTTCCCTTTTATGCTTCATTTCTTCCGATTAACAAAATCATAGCAGTTATCCTATAAACTGTCAACTTTGAGAATACGGAAAATATGTTTTCCTGCCTGAATCTTACATGGTAATTTAACCTTTATACATAAATAATTAACACCATCCACTGTCTTCATCCTGAAAAGTATCTTCCCGATGTCATTTTCTGCCAATTGCTTCAGCCTGTACAAAGCTGCTCCCTTTCCTGCATCGTTCCACATTTCTGTCAATTTATCCATTGAGAGTATTTCGCTTATATATGCAAATTTTATCGTTACATTTTCTTCTTTTTGTTGCAATTTAAAATAAATTTTCTTTTCAGGAAACTTTGTTTCCGCAAATTTTGCCATTGCATGGTCAAACATATTTCCTATTACTTCTATCAATTGAACCTCTGAAACCGGACATTCACGTTTTAGATCCACCTTGTACCTGACCTTTACCCCTGTCTTCTCTGCTTCTGACAGTTTATGATATAGAAATCCCACAACCAAAGCATTTTCCATTTTTAAAACCTTATCCAATACCATATTCTTTCCCCTTTATGCATGAGACAAATCTTATGATTTGATCTTCTTATTTTCCGTAAAAGATTCTTCCACTTCAAACAAATCATTTATAGAAACCTTAAGCGCCCTCGCTATCGCCCGCAGTTCAAAATCTGTCACTGTCCTCGCATGATTTTCTATCCTTGAAATTGAACCCCTGCATATATAAATTGCATAAGTTTTCAACCTTTCCGCCAGGTCCTTTTGGCTCATACGCTGTTCTATACGGTGCTTCTTCACCTGACTTCCAATAACATTTTGAACATAATAGTCTACAACCCGTGCCATAACGTCTCTCCATTAAGATTTCTTTTGACACAAGTATTTTATTATATTCTAGCTTAATTTGTGTCCTGTTTTAAGACATTTTTGTAAAAAATGGGAATTTTTATTTTTCACTAAATTAAAAAGACCAAATCTTTTAATCAGATTCCTGAAATAGAAGGTTTGGTCTTTTTAAGAAAACAAAAATTTTTATCCGACGTCTTCAGCATCATGATATTTGCGCAACATCAGTTGACACATATCAAAAATTTCTGTAGACATAGATCTTGGCGCATCAATTAACAACATTGGCAATTTATTTTCATCATCACAAATAACAGCAAGTCCGTCCATAAGGCGATCCATCTGATATTTATCAAAGGACAGCTTCATTTCGTGAGTACTATTATATGCCATAAAGTTCTTTTTAAATAAATCAAATGGAACGTGGTTAGTAACTTTTTTGTGGTCAAATAAATACAGCCCATCTATATCCTCAATCTTTTCTCGTTGCTTTAGTTCTAAAATATATTTGTAACACTTTGTACTTTCAATATGCTCTTTTTGATGCATAGTATTACCAGCAAAAACATCTTCATAATCCAAATCTAATGAATGAAATTTCTTTATCTGTTCAGCAAAAAAGTAAATGCCATCTGGGCATCCGACCCTTTCCTTATTTATTTCATTTAGTCGATTAAAAAATAGCTATCCGTAAAAGCAAGATACCGATTCATCATATATTGGTCAGCACAACCAATTCCCTTTTCTTTTACCCCTACAATCCATGCATGTTCTTTCCCTATTGCATGCTCTTTCAATGTTAAATTCTGCAAAAGCGTACCAATATCAAAAGTGCCATAGGAAGCGCCGGAAGAAGCGGCATCCCTTAATAAATAATCAATCCTGTCCGCATCCAATTCTGAATGAAGTAATTGAATCATGATGAAACGGAGACTTTGCAACTAATTCTCTCTTTGGTTTTTGCATACTCTCAGTTTCACAAGAACCTTCTTCAGGTATCAGCTCAACCTGCATAATTCTATTTATATTCTCAACAGCTTCCGCCAAAAAGACTTCTTTTTTCATGTCGTCACTAATGTCTGGGGAAATCGGACCAAAATGATCCCATACAAAATCATAACGGCCACAGGAAACACCAAATTCCCTCAACAAAAAACTGCTTTCTGCAACATGACCCTGTCATCTAAATCTTCCTTATGGAACTCTCTCCCATACACTTTTTCGAAAATCGCACTAAGCCTTCTTTGCTGTGAAACCTTTTCCATATGACATCCCCCTTTCTTATCCAGTATATTCATAAAGCTGGCTACTATACACAACCTGCACCTACTATAGTAATCATCTTGATTATATTATAGATTTCATATAAACGCGATGATTCATTTTCCCACGTAACCCATTCTGTAGTAGAAGCCCATCCATTTCAATTACATATATTGATGCAAACAGTGAGCAATAGGTGATATATTATACAAGCAATAGACCAAAGGCAACATTTTCAAATTACCTTCCCCAACTTCATCCACTCCCCGTTTTCTCCTGCCATCTCTTCCTCACAAATATTGATTAGCAGGATATCCCTTTCACCCTGTTGCATGTCCTTCGAGAAAATGCCTGCATCATTAAAATAATAATATAAAACCCGGAGTAGTTTTTCTCTGGTATTCCGGTAATTAAGCCATAAATCCTTAAAATTGTGCAATGCCATAAAAGCATTGCATGCCGTAACTGCTGACCCCAGAGCTGCAAGCAATACTTTAGTCCAAACAGCCCCATCCGCAAACACGGAAACCACAGGAATCAACGCCCCCAGCAAAATAGAGCTCGCCATCCAGCGATAATATTTTTTCTTACATTCTCCGCCTTTGCTGCTGTACCATTCCATCTGCGGCATGATACGCCCTATAACATAATTCTTAGTATTTTCATTTTGAATCTGTCCAACTAAATCCATTAACGCAACATTTCTTGCATTGCTTTTGTTCTCTCCCTTGTCCGGCACATCCATCATCCATTTTCTCCTTTTCAACTTTTTACCAATCCCAAGTATCACAACTCCAAATATCACTCACACATAGATAATCCTAAACCATACATATTATCCTTAATTTCTTCTGCTTTCCGCATATTCATCAGCCATATTGAACTGGTTTCTTCCGGTATGCATTCGACAAATATCCCTTCCATGTCCACCGTATAAACCGTTCCGGAACTGCCAAGCACATACAATTCAGATGAATCCTCCGCAAACAGCATATTGATGACCGCCTCCGGTATGCTATGCACATCCATCATCCGGTCCATGGAACCCACATCCCACAGGTAAATTGAACCTCCGGCATTCCCAAACGCAACATATTCTCCCATATTTGTCACGCAGACAGAAGTGGTCGCTTTCATCGGCTCATTTTCTGTCGCAAGAAAAATCCTCTTCTCCTTACTTGAAAGGTTCGTCCAGATATTATTGGAAGGCACATTCCCACCCCGCCCTGCCGTCAAAATACAATCATATTTCTTAGAAACAGCCAACTGCTTCTTAACTGACACGCGCCCAATCAGCCAAGGCTCCCCAGTCCGCCTTAATGTATTGTCATAGGCAGCAAGCATTCCCACCGCATCACAAACTAAAAACTGATCCTCATACGCAATGATAGAGCGCGGATTAGAATACGTTTCCCCATCTGACTCTTGTATCCCACCAGAATCCAAATCAATGCGTGCTATCTTGTTCTTATTGTAACACATTATTATAAGGGAATCCCCATTCCCCGAAAAAATAAATCCTGAAATTTTACAGCCTGCATCATATGTTTTTTCTATTTCACCATTTGATAGCGCAATTAACACAACCCGGTCATCGCCATTTCCCTCTGGTTTATAGGAAACCGCAGCATATGCATAGTCTGGAGAAATGGCAATATAGTCCTCATATATTTCCCCTTCAAAAGGCAGTGAGAAGCTTTTCTCCTCATTGTCCAAATTAACAACCAGACTGCCATCCCTGATATAAACCGCCATGACACGCCCATCTGCCAATTGCGCCAGATTCCCTGCCGATATCTTTGGCCCCACAATTTTTCGTTCCTGAAAAGGGTAATCCCAGGCCACTGTATGCCCTTTTTCCGTAAAAGCATATATTTTGTTTCCATACATCATTAGTTCATTGATATCTTCAAAATTATAAGAAAGCAAAGCAGGCATCGCCTCCCCATATAAATCATAGATATATACCTTATTTGCCGCAGCTATGGCCAGTTCATTTCCACTTTCGCTAAAACAATAGGTTTCCGGCACCGACGCCAATAAAATCTGCCGGGTAATTCCCTGCACTTCATCATAGATAAACGCCTGGGCAGTATCCTCCGACAATGTCACCGTATATCGGCTGCCCGTTTTATTCCCCGCCATTTCGGAAATATTTATGGGGCATTCCTCTACCATCCCATAAAAAGCAGCCGGATAATTTCTTGAAACAAAATCAGCCAATGCCCGGTTAGCCATGAAAATGAAATTTGATGCACCAACATACGCCACCGGCTCTTCCCCCTTTTGAGGCATATCAATCCCCACTCTACCGCCCTCCGCACTTTTAGCATAGCCTACCAGTCCAGCACCGCATCTTTCAATCATCCATATCGCCCGGACCGGGTCATATTCCCCTACCCGCCACGCCTCACCTACCACTTCCGATCCTGTCAGCAGCAGCCGGCTGCCATCCGCCGCCATACCCGTATATTCCCCGACTGAGGCCGCCCATATCAGCATAGAAAGGAAAATAACACCCAGTAATCCACTGATAGCAATGGTCATAATAAATTTTCTCTTCGCCCTTCCCAAAAAGGGATACAAGTCTTTTGTCCACGGACCATGAAAGTTTTTGTCGGCAGCAATATCATAGCATTTTCTAGTCCATATCCAATTCTTAAACGGATGGTTTCCCATAGGCTTGTAAGACTCAGCCGGCAGTTTCTTGTATCTCCTGTAGGCCCCGGAGCGCATCCATTTACAATAACTGTTTTCTTCTGAAAAAACCTGTTCCCTGCACCATCCTGCTGCCTCATCAACAACTGCCTGTTCATTGGCTAAAATCCTGCCCACCTCTACATACAAAAACGGAAGGTCCACTTCCTGGATTACCTGAAGCTCACGCTGGCACGGCTTAGAGCGTTCCCAATCTTCTGTGTTAAAAATAATCGCCCCGGCAGCCGTGTATATTGCTTCCTCAATCACCTCAAACCACTTTACAGAATATGGGATCCCGGACCTTTTCCCTGACACATCCTGCCATACCTCAAACCCAAACCCACGGAGTCTTTCCACGAAAGCATTTACTTGTTCTTCATCCTTTCTTGAATATGATATAAATATATGGTCCATCCTTGCCCCCTCACCCTATTGTCCATCATCGTCGTCATCTGGCAGACATTTTACATTCAGAGCTTTTATCGTTTCTTTAGATACCGTTCCATAAATGTCACTCCCCGCCGCATAATGGAGTTTTTCTTTAACTGCCTCAACCGCACCTTCCTGCGTTAGCGCATCATATCCTATCCTTGTCCGCCAGAATGTTCCCGTCACATCTTTTAAATAATAGCAGTCCGTTGACTGATAAATGGCCACAACAGCGGCATGGGATGGAATCTGAAAATGGCATCCCCGAAGAAAACTTTTATCGCCCGTAAATTTTATTTCAAAAAAAGACCCGTCCGAACCACCCACAAGCAGCACCTCACCCTGACCGGTAATCCCAATCACCGTTGGCTTTCCCGTAAAATATACAGGCATGTCCTCAAAATAAAATACATTGTCCCCCTTCTCCTCAACCAAAGACAAATCCCTCTGGGCAGTGCCAACATAATACCGGCTGCCACCATCTATAATATAGATGATTTCTTCCCCATCCTGTTCCAGAACAACCCTGACAATATATTCATTTTCAACAGACACCTTCCGAACCCTTCCAGCCGATGACATCTCCTTTTCTGTGTAGGTCTCATATTCCGCATCCTCATTTATATAATCTATAGGCAGTAATGCCCTTATATTTTCCGAGCACCACAGACCACTGTCCCGGAAATATGCCATGACCAGATCGGAGTCAGCTGACAGGGATGTCACTATTACCGCATTTTCCAGTACGCTTCCCAAATCCAGCCTTCTCTTAATATCATACAAATGCGTTCCCATATTACGGTCATGGTAAGCAATTGTCTGGTTATTTACAAAACACAAATGCGTGGGCAGGGAAAGGACAATTCCCGCTGGTTCTACCTTTTCAAAATTTTCTTTGCTCCATGTGACAATCTGATTCTTCTGGTCTGCCATGACCACCATGCCATTTCGCATATCCATGGTACAGCTTTTATCCCACTTTACCGGAATCGGCATTTCGTCCGTACCCCCGTCTTCCCTGACACACAAATCATATAAACACTCCCCTCGCTGCGCAATTACTTCCAGCCCCCTGCCGTTAATTTCGATACAAAAGACCTTATCATATTGCCCCTCCCACAGCAGGGTAAATCCATCCCTTAACCCAAAATATAGGATTTTCCCGTTTTCCCCTGCCACGGCAGCGGTATTCTTTTCTCCCGTACACGTCAACTTCGTTTGATCATGAGGCGGGATATCATAATTCTTACTGCTTTTTTTCCACGTTCCCCCAACATATTTTTTATAAAGGTAGCCTTCAAAATCCATTGCCACAAATAGCTGCTCATTTTCAGAAATTGCCAATGCAACAAGGGGCTGCTCCGAAACCCTCTCCGCCCAGACAACCTCCCCCGTATACGTATCCCACTTCGCAACACCGCCATCCCCGTTAGCAGACCATATATGCCGCCCGTCCATCTCTATCCGCACGTCATTTAAAGCACATCCATAATTTACCCCAATCAGGGAGTTGGGCCAGTTCATGTCCAAATTCTCTGAGAGCTTATTAAATAATTCCGGTTTTGCCAAATCAGAAACTAAGGGGTTGCTTATCCCGTCTATTAGCTTAATTGCGCTTACCGGCGCCACTTCCCCATGAGTTCCGACACTGACAATTGTATTGGCAAACCGCGCGCGTTGAACATAATCATTTATCTTGATAAAAGTGATGAGAGTTATCACTGCTGCCGCCACAGCCCCTGCCCATCGGATGTAACCCATAACCTTTCTCCTGAAAAGTTTTTTCGCATATTTCCGGGAGACCTGCAGATAACAGATAATCTCCGAAATCTCCTCTTGAAAATACGGATTTTTTTCTTCCTTCATCTTTCTTTGGAAAAGCAGGAGATATTCATTAATCTTTTTGCCATCCGAAAGTAAAAAATCTTCAGAGCGCTTTGAAAAGTGCCACACATTTTTGTTTAATAGAATCCAGTTTTTAATATCATAATATCCTTTTTCCGTTGTCAGGGAATCCCAGATATCTTCAAGATGCCTTCCACCCATCCGGATGTAATTTATCTCCCTTATCTTCCCAGGAACCATCTCCGGATCAGTATAATCCGCATTCCTCGTGCTGCTAACGGGGATTAAGCGCACATATTCGGGTATATCCCTGACCAGATCCTGCCATCTTTCATCCATGACTGCCGCATTCGATACCAAAACAACGGCCGCGTCCTGGTCAATTCTATTATCATTTTTTAGTTCATACCAATTGAGATTGCTGGAACTGGCCGCCAGATTTTTTTCTTCTGTAAGGAAATCCCGGATTTCCTCCGCATCTGCATGCTGCTCATTTGTAAATATTATGTAAACCATAATTATTACCCTCTCTTAATATAATCTTATCACATACAGGTTATTTCCACCATGAATTATAAAAGAGAACTTCAGCACCTTGCCTTCCTTCTTTGAGTTCTGTTAAAATTTGTACATAACACATGATGAGGAGGATACTCCGTTTTACGTATGAATAAGGTGGAAATTTATGGACATGCTATTTATTTCAAGCACATTTCAGGATATGCAGTACGAACGGGATGCCATCAGGAACTTAGTTATGCCACGGCTAAATAAAGAAGCGCAAAAATACGGACAGACAATATCTGTCTGTGACCTCAGATGGGGGATCAATACAGCAGAGCTGGATTCCAATACGGCAGCCCTTAAGGTACTGGATGTCTGTCTGGATGAAATAGAAAACAGCGAGTCTCCAATGATAGTCATATTAGGCGAAAGGTATGGATGGATTCCGCCTAAAAACCTGATTGCTTCCGTTGCTGAAAAGAAAAAGCTTCAACTGGAGGATTTGCAGCTAAGCGCAACCGAACTGGAAATTGAATATGGCACTAAAATCCATAAAAACCATATGCTGTTTTATTTCCGGGAGCTGGATGGCGCACTGATAGAAAGAAGATACCTGGCAGAAAATAAAGAACGCCACGAAAAAATGACAGACCTTAAATCAAGGATTATGCGTATGACATACGGAACAGTGCATAAATACAAAGTCCACTTTGATGAAGATGGCATCTGTGAGGCGGATATTGATCATTTTGCCAATATGGCATATGAGGATATTAGACGTGTAATGCTCCCTAAATGGCAGAATTTGCAAAAGAAAACGCCATTTGACAGAGAACGTGATTCCCACTGGTCATATATAGAAGAAAAAAGCCATTCATTTGGGGCACGGAGTACATTGGCAAATAATATCGTACATGCCATTTGCGAAGGACAGCGCCGTATAGCGATAAAAGGAAACTCTGGAAGCGGGAAAAGTACTTTGTTTTGCCAAGTAGCAAATACTTTGAAAGAGAAAGGGATGTGTGTAATCCCCTTTATTAGTGGTTTGACAGCAGACAGCTCTACATCTATCGGGATTTTGCGCCAGTTGGTATATTGCCTGGAAGAACACCTTGGACAAGCACATATTCAAGACATGACCGTCACCAGGGAGTTAAAATCTTTGGATTACCATGAAACAACAGAATTCCGCAATCGTCTTTCCGAATTATGCCAATCCCTTCGGGATATAAATCGGCCATTAGTTATTATGGTAGATGCAGTGGATCAATTGCTGACAGATATAGAGCGGGATCAGATGATTTTTATTCCAGACCCAACGCCTTCCAATGTACACATCATCATCTCCTGCCTGCCAAATATAGAATTAAGGGATGGAAAGAATTTCTTTTTATTGCCAATAGACCGGAAAGATAAGGAAATCGTTATTCAGTGTATATTACAGCAACACCATAAGGAATTGGCAGATGAAGTAAAGGAAGAATTGATGAACCATCCAAATTCCGGAAATCCTCTCTTTTTAGGTCTGTTGTTACAGCGGTTACTTATCATGGACCGCCTGGACTTTAGCCTGATAAGTAACCTCGGAAATGGTATAGAACAAATATCTAATTATCAGAAAAAAATAATAAATAATTCCAACTACTCTTTGGAAGAAATAGGAGTTGCACTTTTTAAGGAAGTGGGGGCACGCCTCAACCCCGGACTGGTATCTAGGGTAACTGAATATATTGCCTTCTCCCGATATGGGCTGCGCGATAGCGATTTAGCCTTGTTATTGGGGGAAGAGTGGAATTATTTAGATTTTGTTTATATGATCCATTATATGCGTGAAAACTATTTTCGCAGAGCAGACGGAAGGTATGACTTTCTCCATCAAAGCACCAGGCAGGGCATCATTAAGGAATGTCCTAATAGCCAAAGAATACATAACGATATTTTTCAGGCATTAGAAGAGCTTGATGAAAAGGATCCAATCCGCATAAGCGAAATTGCCTATCATTGTATGCTGGCTGGCCGTTCCGATTATTTGATGAATTATATCACAAAGCACCAAAAAGATGACCCCGTTTTAATTGGTGCGGCAAAATGTTTATATTTTATCTGCAAGATGAACGGCGGAAAACAGGTGAACGACCTTCTGTCCAATGCCACTACCAATTATACCTCACTGAGTTTTGCCGTTTTCTTTGTTTATTTTTGTGAAAAACTGTTTTTACAAAATTACCAGGAAAGCCGTATCAAGTTTAGCATTATGAAACAACTGGACCCCTTAATCAATAACTACCGCGGTGAAAGGAATACAGCGTGGCAGGAACTGCTCCGTGTAAACAGCTATAAATGTGCCTGCACGGCAAAATTTTTGGGTGATCCGTTAATTTATGAATTTGGGGAAAAATATTTTGCCATCAGCAAGGATTTTTATCAAAAGGGGATAATTGATAAGCAACAGTTGCTTATGGCTTATAATAACATGATTGTCTTTTATAAGGAATCATCAAAACAATCCATGTTACGGCGGGGAATAGAAATTGCAAAAGAGGGAATAGATGCCGGCCTGACGGATATGCTTACTTCGGGCGAGGATACCCCTGTTTGGTATTATGGTTCTATGGGCGAAATTTATCACAAGCTGAATGAACCGGAAAACGCACTAGGGGCATATGAGCATGATCTGGAAAACCGAAAACTCTGGGCGGAGAAATACCCATCAGCATATGGTATGTGTGTACTAGGCGGCGGATATTACAATGTAGGAAATGCATTGATGATGTTAGGAAAATTTAATGAGGCATTGCCATATTATGAAAAGTCCCTGAAATTATCTGAATATAGAGCCAAACTATCAGGGGAGAAAGCCCATAACCGTGAGAGGCTGAAAGATCAAATTAATCTTTACAACAATTATGCAGAAAGCCTATGGGAGGCCGGATGTGAAGATGATGATGAGAATTACGTTCTGCAGGCGTTTATTTATAAAATGAAAACTCTGGAAATGGACCGAAATTATTGGCGCCTTACACATATGGAGTATCATTATGAGAGGGACATGATAAAACTGGCGCATATCATAAATTATATGTCCAAAATAGGCTGCAGCCTGACAAAAGCATGTGAAAAAGATTTCTTTCATCTGGTAGATTCTTTTTTGGCAGATGGCAGCGCTGCGTATAAAGTGGACAATACTCTAGACAATATGTGGATGCTGCGGGATGAATATAAGGCAGTATTCCATGCGGTACGGGAACTGCGCCTGACGGATGACATTACTTTGAATCAATATATACATAACGGCTATCGTGCGCTGATTATGCCAATCAACGAAACTATCACGCAGGCGGAAAACAATCAGGAAAAGTCTAGGCAATTAGATATTGCAATGAATAACTATAACAAATCTGCTCTGCTCTACGATCTTGATGAACCATCCTTTTTTGAGGAAGCTTTAGACGCAGCGCTGAAATCAGAGCAGAAACTTAAGGAATTGGTAAAAATCGGTCAGTACGAAGAAGCAGACCTCATCAGGCAAATGGCAGTCTGCGCCTATCAAACAGGAAGATGCTATGTCCGGATGAAGGATCGGCAGACTGCATTAAAATATTTCTATGAGGCAATTGAAAAGCAAACGTTAATCGTTGCGTCTACATCCGATATTAATCAGAAAAAAATTTTGGAAGAATTTAAAAAAGGGTATCGGAATGTAAGCGCTTAATTTTCAGCCGTTGCTAAAATAAAAATGCCCCAGTTATTTTCGGCAACTGAAGCACATTGACAATTCACATATGTTTTAATCATTCCTGATTTTTCTGACACTCGATCCGGCGCTGAATTTCCGCTTT
>CAJULP010000054.1 GCA_910587295.1 uncultured Lachnospiraceae bacterium | reverse complement strand
TTATAGGAAAATGGATAAGATTTAGCAGTATATTCCCACATTTATGCAGATTGATTCAACATTATTAAGGTACACTTTTTACTTTTTGCCAATCTGATTGTAGATTGGCATATAAAAACAATGAGTTTCACGGATTCAGGTTAAAGAAAAAAGGTGATCGTATGCCTTATGAAAATTTGGTTCCGGTAGCCGGAACAATTTTTAATATTATAAGAGGAAGCGACTGCTGCAGCCAGATGATGTCCCTTAGGACGGACAATGGCATTGTGAATTTTGCGGTGGATCCGCAGACGAAGGTGGTTGAAGACAGGCAATTGCGCAATGGCATGCGCGTGGTGGCGTTTTATGACGGCAGGGAGCCGGTGCCCCTTATCTTCCCGCCGAGATACCGTGTGCACCTTGTTACGGCGGTGGGGAGGAACGAGCAGGTGATGCTTGGCCGCTTTGGCAGGAACCTTGTTGCCGAGGACGGCTCCTTGCAGTTGAATATTGCGGGCAATACGGTGGTAAGGACTGCCAATGGGCAGAGCTTCCATTGCAACTTAAACGGGCAGGTTTTACTGGTCTATTATACAGTGACCACCAGAAGCATCCCGCCCCAGACCACGCCCTCTAAGGTGATCGTGTTTTGCTAATCCGATGGCAATTAGCGGAAGCGCATGTTCTTGTGCGCTTCCGCCCTTTTTTGCGCAAGACATAGAGAGGAAAATTTTAAGATAAGCTTTCATGATAAAGATAAATTCATGTCTACAAAGCGCAATAAGCACAACGAGGTGAACGTGTCTATCCCTATTTTTTTGACATGGGAGAATGATCCTTGACACATCAAATGCCATGTGTCAAAATCAAAGTATTAGAAATTTCATGTGTAACGCTTATTCTTATTGCCGGGAGCGTGAAACGGAAATCAGAGACATATTCAAGAATTGGAAGGATGATGCCATGATTCGGTTAAACAGGGATTTGGAAGGAAAGATACTTGACATCGGCGGCGGTGGGGAAGGGGTGATCGGGCGTCTTTACCAGGAGAGGGTTGTTGCGGTTGACTGTTGCCAGAAGGAACTTGACGATGCCCCGGACGGGTTTGAGAAGGTGCTGATGGATGCAACCAACTTGCAATATGCGGATGGCGCTTTTGACCATGTGACATTCTTTTTTTCGTTGATGTTTATGGGGGAAAAGGAGCAGCGAAAGGCGGTCCGGGAAGCGGCAAGGGTGCTCAAAGAGGGCGGCGGAGTCCATATTTGGGATTGTGATATTGCGTCAGCTTATCCGGAGCCGTTTTGTGTTGATGTGGCGGTCCAACTGCCTGACGTATCTATTTCCACGACTTACGGGGTTGGGAAGCGGGATGCGCAGGATATATCGTCTATTACAAAAATGTGTGAAGATGCAGGCCTGGCGGTTGTAACGAGGTCAGAAGAAAAGAACTATTTCCATTTGGTTATGCGAAGAATATGAAAACCAAGTTGTTCCTATAGGGTAATGCTTTGTTCAGGTTCAGGATGTTATCGAAAGACGATAATTTCTTTTCCGTGAATTGATGGGATACCACAAGCAGCAGCTTTCCTTCAATGGAGAGCAGCAGATCCTCAATCATGCCCGCGGTGGCGTCATCAAGATTTGCCAGCGGCTCATCCGGAATCAGTACGTCCGTATCTCGCAGCAGCGCGCGGGCTAAACAGATGCGTTTCTTTTCACCGCCGGAGAGGTTTGCTCCATTCTCGGCAATCATGGCATCTAGGGCATCTTTTCCGGCAAACTTACCAAGTCCAAGGCGTTG
The DNA here is from genome assembly GCA_910587295.1 of uncultured Lachnospiraceae bacterium. Taxonomy (GTDB): domain Bacteria; phylum Bacillota; class Clostridia; order Lachnospirales; family Lachnospiraceae; genus Suilimivivens. The sequence continues at coordinate 65,110 of CAJULP010000054.1, read as the reverse complement.
AAGCGCCTGGGCCGGCTTTTTGTCGGGAATGTTCCGATACATGGTCAGGTTGTTCCTTAGAGAATCGTGGAACAATACCGTCTCCTGCCGGACAACCGTTATGCAGTCATAGGTGCTGGAATATGCGCAAAGAGGCACTCCGTCAATTTCGACACTGCCGCCAGTTACGTCATAGTAACGAAGCAGCAGGTTGATGGCGGTGGTTTTCCCCCATCCGCTGGGGCCTTTGAAGAGATAGCGCCTGCCTTTTTGCGCTTGAAAGTTGAAGTTAAGTTCTTCAGTACCGGCTTTTTAATTTCAAAGCCGCTGAACCAATCGTTGACCTTTGCCAAATTTGCTTTGACCGCTTTCGGATACGCATTTTGCGCATTCTGCAACCGCTTCTCAATAAGCCTGGGAACATAGAGCGGGGTGGTCAAAAGCCCGATGGTAATTAGGGCAAGACGCCAGTCTAACATAAATAAAGCTATGCTTACAAAGATGATCTTGAAAAGAATCTCCCAGAACAGGGGAAGCAACTGAAAGCGGCGAGCCTTAATCGTATCCGCTTCGTTCGTGTATTTTGCGATGTACTCCCCTTGCGGCGTCGATTTATAGTCCGCATAGCCGCACTTAAAGATGTTTTCAAAGATGTTCCGTTTTGGCGGCTTCGTGCAGCCAACGACAAATCCTGCGCTGAACTGCCTGTACCCAAAGTAAAACAGAATTTCACTCAGGATAAAGGCGGCCAGAAGAGTTGCATACCGAAGCGCGGCCTGTGTATTTCCGGTGATGACATAATCCAGCACATCCCCTTTGAAGAATTGCAAAACAACCGTAAACATGGTGCTGATGAGTATAAAAACCAAAGCCCCTATAAAATAGGCGCCGGCGTGTTTTTGATATTTTTTCATATTTACCCCCTATGCACTGACGAGATAGAAGGATTGTATGGATTTTTCTTCTATCGTAATTTAGAAGGAAAGCCGATATTTCACCATGGCAGAACACCTCCATTTTTTGAGATTACAACTTGAAAATGCCGCTTTTTCAATGGTTTTCCATTCTTTTCTTTTAACCGCATCCAGTTGTGCCCGAATGGCCATAAAATGGTTGACATAATTTTTAAGTAAACGTATAATGTACGAAAAGGGCAGAGCCAAATAGAAAAATGGATAGCTGCCATGCTTGCATAGGCAGCTGTGTATTTTTCTATTTGGCGAGCGAAGCGAGCCTCAAACCGAAGGTTTGAAGGCGCTGCCCGAAAAGGGCAGTCAGGAAAAAGGCGCTGCCCGAGAGGGGTAGCCAGGACTTTGGAGGCGCTGTCTGAAAAGGGAGGAAAACTAATGAAATGTCCGTTTTGTGGCCACGAAAACACCAGGGTGATCGATTCAAGACCAGCGGATGATAATAATTCGATCCGCCGCCGCCGTGTGTGCGATGAATGTGATAAGCGCTTTACTACATATGAAAAAGTAGAAACTATCCCGTTGATCGTTATTAAAAAGGATGATAACAGGGAAACTTACGATAGGTCAAAGATTGAAGCCGGTGTGTTGCGCGCCTGCCATAAGCGCCCGATCAGTGCAAACCAGATCAAGCAGCTGGTGGATGATGTGGAGACGGAGATTTTTAGCAGTGAGGAGAAAGAAATCCCCAGCCGGGTGATCGGCGAACTGGTGATGAATAAGCTAAAGGACTTAGAGGCAGTTGCTTATGTTCGTTTTGCGTCTGTTTACAGGGAATTTAAGGACATCAATACCTTTATGGATGAACTAAAAAAGGTATTGGAGTAAGGAGAAAGAAATGGAGATTGAATATAGTGAGAAAAAGCGGTGGGTGTTTTTCGGCCTGCCTCTGACCTTTACCAGATATGACGTGAAAGAAAACATCATTACCATAAACAGCGGGTTTTTGAACAAAGTTGAAAATGACTGCTACATGTACAAGGTGCAGGACGTGGAGCTTGTTACTTCTTTGCCTGAAAGAATGTTCGGACTGGGAACGGTGGTATTATACACCGGTGACACGACTCACCCGAAATTAGTGTTAGAGCATGTCCGGAATGCGCGGGAGATCAAGAACTATATCTTGGAAGCGTCGGAGCGGGCTAGGATGAAGCGGCGCACATTAAATACGTTAGACATTGGTGCAGACTCGGATCTGTCAGAGGATGATTGATAGGCAGATGAATGAAATAATGGATTAAAATAGCGGTATGAGTTTTCATACCGCTTTCCTGCGCTTTCTGGCAAATTTAAGATTGAGAGGTTATAATTTTTCAAACAGCAGTCCGGCTAACAGCCAGTTTGGAAAATAGTCAAGGCGTATGATCCTTTTGATCTGCCAGCGTGATCTTTCATAATTCCAGGGGCAGATGTGGTGCTTGTCCAAAAAGCGGCCGGTCAGGTATTCGCCGATATAAATGCAGACAGCATAAACACATCCCCGGATGAAGGCAGGGAATTTTTTTAAGGGATGGCGCAAAATGGTTAAAAAGCAGGCACTCCCGTATATGGGGAACATCCATAGGGAAGTCCGGCCCATAAGCCGCATATCCCGCCGGCGCAGGGAATCTAAGGCGGTAAAGATGATCTCCATGCACCAGCCGGCAAGGCCGCATTTGAAAAATTTTTTCAGCATTATCGTAGTTGTCCTTTGGTTTGTTATGGTTTAGTATGGGTCAAAGACAGGAAATTATACATGTTAGGAGACAAAGTATGAATTTACAGGAAGTAATGGATTTTTTGGAGGAAGTAAAAAAATACGGGATGGTTCCGGGGCTTTTTAATATAGAGCAATTGTGTGAAAAATTGGGGAACCCGCAGGCGGATCTTAAGTTTATCCATATAGCGGGTACCAACGGGAAGGGATCTGTGCTTTCATTTTGTTCGGAAATTTTGAAACAAGCCGGGTACCGGGTAGGAAGATACCTTTCTCCGGCAGTCTTTGAATACCGGGAGATCATGCAGGTAAACGGCAGGCCGGTGAGTAAAAAAGATCTTTGCCGCATGATGGAACATATAAAAGATGTGTGCGGGGAGCTGGTCTTAGAAGGAAAGCCGCATCCCACAGCCTATGAAATTGAGACTGCCATGGCGTTTTGGTATTTTAAGGAGCAAAAATGCGATATCGTGGTCTTGGAAACCGGCATGGGGGGACGTTTGGATGCCACAAATGTGGTTCAAAACACTCTGCTTGCAATCTTTACTTCCATCAGTTTTGATCACAGGAAGGTTTTGGGAAACAGCCTTGAAGAAATTGCAACGGAAAAGTCAGGGATCATAAAAAAGGGATCTGCGGTCATAGCCTTAAAGGGGCCGGAAGAGGTCATGAAGGTGCTGCGGGATAAGGCGAAGGAACTCTCTGTGCCGTTAGTGACAGCAGACCCGGCAGATGGAAAGGTGGTAAAGCGGAGCCTGGAGAAACAGGTATTCCATTATGGGAAGTATCATGATCTTACCATTACTTTGGCAGGAACTTACCAGATTGAAAATGCGGTCCTTGCCATCCGGGCAATGGAGGAGCTGGAAAACCGGGGGATGCCTGTTGGCCAAAAGGCGATCAGCCAGGGGCTTACAAAAGCGGCATGGCCGGGAAGGTTCCAGGTGCTTTCCCGAAAGCCCTGTGTGATTGCGGATGGCGCCCACAATCCGGACGGGGCGGCAAAGCTTGCGGAATCAATCCGGTTTTATTTTACAAACCGGAGAATTATATATATAATAGGAATGTTGAGGGATAAAGAACAAGATGAGATCTTACAAGTGACATGCCCTCTTGCCGAACAGGTTCTTACCGTGCCGACAGCAGGGGAAAGAGGGCTTTCTTCCTATGAGCTTGCCTGTATGGCAAAGACATACCACGGGCAGGTCACTGCCTTGGACAGCGTGGAAGAAGCGGTGGAGCTTGCTTATCTTTTAGCGGATAAAGATACCGTGGTCATTGCGTTTGGTTCTTTGTCCTATCTTGGGAGCCTGATCAAGATGATAGAGACTGTCTCTGACAAAAGAGGCAGAGAAACTATTGGGAGAGACGTACATGGTAAACAAAGATAAAGTGGAAGCGGCGGTAAAGCTGCTGCTTGAGGGTATGGGAGAAGACGTTAACAGGGAGGGCCTGAAAGAAACGCCTGCAAGGGTAGCCAGGATGTATGAAGAGCTGCTCTCCGGCATGGGGGCTTCCGCGAAAGAGCATTTGTCCAAAACCTTTGAAGCATCAGACAGCCAGATCGTGTTAGAGCGGGATATTACCTTTTATTCCATCTGTGAGCATCATTTAATGCCCTTTTTCGGGAAGATCCATATTGCCTATATTCCGGACGGACAGGTGGTGGGGATCAGCAAGCTTGCCAGGACGGTGGAGGTCTACGCCGCAAGGCTGCAGATCCAGGAGCGGCTTACCGCGGAGATTGCTGATGCAATCATGGAAAACCTGCGTCCCAAAGGTGTGATGGTGCTGGTCAGTGCGGAGCATATGTGTATGACCATGCGGGGGGTGAAAAAGCCGGGGAGCCAGACGGTCACGGCAGCATCCAGGGGATTGTTTGATGAGGATGAAAGCCTGAAATCTCTTTTTTGGAATATGGTAAAATAAGGGCATAAAAATGGATAGGGTAAATCGGATCTTACATCACGAAAAATATAAAGACTATATAGCGCGGATTAATAAGGCAGAAAAAGATCGACAGTTCTGTTGCCATAATATGGGGCATTTCCTTGACGTGGCAAGGCTTGCGGTGATTCTGGATCAGACAGAAGGTTACGGACAGGAGAAGGAACTGATCTACGGGGCGGCGCTTTTGCATGACATCGGGAGATGGATGGAGTATGAAGATGGCATATCCCACGAAAAAGCAAGCGTTATGCTGGCACCGGAAATCTTAGATGACTGCGGTTTTTCGGAAGAAGAAAAAAGCAGTATCCTTGCGGCAATCGGCAGCCATCGTGATGGTGACATAAAAACACAAAAGTCTTTGTCTGGGCTTATTTACCGGGCTGACAAGATGAGCCGCCCTTGCTTTGCCTGTGCGGCGGAGCACTTATGTGACTGGAAGCAGAACAAGAAAAACGGACGAATTATCTGGTAGGATGAGGATAGGGGGGATGAGAATGAAAATAGGAAACCGCGAGTTTGACACTGAGAAATGTACTTATGTTATGGGGATACTAAACGCAACGCCGGATTCTTTTTCGGACGGCGGCAGGTACAGCAAGGTGGACCAGGCTCTTTTCCGTGTGGAAGAAATGCTGGATTGCGGGATGGATATCCTGGATATCGGAGGAGAATCCACAAGGCCCGGGTTTTTGCCTGTCCACTGGCATGAGGAGTGCAGGAGGGTGCTTCCGATAATCGAAGAGGTTAAAAGGCGCTTTGACATTCCTGTGTCGCTAGATACCTGTAAGGGTGAAGTTGCCAAAATGGGGATTTATGCAGGGGTGGATATGATTAATGATGTGTGGGGGCTTAAGTTTGATGAAAGCCTGGCACAGGTAGTCGGTAAGGAACAGATACCCTGCGTGCTGATGCACAACCGCAAAGAGGGCGTATATGGGGATCTGATGGAGGATATCAAATCCGATCTTGAGGAAAGTATCGCCATTGCCCACGAAGCAGGTATTTCTGACGACAAGATCATTCTGGATCCGGGGATCGGGTTTGCCAAGTCCTATGAGAATAATTTGGAAATCATTGATAAACTGGACCGGCTCAAGCAGTTAGGTTACCCGATCCTGCTTGGCACAAGCAGGAAATCCGTGATCGGACTTACCCTTGACCTTCCGGTAGGCGACAGGATAGAAGGAACGCTGGTCACCACGGTTTTCGGGGTATTAAAAGGGTGTGCTTTTGTCAGAGTCCATGACGTGAAAGAAAATGTGCGTGCGATCAAGATGACGGAAGCTATTTTGAAGGAGAGAAAATTACTGTGACCGTGGGGGTGGATATGGATTCTATTTTGATCAGGGAGCTGGAAGTATATGCAGGGCATGGGGTGTACGCCGAGGAAACCCTGCGTGGGCAGATGTTTTTGGTAAGTGCGGAGCTTATTATGGACTTAAGGACCGCAGGGCTTAGTGACGATCTGGACTGCTCTGCGGATTACGGGAGGGTATGCCATTTCATTCATGATTATCTGCGGCAAAACACGTTTCTTCTGATCGAAGCGGCAGCGGAGCATCTTGCAAGGGAAATTTTGGTATCCTTTCCGCAGATCATGGAACTTGAACTGGAGATAAAAAAGCCCCATGCACCGGTGGGGCTTCCTTTTGCGTGTGTGTCAGTAAAGATCAGGCGGGGGTGGAAGCAGGTTTTTTTGGGAATCGGTTCGAATATGGGGGATAAGGAGCGGTATCTTGAGGATGCCGTAGACAGATTGAAAGCGCATCCCCTGATCAGGGATGTGAAGTGTTCGGAGTGGATGGTCACAGCTCCTTATGGCGGCGTTATGCAGGATGATTTCTTAAACGGGGCGGTGGGGCTAAAGACATTGCTTTTTCCGGATGAGCTTTTAGCTTTTCTCCACGAGCTGGAGCAGAAAGCAGGAAGGGAACGGAAGATCCACTGGGGGCCAAGAACCCTGGATTTAGATATTCTGCTTTATCAAGATTATGTGTCTGATGACCCTGAATTAACGGTCCCCCATCCGGATATGGGGAACCGCCGGTTTGTCTTAGAACCTTTATCCAAGCTATGCCCGAATCTGGTCCACCCTGTGACGGGAAAGACCATCAGACATATGCTTCAGGATTTACTTCGATAATGCCGCATTTAATGCGGCGTCAAATGTTGTCACATTGACAGGGCCGTTTACCGGCGTGTGGTAAACCGGGGTGTCCTCCCCGTAAGCGTGGAAATAAGCGTAGGTGGAGGTCAGGTTGATATCACTGTAGACCCCTTCCGCCACCATTTCCTGATCACTCCCATCAAGCGCCATCCGCATAAGGGCAGGCTCCATAGTCCTTTGGTAATATATGTATTGTGATCCTACGTTAAAGCCGTCCACGCGGTCGCTGGTCAGGACTTCCACGGTGTTCTGGGATAAGGAAAGCCGGCAGAGCCGGTAATCTTCCGCTACATCCATATAATAAATATAGCCATCCTGATAGACCGGATTCCACAGATTGCCCTGATAAATGGTGGAAATCGCGTCAGTGGTGGTGTTTAACGCATAGAGGTAATGATCGTCCTCGGTTCCGTTAAAGTAGATCATGCCGTTAAAGCAGGCGGCGGGATTGATAACGCCGTCATAAACCAGAGTGTTGTCGGATTTGTCAGTCTTGATCTTGTATAACTGCGTAAAATCTGTGTTGTTATATCTTTGGTAATACAGGTAATCTCCGGAAAGCTGCATGGTGATCGCTGCGTTCCGGTCAAGGCAGGTGATATTCTTGCCGTTTAATTTGGAGCGGAAGATGCCATAGGTGCGGACTACATAGCCAAGCCCGGTGCCGCCGCTTGAGTTGTTCATAAAATAATAAAGATAATTTCCGCCCACATTGATAGAATTGACGGGGGAGCTGTTTATTTTTTTCAGGTCAGTCTCATCGGCATTCATGGAATACAGGCAGCCGCTGTCGTATGCGTTGGAAAAGTAGACCCGGCCGTCCGCTTCGGCAAACAAGCCTTTGTTGTTTAAGTTGCCGGCAGTATTCCCGGTAACGGAAATATCATTGTGGGGAATCCTGGCAGATAATATGGTATAAACGCCTGACAGGATAAGCACGATCAGGATGATACCTAAAATTAGCATAGCTTTCCAGTTCTTTTTCATTAAATTGATCCTCCTATTTTCAGCAGGGCTGAATGTTCTCTATACACTCTATTATAATAAAATGAAATTTACTGTGCAACTATATCTCAAAAAGTTTCCATGTATCTTGCTATGGGCCTTTTTTTGATATAAAATAGTAGAAACAAGAAAAGTGGGGGTCCAAGATGACAGATTTGACGGATTTAAGGCAGCAGATTGATGAGATTGACGCCCGTATCGTAGAGCTGTATGAAAAGCGTATGGAGATATCCGGGCAGGTGGCACAGTATAAGATTGAGACCGGTAAGAAGGTGTTTGACAAGGCAAGGGAAGAAGAAAAGATCCGTACCGTCAAGGCCCTTACCCATAACGATTTTAATAGACATGGGATAGAGGAGCTTTTTGAGCAGATCATGTCCATGAGCCGTAAGCTCCAGTACCGTCTCCTTTCGGAACATGGCAGCAGCGGAAAACTGCCTTTTATTGGGGTAGATTCCTTATCCCAGGGGAAAGCGAGAGTGGTTTTCCAAGGGGCGGAAGGGGCATATTCCCAGGCAGCCATGATACAGTATTTCGGGGAGCAGGTAAACAGTTTCCATGTGGAGACCTTTCGGGATGCCATGATCGCTATTGACGAAGGAAGTGCGGATTTTGCGGTGCTTCCCATTGAAAATTCCACGGCAGGGATTGTCAGTGAGATTTATGATCTTTTGGTGGAGTTTGAAAATTATATCGTAGGGGAACAGATCATCCGGATAGAGCATTGCCTGATGGCGGTGCCGGGAACGGAAATTTCGGATATCCGGACGGTATATTCTCATCCCCAGTCACTGATGCAGTCGGCGCGTTTTTTGAACCAGTACGGCTGGCAGCAGATCAGTATGCAGAACAATGCGTTTGCGGCAAAAAAGGTGGCGGCGGATTTAGATAAAACGCAGGCGGCAATCGCCAGCGAATATGCGGCTAAGCTTTACGGGCTAGAGGTACTGAAAAAGGGCGTAAACCAGTCCAGCACCAATTCCACCAGATTTATTATTGTGACCAACCAGAAAATATTTCGAAGGGATGCCAAAAAGGTGAGCATTTGTTTTGAAGTGCCTCATGAGAGCGGCTCACTGTACCATATGCTTTCCCATTTTATCTATAACAACTTAAATATGAACCGGATTGAGAGCAGGCCCATTGAAGACAGGAACTGGGAGTATCGTTTCTTTATTGATTTTGACGGGAATCTTTCGGATGGTGCTGTACGGAATGCGTTAAGAGGACTCCGGGAGGAAGCCAGGGAAATGAAAATTTTAGGGAATTATTAGCGGGGTGTAAGATGAAGATCCGGGAACAGGAACTGATCGTATACAGAAATTTTGAAGAGTATGAGGCAATGCCTTTACATGATATGGCATGGCTTATGGGAGCCGGCCAAAGGGGGGAAGAAGACTGCGGGCAGAGGGCAAATGTGATGTACCGCTGTATGTACAGTCTGTTAGAGCTTGCGGGAAATTACGGGTTTTACGGGAATCTGTGGCATTGCTACCTTGCCCATCTTCTGGTGAACAATGAAAACAGTTACAGCAGGGCATGCGAGGTCAGGGGAGCGGTGGAAGGGAGCATCAATCAGGCGGTGCTCCATGATATCGTTATATTTAAGGAATTATTTGATTTTGATTTTTCTGATCTGGTAAGGGAACTTCACATAGACGGGTTTGATCTGATCACCAATTATGTGAGCAGTGACAGTGAGAGCAAGGTTTATAACAGCCGTATCAGGGAAAGAATCTGCTCCCTTGCCGTGAAGTTTACCAAAGACCATACACCGGAAGAAATGAAAGATACGCTGACGGAGTTTTACAGGGATTACGGCGTGGGAAAGTTTGGCCTGCATAAGGCTTTCCGGGTGGTCCATGACGAGAGGGGAGTCCAGATCGTGCCAATCCCCAGGATTGCCCATGTGCGTTTGGATGATCTTGTGGGGTATGAGATTCCCAAGGGGAAGCTTATTGCTAATACGGAAGCTTTTGTTAAGGGGAAAAAGGCAAATAACTGCCTGCTTTTTGGGGATGCGGGCACAGGGAAATCTTCCAGTATCAAGGCGATTGCAAATGAATATTATGAAAAGGGCCTTCGGGTCATTGAGGTTTACAAGCACCAGTTTCAGGATCTGCATGACGTGATCGCCCAGGTCAAGAACAGAAATTATAAGTTTATCATTTATATGGATGACTTAAGCTTCGAGGACTTTGAAATCGAATATAAATATTTAAAGGCAGTGATAGAAGGCGGCTTAGAGCGCAGGCCGGACAACGTTCTGATCTATGCCACCTCTAACCGCAGGCACCTGATCAGAGAGAAGTTTTCCGATAAAGAGGACAGGCGTGACCAGCTCCATGCTGGGGATACGGTACAGGAAAAATTATCTTTGGCGGCAAGATTTGGGGTTACCATTTATTTTGCGGCGCCTGATAAAAAGGAGTTCCAGAACATTGTCCGGGTCCTGGCGGAACGTTTTCATGTGGAGATGCCGGAAGATGAGCTTTTAGCGGAGGCGGCAAAATGGGAGATTGCCCACGGGGGGCTTTCGGGAAGGTGTGCGCAGCAGTTTGTCGATTTCATTTTGGGAAAGGAGCAAAGCGGGAAAAATGGCAGTAAAGACATTTGCGGCAATTGACGTAGGATCTTACGAGCTTGCCATGAAGATTTTTGAGGTTTCCAAGGCAAGGGGGATGAAAGAGATCGACCATGTCCGCCATAGTATTGATATGGGAACGGAAAGCTACACCACCGGAAAGCTGAGTTATCAGCGGGTGGAAGAACTTTGCAGGATCTTAGGTGAATTTGCAGGCATCATGAAAGCTTATCAGGTATCAGATTATGCGGCTTATGGCACAAGTGCGATCAGGGAGATTGAAAATACCGCTATTTTGCTTGATCAGATCCAGCAAAGGACAGGGATCCGCATTGAAACTTTAAGCAATTCGGAGCAGCGCTTTCTAGATTATAAGTCCATTGCTTTTCAGGGGGAAGGGTTCCAGAAGATTATAGAAAGCGGAACGGCGATCGTGGATATCGGGGGCGGCAGTATCCAGATTTCCCTGTTTGATAAGGATACTTTAGTATCTACCCAGAATTTAAAATTAGGAGTGCTGCGCCTTAGGGAACACTTGGCTCATTTAAATGCCAGCATTCGGCATTACGAGAAGTTTTTGGACGAGATGATTGATGCCCAGATGGCGATCTATAAGAAGCTTTATTTAAAGGACAGGGAAATTAAAAACATCATCATCGTGGATGATTATATTTCTACCATCCTGCGCAAAAAGAGCATCAACAATGAAATGACCGGATATGCGGGGGTGGAATTATTTGAAAAATTCCGGATGGTATACCAGAACCAGAGTATATCGGAATTGGCAAGGAAGTGGGATGTGCCGGAGGGAACCATGCCCCTTTTGTATATTGCGCTAATTATGACAAAGCGTATCATGGAAACGATGGGAGCGGAGCTTATCTGGGCTCCGGGTGTGACTTTGTGTGACGGCATAGCATATGAATATGCGCAAAAGAATAAGGTTATTGTATCGGACCATGATTTTGAGCAGGATATCATTGCCTGCGCCCACAATATCAGTAAGAGATACCGGGGAAGCAAAAAGCGCAGTGAAACCTTAGAGCAGATTGCGCTTGCAATTTTTGACAGCATGAAAAAGGTCCACGGCTTTGGCAGGCGGGAGAGGATGCTGCTTCAGCTGTCCACCATTTTGCATGACTGCGGTAAATATATCAGTATGATCAATCTTGCGGAATGTTCCTACAATATTATCATGTCCACGGAGATCATTGGCCTTTCCCATGTGGAACGGCAGATTGTGGCCAATGTGGTCAAATATAACCATATGGAATTTGAGTATTTTGAGGAAATGAGCAGATATGGCATGAGGGATATGGGCGAATATCTTAAAATTGCAAAACTTACGGCAATCCTGCGGGTGGCAAACGGGTTAGACCGGAGCCATAAGCAGAAATTTAAAAATGTCAAGCCGGCTCTTAAGGACAACCGGCTTATTATCACGGTGGATACCAATGAGGACATTACGTTAGAAAAGGGGCTGTTTGGACGAAGCGCCATGTTTTTTGAGGAAGTGTACAGCGTACAGCCTGTGATCAGGCAAAAGAGGACAATATAAACGGAGGGAGAAGTTATGGGGAAATCCGGATATGACGATCCCGGCTTTTACAGCAACAGGGAGCTTAGCTGGGTGCTTTTTGACAAGAGGGTATTAAGTGAGGCGAAGGATAAAAACAACCCTTTGTTTGAACGGTTGAAATTTTTAAGCATTACCGCATCAAACCTGGATGAATTTTTTATGGTAAGGGTGGCATCCTTAAATGATATGATAAATGCCGGTTATGACAAACCGGATATTGCAGGAATGACGCCGGGCAGGCAGTTAAAGGAACTGTATCCGGCAACACATGAGCTGGTGGAACAGCAGTATGCGATCTATAACCGTTCCATCCTTCCCCAGCTTTTAAACGCAGGGCTGCGTGTGATCGAAAAACATGAAAAGCTGACCGATGCGGAAGCGGCTTATGTGGACCAGTTTTATGAGGAAAATATATATCCTGTGCTGACGCCTATGGCGGTGGATTCCTCTAGGCCGTTTCCCCTTATCCGGAATAAGACGTTAAATATCGGGGCATTAATGAAGAAAAAAAACAGCAGTGGGGAAGTGGATGATAACGGGCTTGAATTTGCAATGGTGCAGGTGCCTGGCGTGCTTTCCCGGATCGTACAGCTCCCGCCAAGGAACGAGGGGGAAAAGACGGTCATCCTGTTAGAAGAGGTGATTGAGCGGAATATCCAGAAGCTGTTTTTAAATTATGACATTGTATGTTCACATCCCTTCCGGATCATGAGAAATGCGGATTTTTCATTGGAGGAGGATGAAGCCGAGGATTTGCTGAAAGAGATTGAAAAACAGCTTAAGATGCGTCAGTGGGGCCAGGCGATCCGCCTTGAGGTGGAGCAGGGGATGGATCAGCGGCTGCTTAATATCATAAAAGAAGAACTTTCTATCGTGGATGAGGAGATCTATCAGATCGCAGGTCCGCTGGATCTGACTTTTTTGATGAAAATGTATGCCCTTCCCGGCTTTGACCATTTGAAGGAGCATAGTTACGAAAAGCCTCAGCAGGTTCCGGAGTTCCCGGATGGATGCGATATTTTTGAGCAGATCCAAAAGGGGGATATCCTGCTCCATCATCCTTACGAGACGTTTTCGCCGGTGGTGGACTTTATCAGGCAGGCAGCAAGGGATAAGGATGTGCTGGCGATCAAGCAGACCCTTTACCGGGTCAGTGGCAATTCGCCAATCATTGCGGCGTTAGCCCAGGCGGCGGAAAACGGCAAGCAGGTTTCCGTTTTGGTGGAATTGAAGGCAAGATTTGATGAGGAAAACAATATCGTATGGGCAAAGATGCTGGAAAAAGCAGGGTGCCATGTGATCTACGGGCTGGTAGGGCTTAAGACCCACAGTAAGATCACCCTTGTGGTGAGAAGAGAAGAGGACGGCATCCGCCGGTATGTGCATTTGGGAACGGGGAATTATAATGATTCCACGGCAAAGCTGTATACGGACGTAGGGCTTTTTACCTGCTCTTCCTCCATAGGGGAAGATGCCACGGCAGTGTTTAACATGCTTTCGGGCTACTCGGAACCGCTTTTCTGGAATAAGCTGTCTATTGCCCCCCTTTGGCTCAAGGATCGGTTTTTACATTTGATTGGCAGGGAAAAAGAACATGCCAAGGCTGGCAGGGGCGGACATATTATCGCAAAGATCAACAGTCTGTGTGATAAAGAAATCATAGAGGCGCTTTATGAAGCGGCGGCAGCAGGGGTGAAAATCGAACTGATCATAAGAGGAATCTGCTGTTTGAAGACAGGGCTTCCGGGAATCGGTGACAAGATTACGGTACGGTCCATTGTCGGGAACTTTCTGGAGCATTGCAGAATCTTTTATTTTGAAAACGATGGCAAGCCGGAATACTATTGCGCAAGCGCGGACTGGATGCCAAGGAACTTGGAGCGCCGGGTAGAAATCATGTTCCCGGTGGAAAATCCCAAATTGCGCGAAAAGCTGATGAACATATTATCCACCCAGTTGAAGGATACGATGAAGGCTCATATTTTAATGCCGGATGGCAGTTATGAAAAAATTGACAGGAGAGGGAAGGAGTGTGTTAACGCCCAGCTAGAGTTTGGCCGTCTTGCGCTGCAGGCAGCTAAGGGCAAGGATGAGGCGGTACAGCAAAGGGTGTTCATTCCGGAAATACATCATGAATAAAGAGATTATTTTGGCAAGCGCATCTCCAAGGAGGAAAGAGCTGCTAAACCAGATCGGGCTCAGCTTCCGGGTGACGGTAAGCAGTGCAGCGGAAAAGACCCAAAGTAAGGAACCTTCCCGGATGGTGCAGGACATTTCCTATGCCAAGGCACAGGCGGTTTTTGAAAGTCTCCCTGTGGAAAAAAAGGAATGTTCGGTGGTGATCGGTGCGGATACCATGGTGTCTTTTGGCGGCAGGATGTTAGGGAAACCGATGGATGAGAAAGAAGCATATGAGATGCTTTTGGCGCTTCAGGGAAATACCCATCAGGTTTATACCGGTGTGGCGATGATTTGGCAGGAGCCGGGAAATGGCGGAAACGATAACACCCGCCAGATAATTTTTGCGGAGGAAACCGCCGTAACGTTATACCCTATGAGCCATGAGGAAATAACAGGTTATATTGCTACAGGCGAGCCGATGGATAAGGCGGGCGCATATGGGATCCAGGGGAAATGTGCCGCATGGGTAAAGAAAATATCCGGAGATTACAGCAATGTGGTAGGGCTGCCGGTTGGCAGGCTCTATCAGGAACTTAAGAAAATCGGGATTTGACATGCGCTTCGGTGCGGAAATGAGGAGAGGTATGATAAAGCTGATTGCATCTGATGTGGATGGAACTTTGATAGAGGATTCTACGCCGGATCTGTACCAGGAGATGGCGGAGGCCATCAGGGAACTGAAAAAGAAAGGGATTTTATTTTGCGCCGCAAGCGGCAGGCAGTATCCAAGCCTTAGGAACGTATTCCGGGAGGTGGCGGATGATATTGCTTATATTGCGGAAAACGGCGCCCATATCTGTTATCAGAATAAAAATATTTCCGTCACACCCATGAAAAGGGAAGATGTGGAAGGGATCTTATCCATGCTCCGCCCTTACTACGGGCAGTGCGAGGCAATCGTGTCCACGGTAAACGGAAGTTTGGTGGAGAGCAGGAATCAAGAATTTTTGGATCTGATCACATATGGTTACCACAATACGTTCCGTCAGGTTAAGGACATCCTTGCCGAGGATGAGGAGATCATTAAACTTGCAGTGTACCAAAAAGACAGTATCAGAAGTTTAGGGGAAAGTGTGTTTATCCCTAAGTGGAAGGACAGGGTCAAAGTCTGCATGGCAGGGGAAGAGTGGGTTGACTTTATGGACGGGAGCGTGGATAAAGGGAACGGCCTTAAATTTCTGGAAGAATACCTGGGGATCGGAAAGGATCAGACCATGGCTTTTGGTGATAATGACAATGACATCGGCTTGATGCGCGCGGCAGGCCATAGTTATGCGGTGGATACCGCCGTGGAGGAAGTGAAGAAGGCAGCAGGCGGCATCTGCCCTGGTTGGAGACAAAAAGGAGTTTATCAGATTATACGAAAGGAGGTGCTTTTCCATGCATGAGTTTGACGATGCGGTGCTGCAGTGTTTTCTGAAAAATCAAAGCCAGCTGTTTCCTGAAGGAGACGTTGTTTCCAGTCTTGAGGAAGCGGAGGCTTTTTTGGAGGAATGCCTGGCAGTGGTCGTAGGTTCTGTCCGTGAAGTCTGGGATTTCTTTGAGGAAGAAGGAATTGACGTGGACGGTGTCAAGGGGGATGAGATCCTGGAAGCGGACGAAGTGTTTGATGTCGGGGATGGAAGATATTTGATCGTGGAAGGATAAGGACTTGTAAACACACCCACAGAATAGTATACTGGACGATATGATTTTTAAAATAGTGTAAGGAAGTTTATCAACGTAAAAATAATGAGTATTATTGATGTATATAAAAAGAAAAAGAACTTATCCGGCGTAAAAAAAGTGGCATCGGCCTTATTACTTTTGTCATGGGTTGTTTTTATTTGGCATAACTCCATGGAAGGAGCAGGCGCGTCCGGTATGCGGAGCACGCATATTGTAAACGTGGTAAATGGGTTATTATGGGAAGGGATGATAGTCACGGAGCATGTAATCCGTAAGATGGCGCACTTTTTGGAATATGCGGTGGAAGGGATTTTGGCGGTTTTTCTGTTTCGCGCGTTTGAAGTGGGTGTTACAAAGAATCTTTGTGTGGGTGCGCTTTTAGGGGTAATGACCGCATTGATTGATGAGACGATCCAGCTTTTTTCTGTAGGAAGGAACGGTGCCGTGGAAGATGTGTGGATTGATTTTGGCGGGTTTGCATTGGGCTTTTTGATAAGTGTAATGCTATGTAAACTGCGGCAAGGAGATTGCGATTGAATATGAACATTGTATTATTATCGGGCGGTTCGGGGAAGAGACTTTGGCCTTTGTCCAACGATATCCGTTCCAAACAGTTTATTAAAATATTTAGGACGGGGGATGGGGAATATGAGTCTATGGTGCAGCGGGTTTACCGTCAAATACGCAGCGTGGACCGGGATGCGGCAGTGACAATTGCAACCTCCAAGACGCAGGTTTCTGCCATTCACAATCAATTAGGGAACGGGGCAGGGATTTGTGTTGAACCATGCAGGAGGGATACTTTCCCGGCTATTGCTCTTGTTGCGGCATGGCTCCATGACGTTAAGAAGGTATCAGAGGATGAACCGGTGGTGATCTGCCCGGTGGACCCTTATGTGGATGAGGATTATTTTCAGGCAGTGGGGGAGTTAGGAAGGCTTGCCGGGGAAGGAAGTTCCAATCTGGTCTTAATGGGAATCGAGCCTACCTATCCCAGTGAAAAATACGGGTATGTGATACCGGAAGATGAAAATAAGCTAAGCAGGGTAAAAACTTTTAAGGAAAAACCAGATCTTGAAGGCGCCAAAAAATATATCAGTCAGGGCGCGTTGTGGAATGGCGGGGTTTTTGCGTTCCGGCTGGGATATTTATTGAAGAAAGCCCATGAACTGATCAAGTTTTCAGATTATTGGGATCTGTATGCGGGATATGAGAATTTGACGAAGATCAGTTTTGACTATGCGGTGGTGGAAAAGGAGCCGGATATTAAGGTCATGCGGTTTTCCGGCAAGTGGAAGGATCTTGGAACATGGAACACACTGACGGAAGCAATGGAGGAACCTGCTGTAGGGAAAGTGATGATGGGGGATGCCTGCGAAAATGTCCATGTGGTCAACGAACTGGATGTGCCGGTTTTGTGCATGGGATTGAAAAATGCAGTGGTTTCCGCAAGCCCGGAAGGAATTTTGGTTTCGGATAAAGAGCAGTCCAGCTATATCAAGCCCTATGTGGACAGCATTGACCAGCAGATTATGTTTGCCGAGAAATCCTGGGGGAGTTTCCGTGTGATCGATATTGAGGATGAAAGCATGACCATTAAGGTTACGTTAAATACCGGATGCGGCATGAACTACCACAGCCATGAAAGAAGGAACGAGGTATGGACGGTGGTTTCCGGTAAAGGAAGGGCCGTGGTAAATGGCGTGGAACAGCCGGTGAAAGCAGGGGATGTGCTCCGTCTGCCAGCAGGATGCAGGCACAAGATCATTGCGGATTCGGAACTGAAACTGATCGAGGTACAGATGGGAAAAGACATCAGTGTTCATGATAAGATCAAGTATCCGGCAGTGGATCAATCAATGGTTTAGGAACGATACTTATGGCGGTAAATGCCCAGGAAGAAAGGGAAAGGTTTATAGATGGAAAACGAAAAAAGCATGGAAGCAAAATTGAATGAAGCCCAGAAGAGGGAAGCGGATAAGAAATTAGAGATAAAGCGGACAGTGCTTTTTGTCCTTTTTGTGTTTGTGGTGACTTATGGAACCGAAATTTTTATGGTCATGCCTCTTGTAGGGAGTGCGGATACAGACCAGGCAATGGCTGCCCAGACGATTCTTTCTTCCGTCATGTTTATACCGACCTTTGGGGCAATCCTGATCCGGTGGATAACGAAGGAGCGTCTTACGGTGACTAACCTGATGCTAAGTCTGAAAATTAAGGAAAATTTGAAATACTATGGTCTGGCATGGCTTGGAACGGCGGTTCTTATTATTTTTGGGGCGGTATTCTATTACCTGCTGTCACCCGGCAGATTTGATTCTGAACTCGGGTATGTCAATTTGATCCTGACAGAACAGGCAAAGCAGACCGGTGAGCAGATCACGAAGGAAATTGTACAAAGGGCAGTGCTTTTTCAGGTGGTCATTGGCGTGGTGATGTCACCTTTTGCCAATCTTCTCAATTGTTTTGGCGAGGAATGGGGGTTCCGGGGATACCTGCTCCCGAAAATGATGAAACATTTTAAGACGGTGCCTGCGATTTTGCTGACCGGCGCCATCTGGGGGTTGTGGTATGCGCCCCTTGTGTTCATGGGGCAGAGCTATGGACTTGGGTATCCCGGTTATCCGGTGACAGGGATTTTGGCAATGTGCATTTACTGTACCGTGATCGGTGTTCTGCTTTCTTATTTGACGATTAAGACAGGAAGCATCATTCCGGCTATCCTTGCCAGAGGAGTGATCGGCGGCTTTGGCAGTATAGGCGTTATGTTTTCATCATTGGATAACCCTTACAATCTGTTTTTCGGGCCCGCACCTACAGGGATCCTTGGCGGTATGGGATTTGTACTGCTTGCGGCCTTCCTTCTTTACCAATTGTATAAGGAAGAAAAAGCGTGCGGTAAGTAATAAGTCGTATCATTTTACGCTTGCAATTTGCCCGCTATGGTGCTACAATACAGGAAGATTAGATAAAATGATTACTAGAGTGGACTTGTCAGTCCACTCTTTTGTATGATAAGGGGTGGTGGATATGTCAAAACGTGAAAATTATGAAGAAAGGACGGAAAAACTTCTTTCGCCGATTGCCCGGGATAACCAGGTGGAAATTTATGATGTGGAGTATGTGAAGGAAGGGAGCGATTGGTATCTTCGGTGTTACATTGACAAGGACGGCGGTGTGAATATCAATGACTGTGAAGTGGTCAGCAGAGCCCTTTCCGACGAACTGGATAGGGAGGATTTTATTGAGGATGCCTATATTTTGGAGGTCAGCTCTCCGGGACTTGGACGGACGCTGAAAAAGGATAAGCATTTGGAGAAAAGCCTGGGGCAGGAGGTAGACCTGCGTACTTATAAGCCGGTAAACGGCAGCAAAGATTTTTCCGGAACACTGCAGAGTTTTGATGGGGAGACCATTACCATCCGGTGTGGGAAAGAGGAGCTTGTTTTTAACAGAAAAGATGTTGCAGTAGTAAAACTGGCATTTGATTTTTAGTCCGGGAAGCGGGCAGAAAGGGATAAAGGGAAAATGAACAAAGAATTAATGGAAGCACTGGATATTCTGGAGAAGGAGAAGGAGATCAGCAAAGAAACATTGTTTGAGGCGATTGAAAATTCACTTATCACCGCATGCAAAAACCATTTTGGAAAGTCAGACAATGTGAAAGTTGAGATTGACAGGGAAACCTGTGATTTCCTCTGCTATGCCGAGAAGGAAGTTGTGGAGGAGGTAGAAGACCCCGTCTTACAGCTTTCCTTGGAACAGGCCCGGGAGATCAAGTCGGATGCCGAGTTTGGTGACATGATTCATGTGGAGATCAAGTCCAAGGAGTTTGGGCGGATTGCAACGCAGAATGCCAAAAATGTGATTCTGCAGAAAATCCGCGAGGAAGAAAGAAGTGTAATCTATAATCAGTACTTTGAAAAAGAAAAAGACATCGTGACCGGGATCGTGCAGCGTTATATCGGAAGGAACATCAGCATTAACCTTGGCAAGGCGGACGGTATCTTGAATGAAAGCGAGCAGGTAAAAGGTGAAAATTTCAGCCCCACGGAGAGGATCAAGGTTTATATCCTGGAAGTAAAAAATACGCCAAAAGGGCCAAGGATCTTAGTGAGCCGTACCCATCCGGAACTGGTAAAGAGGCTGTTTGAAGCGGAAGTGACAGAGATAAAAGACGGTACCGTGGAGATCATGAGCATTGCAAGGGAGGCCGGAAGCAGGACGAAGATGGCCGTAAGGTCAAACAATCCCAATGTTGACGCCGTGGGCGCCTGCGTTGGATTAAACGGCGCAAGGGTAAATTCCATTGTAGATGAGTTAAGGGGTGAAAAGATCGATATCATCAACTGGGATGAAAATCCGGGCAACCTGATCCAGAATGCGTTATCACCGGCAAAGATCGTTGCGGTTTTTGCAGATCCTGATGAAAAAACAGCGAAAGTCGTAGTGCCTGATTATCAGCTTTCCTTAGCTATTGGTAAGGAAGGACAGAACGCAAGGCTTGCGGCAAGGCTTACCGGATATAAGATTGATATCAAGAGCGAAACACAGGCGAAAGACGCACCGGGCTTCCGATATGAAGATTATATGGATGATTTTGATGATTATGATGAGGAATACGAAGAAGAGTACGAGGAAGGCTACGAAGAGGAATATGTGGAGACGGATGAGTACACAGAGCCTTTAGAAGAGGATGGAGAGCCTTTGGAGGAAGCATATGACGACCTGCCGGAGGATGCGGAAGAAATAGAATAGGAGAGGTTGAATGGCAAAAAAAGTTCCTTTAAGACAATGCATCGGGTGCGGGGAAATGAAAAGCAAGAAGGAGATGATGCGTATCTTAAAAACGCCGGAAGATGAGATTGTATTGGATATGACCGGAAAAAAGAACGGAAGAGGCGCATATCTTTGTAAGCAGAGAGAATGCCTTTTGAAAGCGAGGAAGAGTAAAGGGTTGGAACGGTCTTTTAAAATGAGTATTCCAAGTGAGGTTTATGATAATCTGGAAGGAGAATTTGACAAGACAAATGAATGACAGGATTTTATCACTCCTGGGGTTGGCGGCCAGAGGCAGGAACCTGGTCAGCGGGGAGTTCTCTACCGAAAAGGCAATTAAGGAAGGGAAAGCGGAGCTGGTGGTCGTGAGCAGGGAAGCCTCTGATAATACAAGGGAAATGTTTACAAACAAATGTGCCTTTTATGAAACCCCGATATATTTTTACGGCACCAAGGAAGAATTAGGACGCGCGATCGGCAAGGAAATGAGAGCGTCGGTGGCAGTGATGGATACGGGGTTGGCAGCCAGTATCATGAAACTTTTGGAAGAATCATAGGATAGGACGGAGGTAATAGAATGGCCAAAATGAAAGTGCATGAATTAGCAAAGGAAATAGGAAAGCAAAGTAAGGATGTCATTGCCTTTCTACAGGATAAAGGAATTGAAGTGAAGGCCGCCCAGAGTTCTTTAGAGGAGGATGCGGTTTCCATGGTCAGGAAGGAATTTGGAGCAGCGCCTGTCAAAAGCGCCGGTACGGTTCCAAACCAAAATACAGGAAAAGCAGAGGAAAAGTCAGTACAGATGGAAAAAGAAGATAAAATAGAAAAAAAGATACCAGAAGCAAGGGCGGAAGAAAAAACGGAGCAGCCGAAAAAGAAAAAGAAGATTATTTTTGTGAGTAATCCACATAACAGCAGCATTTCCGGCCAGCGTCAAAAAAATAATGATAAAAGGCCGGCACAAAGCCAGAAGAGCGGCGGGAACGGAAACCGCCAGCAGGGGCAGGGAAAAGAGCGCAGGGATGTGCCCCACAAGATCATCAAGCCTCTCACGGCGCCTACCATGCCTGAGACCATGCAGGTAGACTTTAAGAAAAACGCGCAAAAACTGGAAAATGAGAGGCTTGCAAAGAATGCAAGGGAGCGGGAATTAAGGCAGGCAGCTATGGCAGCCGCAGCTTCAACCCCCCCGGCCCCGTCCGCACCAGCTCCATCGGCATCCGGTGAAACAGCTCAAAGACCTGCGCCTGTTGCAAGGGATAACGGAAACAGAGACGGCGGAAACAGGGATAACGGCAACAGGAATAACAGTACCAGAGATCATGGCAGCCGGAACAATAATTTCAGGGATAATGAAAACAGAAGGAATAATGTGAGGGATGGCGGTACCCGGCCTTCTCAGGGAAGAGATGATAGGAATCAGAGAAATGATAAGACTCAGGGAAATGCTGCGCAGGGCCAGGGAGAAAGGTCTGGCAGAACTAACAATTTCAGATCTGAAGGAGCTAATCGTTCAGGTAATCAGGGTAACAGGACTGATTTCCGCGGTAACGGCGGCAATCGGAATAATAACAGACCTGATAACAATAGCGGACGCGGCGAGAGAAGCGACAAAGGACAGGACAATCGATTTAAGCGGGGCGAAAAGCCGGGTAAGAGTTTCGTTCCGGAAACCCCGGTTAAGGATGAAAAGCGCAGGGATGAGGAAAAGCGCAGAACAAATCAGGAGAAGGATAAGCGTTCTAAAAAAGACTTCATCTACGAAGAGGATGAGGCAGCGGTAAAAAATAAAAATAAAGCAGGCAGATTCATTAAACCGGAAAAGAAAGCGGAGGAAGCGGCGGAAGAGAAGATCAAGGTCATTACGATCCCGGATTCTCTTACGTTAAAAGAGCTTGCGGATAAGATGAAGATGCAGCCTTCCGTTATCATCAAGAAGCTGTTCTTACAGGGGCAGATCGTGACGGTGAACTCTGAGATTTCCTTTGAAGACGCAGAAAATATCGCGATTGAATACGAGATCATCTGTGAAAGGGAAGTGAAGGTGGATGTGATCGAAGAGCTGCTTAAAGAGGATGAAGAAGCGGAAGAAAAAATGGCTGCAAGGCCGCCTGTCATCTGCGTTATGGGTCATGTCGATCATGGGAAAACTTCCCTGCTGGATGCGATAAGAAAAACAAATGTTACAGATAAGGAAGCAGGAGGTATCACACAGCACATAGGTGCGTATACTGTAAATATTAACGGCCAGTCCATCACCTTCCTGGATACGCCGGGGCATGAAGCTTTTACGGCTATGCGTATGCGCGGCGCAAATGCCACTGATATTGCAATCCTGGTGGTTGCGGCGGACGACGGCGTAATGCCTCAGACGGTAGAAGCGATCAACCATGCAAAAGCGGCAGGGATTGAAATTATCGTGGCAGTCAATAAGATTGATAAGCCAGGGGCAAACATTGACCGGGTAAAGCAGGAAATGACAGAATATGAACTGATCCCCGTTGATTGGGGCGGGAGCACGGAATTTGTTCCGGTATCCGCAAAATCGGGAGAAGGGATCGAGGATCTGTTAGAGACCATCCTGCTTACGGCAGAAATACTGGAATTAAAGGCAAATCCTGACAGGAAGGCAAGAGGTCTTGTGATTGAAGCGGAATTGGATAAAGGAAGAGGGCCTGTGGCTACCGTACTTGTCCAAAAGGGTACGCTCCATGTAGGTGATTTTATTTCCGCAGGCGCCAGCCATGGTAAGGTCAGGGCCATGATCGATGATAAGGGAAGAAGGGTGAAGGAGGCAATCCCTTCCACTCCGGTAGAGATTTTAGGGCTTTCTGACGTGCCAAGTGCAGGGGAGGTATTTATTTCCCATGAGAATGATAAGACTGCCAAGTCTTACGCAGAGACTTATCTGGCACAGAACAAGGAGAAGATGCTGGAAGAGACCAGGGCGAAAATGTCTCTGGACGATCTTTTCATGCAGATTCAGGCAGGTAATCTGAAAGAATTGAACATCATTGTGAAAGCGGACGTACAAGGAAGCGTGGAGGCAGTAAAACAGAGCCTTATGAAGCTTTCCAATGAAGAAGTCGTGGTGAAATGCATCCACGGCGGAGTAGGTGCGATCAACGAATCTGATGTGTCGCTTGCATCGGCATCATCAGCGATCATTATAGGATTTAACGTCCGTCCTGATGCCATGGCGAAAGCCATTGCGGAAAGAGAGGGCGTGGATATCAGGCTTTACAAAGTCATTTATCAGGCAATTGAAGATATTGAAGCAGCCATGAAGGGAATGTTAGATCCGGTCTTCGAGGAAAAAGTGATCGGTCATGCGGAAGTAAGACAGATCTTCCGGGCATCTGCGGTAGGAAATATTGCAGGGTCTTATGTGTTAGACGGTAACTTCACCCGTGACTGCAAGGTCCGAATCAGCAGGGAAGGCGAACAGATCTACGAAGGCCAGCTGGCATCCTTAAAGCGGTTTAAGGATGATGTAAAGGAAGTAAGGGCAGGATTTGAATGCGGATTGGTGTTTGATGGATTTGACCAGATGCAGGAGCTTGATATTGTGGAAGCTTATATCATGGTGGAGGTTCCCAGGTGAGAAAAAACAGTATGAAAAATACCCGTATCAACGGGGAGGTGCAAAGGACATTGGCAGAGATTATCAGGGCAGATATCAAGGATCCCAGGATCAGCCCTCTGACCTCGGTAGTTTCTGTCGAGGTTGCGCCGGATTTAAAGACCTGTAAGGCGTGGATCAGTGTTTATGGTGAGGAACAGGAACGCAAGGACACGCTGGAAGGGTTAAAAAGTGCAGAAGGCTATATCCGCAGGGAGCTGGCGAGGAGAGTAAATCTGCGCAATACGCCGGAAATCCGTTTTATTGTGGATCAGTCTATTGCATATGGTGTTAAAATGTCTAAACTGATTGATGAGGTCAATCGAAAGGAAACAGGGATAGAGGAATGAATATTTTAGAAGAGATTAAAGGAGCATCAACCATTGGGATCGGCGGCCATTTAAGGCCGGATGGGGACTGTATTGGAGCTTCGATGGGGCTGTATCTGTATTTAATAAAGGCCTGCCCGGAAGCGAAAGTGGAGATCTTTTTGGAAAAGCCTGCAGATGTCTTTTCCTGTATCAGCAAAATTGACCAGATCCATACGGATTTTGCCACCGAGGTAGAACAGTTTGATGTCTTTATTGCATTAGATACGTCAAAGGAACGGCTGGGGGAAGCCCGGGGATATTTTGAACATGCCAAAAAAAGAATCAATATTGACCATCACGTTAGCAACAGCGGCTGTGGGGATGTGGATCATATCAGGCCAAAGGCAAGCTCTACCAGTGAGCTTGTCTATGAAATGATAGGGGATAAGTCACTGATTGACGAAGAGATTGCAAAGGCGCTTTACATAGGTATCATTCATGATACCGGGGTTTTCCAGTATTCCAACACATCGCCGGCAACTTTAAAAATAGCGGCGGAGCTTGTTGCCTATGGCTTTGATTTCTCTAAGCTGATCGAGGAAACATTTTATGAAAAAACTTATGTGCAGACCCAGATCCTTGGCAGGGCATTGTTAGAGAGCATTTTGTTTATGAATGGGAAATGCGTTGTCAGCATGGTTGATAAAAAGACCATGAAGTTTTATAAGGCGCAGCCTTATGACTTGGAGGGCATTGTCAGCCAGCTTAGGAACATTAAAGAGGTGGAATGCGCAATATTCATGTACCAGCTTGATACGTTAGAGTACAAGGTAAGCCTGCGGTCAGGGGGGAAAGTGGATGTGGCAAAGATAGCGTCTTTCTTTGGCGGCGGCGGACATAAACGTGCGGCAGGAGTGACTATGCAGGGAACCTTCCACGATATCGTGAACAACCTTTCCGCTCATATTGATGCCCAGTTAAAAGAGATCGGTAAACAGGCAGAAGATTAAGGTGCAAAGGGAAAGGCACGGGTGTAACAATGTACCATGGAATTATTAACGTATACAAGGAGGCTGGCTACACATCTCATGATGTGGTAGCCAAGCTGCGTGGAATCTGTAAACAAAAAAAGATCGGACACACAGGAACCCTTGACCCGGATGCGGTGGGGGTTCTTCCTGTCTGTTTAGGGAACGGAACAAAGTTATGTGATATGCTTTCCGACCGGTCTAAGGAATATATCGCCGTTTTGCGTCTGGGGGTGACCACGGATACGCAGGATATTTCGGGGAAGGTTTTGCAGGAAAAAAGTGTGGATGTCTCCAAAGAAGAGGTGGAAAAGGTGATCATGGGTTTTGTGGGAGATTCCATGCAGATCCCTCCCATGTATTCCGCCTTGAAGGTCAACGGGAAAAAGCTTTATGAGCTGGCCCGCCAGGGAAAAGAAGTGGAGCGCCCTGCAAGGCCGGTTAAGATAAATGAACTTCAGATCCTGGACGAATCCCACCCGGAGTATACGATCCGGGTCGGGTGTTCCAAAGGAACTTATATACGGACGTTGTGCCACGACATCGGACAGGCCTTGGGCTGCGGCGGGGTAATGGTAAGCCTTGTACGGACCAGGGCAGGAGAATTTGAGATAGAAAATGCCTGTAAACTTGCCGAACTGCAAACGCTTTCAGACCAGGGAAGACTTGCGGAAGCAATCTGTCCGGTGGAGAGGATGTTTGATGCCCTTCCGGCTCTTATTGTGAAAGAAGAAGGGGATAAAGCCCTCAGGAATGGCAATCAGCTAAAGCCTTCGGAAATTACTTTGCAGGGGAACCTGATAGAAGAAGAGTTAGCGGAGGGTGGGCGGTTTCGGGCATATAGTTTCCGAAATCAGTTTTATGGTATTTATGAATATAGGAAAGAAAGGAATTTATTCTTTCCGGTAAAGCTTTTCTTTGAATGCGAAACCGGATAAAAGGGAGAGCGGGATGCAGATTATACAAGGTACAACCGAATTTCAAATTGAGGGAAGGTCGGCAGTTGCATTAGGGAAATTTGACGGCATTCACTTAGGGCATGAACGCCTTCTTTCCTGTATCCTTGGAAAGAAAAAAGAGGGGATGAAAGCAGTGGTATTTACCTTCCACCCTTCCGCGGCGTCCTTTTTCGGGCTATGGCAGGGCGGAGAATTGACGACCAGAGGAGAAAAGCGCAGTTTCTTTGAAAAAATGGGGATTGATGTTTTGATCGAGTTTCCATTAAATCATGAGACGGCAAAGACGCCTCCCCGGGAGTTTGTGGAGGAGATCCTTGCAGGGAAGATGCGCACCGGCTTTATTGCCGCAGGGAATGACGTGTCTTTTGGCTGCGGCGGGAAAGGCAACAGCCGACTTTTGCTGGAAATGGGAAAAGAACTTGGTTTTCAGACGAAGATCATTGATAAGGTATTTTATGGAGAAAAGGAGATCAGCTCCACTTATGTCAGGGAGATGGTGGAACAGGGCGATATGCATATGGTCAGAAACCTGCTTGGCAGATATTATAGCTTTGAGGGAAAGGTAGAACGGGGAAACCGGTTAGGCAGGAGGCTTGGAATGCCTACTATGAATCTTTATCCTTGCCCGGAAAAGCTCCTGCCGCCGAAAGGTGTGTACTATTCCCGGCTGCTTTATGAGGGGTGCACTTACCCGGGGATCACCAATATCGGAAAAAAGCCCACGGTAAACGATTCGGACTTGATCAGTGTGGAAACTTATCTGTATGATTTTGATAAGGATATGTATGGCAAAGAAATTGTGACAGAATTATTACATTTTAAGCGGCCGGAACAAAAGTTTGAGCATTTGGACGCATTGCGCTTACAGATGGGAAAAGACATAGAAGAAGGGAGGATTTACCACCAAAAAGCATCTTCGAAATAAATTGACAGCTTCTGGATTAATTGTTATAATGACAATGCTGATTGTAACAATTTTGTAATAAATGCGGAGGCTTAAATTGAAAAAATACAGAGTGAATAAATTATTTATGGTACTTATGGCAGGTGCGGTCTTGTCTGCGCCGTTATCTGCAAGGGCATCCGAGGCCGGTATGCAAAACTGGATGGATGATGGAGAAGAACTATTGACGGCAGGGGTTGGCGATCTGTTTGCAACGGTGCTTTCCGAGGAAGAATATCGGGAGATCGCCAAAAAAGCGGAAGGCGCTTTATGGGGATATACGGAGCTTGGAATCTGCAATGTGGAGGAAAATAACTTAAATATCCGTAAGGAGCCAAATGAATCCGGTTCCTTAGTTGGAAAACTTCCGAAGAACGCCGCGTGTGAGATCGTAAGCAATGAGGATGGCTGGGCGTATGTGAAATCCGGAAAGGTGGACGGGTATGTGAAGGCAGAATATCTCCTTACCGGTTATGAGGCTAAGAAAAAAGGCGAGCAGTTAGCCTCCATGCAGGCGGTATCCGTAGCGGACGGTCTAAACATCAGGGAGCAGCCTAATACGGAGGCGGAGGTGGTCACGCAGGTGGCTTCCGGGGAAGCGCTGGATATTGTGGAGATCCGGAAGGACGGCTGGGTAAAAGTATATCTTGATGATGAAGAGGTCTATGTTTCGGAAGAGTTTGTTGAAGTGAAATCTGATCTGGCTACGGCGATCACCATGACAGAGCTGATGTACGGACAAGGGGTGTCTGACGTGCGGGTGGATCTTTGCCAGTACGCAAAACAGTTTTTGGGGAATCCCTATGTCTGGGGTGGGACAAGCCTGACGAAGGGAGCGGATTGTTCCGGTTTCGTGTTAAGTGTTTTTGCAAAGTATGGCGTTTCTCTGCCACACTCTTCCAGGGCACAGGCTAATCACGGAACGAAAATAAACGCGTCAGAGTTAAAGCCCGGAGATTTGGTCTTTTATGCAAAAGGCGGAACCATCAACCATGTTGCGATCTATATTGGAGGCGGGCAGGTGATCCATGCAAGCAGCCCGAAGACAGGGATCAAGATTTCAGCGTACAATTACAGGACACCTCATAAGATGGTACGGATATTAAATGATTAAAATTACCCTTTACAGGAGATAGGAATTGTGCTATCATCTTTAGGTATGAAATTCAGCCGTTGCTCGGAAGTAAGGAGTCTCCGACCGTTTCTTAGCATCAGGCGATTAGAAAAACAGGAGGAAATATCATGATTTCGAAAGAAAAGAAAACCGCAATTATGCAAGAGTATGCAAGATGTGAAGGTGACACAGGTTCACCGGAAGTACAGGTTGCAGTGTTATCAGCAAGGATTCAGGAGCTTACAGAGCATTTGAAGACGCATCCCAAGGATAATCATTCAAGGAGAGGTATGTTTAAGATGGTAGGCCAGAGACGTGGTCTTCTCAACTATCTTAAGGATAAAGATATTGAAAGATATCGTGCCCTGATTGAAAAGCTTGGACTTAGAAGATAATCAGTAATTTAAGGCGGAGCAGGCCGAGGGATTCGGGCTCCGCCTTTATACCTATATAGGACATCTTTGCGGAGAGTCTTATATAGGGGAATCTTGTTTATACGGACAGGAAGAAAAGGAGAGAAGAATATGTATAAGACATTTTCAATGGAGCTTGCGGGACGTACGTTAAATGTTGACGTAAACAGGGTAGGTAAGCAGGCAAACGGATGTGCGTTTATGCACTATGGGGATACCACGGTTCTATCAACGGCAACCGCTTCGGACAAGCCAAGGGAAGGAATTGATTTTTTTCCTTTAAGCGTGGAATATGAGGAAAAGCTGTACGCGGTAGGAAAGATCCCCGGCGGTTTTAACAAAAGAGAGGGGAAGGCATCCGAAAATGCGATTCTTACAAGCCGTGTGATCGACAGGCCTATGCGCCCCTTATTTCCCAAGGACTACAGAAATGATGTTACCTTAAACAATATGGTCATGAGCGTTGACCCTGCCTGCAGGCCGGAACTGGTGGCTATGCTGGGGGCTGCCATTGCAACCAGTATTTCGGATATTCCTTTTGAAGGGCCCTGCGCTATGACCCAGATGGGGATGATCGATGGACGTTTGATCGTCAATCCTTCCCAGGAACAGTGGAAAAATGGAGATTTGAACCTGACAGTGGCGTCTACGGCACAGAAAGTGATCATGATCGAAGCCGGAGCAAACGAGATTCCGGAAGCAGTCATGATCGATGCAATCTATAAAGCACATGAGATCAATCAGACGATCATTGCGTTTATCAATGGGATCGTGGCAGAGGTAGGCAAGCCGAAGCATGAATATACCAGTTGTGCAGTTCCGGAGGAACTGTTTACGGCCATCAAGGAGATTGTTCCCCCGGCAGAGCTGGAAGAGGCAGTTTTTACGGATGAAAAGCAGGTAAGGGAAGAAAACATCAGGAAGATTACCGAAAAGCTGGAAGAGGCATTTGCGGAAAATGAAGAGTGGATGGCGGTATTGGGCGAGGCAATCTATCAGTACGAAAAGAAAACGGTGCGCAAGATGATCCTGAAAGATCATAAGCGTCCGGATGGACGTGAAATTACGCAGATCCGCCCTCTTGCAGCGGAAGTGGATATTATTCCCAGGGTACATGGTTCCGCTATGTTTACCCGCGGGCAGACACAGATCTGTAACGTATGTACGCTGGCGCCTTTATCAGACCAGCAGAAAATTGACGGGCTGGATGAAAATGAAGTGAGCAAGCGTTATATGCACCACTACAATTTCCCTTCCTATTCCGTAGGGGAGACCAAGCCTTCAAGGGGCCCCGGAAGAAGGGAAATCGGACATGGGGCATTGGCAGAGCGCGCCCTGATCCCGGTGCTTCCTTCCGAGGAAGAGTTCCCTTACGCAATCCGCACGGTGTCCGAGACGTTTGAGTCTAACGGGTCCACGTCCATGGCATCTACTTGCGCATCCTGTATGTCACTGATGGCGGCAGGCGTACCGATCAAAAAGATGGTTGCAGGCATTTCCTGCGGCCTGGTAACCGGGGAAACAGATGATGATTTTGTTCTTTTAACCGATATCCAGGGACTGGAAGATTTCTTTGGGGATATGGATTTTAAGGTGACCGGTACCACGGAAGGTATCACGGCAATCCAGATGGACATTAAGATCCACGGGCTTACAAGGCCCATCGTGGAGGGAGCGATTGCCCGGTGCCGGGAAGCAAGGCTGTTTATCATGGATAACTGTATGAAGCCGGCAATTTCCGCACCGAGACCGGAAGTTGGTCCTTATGCACCCAAGATCATTTCCCTGCAGATCGATCCGGAGAAGATCGGGGATGTGGTTGGTCAGCGCGGAAAGACCATCAATGAGATCATTTCACGTACAGACGTGAAGATTGACATTACCGATGATGGAAAGGTGTCCGTATGCGGAACGGATCCTGATATGATGGCGAAGGCTGTTGAGTATATCAAAACCATCGTGACAGACTATCAGGAAGGCCAGATTTTCCAGGGGATTGTAGTCAGTATTAAAGAATTTGGCGCATTTATTGAGTTTGCACCGGGCAAGGAAGGAATGGTTCACATTTCCAAGATTGCCAAGGAGCGGATCAATCATGTGGAAGATGTACTGACCCTTGGCGATAAGGTAACGGTAGTCTGCCTTGGAAAGGATAAGATGGGCAGAATGAGCTTCTCCATGAAGGATGTGGCACAGCAGTTTTAAGGAGTAATAAAATACTGAGAAGATATGTTCACACCCACGGGGGTAACCCCCGTGGGTGTTTTGTTATTATAAAATAGGAATAACCTGTCCAAATCCACATATATTTGGATAAGAGGTGAATGAAATGGCAAAGCAGGATGAGATATTAAGGATCTTTCCGGATTATATGAAGGAAAGGTGGGAAAAGCCCCTGCTAAGGGCGGAGAAACTGGAGGAGATCCGGCTTGGAATCGGGCGGCCGGTGCGGCTTTTGGCGGCGGGGGAAGAATTTTTTTTATCGTGCAGGGGATGTATCAGCAAGGGAATGCAGGATGCATGGCACGTGACGGAACGGGAACTGGATGAGATTATGAGAAATGTATGCCATTATTCTATGTATGCATTTGAAAACGAGATCCGGCAGGGGTTTCTGACGATTCCCGGCGGGCACAGGATTGGCGTGGCAGGCCAGGTTGTGCTCAATGGAAACGGCACGGTCAGAAACATATCCCATATCCGCTTTTTGAATATCCGGGTATCCCATCAGGTGATTGGAGCGGCGGATGAAGTTATGGAGCAGTTGTACGATAATGGCCGGTTTTTAAACACCCTGCTGGTATCTCCGCCGGGCTGTGGGAAGACAACCCTCTTAAGGGATATCGTAAGGCAGGTATCTTCCGGGAATTTATACGGGGCAGGAAGACAAGTAGGAGTGGTGGACGAACGTTCCGAAATTGCCGGATGCTTTATGGGGATTCCGCAAAATGACGTGGGAATCCGCACAGATGTGCTGGACGGCTGTCCTAAAGTACAGGGGATGATGCTTTTAATGCGCTCTATGGCGCCATCGGTGGTCGCGGTGGATGAGATTGGCGGACAGGAGGACATGAAGGCGGTCTATCAGGTGCTGCAGTGTGGGAGCAGTGTGCTGGCGACCATGCACGGTAATTCCATGGAAGACGTGCGCAGGCATTTAAGTGCCGGAACGGCTGATGGACATGTTTTGTTCCAGCCGGAAGATCATTTTGAGAGGTATGTATTTTTAGAGAAAAAAAGGGGAAACTGCCGGATTCGTGAGATGTTAGACCAAAGAGGGAACCGGCTGAGGAAGAAGGGGGAGGAGTTATTATGCTGCAGCTGACAGGCTGTGTCCTTATTATTGCAGGCTGCGCGGGGATTGCGGCGGTGATATGCAGGGATTATAACAGCAGGCTTGATACGCTTATGGTGATCCGGGATATTTATGAAGAATTTAAGTACTACATTTCTTATCAGAAGCTAACGGTTCCGGAGACCCTTCTTAGGCTGTCGGAAAAAGAAAGGATGCTGTTTTCGGGGGAGTTCTACGAAATTTATGAGACCGTACATAATGGGGCGGGAAACTTTCCGGAAACCTGGGAGAGTCAGATCGGCAAAGCGTTAGCGCACACAACTTTGAATGAGAAGGAAAAAAAGCTTTTACTTAACTTTCCTTCCTGCCTTGGGTATATGGAAGGGGGCGCCCAGACGGGGGCGCTGGAGGAATTACAAAGGCAGACAGTAAATTGTATCGAGGAACTTTCCATGGAACAGAAAAATAAAAATAAAATGGTGATGAGCCTGGGGATTGCCGGCGGAGTGTTGGTATCGATTCTGCTTTTGTAATTTCTAAACAGGGAGGAAATATGGAGATAAGCCTGATTTTTAAAATTGCAGCGGTTGGTATTCTGGTTACTATTTTAAATCAGATCTTAAAGCACAGCGGAAGGGAAGAACATGCCTTTTTGATCAGCCTGGCAGGGCTTGTTTTAGTGCTTACGTGGATTTTACCTTATATATACGACCTGTTTATAATGATACAGGATTTATTTAATATATAGGCGGAGGTAAGGAAGCGGATGGAAATTGTGAAAATCGGGATTTTAGGTGTTGCCGGTGTGATGCTGGCATTGCAGTTTAAGTCCGGCAAACCGGAATATGGGCTGTATTTGGGAGCGGCGGTTTGTCTGATCATTTTTGTTTTTTCCGTGAGAGGATTGGGGGCGCTTCTCTTAAAAGTGCAGGAGCTGGAGGAATATCTGAAAGGGAGCGGGAGCTATCTTGGATTTTTGTTAAAGGCGGTGGGGATTACCTATGTATGCGAGTTTTGTGCTTCTATCTGTAAAGACGCAGGTTATGGGGCGGTGGCAGGCCAGATTGAGATTTTTGGGAAGCTTTCGGTCTTGCTTATGGGGATCCCGGTCTTGGTTGCAGTGGTGGAAAACATCAATGCGTTTGCGTTATGAGACATAGAGACTGGATCCGTCTGCTGTTTTATCTGGCATTGTTTTTTTCCCTTTGGGGATTACCGGCATACGCATCGGCGGAAAAGGAATATGGGCGAGAATCCCTTGTGGCGGAAAGCGAAAAAGAGGAGGAATGGGTCTACGTGGATAAATGGCTGTCTTCCATGGAGCTGGATGAACTGGACCGGGGGATGGAAGAACTGTTTCCGCAGTTTCACATTGACCTGGAAGAATCCCTGCAGATGATCATGGAAGGGAAGATTGGGGAAGCGGGCCGGGAGCTGCTTGGCCAGGTTGCGGAAATCCTTAAAGGAGAGCTTTCCAATTTCCGCAAGGTCTTTTTATACATATTGATCTTGGGAGTCATGTCTTCGTTGTTTTCCGGATTTTCTGATCTGTTTGCAGGGCAGCAGATTGCGCAGGCAGGGTTTTACTTTTTATATTTATTTCTATCTGCAATTTTGGTCAGGGTGTTTTGGGTCATGTCGCAGACTGCACAGGCCACGATCAGCGAGATCGTTTTGTTTGTCAAGCTGTTTATACCGACCTATTTTACTGCGGTGGGAACAGCCCAGGGCACGGTCACCGCTGTATGTTATTATCAGCTTATGCTGGTGATCGCTTATCTGGTGGAAAGCTTTTTAAGCGGGGTCTTGCTTCCTTTTGTTTACAGCTATGTACTTCTTGCCATTTTAAATGGAATTTGGGCGGAGGAAAAACTTTCCCTGTTATTGGATTTTTTGAAAAAGGTGATCGGGGCAGCGCTGAAAATTTCTATGGGTGCGGTTACGGGATTCAGCCTGGTGCAGTCTGTTGTGGTGCCGGTGGCGGACAGGCTGAAGATATCGGTGCTCCGGAAAGCGGCAGCTTCCATCCCGGGGATTGGAGGTGTTGCGGAAGGGGTGACAGAGCTGGTCTTAGGGTCGGCGGTGTTGATAAAAAACAGCATGGGAGTTTTATTTTTACTGCTTTTAGCGGTAAGCGCACTGATTCCCCTGATTAAACTGCTTTTGATCGCGGGAACAGTCAAACTGGGGGCAGCAATTGCGGGCATTGTAAGTGATAAAAGGATTTCGGGCTGCACAGACCGGGTGGGGGAAGGATGCTTTTTACTGTTTCGCTGCGTGTCTACGGCGCTGCTGCTTTTTATGATCGTGATTGCCGTAGTGGCTTATACAGTGCCTTCCTGGTAAAGGACCAAATAAGCAGATAGCGGCATGGAGGATGGATATGGTTTCGGCAATAAAGGATATTTGCATTTTTATGATCATTGTACAGGCGGTAATGTATTTTGCACCCGGAGGCTCTTATGAGAAGTATATCAAGATACTGATTGGGATTTTGATGATCCTTAGGATCACGGAACCAGTTTTGGGCTTTTTTATGGATGGAGAGGCCAAAATGGAAATACAAAGAAGGGCTATGGCGTTGCAGGAAGAACTTAAGGTCCGGGAATGGGAAGTAGAACTGGAAGGTCAGAGGCTGGAAGTTTACAGCAGCATTGAAGAAGAGTTAAAAGAAGAACTGGAAAAGGAACAGGATCAGGGAAAGAGGTGATCAGGTGTTAAAAGATAAGCTGGCAGAAGGAAAATGGAAGGGAAAGCTTACAAAAGAAAATTTTTTGGTACTTGCGCTGATGGGGGTACTCCTTTTGGTCATCGCCTGGCCTGTAAAAGATGAAAAAAAGTTATCAGAGTCCGTTCAATTGGACAGTGAAAATGATATGCTGGATATACAGACAAAACAGCAAACGCACGTTCTGTATGAAGGAGGATCGGAATCCTGGTACAGGCCGGAATATGCCGCCTATCTGGAGGATGCACTGGAGCAGTTTTTGTCTACCGTTGACGGGGTGGGGAAGGTGCAGGTGATGGTGACCTTAGAGGACGGAGGGGAAACCTTTGTGGAAAAAGATCTGGTGACGGTCCGGGAAGGCACCACGGAAGTGGATTCCGGAGGCAGCAGGAATACTACGGACTTATCGGAGACGGAAGCTACAGTTTATAGGAAAGCAAAAGACGGCGATACCCCCTTTGTCAGGCAGGTTAAGTATCCGAAAGTGGCGGGGGTGGTGGTGTCGGCACAGGGGGGAGAAAATGCTGCCATCGTGCAGAAGATTACCAAAGCAATTCAGGCATTATTTGGACTGGAAGCACATAAGATTATTATAGTTAAAATGATACCATCGTAAAGGAGATACGGGCTTGAAAAATATGGTGAAAAAGAATCAGATCATGATTACGGCGCTGGCGATTATGATTGCGGTTGCAGGGTATTTGAACTTTGCCGGCACCAAGATTACACAGGAAGAGATCATGACCACAGGTACGGACAGTGCATCTGTGGCCGGAACATCGGATGACGCACAGGATATGGACGTGGCCGCCTTGTTTGAAATTTCTGATGAGGATATGGAGCAGGCGGAATATGGGGAGATAGAAAGCCTGGATTCCGATGTGGTCCTTCAGCAGGAAAATTATCTGGATGAGACCATGGATGAAGCGTTAGCGGGAGAGCTTGCGCAAAATATGGAAAATCAAATTCCCGACGGGGAAACACCGGGAGAAGCGGTATTCACATCTTCGTCAGGACTGGATACTCTTTCCGGAGCGCGCCTTTTAAAGGAACAGACCCGTGCGAAAAACAAAGAAACGCTGCTGGAGATCATTAATAATGTGAATATCGGAGACGAACAGAAACAGGAAGCGGTAAACAACATGATCGCCATCACGGATATTGCGGAAAAAGAAACGGCAGCAGAGATTTTACTGGAAAGCAAGGGATTTGACGATGTGGTGGTGAGCATTACGGATGAAACGGTTGACGTGGTAGTGAATACGGCGGATCTGACCGAAGCCCAAAGGGCGCAGATTGAAGATATCGTGATCAGGAAAACAGGGGTATCACCTGAGGCAATTGTGATCAGTACCTTATCGTCAGCAGAGTGAACCAGAAGGGGAAGCCGGAAAACAAAAATGGGAATGCCTGCTTTGTTTGGAAGAAATAGATGCTATATTTTGAAAAATGTGGTATCCTATTACAGGAATAAAAAGCAGGCACCCGTTTTCCTGGGTTTTTCAGACAGTGTGCTAAGGCTGAAAGGACAGGGCGGAGAAAAATAGAAATAACCTGGAGGATAAATACGTGAGTAATTATGATCAAGAAATAAACAGAAGAAGGACATTTGCCATTATCTCCCACCCGGATGCGGGTAAGACCACATTGACGGAGAAATTCTTGTTATATGGCGGGGCGATCAATCTGGCAGGAAGCGTTAAAGGGAAAGCAACGGCCAGGCATGCGGTATCTGACTGGATGGAGATTGAAAAGGAGAGAGGAATTTCGGTCACTTCCTCAGTGCTGCAGTTTGAATATGATGGTTTTTGTATCAATATCCTTGATACTCCCGGACACCAGGACTTTTCGGAAGATACTTACAGAACGTTGATGGCGGCTGATTCGGCAGTGATGGTCATTGACGCTTCTAAGGGGGTGGAGGCCCAGACACGGAAGCTTTTTAAGGTGTGCGTGATGCGCAAGATCCCTATTTTTACATTTATTAATAAGATGGA
Source organism: uncultured Lachnospiraceae bacterium (assembly GCA_910587295.1). Classification (GTDB taxonomy): domain Bacteria; phylum Bacillota; class Clostridia; order Lachnospirales; family Lachnospiraceae; genus Suilimivivens. The sequence continues at coordinate 28,144 of CAJULP010000054.1, read as the reverse complement.
CCGGGATGCCAATGATACCTTTGAGCTGTTAGATGAGATTGAAAAAGAATTGGGCATAGCTACCTGTCCTGTTAACTGGCCTATCGGGTCCGGTAAGCGGTTTAAAGGCGTCTATGACCGGGAAAGAAAATGTGTGATCACCTATTCCGATACGGAAAAGGGAACCAAAGAAGGTGAGACCACCATAGTGCCTGTTGGCGAGATGGACAAGCTTGAAGCGGCAGTCGGACAGGAAGCATCAGCGCTGCTTCAGGAAGAGATTGAGCTTTTAGATGGTGCAAGTGCGGAATATGATCTGGAACTGATCCAGGCAGGGGAATTGACACCGGTATTTTTCGGCTCTGCCCTTACCAATTTTGGCGTGGAGTACTTTTTACAGCATTTTCTGCAAATGACCACCACGCCGCTGCCAAGAAAGGCAGATACCGGGATTATTTCACCTACGGAAAACAATTTTTCAGCCTTTGTTTTTAAAATCCAGGCAAATATGAATAAGGCTCATAGAGACAGGATTGCGTTTATGCGTATCTGCTCAGGGAAATATGAGGCCAGCATGGAAGTGAAACATGTGCAGGGCGGTAAGGTCATGCGCCTTTCCCAGCCTCAGCAGATCATGGCCAGTGAGAGGAAAATCTTGGAGGAGGCATATGCAGGGGATATTATCGGCGTGTTTGATCCCGGTATTTTTTCAATCGGTGATACCCTGTGCATGCCCAAAGAGCAGTTCCGGTATGAGGGGATCCCGACTTTTGCACCGGAGCATTTTGCAAGGGTGCGCCAGATGGATACCATGAAGCGCAAGCAGTTTGTAAAAGGGATTACCCAGATCGCCCAGGAGGGGGCTATCCAGATATTCCAAGAATTTAACACGGGTATGGAAGAGATCATTGTGGGCGTGGTCGGGATATTGCAGTTTGATGTGCTGAAATACCGCCTTGAGAATGAGTATAATGTTGAGATCAGGTTGGAGCCTCTGCCTTATGAACATATCCGCTGGATTGAAAATAAGGAAATTGATCTGAACAAGTTGACAGGAACTTCTGATATGAAAAAGGTGAAAGATTTGAAGGGAAATCCGTTATTATTGTTTGTCAATGCATGGAGCGTGGGAATGACGCTGGACAGGAATAAGGGATTGGTCCTTTCCGAATTTGGACGTGATTAAATGAAGATGAAACGAGAGATACTGTTAATAGGTGTTTTGGCGGTCCTGCTTTCCGGGTGTACAGGATTTTCCGGTGACAGGATTCCAATGCCAAATGAGCAGGAAGAAGAAACTCAACTGAATATAGGCGAGCCTTCGCCGGAAGCCGTGCCGGAGGTAAACGTACCGGAAAAAGATCCGCCTTTGCTGATAGAGCCGATAGAACCGTCTGAAGAGACAGGCAGCGAGGAAGTGGATCAGATTCCGGGGGTTCTGCCGGAAGAAGTCACATTTTTAAAAGAACAGCAAAAAGGCCTGTTCCATTATGAAAGGCTTAGCGAAAAGGAGCAGGTTACTTATGTGGAGATCCTGTATATTCTTACACAGTTTGGTGAGAATACCGCATTAAGCTGTGTGGATACGGATCAGATTGAAAAAGCCTTCCAGTGTGTGTTGAATGACCATCCTGAGATTTTCTATGTGGAAGGTTATACGTTTACCCGCTATACCCTGGGGGATGTGGTAAAAAAGATCACATTCTCAGGAACTTATACCATGACCAGTGAGGAAGCGGCAGACAGGCAGGAGCAGATCAATGCTTATGTTACGGAATGTATCAGCGGGATGGATGCTTCCTTAGACGCTTATGGGAAGATGAAATACATTTATGAATATATCATTGACCATACAGAATATGATGCCGGGGCACCGGATAACCAGAATATATGCTCTGTTTTTATCCACCGAAGAAGTGTCTGCCAGGGGTATGCCAAGGCAACGGAATACCTGCTTCGTAAAATTGGGATTGACGCAACGCTTATCATGGGAAGGGTTACCGGCGGAGAAGGACATGCATGGAATATGGTCTGCCTTGACGGAAACTATTATTATGTGGATACCACTTGGGGAGACGCCTCTTACCAGATGGTGGAGGGCAGCAGCGAGCAGTCCGATGGGAGTATTCCTCCCATCAACTATGACTATCTGTGTGTGACCACGGCACAGCTTGAAAAAACTCATACAATTGACGCAATTGTGGATATCCCGGTATGCAGTTCCATGGAGGATAATTATTATGTCAGAGAAGGGCTGTATTTTACAGAAGTTGACAGAGGGAGTTTAGAACAGGTTTTTTTGTCTGCCTACGAAAAGGGAAGCGGTTATGTGACACTGAAAAGCGCCAATGAAGATATTTACCGGCAGATGATCGGACATTTGATTGAGGAGCAGGGAATCTTCCTTTATCTGAATACGCAGGAAGGAACGGTGTCTTATGCGGAGAACGCGGAACAGCTCAGTTTGAGTTTTTGGCTGTAGATGGCGGGAAATCCGGTCATCAGAATAGGGCTATGCAAAACAATTAATTTTTGGTATGATTACTTATAATGAAGCTTGCTATAAAAGGAAAGAAAGGAACGTTATCATGGAAAAAACTTATGAACAGAACACCTATGTATTGCAGGAGGACGAGGATCTTGGAACGGTAAAGATTGCGGATGAGGTAGTAGCCATGATCGCCGGCCTTGCGGCAACAGAGGTGGATGGCGTGGCAGCCATGGCAGGCAATATCAGCAATGAACTGCTGAATAAAGTAGGGGTAAAGAACCTTGCAAAAGGCGTTAAGGTAGAAGTGATCGGAAAGAAAGTGAAGGCGGAATTAGCCTTGATCATTGAATATGGGCATAATATCCCGGTTGTCTCACAGGCGGTACAAGGAAAAGTAAAAACGGCAATTGAGAATATGACCGGACTTGAAGTGACGGATGTGGATGTGCGGATTGCCAGCGTCAGCATGGTGAAAGAAAAGTAATACGGGTGGATGCACATGAGCAGAAGAGAATTGCGTGAACTGATTTTCAAGCTTTTGTTCCGCGTGGAGTTTAATCAGAAGGAAGAACTTGCGCAGCAGGAAGTCTTTTTCTTTGAAGATGAAGAAAATCAGGCAGAGGAAGAATACAGTGACCAGGTTAAGGGCAAGTTCCGCAGGATCGTGGAGAGATTAGATGAGATTGACGCTATGCTGAATGAAAAGGCGAAGGGATGGTCAACGAACCGGATGGGGAAGGTTGACCTGACCATTTTACGCCTTGCCGTCTTTGAAATAAAATATGATGAAGAGATCCCTACGGGCGTTGCCATTAATGAGGCGGTGGAACTGGCAAAGAAATTTGGTCAGGATTCTTCACCTGCGTTTATTAATGGGGTCCTTGCTAAATTTACAGGCTAGTTTTACGAGGGATGGTTATGCAGAACGTTTATACAGTCGGGCAGATCAATTCATATATTAAAAATATGTTCGTTCAGGATTTTTTATTACAGGATCTTTCCATAAAAGGAGAGGTCAGCAATTGTAAGTATCATTCCTCCGGACATATTTATTTTACGTTGAAGGATGGAAAGGGAACCATTGCCTGCGTCATGTTTGCGGGAAACCGGACTGGTCTGGCTTTTAAGATGGCAGATGGTATGCAGGTGATCGTTCGCGGCGCCATTGATGTATATGAGCGGGATGGCAAATATCAAATGTATGCAAAGGCCATTAAGTCTGACGGAGAAGGTTCCCTTTATGAACGTTTTGAGCGGTTAAAGAGGGAGTTGGCGGAGCTGGGGATGTTTGCGCCTGAATATAAGCAGCCTATCCCATCCTACATCAAAAGGCTTGGCGTTGTTACGGCAAGTACCGGTGCGGCTGTCCGTGACATTATCAATATTGCGTCCAGAAGAAACCCCTATGTGCAGATCCTCTTGTATCCGGCAACTGTCCAGGGAGACGGTGCTGCTCTTAGCATCGTCAACGGGATCAGGGCTCTGGAAAAAGAGCAGGTCGATGTGATGATCGTTGGACGGGGAGGCGGTTCCATAGAAGATTTGTGGGCATTTAATGAAGAAATCGTGGCACAGGCGGTTTTTGACTGCAGTATTCCGATTATTTCTGCGGTGGGACATGAGACAGACACGACGATCATTGATTTTGTGGCGGATTTACGGGCTCCTACACCGTCAGCGGCAGCGGAGCTTGCGGTGTATGATGTTTCCCTTGTATTTGCAAATATGGCAGCGGCAAAAGCTTCTTTGTACCGCCAGATGCAGGGAAAACTTCGGTTAGAGCGGGCAGCGCTTAAAACACTAGAAGCGGAATTGCAAAAAAACAGTCCTGTGGGAAAAATAAGGGAACGGCGAAGCGAACTGATCGGGCTGGAAGACAGGCTTTCGGCGGCAATAAAAAACCGGATGACGAAAAGCAGGCATCAGCTTGCGATTTATATTGAAAGATTAAAAGGACTTTCTCCGCTTAATAAATTAAACCAGGGATATTCCTATGTGGCGGATGGCAGGGATAGGACGCTATCAGATGTGGGCAATGTCTCTATAGGTGACCTGGTGCATATTTATGTGAAAAATGGAGTCATCCATGGGAAAGTTACGGATAAGGAAGCCATAGATTGGCATGCGAAGGAGTAATCATATGCAGGAAGAAGAAAAATTGAACCTGGAGGAAGCTTTTGCGAAATTAGAAGAGATCGTAGGTGATCTGGAGCAGGAAGATATATCTTTGGAACAGTCTTTTCAGACTTACCGGGCAGGAATGGAACTGTTAAAAAGGTGTAATCAGGCAATTGATCAGGTGGAAAAGCAGGTTCTTGTATTAAATGAAAATGGAGAATGGGATGAATTTTGAGGAAGTACTGAAAAGTAAAACGGACCGTGCGGAGAGGGTGCTGTTTAAGTATATGCCGGAAGAGACGGGATTTCAAAAAAAACTGCTGGAAGCCATGAACTACAGCGTGTCAGCCGGCGGAAAACGTCTGCGTCCTATTTTGATGGAAGAGAGCTTTTTGCTGTTTGGGGGAAAGGGGGCTTATATAGAACCTTTTATGGCGGCTTTGGAGATGATCCATAATTATTCGCTGATCCATGATGACCTTCCGGCGATGGATAATGACGAGTACCGCAGAGGCAGGCTTACCACCTGGAAGGTATATGGGGAAGGCATGGCAGTCCTTTCAGGGGATGGGCTTTTAAATCTGGCTTTTGAGACGGCGGCAGGTGCATTTTCTCTGACAGAAGATGAAAACGAGCTTCGGCGTATTGCCGGTGCTATCAGGATCTTAGGAAAGAAAGCGGGCATTTATGGCATGATCGGAGGGCAGTGTGGGGACTTAGAAGCGGAGACTGCTTTAGATGTGTCCAGAGAAATGCTTACTTTCATCCATGAAAATAAAACAGCAGCCCTGCTTCAGGCGGCATTTATGATCGGGGCAGTGCTTGCAGGCGCAGACGAAGACGAAGTAGGCAGGATGGAGCAGGCAGCTTATGATATCGGAATCGCTTTCCAGATACAGGATGATATTCTGGATGTGACAAGCAGTACGGAGATTTTAGGAAAGCCTGTGGGAAGCGATGAAAAAAATAACAAGTTGACTTACGTATCCATGCACGGCTTAGAAAAATCCAGAGAAGAGGTTTTGAGACTGTCAGAGGAAGCGTTGGAGATTTTAGGGTCTTTTGACAGGAAAAATCCATTTTTAGAGGAACTGGTCAGATCGTTGGCTGGCAGGGAAAAATAGTGGCTGCCTGATTGCGGACAGAAGAAAAGAAGGTAAGAATATGTTGCTTGATTCAATTAAAGGTGTTGGGGATATTAAGAATATCGAACCTGCGGATTATCAGGATCTTGCGAAGGAGATAAGAGAATTTCTTATTGACAAGATTTCCAGAACAGGTGGACATTTAGGCTCTAATCTGGGAGCGGTGGAGCTTACTATGGCACTTCATTTGTTTTTAAACCTGCCCGAAGATAAATTGATCTGGGATGTGGGGCACCAGTCCTACACCCATAAGCTGTTGACGGGAAGAAGAGACGGGTTTGAGACATTGCGGAAGTTTGGCGGTATGAGTGGTTTTCCCAAGCGTAAGGAAAGTGATTGCGACTGTTTTGACACGGGGCATAGTTCTACTTCCATTTCGGCAGGGCTGGGCCTTGTGAAGGCAAGGGATCTGCAGGGGGGGAATAACACGGTTGTATCCGTGATCGGAGACGGGGCCTTAACAGGCGGAATGGCTTATGAAGCCCTTAATAACGCAGCCAAGCTGGAAACAAACTACATTATCGTACTGAACGATAATAATATGTCCATTTCCGAGAACGTGGGAGGGGTTTCCAAATATTTAAATAATGTGCGGACGGCCAACGCTTATCTGGATATCAAAGAAGGCGTTTATAATACCTTAAAAGAGATCCCTAAGGGGGAAAAAGTTGTGGAAAGTATCCGGAAGGCGAAAAGCAGTTTTAAACACCTGGTGGTTCCGGGGATGCTTTTTGAAGATATGGGCGTGACTTATTTAGGGCCGGTAGACGGGCATAATATTTCGGAGATGCTTCACGTGCTGCAGGAGGCAAGCAGGATACGAAAAGCGGTGATGGTGCATGTGATCACCCAGAAGGGAAAAGGCTTTTTGCCTGCAGAGCGGCATCCTGCCAGATTCCATGGTGCAGACCCGTTTGACGTGGAAACCGGTCTTCCCACCAAACCAAGGACTACGGCGAATTACACGGATGTTTTTTCTACGGTTATGACGAAACTTGGGGCAAGGGATGAAAAGGTAGTGGCGATTACGGCGGCCATGCCGGACGGAACCGGGTTAAAACGGTTTCGAAACATGTATCCGGAACGTTTTTTTGATGTGGGGATCGCGGAAGAGCATGCGGTCACTTTTGCGGCAGGGCTTGCGGCAGGGGGCTTACGCCCTGTTGTTGCAATTTATTCTTCTTTTTTGCAAAGAGCCTATGACCAGATTCTCCATGATGTTTGTATCCAGAATCTGCCGGTTGTGTTTGCCATTGACAGGGCAGGGCTTGTGGGCAGTGACGGGGAAACCCATCAGGGGATTTTTGACTTGTCCTACTTATCCTCCATACCGGGGATGCATATCATGGCGCCTAAAAATAAATGGGAACTTTCCGATATGATGAAGTTTGCCCTGACGAATGAAGTGCCGATTGCGGTGCGCTATCCAAGAGGGGAGGCTTATTCAGGGCTGAAGGAATACCGTGCCCCAGTGGAAATGGGGAAGGCGGAGCTGATCTATGCAGAAGGAGAGATCTGTCTGCTGGCATTAGGCAGTATGGTGAAGACCGCAGAGCGGGTCAGAGAACTTTTGCATGAGTCAGGATATAAGTGCAGCCTGATCAATGCCAGGTTTGCAAAGCCCATAGACGATCATGCCGTTAAATGGGCGGCGGAAAACCATAAGCTTTTAGTTTCTATGGAAGAAAATGTTTTAAGCGGCGGATATGGGGAAAAGGTGCGGCAGGTGTTAGACGGGCTAAAACTTAAGACAAGCCTGGTGCAGATTGCCATACCGGATGAGTATGTGGAACACGGGAATGTGGAACTTCTCCAAAAGGAGATTGGGATAGATGCGGAAGGCATTGCCGGCCGCATCATAGAGGAAATGAAGGGCTTAAGATGAAGGAACGGTTGGACGTACTGCTTGTCAGGGAGGGGTATGCATCCTCACGGGAAAAGGCGAAGGCAGTCATTATGTCCGGGAATGTATTTGTTAACGGCCAAAGAGAGGATAAGGCCGGAACTGTTTTTGACCCGGCCAGGATTCAGATAGAAGTAAAGGGGAGCACATTAAAATACGTCAGCAGGGGAGGGCTTAAGCTGGAAAAAGCGCTGTCAGCCTTTGCTTTGGATCTGGCTGGAAAAGTCTGCATGGATATTGGTGCGTCAACCGGAGGTTTCACGGATTGTATGCTCCAAAATAAGGCAGATAAAGTATATGCGATAGATGTTGGACATGGCCAGCTTGACTGGAAGCTTCGCAATGACCAAAGAGTTGTATGCATGGAAAAGACCAATTTTCGTTATATGGTGCCGGGAGATATTCCGGATCGGCCGGATTTTGCGTCGGTGGACGTATCATTTATTTCACTTACCAAGATCTTGCCGCCTGCAAGGGCGATGCTTACGGATGACGGGGAAATGGTGTGCCTGATCAAGCCCCAGTTTGAAGCCGGCCGGGATAAGGTTGGGAAAAAGGGAGTGGTCAGGGATCCTAAGATCCATGAGGAAGTGATCGGGGAGATCGTCTGTTTTGCCGCCGAAAATGGCTTTGACGTTTTGAACCTTGATTTTTCTCCAATTAAAGGGCCGGAGGGAAACATTGAGTATTTGATGCACATCCGAAAGGGCTCGGGCGCTGAAGCGGTAAAGACGCTGATCTCTTTGACCGTGAAGATGGCCCATGAAGAACTTTCCAATGAGAAGATGCAGCAAAACCGGCAGTATGCGGGGGAATAAGAATGGATAATTTTTATGTGATGACCAACCCGTCAAAAGATATTGATTTTAAAGTGACATATTTTATCAGGGATTATCTGATAAAAAAGGGGAAAAACTGTATTGTGGATACTGGCAGAGATCATGGGAAAGAAGGTTACACTGATATTTCCAAAGTTAATGGCAGGATGGAATGTGTCATTGTGTTAGGCGGCGACGGAACGCTGTTAAAGGCGGCAGCGGATCTTGTTGATAAAGATATTCCTTTTTTGGGGATCAATTTAGGAACACTGGGATTTTTGGCGGAGGTAAATGTTTCGGAAGCGGAAGCGGCTTTGGACCGGCTGATGGCGGATGAATACGAGGTCGAAAAGCGTATGATGCTTCACGGTACAGGTTTTTCGCCTGATGGCATCGTGGGAAGTGCAAGGGCGCTGAACGACATTGTGATCACCCGAAAGGGTTCCCTTCAGATCATACATTTTAATATCTATGTCAACGGGCAGCTTTTGCATAAGTATCATGCGGACGGTGCGATCGTGGCAACGCCCACGGGATCTACCGGATACAGCCTTTCGGCAGGAGGGCCTGTCGTTGAGCCCAAAGCAAGCCTTATCTTAATTTCTCCAATCTGCCCTCATTCCATGCAAAACAGAAGCATTGTTCTTTCGGCAAATGATCGTGTGACGATTGAGATTGATGAGGGAAGGAATGGGAGCGGTCAGGAAGTGGAAGCAATTTTTGACGGAAATTATAAGATTTCTCTTGTAACCGGAGATAAGCTGGAGATTGAAAAGTCAGAAAAAACCGTTGGGATCATTAAATTGAGCCAGATGAGTTTTTTGGAGATCTTACATAAAAAAATGAGTGACTAGGGCATTAGTTTGAAAGTGACTTTCAAACTTTTGAGGATTAAAATGAAAAAGGACAGGCATCAGAAAATAAAAGAATTGGTTGAGCAATATGAGATTGAAACCCAGGAAGAATTGGCGGATAAGCTTAAAGAGGCCGGTTATGTAGTGACGCAGGCCACGGTTTCAAGGGATATCAGGGAGCTGAAGCTTTCTAAGATCCCTATGGGGGCAGGACGGCAGAAATATGCGGTGCTGTCAAATAATGACCATTACCTTGGTGATAAATATATCCGCGTGCTTAGAGACGGGTTCGTCTCTATGGATATGGCGCAGAATATATTAGTCATAAAAACGGTATCCGGCATGGCCATGGCAGTGGCGGCCGCGCTGGATGCAATGAAGTTAAAAGAGATCGTAGGTTCCATTGCAGGTGACGATACCATCATGATGGCAGTAAGGACCGTGGAGGACACGCAGGCCGTGATGGGGAAGATACGCAATGTTCTCGAAGGATGATAAGCCATGCACTTGAGAGAAGGGTGTAAGGAAAGGAGCATAAGTATCATATGTTAGAGAGCTTACATGTAAAGAATCTGGCGCTGATCGACGAGCAGGAGGTGCTGTTCCATGAAGGGATGAACATCCTGACCGGAGAGACCGGCGCCGGGAAATCGATTATTATCGGTTCCATTAATCTGGCCTTAGGGGCGAGGGCGGATAAAGATTATATCCGTACCGGGGCGGATTATGCACTGGTGGAATTAAGTTTTTCCTTAAATGAGCAGCAATGTGCCCTGGTGCGTGAAATGGAGCTTCCTATAGAAGACGGCAATACGCTTCTTCTGCAGCGGAAGATCATGCCGGGGAAAAGTACCTGCCGGGTAGGCGGTGAGACGATCAGCGCAACCCAGTTAAAAAAGCTTGCCCCCTGTCTTCTTGACCTGTACGGGCAGCATGAGCATCAATCTCTGTTAAAGCCTGCCGCATACAGGAAAATGCTGGATGATTATATCGGGGAAAAGGCTAAGAAGCAGAAGGTTATGTTAAAGAGCCTGATTGCGGAATACAGGAAAACCGCAGAGGAAATGGAAGCGCAGACTGCGGATGAAAAAGAGCGGGCAGGCAGGATGCGGCTTTTGGAATTTGAAGCGGCGGAGATTGAAGCGGCGGCGTTAGAGCCTGCGGAAGATGAGCAGGTGGAAAAGAAATACCGCAGGCTGGTCAACTCCAAAAAAATAAAAGAAATAGTCTATCTGGTCCATGGGCTTACCGGATATGATGAGGAAGGCAGTGCAGGATCGGCAGTAGGTCATGCGCTCCGTGAGCTTAAGGGGATCGGCAGTGCGGACGAGGAAGCGCTGCCGTTGATTGCCCAGCTTACCGATATTGACGATCTTTTAAATGATTTTAACCGTTCCATGGCGGATTACAGGGATAGTCTGGAATTTGACGAAGAGGAATTTGTCTCTTTGGAAGAAAGGCTGAACGTGATTAATCATTTAAAGAGCAAGTATGGCGGGAGCGTGGATGTGATCCTTGCGTCTTTAGAGGAGCGGCAGGAAGAACTGGAAAAGCTAGCGAATTTTGAGGCGTATATGGAGCAGCTAAAGGACCGGGCACAGAAACAGAAGGAAGAGATCTTATCTTTGTGCGGCAGTTTATCACTCCTGCGCCAAAAGGCGGCAAAGCCCCTTTCCAAAAAACTCAGGGAAGCGATGGAAGACCTTAATTTTAAGGATGTTCGGTTTGAAATTGCAGTTACCCCAAAAGATGAGGATTTTACGGCGGATGGCTATGATCAGATAGAGTTTTTGATCTCCACCAATCCCGGTGAATCCCTGCGTCCTTTGTGGCAGATTGCAAGCGGCGGGGAGCTTTCCCGAATCATGCTTGCTTTTAAAACCGTTTTTGCGGATAAGGATGAGACGGATACCCTGATCTTTGATGAAATTGACACCGGTATCAGCGGGAAGACTGCCTGGGAGGTGGCCAAAAAATTAGGACGGCTGTCAAAGGATCATCAGATCATCTGTATCACGCACCTGGCCCAGATTGCGGCTATGGCGGACGGCCATTTCCTGATCGAAAAAAGTGTCAGGAAGGAGCGGACCACTACCAGTATCAGGGCGCTTGCTAAAGAAGAAAGCTTAAATGAGCTTGCAAGGCTTTTGGGAAGCGGGGAGATGACAAAAGCGGTTTTGGAGAACGCGAAAGAAATGAAAGAAAATGCCAAAAACGTGAAGGCATAAAATGATCAAAGATTTCCAATTGAAAAATAGAGGAATGAAGATTTTGAATTTTCACATACTAAAGGAGACGTGCATACGAATGCATGTCTCTTTTTTGTCATAGAGAAAATTCGAAAAAGGATGTGAGGATTTGTATTGCCAAATTGATTCAGGAAGCCTTAAGGGGCATGCCTATAAAAAATTTTTATATATGTTACTTATCGCAGGGGTGTTTGCAGTGATGGCTTCTGTTTATTATTCTATGTGGAGCAGTGTGCCCTCCACGATCATGATCAAGGCGGGAGTGGACCAGGAACTGGATTTTAGGGTTCCGGCATCCGGGGAGCTTTATAAGGAAGCGGTGGAAGCAAGCAGCGGTGCAAGTATCCGTGCGAACAGGCAAAAAAGTCTGCATGTGGATCTGGCAAAACCGGTGACGGTAAAGGCTGCCCAGGTAGATCAGTATAAGCTGTATTTAAAATTGTTTGGTATGATACCTCTTAAGGAAGTGGATGTAGAGGTCATACAGGATATCAAGCTTAGGCCTGCGGGGATACCCATCGGGATTTATGTAAAGACCCGGGGAGTCCTCGTTGTGGGTATTGGGGAATTTGAAGGGGAGGAAGGGCAGACCTATAGCCCGGGCAAATATGTGTTCCAGACCGGGGATTATATTTTGGAGATCAACGATCAGGAGATCAACGCCAAAAGGGAGCTGATCGATCTGGTGAGCCACAGTGAAGGCCAGGAAATGGTATTTCAGGTTCAAAGGGGAGAAGCTGTGATCAATGTGAAAGCGAAGCCGGAATTAAATAAAAATGGGGAGTATAAAATGGGGATCTGGGTCCGGGATAACGCCCAGGGGGTAGGAACCATGACTTATATTGATGAAAACGGGGGTTTTGGCGCCCTTGGCCATGGGATCAATGATATTGATACGAGTACATTGATGACACTCTCAAAAGGAACTTTGTACCATACGGAGATCATAGGGATTACAAGAGGAACCATAGGTTCTCCGGGTGAGCTTACCGGGTTTATTGAATATGATGACAATAATATTATGGGGGATATTACGGACAACACGCCCAAAGGCATCTTCGGGGTGTGTACTTCGGATACAAGACAAAAAGCAGGGTACGATTATATTCCTATCGGGTTAAAGCAGGAGATTAAAAAAGGAAAGGCTCAGATCATCTGCTCTCTTGGCGGGGAAACGGAAATTTATGATATTGAGGTCATAGATATCAACCTGGAAAATGATAACATCAACCGGGGAATTGTGCTTAAAATAACAGACCCGGATCTTCTCTCCGTTACAGGCGGGATCGTGCAGGGGATGAGCGGCAGCCCCATCATCCAGGATGGCAGACTGATCGGGGCGGTGACCCATGTTCTGGTACAGGATCCGGCTAAGGGGTATGGAATCTTTATTGAAGAGATGCTGGTGCATTGAGAATATTTATAAGACGATACAGTCCGCCTGCCCTGGATATATTTTTGTTGATCAGTGTTTTTGGGAAGACACAGGTATGGTAAACGTGATCATGGTGCTTTGATCTGGGATACTGTTGATCTTTAAACCATGATTTTCACCATAGGTAAGCAGCAAACGCTCATGGACGTTTTTCAGCCCGTATCCGGAGGACTGGGTCTGGGTCAGCAGCGGGATCTTTTCCGGCGGGATGCCAAGGCCGTTGTCCATCACCGTAAAGTGGATCAGGCCGTTTACGACGGAAATCGTAAGGAAAAGATTGCCATGCCTGGTCTTATTCGGGAGGATACCGTGGACGATGGCATTTTCTACCAATGGCTGGAGAAGCAGATTGGGAATTTCCTGTTCCGGGAGCTGTTCGTCGATCTGATAGGCAGCATCGAACACATTGTCATTTAATATCCGCTGGATATCAATGTAAGCCTTCACGTTTTTAATTTCATTTACCACCAGGGTTTCCGACCTCCCTTTATTTAAGGTGGTACGGTAAAAGGTGGAGAGGAGCTGGGCCATCTGGCTGATCTCCGATTGGTTGTTTATAAGCGCCTTGCTGTTGATCTGGGAAAGGCAGTTATAAAGGAAATGGGGGTTGATCTGGGCCTGCAGCGCCATAAGCTGGGTTTCCTTTAAGGTAATCTTATTTTTGTAATCTTCCACCACAAGACGGTTTAATTCTTCGATCATATGCTGGAAACTGTTGGTCAGCTGCCCCATCTCGTCAGGGCAGTCATCATGGATCTTGGAAGAAAAATCTCCTTTTTCAACCTGCTGCATGGTGGCCAGGAGCAGGTTTACTTTCTGGGCAAAAAATTCAGAAAGTAAATTGCTGACGGTATAGATCAAAAAGATGCAGACCAGGATGATAAGGAAAACAATCCCCACCATACGGTTGGCAGGAAGGGCCAGAAGGAGAAAGGGCTTTTCCAGTGTGATGATCCAGTTGTTGGAAAGTGTGCCGCTGACCTCAGTGGTTTTCCGGCTTTGGGTAAATTTCCCTTCAATAGAAGGGGATGTGTATTCGTAAAAGGTTTCTTCGCCGTCAGCGACGATCAGGTGATAGTCACTGGAAATGTCGGTAAGCACGTCAAAAAACTGTTCCGGGCGCAGGCGGATACAAAGGCAGTGGCTGGAATAGGAGGTAATATAGTCAATAAAGGGGTTGGGAATCTTCTGGATCAGACAAAGATATCCTTCCCGGTCTAAATGCCAGATTGGTTTTGCGGCATGTTCTAAGGAATCATACCAGCTTTCGGTTTCTAAGTCGGAAAGGGGCCTTAACTGACTTCCGTGATACAGGTCTGTCCGGTCCGCATAAAGAGTGATCCGGTCGATTTCCGGATGCTGCGTGGCCACATCTTTGATCAAAACGTCAAATTCATAGCTGAGCATCTCATATTTTTCCATAATGCTTTGGTATTGCGTGGAAGGAACTTTCACAATGATATCGGAGTGGGTAAGGTAAGAAAGCAGGTTTTCATAGGTCTGCACCTGGTAATTTACGGAGTTATACGCTGTGCCAACTGCCAGAGACAGGGCGGTCCGCTCCCTGCCAAGCAGAAGATGGATGGTCTGGTAATAGCAGAATAACCCCAGCAGGGTTAGGGGAATGATGCCCACAAGGATACAGGTGGTGATCAGCTTATTTTTATATCTCAGGTTGAGGTAAAAATGAAGCAGGTGTTTCATACAGAGTCCTCCCGTCTGTATTTTTCAGGTGATTTTCCATAATATTCACGAAAGCTTTGGCAGAAATAGGAGTAGTTGGGATACCCTACCGCTATGCCAATGTCAATTACCTTTAAGTTTGTGGTCCGCAGCAGTTCGCTTGCCTTTTCCATGCGTACCTGGCGTATGTACTGGGAGAGACTTTTTTTCGTGCTTTTTTTGAAAAGCCGGCTTAAATAGTCTGGCGTCAGGTAGACCTGGGAAGCGAGCATTTCCACGGAAAGGCTGCTGTTGCTGTAATATTTATTGATGTACTCCTGCGTAGCAAGAATTTCCTTTCGGATATTTGAATCGGCGGATTCATAGTTTTGGATAATAGTTTGTGCCATAGTTTGTACCGTATCTATAATTTTCAGTATATCCTGCTGGATATAAAGTTCTGTGATCAAAGTTTCAAGTGGCTGTATGCTGTCAGATCTGTCTTCTGCCACAGGCGGAGGTAAAAAGGGATACATGGCAGTGACCAGATTGGAAAAGACAAATTTTACAAATATCTGCGACTGGTTTGTGGGCATCCTGTATTTTTGGAAAAGCAGATTCAGGTTTTTTTGCAGGCCGGACGCATCCTTTGCAGAAAGGCTTGACCGGATGGCGGCAAGGATAGAGTCGTCGTCTAGTTTATCTCTGGACTGGGACGGCTTTTCGGGGAAAGCGGAAGAAAAAACATTTTTTTTCGAATCCCAGAACCGCTGCTCCATCTGCTGTTCCACGGCAGTATAGGCATCAGGGAGGGCGCTGTAGCCTGTTACTGGCTGGCTGACGGAAATATAACATTTTATTTGGAAGTTTTCTATAATAAAGGAATGGAGCAGGCATCCAAATGAATAGGGGTCTGCATATTCTTTCCGCAAAAATAACAGCGCCTGATTGGGGGAGAGGTTTAATGTTTCCATATCAAGGTTCATTTCGTTGCGGAGGCTTTCGTAAAAGGCCGCATAATGTTCTTCCAGAAACAATGTGGGAAAATCTAACAGTGCGATCTGGCGGAATCTGTTTAATTCATTTATCATTTCTGGTGTAAATTTCCCACTTAGAGTTTTGCTTATACAGCTGTGAAGCGCATATTGAAGCAGATAGCTTTTCTGTCTGTCTTTTAGAAGCCTGAAATGGTGTTCTTCGTCTAGCTGCCGGATGATGCCGGACAGGGTCTTTTCCAGCTCATGGGGCACGACTGGTTTTAATATGTAGTTTTCGATCCCCAGCGCCATAGCAGTGCGGGCATATTCAAATTCCGCATAACTGCTGAAGATCAGGATCTTAATGCCGGGAATGAGCTCCGCCGCCTGCTTCGCCAGTGTAAGGCCTGTGGTCACAGGCATTTGAACGTCAGTAAAGAGGATGTGGGCCTGCCATTCTTTTAGTATCTGCAAGGCGCAGGCAGCATCGGCAGCCTCCCTTAATTCCAGTGGCAGCCCGGCGGAAGTAATCAGATAACGGATACACTCCCGCTCTGTACGTTCGTCGTCAACGATAAGCATTTTGTACATATTTTTTCCCCTCTCATGTAAAAAAAGCAAAACAACATGGATAGAGTATAACACTAACGGGGGCAAATAAGCCAGAATATATACAAAGTGTCCGGATTATTGATATATTTTCGGATATTTTATATTTGAAAGTAAAGTGGGTTTTGGTATTCTATCTATCGTAAAGTAAAGTGTCACTTTTATTTAACCAAAAAATTTTATTTGATGGAGGTAAGAATGATGAAAAAGAAAACTTTCAGTCTGCTTCTGGCAGCAGCAGTGGCAGCGGCATCCTTAGCAGGATGTGGTAAGTCGGAAGACTTTACAGCGAACATGAGTGAAGAAGAGAAGGCGGCATGGGAAGCGGCAGCAAGTGATCCCTACGGCAAGTACCCGGAGCTGGTAACTTACACAACCGGTTACGCTCTTACGGCACAGGGCGCTGATACCCTTGCAGGAACTCCTTATGAAAACGACACCCCTTCTGATAATGCGTATACCAGATACCTGAAAGAGATCTTGAATGTACAGAATGAAAACTCATTTGAAGCACAGATGGGGGAAGACTATAACCAGAAGGTTTCCCTTGCCATTGCGGCACAGGATATCCCGGATATCATGTATATATCAGATTATTCTACCCTGGTGGAACTGGTAGAAAGCGATATGATCGAAGATCTGACGGATGTATATAATAACCTGGCATGTGAAACGGTAAAAACCTCATATGCCAGCTATGGAGATAATAACCCGATCAATACCGTAACTTTTGATGGCAAGATCATGGCGATCCCGAAAACACAGTTAAGCGACGGGCAGGATTTTCTCTGGCTTAGAAAGGACTGGATGGATAATCTGGGATTGGAGGAGCCATCCACGATAGACGATATTGCAGAGGTTCTCCGCGCATTTATTGAAGACGACCCTGACGGAAACGGGCAGGCAGACACGGTAGGGCTTGCGGTAAGGAATACGGTGTATGGGGATTACCCCAACAACCATTTTGCGGTAGACAATATTTTCACTGCGCTTGGCGCTTATCCCAATGTGTGGATCACTGACAGTGAAGGCAAAGCGGCATACGGTTCCATACAGCCTGAGATGAAGGATGCCCTGCAGTTAATGGCGGACTGGTATGCACAGGGGCTGCTTGACAAGGAATTTACCACCCGTACAGAGGATGATGTTGTGGCTCTGATCTCCAGCGGGCAGTGCGGCGCTTATATTGGACCCTGGTGGTCTCCTTTTAACCCGGCACAGACCTCTTCTTATGGAAGCAAGGACGCAGAGTGGGTGAATGTCAGCGCACCGGTTGGCCCGGAAGGAAAAATCAATGCGATCAATACAAAATCCTATGGTGGATTCGTTGTAGTGAGAAAAGGCTATGCGCATCCTGATGTTGCTATGAAGATCGTCAACGTAAACTCAGAATATTATAAGAAAGACACCACGGAAACAGTAAAGGAAATCCTCGAAAATGAGTCCATCGCTTACTTTAACTGGCCGTTGTACTGCCAGGTACAGCCCGGAAATAATGCGGAGATTATGACAGAGCATATTAAGGCAGTTTTTGACGGCAGCGCAGATGTGTCTACTTTGGATTCGCAGGAGCTTGGTTTCTATGAGTCCGCAGTCCGTTTCCTGGAGGCAGAAGAAGCAGGGCAAAAGGCAGAGTCCGCAGATTACTCCCAGTATATGTCTCGTATGGTTGCGATCAATAAATTTATTGAAGAGCCTGCAAACTTTATGACGCCTTCTTATTTTGAAACTTCTGAGACCATGAAGACGAAATGGGCTTCCCTTGAGAAGTTAGAGCAGCAGACGATATTAAAGATCATTGTAGGTGAAGCAGATATGTCATCTTTTGATGAATTTGTAGAAAACTGGACTTCAGCAGGCGGGCAGACGATCACAGATGAGATCAATGAGGAGCTGTCATCTAGATAAGTATCAGATCATTTATTCATGAAATGGGGGATTCAGTATGAAACGAATGAATAGTGCAGTATCTGCAGGCGGAGGAAAGACAGAATTTGCAGGCAGAGAAAGAAAAATGTTCCACTTAATGATGTTGCCCGGTATGATCATGTTATTCCTGTTTGTTTTCGTACCACTGTTTGGTTCCTTGATGGCATTTCAGAATTATGTTCCTGCAAAGGGGATCTTGGGGTCAAAATGGGTAGGGTTTGAGAACTTTAAGTTTATATTCAGCCTTCCTGACAGCCGTCAGGTATTTGTCAACACACTGGTGATCGCTTTTTCAAAGCTGATCTTTAACATTATCGTTCCGGTGCTGTTTGCAATCCTCTTAAACGAGATCACGGTCAATGTCTGCAAGAAGTTTTTTCAGACGGTTGTCTACCTGCCCCACTTTTTATCATGGGTCGTATTGGCTACGGTAGTGACCAACATGTTTTCCTTTGCAGGCCCGTTTAACTCCCTGATCAGTGCGTTTGGCGGGGAACCGATCCAGTTCCTGGCGGATAACAACTGGTTCCGTAAGGTGATCGTGGCAACAGATGTGTGGAAAGAATTTGGCTATAACTCAGTGGTCTATCTGGCAGCGCTTACAGGTATCGACCTGGGGCTTTATGAGGCGGCGTCCATTGACGGGGCGAACCGGTTTGAACAGACATTACATATTACGCTGCCCAGCCTGCTTCCCACCATTATCCTGATGACCGCATTGAACCTTGGAAATATCTTAAACGCAGGTTTTGACCAGGTATTTAACCTTTACAACCCGATCGTATATGAAACGGGGGATATCATTGATACTTACGTTTACAGAATCGGTATGGTGGAGCGGCAGTACAGTATCGGTACTGCGGTAGGATTGTTTAAGTCCATTATCAGCTTCCTGCTCATCATGGGTGCCAATAAAGGTGCTAAGAAGCTTACCGGAAGCGGTATCTTTTAAGGAGGGTCGGCATCATGAAAAAGAAAGTAAATGTGAAAAGACTGATTTCAAGAGTGATTATATGGACAGTGGTCATTATCCTTACTTTAAGCTGTCTCCTTCCTTTGATCAACATGATCGCTATTTCCTTCAGCGGAAGCGATGCGGTGGCTGCGAATGAGGTAGGTTTCTGGCCGAAAGACTTTACGGTGGTTACTTATAAGAAGCTGCTTGAGGATGCACAGTTCTGGAGGTCTTTCCTGATCTCCATAGGAAGGGTGGCGCTTGGACTTTTGATCAATATGTTCTTTACCGTGAGCATGGCGTACCCGCTGTCAAAGAGCAAGCTGCGGTTCCCTGCCCGTGAAGTATATATTAAATTTGTAATCTTTGCCATGCTGTTTTCCGGCGGTATCATTCCGCTGTTTATGGTAGTGAGCAACCTTCACCTGACCAATACCATCTGGTCATTGGTACTTCCGGGTGCGGTGCCTGTATTTAACGTTATTTTGCTGATCAACTTTTTTAAAGGGGTTCCGGAGTCTTTGGACGAGGCGGCGCGGATCGACGGTGCAAGCCCGATCCAGATTCTGGTGCAGATTTATCTGCCGGTTTCCCTTCCTGCATTGGCAACGGTGGCGCTTTTCTCGATCGTAAATCACTGGAATGACTATTTTTCAGGTTTGATCTATATGAGCAAGTCGGCAATGTATCCGCTGCAGACTTACATCCAGCAGTTGACGGTTGATATCACCCAGGTGACAGATGCGGAACAGTTAAAGCAGATGGCATCTATGAATAACCGTACATTTAATGCGACTAAGATTGTGGTTTCCACGATTCCGCTGCTTATCATTTATCCGTTCTTACAGAAATATTTTGTATCCGGCATGGTAATTGGTGCGGTAAAAGAGTAAAGGCAGTTATCTTTTATTGAAAGTCAAAGTGCCGCCGCAAGGCGGCACTTTTTTTACAATAAGCTGGCTCGCGAAGCGTGACAGCGTTTGTTAGAAAGGAATGTAATTATGGCGATATGGACAGGTGAGGATGGGAGATTGTTTCTTTTACAGACGAAAGACAGTACCTATCAGATGTATGCGGATCGGCACGGTGTGCTTTTGCATACTTATTATGGAAAGCGGATCGGCGAAGAAAACTTGTCTGATCTGATTTTTCAGGCGGATGTGGGATTTTCGGGAAACCCGGCAGAAGCGGTGATGGACAGGACATATTCTTTGGACTGCCTGCCCCAGGAGTTACCTTCAAGCGGCGTAGGGGATTACCGGGGCGGATGTGTTGAGCTTTTGCACAGTGACGGCAGCATGGCGGCGGACTTCCGCTTTGAGGGCTATGAGATCTTACCTTATTCTTATCAAGTACCGGGAATGCCTTCTTTGTTTGACACAAATGAGGAGACCGGGCAGACCCTTATAATCAGGATGAAGGAGAGGGCATCTGAAGTCAGGGCATATTTGTACTATGGGATTTTTGAAGAAAAAAATGTTATCACTAAAGCGGTCCGGATAGAAAACCATGGGAAAAGCCCGGTAGTTCTTTCCAAATGTCTATCCGGCTGTCTGGATTTTCAGTACGGGGAATATGAATTGATTACATTTCCCGGCAGGCATGCCATGGAGCGGAGCCTTGAGAGAAATAAAGTGGGGCGGACGAAACTGGAAGTGGGAAGTATCCGGGGAACATCCAGCCATCAATATAACCCGGCAGTGATTTTGTGCACACCGGGAACAACGGAGGACCACGGGGAATGTTATGGTGAGTGTCTGGTATACAGCAGCAATTTTATTGCCTCGGCTCAGAAGGATCAGAGGGGGCAGATCAGGGTGTTGATGGGGATCCATCCGGAGCAGTTTTCCTTCTGTTTAAATGAAGGGGAAGCCTTTGACACGCCCCAGGTCATTTTAAGCTATTCGGATGAAGGCTTTACCAAACTATCCCGCCAGTATCACAGGATCTTAAAAGAGCACATGTGCAGGGGAAAATACTGCAGGCAAAAACGTCCGGTGCTTTTAAATAACTGGGAAGCCACTTATTTTGATTTTAATGAAGAAAAACTTTTAAAGATTGCCAGACAGGCTTCGGAACTGGGAATAGAAATGCTGGTGTTGGATGACGGCTGGTTTGGCAAGCGGGATGATGACAACAGCGGCCTTGGGGACTGGTACGTGAACGAGAAAAAGCTTGGCGGCAGCTTAAAACAGTTAGGGGAAAAAATCCATGCCATGGGGATGTGCTTCGGGATTTGGTTCGAACCAGAAATGATCTCGGAGGACAGTGATCTGTACCGGCAGCATCCTGACTGGGCACTGCGGATACCGGGAAGGGAGCCTAACCGTGCCAGAAATCAGCTTGTGCTTGATATGAGCCGGGAGGATGTGCGGGAATATCTTTTAGAACGGCTTACGGATATCCTTGCCAATGCACCCATTGATTATGTAAAATGGGATATGAACCGCAGCCTTTGCGACATTTACAGCCATGTGTATACAGGAAAAAGAAGAGGGGAAGTATACCATCGGTTCATCCTTGGGGTGTATGACCTTTTGGAAAAATTCCTTGCAAGGTTTCCGGATATCCTGCTGGAAGGATGCAGCGGAGGGGGAGGCCGGTTTGATGCGGCAATGCTTTACTATTCACCGCAGATCTGGTGCAGTGACAATACCGATGCGGTAAACCGTCTCAGTATCCAGTACGGAACATCATTTTTCTATCCGGTAAGCGCCATGGGCGCCCACGTTTCCGCAACGCCAAACCACCAGACAGGCAGGGAGACATTCTTTAGGACGAGAGGACATGTGGCCCTTTCAGGAAGTTTTGGCTATGAGCTGGATTTGAACAAGGTGACGAAGGAAGAACAGGATCTGGTGAAAGAACAGATTGCTGATTTTCACAGATATTATTCCCTGACCCATGAGGGGGATTATTACCGTCTTGCAGGGCCGGAGGAAAGATTTTGTGCATGGGAGTTTGTGGATCGGGAAAAAGAACATGCTCTGCAGACGCTGGTCATGACTTCGGCGGAAGGAAATCCGCTTCCCGTGCATACGATCGTGAAAGGGCTTGACCCGGAAAAGAATTATATCTGTTCCGCCAATGGGAAAATCCACAGCGGCAGGACGTGGATGAACGGAGGATTGACGCTGGGCAGGATCCTTAGGGAGTATGAGAGCATCCTTATTACGTGGGATGCGGTTTGACCGTGATAATAAAATAGGGGGTGATAAGTAATATGAAAGAGAAGTGGTGGCATGACCTGATCGGATACCAGATATATCCGAAAAGTTTTCAGGACAGTAATGCAGACGGGATAGGGGATATCCCCGGAATCATTAAGAGGCTGGATTATCTTTCAGATCTTGGAGTCAGTATGCTCTGGGTCTGTCCGGTCTACCGTTCGCCCATGATGGATAACGGATACGATATTTCTGATTACACACAGATAGACCCTATGTTTGGTACGAACGATGACTTAAAAAGGCTGATTGATGAGGCAAAAAAACGGGGAATCGTGGTCATTATGGACTTGGTGATCAATCATACATCCAGTGAACATCCATGGTTTCAAGAAGCGTGCAAAGACCCTGAGGGGGAATTTGGAAAGTATTATATCCTGCGGAAAGGAAAAAATGGCCAGCCCCCTAACAACTGGCGCTCTTTATTTGGCGGCAGCGCATGGGAGAAGATTGGGGGAAGCGAGTATTACTACCTGCATCTTTTTACCGTAGGGCAGCCTGATCTTAATTGGGAGAACCCGAAATTGCGGGAATCCCTTTATGATATGATAAACGGATGGCTTAAGATGGGGATTGGGGGATTTAGGATTGATGCAATTGCCCATATTAAAAAGGATTTATCCGGCGGGAACCTTCCGTCAGACGGAGTGGACGGGCTGAGCTCCGGTATGGAGTATTTCCGGAATGTAGAGGGGATTGAAGATTACCTGAAGGAACTGAAAGAGAGAACCTTTGACCGGTATGGCTGCTATACATTAGCGGAGGTGGATGATATTCCGGAAGAGCGCATGGAAGCGTATATCGGGGAGGACGGATATTACAGCACGGTATTTGATTTCTGCCACTGTTTTCATAATTGCATGGATGAAAAGTGGAAAGGGAAAGAACGGCAAATGCTGATCGACATCCGGGATCGTGTTTTTGAGAGGCAGAAGAAAATGGAGGGGAAAGGGTTTTTCTGTAATTATCTGGAAAACCATGATATGATCCGGATCCCTGACCGTTATCTGCCGAAGGAAAAGCAGAATTTTTACAGTTTGTCCATGCTGCCGGTACTGTATTTCTTCCTTTCAGGGATTCCTATGGTCTACCAGGGCCAGGAGATTGGAATGTCAGATTATGCAAGAGAGCACATTGAGGATTACGTGGACCTTGCAACCCACAATAATTATGAGGGGCTTTTGGCTAAAGGAATGACAAAAGAGCAGGCGCTTTATGAAATAAACCGCACCAGCAGGGAAAACGCCCGCACGCCGATGCAGTGGGATGACGGTGGGTATGCCGGTTTTTCCGATGTAAAGCCATGGTTTCCGTTAAATCCCGATTTTACCAAGGTCAATGTGGAGAGGCAAAAGCAGGATCCTAAATCGCTGCTTGCCTTTTACCAGAAGGTGATCGCTCTTCGGAAAAACTGCCTTTACAAGAAAAACTGGATATATGGCGGCTTTACGGTACTTGAGGCGGAATCGGATCATTTGTGGTGTTTTATGAGGCGTATGGATGGACAAAAGCTTCAGGTATTGGTAAATATATCGGATGAATGTGTGTCTACCAAAGAGTGCTATGACGGCAAAGTGCTTTTGAATAACTATGACAGTGTCAGCCAGAAGGCAGGATGTCTCTGCTTACAGCCTTATCAGGCGCTGGTGCTGTTTGCGGAGAATTAAATGGAATAAAAAGGGCTTTTGGTTGATGAGGCCGGAAGTCCTTTTTCGTGTGGATACGGATATGATTTATGCATTGCATTGAGATACTTACTTATGAGAGTTACGGGCAGGACGCAAAGAAAGTGACCGCTTGCGCCTTGAGGAAATAACCAGTATAATTAAGAAAAAAGGGATATTTAGCAGGACAGGAAAATTAGAGAATAATAAGGGAGAAGCTGCCGTATGGAGAATAAAAACGGGGAATGGATCATGCGCGGGATGTCCTGGGATGACCCATGCAGGATCCGCACATGGAAGGAACTTGTCAATTGGATAAAGGAAATAGGGTTTCTGCCGTTTTTTGCCAATGAAGTGAAGGGATTTTCGGCGGAGGAGCATGTATCGCCGGATTTTTGGTGGACAGGAGACCTGGAACAGGATCCCTGGGAATGGCGCAAGATTATTGCTGAGCGCCATGAGGTTGCCTATGGGAAGTTTTTTGGCAAGAGGGCAGGATTCATCAGTCTGGAATGGCTGCCATATTTTGTAAACAGCCGACGCTGCGGTTATGATTTTGATGCCCGCTGGGAGGATGGCAGGGCGAGCCGGCGTGAGAAAAAGATCATGGACTTTTTTATCAGTGAGAATGAAGACGGCAGCAGTATGTTTAAAGAAACACAGATTCTCTCATCGGATCTTAAAAAGCAGGCGGGTTTTGGCAATGGGGGAGACAAGAACTTTCCGGGGATCATTACCCAGCTTCAGATGGAAACTTATCTTGTGATCGCCGGTTTCAGGCAAAGGAAAAGCAAGCGGGGCAGCGAGTATGGAATGTCGGTGTCTATCCTTTTGCCGCCGGAGAGCATATGGGGGTATGACAGGGTGACCGCAGCATATTCTGAGGATCCGAAGAAATCCTGGGAACGGCAGATAAACCGTGTGAGGGAGCTTTACCCGGACGCGCAAAGCCAGGATATTATCCGCCTGATTGGGAAAGAACCAAATACAATGTAAATGCAAAGAAAAAAGGAGAAGTGTAGATTGAGTGAAGTTATACACAAATCACACAATGTATCAAAGCTGATGTATCAGTTTGTATTACCGACGAAGTATCGGAGAGTAGTAATAAGCGATGAGGTAGAAAAAATAATAAAAGAGACCTGTATAGAGATAAGCAAAAGATATGAACTTATTTTTTTGGAGATAGGTGCGGATAAAGACCATGTACATTTTTTGGTTCAGTCAGCACCGAATTATTGCCCGGCACAGATAGTAAAGATAGTAAAGAGCATAACGGCGAGAGCTGTATTTTTATGGGGCAACCTGCGCTTTACGGGGCAGGTAAGGGAAGTCAATGTATATGAAGCCGCAGGCATCCCCGGGTATGTATCCGCATCCAGCCCTCCGCACTCCGGGACTCCGGGATGAGTTAGATTCTTTTTATATTCCGGAAGGCAGAGATCAGGAGTGGCTTCAGGATTTTATAAATAAAAGTGGGTACGTCCATTACACCTACACGGATGAGGATAATGAGGAGATGGAATATTTTGAGGATAAGATATTGTAATGTAGAGGCAAATGGGGTAGCATAAAGGTAAAGCTTTTACATAGAAAGGAACAGTTATGGTATTTAAAGTAGAAAACCCCGATTATACAATAAGCCCTTATACAGGGATGACGAGAAAACACTGGCTGGATGCCGGACGGTATCTTTTAAAAGGGATTTTTGGGAATATTAAAAGTATGGATGATCCGGTGGTGATGCCGCGGAAAGAAACGAAGGTGACCTACCCCCATCTGGACGCACCAGAAAAGCAGCAGGCGGCGGAGCGCAAGGCGGAGATATTTGAAGGGCTGACCAGGTCGTTTTTCATTGCGTCGGTGATGATCAGAAATGAACCGGATATTGAAGTATGCGGAATCCGGCTGCGTGATTATTATAAAAAGCATATTCTCCGTGCCTGTACCAGGGAAGACGAGATTTATGTGGGAAGTTATGAAGATATGCTGAAGCTTACCGAATCTAAAGACCCGTTCCGGTGTTTTCAGCAGACAGTGGAAAGCTGTGCATTGGTGATTGGGTTAAATGCCTGTAAAGAGCAGGTCTGGAACAGCTATACGAAAGAGGAAAAAGACAGGATTGCGGCGCTTTTGTCCAGTTTTGCCCATGGAAACACGGTTCCCCAGAACTGGCGGATGTTCAACATGCTGGATCTGGCATTTCTGCACATGGAAGGATATCCGATTGACCGGGAAATCATGGTGGATCATGCACAGGCAATCTTAAATTATACGGTAGGGGATGGATGGTACCGGGATGGGCAGAGCTTCGATTATTATTCCTGCTGGGCCTTTAATATTTATGCACCAATCTGGAATGAATGGTACGGGTATGAACATGAGCCGTATCTTGCGAAACGTTTTGAGGAGTGTTCCAATCAGTTAATGAAAACTTACCCGGATTTTTTTGACCGGGATGGAAATACCAATATGTGGGGGAGAAGCTGTATCTATAGAAACGGCGCAACGGGGCCGCTTTCTGCCAATTTTCTTTTGCATGATGCAAAGGCGGATCCGGGCAGGGCAAGAAGGATTGCGTCGGGCTCACTTTTGCAGTTTTTGACCAGGGATGATTTTTTGTATGAAGGTGTTCCCACATTAGGGTTTTACGGTCAGTTTACGCCGCTGGTCCAGGGATATTCCTGTGCGGAGTCTCCGTTATGGCTGGGGAAGGCGTTTTTGTGCCTTGAGCTGCCGGAGGACCATCCATTTTGGACGGCTGTTGAAAACAACGGAACCTGGGAGGGATTAAAGCAGGGAGAGGTGAAGGAGACGACCCTTGCGGGTCCGGCCCTATGCTTTACCAATCATGAGGCAAACGGGGAGACCATCTTAAGGAGCGGCAAGGTATACAAACATGCCGAGGATATCCATGGCATGTGGAATTACAGTAAGCTGAACTATAATACGAGATATCCGTGGGAATCAACGCCTGTGGGAGAATGTGAGGAGCTTCCCGGCGTGGGGAAAGTGGAGGAAATCTGCGAATCCCAGCAGTATCTTTTGTTTGACACCGGTCAAAAGGAGCCCTCCCGGGCAAATCTGACCATCTGGTGCGGGGAAAAGGATGGCATTTTGTACCGCAGGCAGTTCTTTAATGGAAACCTTGAGACGGAGCAGCATTGGATCCAGGCAATCAACCTTGCGGATTTCCCGGTAGGGAGGGGGATATTCCGGGTGGATAAGCTCCGTTTGTTCCGCCGACCGGTGGCTTTGACCCTTGGTGCTTACGGATTTCCGGATAACCCGGGTTCAGGCGGTACGAGGACACAGGTCATAAGAAAAGAGGAAAAGCTTTCGGATGGCAGTATAGCTAAGGCGGTTATTTTGATCGGGCATGACCATATGGGTGTGCAAAGACAGATGGCAATGACCTGCTATAGCGGCTGGGAAACTATGGATCTAATCCATAGTATAGGAACCAACCCGGATTCGGAGGATTCCATCGTGGTCTATGCTTCTATGCAAAGCCGTAAACAGTATGGGAGCAGGGAACCGTATCTTCTTATTTCCCAGGTCATCACCGCAGACCTTCCGGGGCGTGAGTCGGATACCTGTGTATTTACCATGGAAGAATTATTTCCGGTGCATGAGATTATTTACGAGGATAAAGAAAAAACAGGCGCATACGGTACCACAATGATCTGCCTGAAAAACGGTGAGACGAGGAAGGTTAACTTTGAAGGGATGGAAGCGGCTTTTTGATTCTTGAAAGGCTTAGGCGGATGAATGAAGGATTCCGTATGAGCTTACTCATGAGACAGACAACAAGGTGACATCGTTCACCAGACCCCGCAGGCTTGGCAAGACTTTGATGATGAGTATGACGGTATCCGGTGCTTTTCATTTCTTTTAAAGATATCGAGGCGGGAAATTTTAGTGACGGCATTGCGTTTTTTCAGAAACAGGCGATGGTCAAAAATCTAAGTGAAAGGTTAAATTTCTAACTCAAACTTCCCACACCGTTTTGGTGTGTTGAACCTTGAAAAATGAATACTTTAACCCTTAAAAAAGGCACAAACCGCTTGCATATGGTATAATTGAATTGCACAAAACAATTACACAGCAAGGAGATTTATGCCATGTC
>CAJULP010000053.1 GCA_910587295.1 uncultured Lachnospiraceae bacterium | reverse complement strand
GCGGAGAGTTCCGCAATCCTTTTTTCTGCCGCTTCCAGCTCTTTCTTCTTGGCGGCGTTCCGGCGTTTGCTCCCGTCCTCGGTCTGCTCGGTCAACAGTTTCATAAACCGGGCTTCGTGCTTGGCGGCGTAGCTGGTGACTTTCCGTAAATTCTCGGTCACTCCGGCGGTCAAAAGGTCGGTGCGGATAAAATGCGCCGTACAGTCTGCCGTGCGCTTCTTGTAACTGCCGCAGATATAGCAGTCCTGCCGCCGTTTGTCCGTCTGATACCTCTGCTGGTACATGACGCTGCCGCAGTCAGCACAAAACAGTATGCCGGAGAACAAGCCCACTTCATCATAGCGGTTGGGGTGTTTGCGCTGCTTGCGAAGCTCCTGCACACGCTCCCATGTGTCACGGTCTATGATTGGCTCGTGGTGGTTCTCAAAGATTACCTGCTTTTCGGCGGGGTTCTCCTTGCTCTGCTTTACCTTGTAGGACACTTTCTCGGTCTTGAAGTTCACAAGGCAGCCCGTGTATTCCCGGTTTTCAAGGATATGCGCCACGGTGTTTGTCGCCCACCTGCACTCGTAGCGAGGCCGCTGAAAAACATACTGTTTTTCAGGTTTAAGTTTCAAATACACAAAAAAATCCACCCATTTCGATTATTCTGGTGGATTTTTTGTGATTTGGATAAAATTTCCGATTATTTCAAGTGTTATCTCTGTTTATTTTTTGTTTATCAGCTTAATAATCCGTTTAAGGTTTACTGCAAATATAGCCATCGCTCCCTGCATCTCCATGTTAATGAGACCTGATGATGACGCAGTGTCATAACCATGCCTGTGCTTTAACTCGCTGTTTTTTGCTTCTATCTTATAGCGTTCCTTCATTTTTTCTTTGAAGTGTTCTGTTTCCTGAAACTCTGCCTGTTTACTGTGGGCATTGCTTTTTAGGGTTTCGCTGTATGTTTTCTTTTTTGACCCCTCCTTATAACATCCATCCTTGTATGGACAGCATTTACATTTTTCGATATCAAAAAAATAAATCATGCGCGGGTTCTTATTCTTCTTTTCTTTTTCACGTCTGTCCAGATATTTATGGACTGCCAGATGTCCTGCCTTACACTGGTACATCCCGGCATCTTTATTAAATTCAAATTCATCTTCCTTTGTACGGTTTCCCTGCTTTTGCGGACCAGTTCCGGCAGTTCTTTTCCATCTGTCTTTTCGCCGCTGGTAACGGTGGCTGCTGTAATAATACGTTCCTCACTCATTGCTATGTGTGTTTTGTAACCAAAGAAAGAACTATCTGCTGTCTTATGGCCTGTCTTTGCGTCTGCATCTCTTGAAGTTTCGATATGTTCAGGGCCATCGTTTACAGATTCTTCCAGCAAATTCAGCTTCTCCCTTACTTTAGGATAATTGCACAACTCAGCTTTTTCTTTGATGACCGAGAGCAGAGCATGGCAGTTCTTTTTCCAAAGAATTTTCTGTATTTTTATTCGGTAACTGCTCTTTCATTGTTCCGTCTATTTCATAAACAGCACGCCGCAGTATCTTTGACTGTTCTAAAAGCGCTTGTCTTGGTGTTTTCTGGTTGTATCTTGATCTTGTACGGGCTGCGTCTACAATAATGGATTTTGATTTTATAATGCCTCTTTCTAATGCAATCCGGACTGTTTTTGTGATCAGCATGTCCAACAGGTTCATATCTTTCAGGCGCAGTTTGCGGAATTTTGTCAGGGAACCTGGATTGATTACGCTTTCTTCCGGTGCCATATCAAGAAAGAATTTGAAGAACATGTCGTATTTAGAGCGTTCCACAACGTCAATATCAGATAGATCATAAATAGATTTCAGGAGCAGGTATTTGAACATCCTGACAGGCGGGACTGCACTGCGTCCATTATCAAGACAATATTTATTAATAAGCTCTTCATATATAAAACTGAAATCTGCCAGCTCTTTCATCTGCCGGAGCAGGTTGTCTTTTGGAACGACTAATTCATATATTTCCATGTATGGGCTTAATACTAAATTCTGTTGTTGTTCAACCATAGTGCCACCGCCTGTATTTGATAATTATATTATACCAAATATAGACGGTGGTATCTACTTTTTCAGCGGCCTCCTCCCACATAGGGTGGTGCATGGTTTACAGTTGCTTTTGAAATGTTATAGCCCATTTTTTAGGGCATTTTCAACAGCCTTTTTTATGACGGTGCTTGAATTTGTTGCGCCCGATATTGCGTCTACATCTATTT
>CAJULP010000052.1 GCA_910587295.1 uncultured Lachnospiraceae bacterium | reverse complement strand
TTTTTCTTTCCTAAGCTCTTTAGAGATTGTAAGCAGCTCTATATCATCTCTTCCCGCAAACCGCTCATGAATGCGCAGTCCGGTCGTTCCTTCACTTCCATCAATAAAAATCTTTGCCTTTTCCATAACTGTTCAAATCCTTTCTTATACAATGTTCCATTATAATATGAAAGCCCGTCGTCTGCAAGACAATTAACATCCGCCCTCTTGCAGGCATCACATGATTTCCAATCCATTGCCAACACTGCATAATGATACAATATATATGCATATTATTCAATAGTATATTTAATTTTATGCAAATAAATTAATATAAATCATTATTTATGCAAAAATAGACTTGCATTTTCTTCAGAGATGATGTATATTGTCAAAGAAATAATTAAACCATTGGAGGCTTATCATGAAAGAAAAAGTTGTTTTGGCATATTCAGGCGGGCTGGACACCACGGCGATCATCCCCTGGCTTAGAGAAAATTTTGATTATGAAGTAATCTGTGTCTGCATTGACTGCGGTCAGGGAGAGGAACTTGACGGCCTGGAAGAGCGGGCAAAGTTCTGCGGTGCTGAAAAATTATACATTTTGGATGTGACCGATGAATTTTGTGACGAGTACATAGTTCCCTGCGTGCAGGCACATGCCGTATATGAAAATAAATATCTTTTAGGCACTTCCATGGCAAGGCCGCTGATTGCTAAGAAGCTGGTGGAGATTGCCCGGAAAGAAGGAGCTGCCGCAATCTGCCACGGCGCTACCGGCAAAGGCAATGACCAGATCCGTTTCGAACTTGGCATCAAGGCACTGGCCCCCGACCTTAAGATCATTGCCGCATGGCGAAATGAAAAGTGGACCATGGATTCCCGTGAATCCGAGATTGAATATTGTAAGGCACACGGCATCAATCTGCCTTTTTCCGCAGATTCCAGCTACAGCCGCGACCGCAACTTATGGCATATCAGCCACGAAGGCCTTGAGCTTGAGGATCCTGCAAATGAGCCGAACTTTGAGCATCTCCTTGTCCTTGGCGTGACCCCCGAAAAAGCTCCCGACGAGGGCGAATATGTGACCCTTACCTTTGAAAAAGGTATTCCCACCGCTGTAAACGGTAAACAGATGAAGGTATCGGATATCATCCGCGAATTAAATACCTTAGGCGGCAGACACGGCATCGGCATTGTTGACATCGTGGAAAACCGCGTAGTGGGCATGAAATCAAGGGGCGTTTATGAAACCCCCGGCGGAACCATCCTTTATGAAGCCCACCAGCAGCTTGAGGAACTGATCTTAGACCGCGATACCTATGCGTTAAAGAAAGATCTTGGCAATAAAATGGCGCAGATCGTATACGAAGGCAAGTGGTTCTCCCCTTTACGAGAGGCGGTACAGGCTTTTGTGGAATCCACGCAGCAATACGTAACAGGCGAAGTGAAATTTAAGCTTTATAAAGGGAACATCATCAAGGCGGGAACCACTTCTCCCTATTCCCTGTACAACGAAAGCATCGCTTCCTTTACCACCGGCGACCTTTACGACCATCATGACGCGGAAGGCTTCATCAACCTGTTTGGACTTTCCACCAAGGTACGCGCTATGAAAATGCAGGAGCAGGGAAAATTATAAACCTGATAAGAAAGGGTATTGTATGGATGTGATAACAATGCTGCTGTCCTATTTTGCGGCAGTCAACCTGATCGGGTTCGCCCTGATGGGCATTGATAAATATAAAGCAAAAAAAAGGGCCTTCCGGATTCCGGAAGCAACCCTTTTTATCATTGCGGTTATTGGCGGAAGCATAGGTTCCATTTTGGGGATGTATACCTTCCGCCATAAAACAAGGCACCGTTCCTTCGTGTATGGAATGCCTTTTATTTTGCTTGTCCAGATAGCGCTTATCGTTGCACTTCTCAATGCACCGTTTGAGATTTCGATCATTTAGCGAAACGCCCTTTGTTATACAACTGCTTCAATCAGTATCTTATCCCCAAGGACAATACGTTTTACACCGATTTGTTTGTTTGCATTAAAATTATAGCTGAGCATATACCCTTTATTTAAATGATAGTGGTCCAAATAATCAATAAGCTGCTTCTCCCCCCGCCTATTGTATGCATCCCCTCTCCAGATTTTTAACTCTACTACTGCCTGCTCTCCACCATAATCTATAATCACATCTGTCCTTTCCATATTTCGTGTCCTGGATTCCACATAATAATTTCCACTGCCATTGATAATAGGCCTGAGATATAGCAAAAAATACCGCCTTCCGTCTTCTTCTTTAAACCTGTCTGTGCAATCCCCGTACAAATCGTTAAAATGTACTACATATTTTTCTAAAAGCAAATCTATATTTAATTGCCCGCCACAGACAAATTGGTTTTTATCCTGTATGGAAACTTTATACATATCTGTCTTTTGATTCTCAGAAGAGGATAAAAACAAATTGTAAAATACCGTCTCAAAAATTCTGTTTGCAATAACAACGACGCCATTAACGTTTTTAATAAAACCCAGCATTTCCGCTGTTCCAATTGTCTGATCTAAGGCATTATAAGAATTATCCTTTCCCATAAATAAAATAGAATAAATAATCTCCTTTAGTTCCGGAAAATCATAAAGTTTATTTACCATGGATTCAAACAATGTATTTTTTTCCCCAAGCAAGATCCGCTCAGCCTTTAAAAACCCTGCATATGTCCAAGCTTCTTTTTTTCCGGGAAATTCTTCTGTACCAGCAACTTCTTCGTCAATAAGCTTGCAGATTTTTGAAACTAAAAACGGATACCCGGATGTGTACTCATAAATGATCTCTGATATCCGTGCAATATCCATCCCTGTGGAATGCTCCCCTTCATACTCATTTAACATACCGGCAATTTCCTCTGCCGAAAAGCTCATTTCCACCTTAAATTCCATCGCAATATTCCATGGGCTGTTCATCTTGTGATTTTCATCCGGACGTAACTTGCGCTTCAAATTTCTGATATCATATACACCCGCCAGGATGACCGAATGAAAGGCTGAAGTATTATCCCTGTCAATATAATATCCTCTTAACTGTGCCAAAAAATCAAGAAATACCTGATTATTTGCCGCACTGTCAACCTCATCTATCATCAGGACCATTGGTTTATCTGCTTTTGCACAGATATCACTCAAATATAAGAACAGTTCTACTAATTCTAAATTTTCCTTATCCTCCCGTACAGCCACGCCCAAGCCATTTAATGCTAATTTCATTTCATCCGCAATATTTGAATTAAAATTATCAACTATCCGAAGGAAAGCTTTGGCAAATGCCACAGAAAATACATTTTCATTGCGGAATTTTGCATAACTCATCTGCATTTGAAAATCCATACTGATCACATAATAGTCATCTTTTAAATACTCTTTCAGCGCACGAAGTATTGTGGTTTTTCCATACTGCCGCGCCTTATTTATAGCAAAATATTCTCCTCTGTCCACATATCCCTTTATCTCTGATAAGCGCGAAGTAATGTCAACCATATAATGCAAGTTATGTTTACAAGCTGCTGCCACATTAAAAAATCTTCCCATAAAAACCCCTTTTAGCCCGTGTAAGATATATTCATCATACCCTTTTTCACGGCATTTCACAAGAGCTAGTTCCTGACTTTCTTCCTGCTGTTTTCGCCTAAAGACCGTTGGCGTTATAACGCCAACACCTCCACCACTTTAAAAGCCTGCCGCAAATCTGACAAAATCAATAAACCAGTGCATACCCACCGCCATCTGCAGATTCTTCTTTTTCATCAATACCGCCATAGGCAGGCCGAAAAAAACACAGTTTAATGCACACATCAAAACCGCCTTTCCAGGCGATCTGATAAACATATCCGGATAATGGAGCATTTCCCGGGGAATTATCATCAAGATATAAATGTACGCTTTTGAAAAACGCGTTTCCTTTTTTCCACAAAGCAGATAATAGGCATATGCCAGTAAAAAGAAATGAAACACCACTTCCTCGGCAACTGCAGGCTTCCATGCAAAAACAGCAGAAGCAACTACATTCCCAACGACTATCGGACGGCTCAATGAAAAGTATAATACATTCAAAACCGCCAACGGAATTGAAATAAGCGCACCAAGGACAAAATAACGGATATTTCCCACTAAACCAGCCTGAAGAGAATGGTTTTCCACACCCGCCTGCTCAAACAGCCTGCAGGCGGCATAAAAAGCAGCCATCACACAAACGCCGGTCACAATGACATCCGCAGTCCTTGGATCCCTGAATAAGGTGACCAGACATCCCCCGCCAAGAAGCAGAGCTGCCACTGCCTGTTTCCACCTGAAAATCTTTATTTTTACAATGTAATACACCGCCAGCAGTAAAATCAAAATCTCCGTCCAGCTCCAGATTCTGGACATATAGTTATAATAATGCGGAGTAACTTCTAACGGCAGTAAAATCCCAACCGCATACAATAAGATAAATACCATAAAAGGAGTCAAACTTCCAATCCCCATACCCGCTCTCCTTTCTCTGCAGCAATATATGGCCGGTTCATAAATAATGACAAACGCCTCAGGCTATACCGCCATTTTCAATATAACATATTTGTAAGCTTAGTCAATCTAAAGTGAACCAGAAATTTGTTGGCAACAGACTACAGGAACTTATAATGGAATTACGACAACTGAAAGCTGCAATCATAATCCGCACACTGGAAAACATCATTCCCTGATTATTTCATCTCTGCACCTTTTGTGCTCCATGGCCATTCTTTCAAATTACGCAAGACGGTGTCATTGATGTACATTACATAAAACGTACTCACAGGCAAAAAGATTTTAATGCAGTTAAAGCAGGAGAATTACCTATCCGTCTTACCAAAAATATAGGCAAGGTGACATATGTTTTATATTGGGTACTGGAAAATGAAGAAGCTCATGCAAGAGTATCTAAACTTGGTGTAGAAAAATTTTATAAACGCTGGAATCGTTGCTTAACCACAATGCCTAAAATAATTCTAGGCGAGAATGTCATCTAATTTGCATACCGTTTTGTAAGCAACGTTCACGGAATTCCTTTAGATTATTATTACAAAGCAGCGCAAGGGCTGGTTTATGTGGGTATCTCTGGCTGTAGAGCTTGCGTTTGAGCTGCCGGTATGGTACATCTTTGCAAAGAAAGAAAAGTTTCTCCTTTTCTCTACTTTATTTCATATCCCTTTAACTCCATAAATTTCAGGAAATTTTCATAACTATTGACAAAAGAAATGGAATTCTCCACATCCAAACTGATTTGGTAATTCCATTTAAACGTCTGTAATGTAGGAAATGGCATTTGCAAGGTGCATTGCCATGTATTTGGTATCTCTGGTGTTGAGCAGAATGCCCTTTGGAAGTGCTTCCGTGATTATCTGTGCGACTTCGTTTTCTCCTGCCGCTCTAATATATATTCTTTCCAAATTCGTATGCATGCCTTAAGTAATCTGTTTTGTCAATCTGCAAACTGCCGTTTGTATCTCCACAGCCACCGGATATCTTTCATACCTTCCAAAGGGTAATGCAAAGACAATACAATCCGCAACCTTCTGTATAGGCTATGACTATTTCTTCCAGTTTGCATAAGGATATGAGTTATATTTTTCATAATATTCTATAAGAAACTGTCTTTCTTTCTCTCTCGGTTTTTCACAAGGTTCTATTTCAATCAGCAGCTTTTTATTATTTTTAAGCTGCCAGATTGCACGTCCTCCCCGATGAGGCACACGCTCTCCATATCCATATTTTATAAATTCTGTAATTCTCTTCCGCAGATTATCCGCTTTCCCAATATATAGTATGCCTCCCCTATCTGCTGACCGGATAATCTCCCATTTATCTTCCAGCTTTTGAACCGAGTATAATAAGGTTTTACCTTTATACTCTTTAATAGCATCCGTTTCAGAAGTTATGACTATCTGGAAGTTTTGCGGCATATATATTTTATAGATACCGCACCCCATAGTAATACTATTTATCCTGCCATGCTCATCCAATTCCTCTTTGTATTCCTCAAAAGACTTCATATGCATTAATTCCTTTTTTTAATATTTTTCCTACCTACAGCGGACAATTATATCTGGGTTTGCCTTTACTCTTATTTCCATATTCAATAGCTTCTTTCGGGCATTTACAGATACAAGCCATACAATGGGTACATTGATTTCCCCATACAGGTTTTCCAACTTTTAAACCTATATTATTTAAAGGACAGACCTCAGTACATTTTCCGCACCCGATGCAGGCATCCATTGCGTAAAATTTCTTTGCACTTACACACAAAGGATAAAATAAGGTATTTATCATGCCACTGCTGGCTTTGGCAAAAACATTAACTTTCTTCTCTGGTATCGTGTCATTATGTCTGATAACATCAACAATATTTTTGATAACAACATCAGCATTCTTAACGATTTTAACAGCTTCCGCTCTTTCAGGGGCGTTGAACATTGCTATATAGTTCTCCGGCATGATTACCTCGGCACAGCCCATATAGTTAAAGGCTTTCTGTTCACATAATTCACGCAGATATTTGGTCATATTTCCCATGCTGTCCCCACAGGTCGTTACAAAATAGGCACATTTATTCCCTATAAATCCAGTCTGCCGGATAAAATCCCTGAGGATTCTTGGCATCTGCCACGCATAAGTGGGATAAACAAATACAAACGGTCTGTCCGAATGCATTTCTGAATAGTCATGCTTTTTGATCTTATCAAATAGGTTGATGACTTCATCTTCAATCTGTTCCCTGATTTTTTTCGCCACATATTCACTGTTGCCTGTTCCTGTATAATACAATACCAAAGTGTCTGCCCCCTGCCTGATGTCCATGGACTGACTTTCTTTACTTCTACAGGTTATACTGTCATAACCAGCTCATTTATTAGTCCATTGATTTCTTCCATATATTTAATAAGGTCTATTTTATCACTTTCCTTATACAAATGGGAACTATTATTTTTCACTATCTGGTTGATATTTCCACCAATTTTATTTATCTCATTCATATATCCGAATATAGTTTCCCATACCAAAGAGACCGGTTATTGCCGACTTTGGCAATCGCCGGTCTTATTTTTGTTGTTGACACACATCCCTTATTATGCCACAATTCTTTAGGAAAGTATCAGATTCAGGGCAGACGAAAAGAGCAGCTTTATACAAAAGATAAAACTGCCCTGAATGTGATTCTTTCCGATTGTACCAGACTGCGGACCTTTAGCCAATATGTGTATGGAGGAAGTATTT
>CAJULP010000051.1 GCA_910587295.1 uncultured Lachnospiraceae bacterium | reverse complement strand
GATAGAGAGGGTATTGTCCGGTACACCGGGATAGGCAGCTATATCCCGCCAAAAGTCAAATCACAGCAGATGACTTTATTTGAATACTTTAGTTTGGCGGATTCTGGCGGGGGTACGTCTTAAAAATGGGGAAACTCAAAATAAGAATGGAAAGTCGGTAAGAGTTTCACATGAGATACCGCTTTGGTATGAAAAATTTATAGAAAATGTAAAATAGAGTGCGGTAATTTATATAATGAAAAGGTATGAGATATTACAAAATAGTACGGGTAAGTGACAGGTAATTGACAAAGTGCTTGAAAATGCTGTATTTTGGGCGTTCGGAACTATGCAAGAGGTAATTCTCTTCCAATCCCCAGAACTTGTGTGTTTTGGGGATTTTTTCTGGTTTTTTGTATAAAATGGAAGTCCCCGACTTAATGGAAATACTTCTGCAATCCGGCTCTTCTTCTGGTGGGAACATATTCGCTGACTGGCAGGTTTATTCCCGATCGGAGAGTAGCATCATCAGGTTGGTCCGGCCTGCTCCAGAAAAAAGGAGGCAAATGCCCGCCAGGAGGATGCGCCCAGCCCCCGCATGATCGCCAGCTCCATCCTGCGGCTATTCAACATGAGCCAGGAGATTATGAAGCCCATCAGCCCCACCACCAGAAACAGCACGGGAAAGAGGATGCTGCCGAAGCTGATATAGCGGTTCAGCCCTCCTGCCGTCTCCACGAAGTTCTGATCCCGGAGCAGGACAGTGGTCCGGTTCCGGTTGGTGACGCCTGCCTGACTGTATTGCTGTTCCGCCAGCCAGCTGCGCAGATCCTCCAGCTGATAGGCAGAGCTCAGGGTAAAACGGCAGGTCTCGAACCGAATGCGGAAATAGAGGCTGCGTTTTAAGGAGTCCGTGTCCTGAATTCGGCCCAGGTCACGCACCGGCATTTCCTTGTCTCCCTGGCCATACAGCCATTCTGAGCTGCACCACACGGACAGCGGCGCATAAACGTTATCCTTTGCTCCGGCGGAGATAAAGCTGCCCACGACTCGGAAGCTGACAGGCCATTCCACCAGAATTTCATTGTTGTCCATATACAGCTTGAGCGTCAGGACATCCCCCAGATTTAAACTGTTGTTTTCCAAAAAACGGCTGCCTGCGATAACAGGATAGGTGCAATCGGGTGGCTGGTATTTTGACTCATATCGGCAGGTGTAGATGGATTCAATCACGGAGGGATAGCCGTCGTCCGAAAGGTAGCTCTCGTTCCAGCCTTCCAGCCACCGGACCTGGGGCCGGTCGGTGTAATAAAATTCCGCCGCCGCCGAAAGGCTGTTCGCTGCCGAAAGCTTGGGCAGCCGGCGTATCCCCATGGCCTTGTCTTCCAACACATAAGCGGAAGGGGTAAAAGCGGGCTGAGATTCCCCGGATATATATTAATAGGGCCAGCCAAGGGATACGAACAGGGTGAGGACCAGTGCGGCAGCGGCCAATGGCAGGATCATGGGTGGCCACCACCACGCAGCAGCCCTCTTTATGAGCCAGCCCTTCCAGAATGGCCAGAATATTTCGCCGTTGGCCATGTCCAGATTGCCCGTGGGTTCATCCGCCAGCAGCAGTCTGGTTCTCATGCCCAGAGCCCGGGCAATGGCTGCCCGCGGCTGCTCTCCGCCGGAAAGCATGGTGGGGAAGCGGTTCAGGACAGAGGCGGGCAGGTCCATGCGCTCGATCAGGGCAGCTGCTTTTTCCCGGCGGTACCTTTCCAGATTCATCTCTGCCGTGGGGGTTCCTTCAAAAAGCATCTGCCCCGCGGTAGGCAGATCCAGACCCGGCATGAGGCTGAGCAAGGTGGTCTTACCACTGCCTGAACGGCCCATAATGGCGTGGAGCTTTCCGGTCTCAAAGCTGTGGCTGATTCCTTTCAGGGCTTCCACCCGCTGATATTGTGTACGGTAAATATAGCTTACTTCCCGCAATTCCAAAATATTCATTTCGGTTTCCTCCGATAATTTTTCTATTCGATTCCATGTTATTTAAAATATTTATAGCACAGGGCCAAGCGGGGGTGGCGATAATTTTGTGTAAGAAGAATGTTTACAATGTAAACAGACAGTGGTACAATAAGCATGCGGACAAAGTTTACAATGTAAACAGACGGCGCCGCATAGAGAATATGGACAGAGTGCACATTGCAGAATAGAAACCGTAAGGAGGCATGGGAACGGATATGAGAGAATTGAGCGGAGCGGAGTGGCATGTTCTGGAAAGTCTTTGGGCGGATTCCCCCAAGGTGGGCAGCCAGATCGTGGGCGACATGGAAACAAGGAAAGGCTGGAGCAGGAGCACGACCCTGACCATGCTGCGGCGGATGACGGAGAAAGGATTGGTTTCCTGCGATAACAGTGGCAAAGTGAAATCCTACGCCGCCCTAATCCACAGGGAAGATGCGGTAAAAAAGGAGACGGAAAGCTTTTTGGACAGGGTTTATCAGGGCAGCGTCAGTATGCTGCTAAACAATTTTGTGGAGAGGAAAAAGCTTTCCCCGGGGGAAATCAGGGAACTGAGGAAAATTTTGGATCAGGCGGAGGAAGGAAATGAGCATTGAATGGATGATCTCTTCCAGCGGCCTTATGGTATCGGTATTGCTGGTAAGGGTGCTTTTTAAGAAGAAAATCCCGCCCTGTCTGGGATATGCCTTATGGCTGGTCGTTGCTTTGCGGCTTCTGCTTCCGATATCAATATCGGGAACCGCAATCAGTATTTTGAACCTTCTGCCGCGGCAGGACAGCCTATGGGGCGGAAACCGCCATAACGCCGGGCAGATCATCTATGAGCAGGATGACCGTGTGAAAGCGCCGGAGGAGCTTATCATTGAAAGGAATATGGAAGCGGCGGAATCGGATTTCGGGAAAAAGGAAGTGCAGAATGCGGATTTGGGGGAAAACGCCATAAAAGCGGGAAGCGTGAAACGCCTTTCCATGGACGGGAAAGGTATAAATATCAGTAAGGCGCTCCGGTTTTGCCATATGTTTGGGGCAGGGGTATCCGGATGCGTCTTTTTGGCGGTGAACCTGAATTATGGCAGAAAGCTTAGGCGCAGCCGGAAGAAGATCGGGGCGGAAAAGCTTCCGGTTAAGTCCCTGGTGCCGGTATATGAGTCGCCAATCGTCCGGACGCCCTGTTTGTTTGGCCTGCCTGCCCCGGCTGTCTATGTGCCGGAGGATATGGTCTGTGAAAAAGAGATATTCCGCTTTGCGCTTTGCCATGAAAACATGCATTACCGGCAGCGCGACCATTGGTGGGCGCTGGTAAGGCTCCTGTGCCTTTGCCTGCATTGGTTTAATCCCCTGGCGTGGATCGCCGCCCGGGCAGCTAGACAGGACGGGGAGATGGCCTGTGATGAGAGGACCCTGAAGCTGCTTGGGGATAAAGCGCGTGTGGATTACGGAAAGGCCCTGCTGGCATTAAGCGCATGGAACGGGGCATATTTAAATGGCTGGCGGATAACGACCACCATGTCGGGAAACGCAAGGCAGATGAAAAAGCGTCTTTGGATGATTGTCAATATGCCGGTTGGAACTCCGGGCAGACGGATTTTTGTATTGGTTTTGGCGGTACTTTTGGCTGTCGTTACGTTTACGGGAACAAGCAGAGCCAAAGGGCGGGAAGAGCCGGAAACAGGAAATCAGGCGGAAGCGGGAAAGGACGGAGAAGTGCGGAAGGGTACGGGGGCAAAACCGGCTCCGGAACGTGACACCGCTCCGGAGTCGCTGCCCGCATCGGCGGATGATCCGGAGGAGACAACGTTTTACACAGAGATTGTTCCGGTTTCGATTGGCGGGAAGGAATACGAGCTGTGGTGTGAGGGCCATAGGGCGGAATATTTCTATACGGTGGATACTATCTATCTGGTGGATTCCCAAAAGCCGGATGCCTATGTGGATACCATCGTGACTGCGGAGATTAGCCGGGCTTACTGGGGAACGCCTGAGGGGCAGGAAGCGCTGGCGGTAGAGTCGACGGACAGGGATGGCGGTATTTTGGCGGTTGACTTGAATTTTGACGGATGGAACGACCTGTGCTTCCATGGGTGGATCGGAAATGCCAATATCGCTTATTATTGTATGCTTTGGAATCCGGAGGAGAGCCGCTATGAATACAGCACCAAGATATGCAATGTGGAGATTGACGAAGAAAAAAGATGGATCATGGAAGAAACAAGGGATGGAGGCGGCCGGTATTCCACGACCTGTTACCGCTATGACGAGAACAATCAGCTTCATATGGTGAAGTATGCCGAGGAGAATTTGGCTCCGGATGCCGTGTTTGAAAATTTGGAATTGGTTTATGTGGAAGATGCGGAAAACCCGTATGCGCTGCCTGCCATTGCGGATGGAAGGGAATTACACGCTACGCTGATCGCCATGGCAAAGCAGGCGCTTACGGAGTTGTACCGGTGGACAGGGGCAAAGGTGGATGCGGCCTGTTTTCAGGTGACGGACATGGGCGGCGTTGCCTTTGGGATGACCCCGGAGGATATCATGCATTCCCGGATTTTTCTGGACAGGCAGTTTGGGGCGGACACGGCATACAACCTGAGCAATTATGAGAAAAGCATTTCTTCCCTGTATATCACGTCGGGAAGGAGTGCCTGGTATTCACCGGTACTGTGGCATGATTTTCCGGACCGGATGGAGGGGATGACGGAGGAAGAGATCATCATCTGGTATTTGGAGCGGATACCGACGGTAAATGGCTGTAGGGTAAAAAGTGTGGAAAAGCGTTATGAGGATATGTGGACGATCCAGACACAGGACGGCGACTGGTTTGAGGTTGGTTATGATGTGGGCCTGCGGGAAATTACGATGGTGGCCGGGCCATATCCTGATATTCCCGTGCATTGAAACGGAAAGCTCGGAGGGGTGGAGAGATGAAAAGAAAATTATTTATGATGATAGCAGGCGTGATGGCGCTGTTGCTGCCTGCCTGCGGTGCCAAAGAGGATGAGAGAAACGGGGCGGTAGTGGTGGAGGGCATCACTTCCGATGAATCGGATTTTGATGGGAACGGCTATCAAAAGATTTATGGCCGGATCGTTTCGGAGACGGAAGAAGGAGCGGATACATTTTCCCTGATTTATCTGGATCGGGACGATGTTCCGGAACTGGTGGTTTACGATACCGCATACGGAACGTATTCCATTTATACGGTCAAGGACGGGAATGCCTTTTGTATGGTGGATTCCATGGTTACGGTGGAGATGTCATACTTTGAAAAGACCGGTATCGTGGCACAGTTTGCCAGGTGGAACGGGGGAGGCGACGAAGGGGGATATGGCTGGTCTTACTATCAGGTAAGCAGGGAAGCGGTGCTTTTAGAGGGCGCTGTGCCTGTATGCCATTACCGCTATGACGCTGTGAATGACGCGGACGGTAATTGGACGGGGGAAGGCATCACGAAATATTACCGGATGGATGAAGAGGGCTCTTCTAAGGAGATTGACGAAGCGTCCTACCGGAAGATAGCCGGGGAGCTGGGGATTACAGAGGGGAAGGAGGTAAGCTGTGGGGAAAATGCCCTTGACAGGGCGGCTATGCTAAACCTGCTTGGCGGGAAAGCGCTGGCGGGGGCGGGCGGCCTGGAAGGACAGATCATGGACCAGTCTTTTGAGACAGAGCTTGACGGTTTTGGGAAGGTAGTCTTTGCCTCTTTTGAACCGATCGACTATATTTCAGAAAACCCGGAATATGGAACGACTATGTTCGGGGATGTACGCTTTAAGCTTCTTTCTCCCGAAAATGGGGAGGAAATCTTTGAGTTTCCGGGGGAGACGGATGACAACATCCTGATCGGGTTTACGCAGTTTAGGGAAGTGCTTTCCGTGGCTTTTAAGGACTATAATGAGGATGGCAGAAAGGACATCCTTATCCTGTCGGAGTATCTGAATCCCCAGGGGGAGCCTTACCGTAAGGCAAGGGCATATACCCAAAAGAACGGGGAAAAGGAATTTACCATAGATCAGGAACTGTCAGCATTTTTGTGCCAGTATACGGAGAGCATGGATCAGGTTTATGAAGGGCTTGCCGCTTATAAAGCTGGGAATGGAACTTTTGGTGAAGGGATATCCGAGGAAGAGATGATGGCGGACCTGAATAAGCGTATGGAGTATTACCGGAAAAGTGCTTATTATGAGGAAATAACGGATTATTGGGAGAATGTGCGCGGGGTGAGGGATGTATCGAACCGGATGGAACCGCTCTACGAGTCGGACCGCATGTACCTGACCAGAGAGATGGTATCTGATGACCCGCTGGTGGTCATTTATCTGGCGAAAAATGAAATTTATGCCCGGCATGGATATCTGTTTGAAGGCCAGGATTTGTATAACTATTTTATGGGCTGCACCTGGTATACGCCCACCGTCAAGCCGGAAGATTTCAGCGATAAGGTTTTTAATGAATATGAAAAGGAGAACCTGAAGCTGCTAAGTGAGATGGCGGAGGGATTTCAGGCGAAGGAGGCATATCGCTTCGTGCTGGAAAATCTGTATCAAACCTATACACTTCCTGACGGAACTGCGCTGGGATATGATGAGATTACGGATCTTTCCTGGAATAAGTTTGCCGTATTTGACATTGACCGGGATGGAAAAGAGGAGTTGATTATCTTGTGGACAACTGCCTATACGGCAGGCATGTCAGGAGTCGTGTACGGCTTTGACAGCGGGGCCGGAGCTGTCAGGGCGGAGCTTTTGGAGTACCCGTTGCAGACTTTCTATGACAACGGGGTGGTCAGGGTGGAATTGTCCCATAACCATGGGATGGCTGGCGAAATTAAAGATTTTTGGCCGCATATTTTTTACCGGTATGATAAAAATACGGATCAATATGTGTTAGCTGCGGAGGTGGACGCATGGAATAAGGCGTATTATGAGAAGGATTATAATGAAAAGCCTTTCCCGGATGACCTGGATAAGGACGGTGATGGGATTTTGTACCGGGTGACGTCCGGGAAGGAAGATAAGCTGATGGATCTGAAGGAATATCAGAAATGGCAGGATTCCATCACCGGAGGGGCAAAAAAAGTGGAAATTCCGTTTGTGGAGATGACGGAGAAGAACATTAAGGCTG
Organism: uncultured Lachnospiraceae bacterium; assembly: GCA_910587295.1. Classification (GTDB taxonomy): domain Bacteria; phylum Bacillota; class Clostridia; order Lachnospirales; family Lachnospiraceae; genus Suilimivivens. Next base: position 32,195 of record CAJULP010000051.1, on the reverse strand, counting down.
TTTCCGGAAACAGCTGACATTAAATCCAGACCTGTTTCCGGTAATTGCTTGGGCTTATCCCGATGGAGGCATGGAAAACCCTGCTGAAATACAGCATGTCCTGATAGCCAAGCTGCAGGCTGATCTCTTTGACAGAAAGAAGGGTGGAGCGCAGAAGCTTACATGCCAGGTTCATTTTCAGCCGGGTGTGGTAAGCCTGCATGGACATTCCCGTGGATTTTTTAAAGCAGGCCGCCATATGCTTATAGCTTAAATGGAACTGCGTTTCTAAAAGGGTGGAGGAAAAGGGAGTTTGTACCTGTTCTCCTAAAAAGCGGCAGATCTGGTCAGACAAAGATTCTGTCTCAGGGAGAGCGTGGCGGGCGTGGAAAGCACACTCTGAGAGCAGTTCAAACAACTTCGGGTTTAAATTCCACCGGCGTAAGGGGTCGGTGGAATTGATGTAGTTGATATACTGGATGATCATCTTTGCGGTCCGTGAGTGTTCGGGAACAGAAATGTGCTTGGGCAAGGGAAGCAAATAGGAGGCATCCGTGGAAATGAGCCCCTGGTTGCCGGGTTCGTGCCGGATCTGGAACGGCTGGCAGGATAAATGAGGCTCCTGGGTGCGGAAATGGATAAAATACCATGCGGTGCCCTGGGGGATCAGGGATTTTCCATAGTGGTGCAGGCCGCTTTTTAAAAAAAGCAGTTCTTCTTTTTGAATCAGATAATCGGTATCTTCTTCCGTAACGCTGATGTGCCCTTCCGTTACATAGATCAGCACATGGAAATTGGCGGTGCGGTCCGCATGGATAAAAGGAGCGGAAGCGACCTGATAAGCGCCGGAAAGAGCGGCAGGTAAAGTACAGGTATCTATCATAATCTCGTTCATCAGAATATTCTCCATATAAAACAGAATAAAATCTATTTTTTCCCTCTAACAAAAAGATTATAATGCATATAACATCACAATTCAATATGGAGGTTTTCATGAAAGTACAAAGACAGATAGACGTTAAGAGCTTTGAGAGCAGGAAAGGGTTTATTTATGATTATCAAAAGCTGATCCGGGATGTGGCGATCCCTTATCAGTATGCGGTTTTAAACGACCAGGTGGAAGGCGTGGAAAAAAGCCATGTAGCTGCCAATTTTGAAAACGCGGCAAAGGCCGTTCATGGTGAGGATGTGGGAGACGGGTTTTACGGCATGGTATTCCAGGACAGCGATGCGGCGAAGTGGATTGAAGCGGCAGCCTATTCCTTGGCGGTTTTTCCTGATCCTAAGCTGGAGGAGGATGTGGATGGGCTGATCGATAAGATTGCGGCAGCCCAGGATACGGACGGCTATTTGAATACCTATTATACCATCAAGGATAAAGAAAAGCGCTGGACCAACCTTTTGGAGGGCCATGAGCTTTACTGTGCGGGCCATATGATGGAGGCTGCGGCTGCTTACTATGAGACCACCGGGAAAGATAAGCTGCTGAAGGTCATGCAAAAAAATGCGGAACATATTTACCGGAAATTTGTGACGGAAGGAAAAGAAGGTTATCCCGGGCATCCGGAAGTGGAACTTGCCCTGCTTAAAATGTACCGTGTCACCGGAGACAGGAAATGCCTTGACCTTGCAAAGCACTTTATTGACGTCCGGGGCGTGGATCAGGACTTTTTCAGGAAAGAGGCGGCAGACAGAAACTGGACGGTATGGGGAAATGATGCCAAAGATGACGATTACCAACAGTCAGGAAAACCGGTCCGGGAGCAGAAGGACGCCACAGGCCACAGTGTCCGTGCGGTGTATCTTTATACCGGGATGGCGGACCTTGCATCGGAAACAGAAGATGAAGAGCTTCTTGCGGCCTGCAGGCGGTTGTTTGAAAGTATTACGGATAAAAGGATGTATGTGACCGGCGGGATTGGCTCTACCGGAATCGGGGAAGCCTTTACGGTTGATTACAACCTCCCAAATGACACAGCATATGCGGAAACCTGCGCTTCCATCGGACTGATGTTTTTTGCGTCCAGAATGCTGGAAGCGGAAGTGGATTCCCGCTATGGAGATGTGATGGAGCGGGCGTTTTATAACACCGTGCTGGCTGGGATGCAGCTTGACGGCAAGCGGTTCTTTTATGTGAACCCGCTGGAAGTGATCCCGGGGATTTCCGGGGAAGCGGTAACCCACAAGCATGACCTTCCCCAAAGACCGGGCTGGTATGCCTGCGCCTGCTGCCCGCCTAACGTGGCAAGGTGTTTAACTTCTATCGGGAAGTATGCTTACGGGGAAAATGAGGATACAGCGTTTATACACCTGTTTGCGGAAGGGAAAGTCTCCTTTGCTAACGGGCTGGTTTTTCACTGTGAGACGAAATACCCGTATGGATTCCAGGTTTCCTACCGGATTCTGGAAGGCAGTGGCAAAGTGGCAGTGCGCAGGCCGGATTGGAGTACGGAAAAATTCCAGATCTGTGTAAATGGCAAAGCGCAGGAGAACTGTGAGAAAAAAGGGTACTGGTACCTGGATGGGATCAAAGCCGGCGACGTGATAGAAATTACACTGGACGAACGGGTGAAAAAGGTGTATGCTTCTTCTATCGTTGCCAATGACAGTGGGTGTGCGGCCCTGCAAAGGGGTCCTTTGGTATACTGCGTGGAAGCTGTGGATAATGAAGGGGATGTGCTTTCCCTGGCTTATGCGGAAGACGGGGAAGTGAAGGCAGGGGAATTTGAGCCGGAGCTTTTAAACGGAACGGTCATGTTAAGGGCAAGTGGTTATAAGACCCGTCGGACGGATGCCCTTTATGCTTACGAAAAGCCGGAGCGGACGGCCTGTACGATTACGGCGGTTCCCTACTATACGTGGGGAAACCGGGGGATTGGGCAGATGCGGGTGTGGCTGCCGGAGCGATGAGACAGCACCAAATAAATTGCGGGAAGGGGATAAAGGAAATGGATTATTATGAATTAGAACTGCTTGGGGTGAGGCGGAAGTTACCTCTTATCCCCATTGACCGTGAAATGGCTTATGCGAGTTTTGTCATCTTAGGGGATGTGGAGCTGATCAGCAGGGCGGGAAAAGAACTTGCCGGGAGAATGAAAGAGGTGGATTATCTTGTTACCGCCGAAGCGAAAGGGATACCGCTTTCCTATGAAATGAGCCGGGAAATGGGATTGAAGGAATACGTTGTCTTAAGAAAAAGCGTGAAGACTTATATGCGGGATCCTTTATGTGAGGTGGTCAAGTCAATCACCACCAAGGAGAGCCAGCATTTATATCTTGACGAAAAGGATGCGGAAAAGATTAAAGGAAAATCGGTCTGCATTGTGGACGATGTGATCTCCACAGGGGAATCTTTAAAGGCAATTGAAAAGCTTGTCAAAAGGGCAGGGGCCGACGTGAAATATAAGGTGTGTATGTTAGCGGAAGGACAGGCAGCGGATCGGGATGACATTATTTTCCTGGAAAAGCTCCCTTTATTTCAGAGAAGTGGAGCCCAAGGCTATCATCCATGCTTGTAAAATGAACAAATGAGCAGGAAATGAACAGGAAATGATCACACAAACGACAAAATTTTTCATTTTTTTGTTCATATGTTACAAATTAATAAAAACATGAATTTTTCTGAACATGGAAATTTTACAAAGTTGCATGTGAAAAATGAAATAATGTGCAAAGTATTGAAGTATTATTTGAAAATTTTATAATAAAATCAAAACAAAGATGTTACAAAAACCGCGGAATTTTGTGACATCTTTTTTTATCAAAATCAGGAAGTGTTTTCACGGAAAAGGAGAAAGAGGTAAATATGAATTGGGCGACAGAATTATTTGGAACAGAAAAGCCGATCATTGCTATGTGCCATTTAAGGGCCCTTCCGGGGGATTTGGACTATGATGAAGGAAGGGGGATGGAGTACATAGTCACCAAGGCGAGGGAAGATTTTTTGGCTCTGCAGGAAGGCGGCGTGGATGCGGTGATGTTTTCTAACGAATTTTCCCTGCCGTATCTTAAGAAGGTAAAGCCGGAGACTACAGCGGCAATGGCAAGGGTGATCGGGGAATTAAAGTCGGAGATCAAGATCCCTTTTGGGGTGAATGTACTTTGGGATCCTTATGCGTCTTTGGATTTGGCGGCAGCTACAGGAGCCTGTTTTATCAGGGAGGTCATGAGCGGCGTATATGCAGGGGATTTAGGATTGTGGGATAATGATGCCGGTGAAATCAGCAGGCATAAAAAAAGGCTTGGCTTAAGGATAAAGTGAAGCTGCTATACAACATCTATCCGGAAGCGGCAGTTTATCTTGGAGACAGAAAACTGGAAGATATAGCCAAGACCAATGTCTTTAATAATAAGCCGGATGCGCTTTTGGTGTCAGGGGCCACGGCTGGGGCGAACACGGATACTTCCCTTTTAAAGAGAATCAAGGATATGCTGCCTGACACCTATGTATTTTGCAACACGGGATGTAAGTTAGAGACGGTAGAGACACAGCTTTCCGTGGCAGATGGGGCGGTTGTGGGAACTTATTTCAAAAAAGACGGCAAATTTGAAAACTTTGTAGAGTATGACAGGGTTGCAAGATTTATGGAAAAAGTTCACGGTATCAGGTAGAAAAGAGGGCTAAAATGGTTCAATATTGGAAAAATATAATCAGTGTTGATTTTGAAAAGATGGACAAAGAAAAAAGCATTGTTCTGCTCCCCATAGCCGCAACGGAGCAGCATGGGAAACATCTTCCGGTAGGAACGGACAGCATGATCTTAGAAGCTCTTTTAAAAAAGTTTGCTAAAGAAAAGGATATGCCTCAGGGAAATGTGGTCATCGCCCCGCAGATCTGGGTGGGTAAAAGCAATGAACATATGAGCTTTCCGGGAACTCTTACTTTTAAGGCAATGACTTTGTATCATATGGTGGAGGAATTGACAGACAGTATAACTGCCCACGGGTTTCAAAAAATCATGCTTGTCAATGCCCATGGAGGAAACACGGATCTTTTGAATTTAATCTCCAGGGATATAAGGATCAAGCATAAAGTGGAAGTTTATGTATTTGATTGGTGGTTTACGTCTTTTTGGCAGGAGCTGCTTTCGGAAAAGAAAGATTCTCACAGCCCCTATGGCGTTTTCCATGCCTGTGAGCTGGAAACATCCCTGATGATGGAGATTGCGCCGGAAACGGTGGATGAGAGTGCCATAGCCGATGAAACGCCGGATGGGATGTTTGAGGGAAAGGAATTTGTATCTTTGTTCGGACCGATCACTATGGGGTGGGAGACAAAAGACGTGACCAAGAGCGGAGTGATTGGGTGTCCGGTCAGCGCATCGGCCCAAAAGGGAAAAGAAATGCTTCAATATGCAACAGATAAACTGGAGAAAATCGTGGTGGAGGTGCTGGGTTTTCAATATTAAAGGTCAGGAGGAAGAAAGATGAAGAGGAAGTTATTAACAGTAATTATGGCAGCAGCAATGTTTACAGTACTTTTTACGGGTTGTGGCAGCACGAAAGATCCAAAAGCAGACGATATGACCATTGTCAATATTCCTAAGCTCCTTGGAACGGCATGGTTTGACCAGATGCTGCCGGGGCTCGAAAAATGGGTTGGGGAACATGGAGGAACTTATTATCAAAGCGGCCCCTCCACTGCAGATGCGGCCTTACAGCTCCAGTCCGTTGAGGATGCAATCACGGAAGGCGTAAGTGCGATACACGTGGTTCCTAATTCTACGGAAACGCTGGAGGTTGCGTTTAAAAAAGCGAAAGATGCAGTGATTCTTGGCTCCGTGCAGGCACAGACTCATGTAGAATGGGCGGATGCGGCAGTTGCGTATCAGGAAGCTAATTATCCGGACATGCATCTTGTCGCAGACTATGTGGAGTCCGGGGAAGACCATGATACAGCCTATAATAAGACAAAAGAGTTGATCAAAACTTATCCGGATTTAAAAGGGATCATCGGATGTTCCGTTATTGACCCGGCAGGTGCGGCGCTGGCAGTGGAAGAAGCCGGCATGGAAGATACCATATCTATTGTTGGAACAAGTATCGTTGACGTGGCAGGAAATTACCTTGATACCGGAGCGATTGACATGATCAGCCTTTGGGATACGGAACAGACAAGCTATGCTATGTGTGAAGCCACCAGAATCCTGGCGCAGGGCGGCGAAGTGAAGACCGGTGATAATCTGGGGGCAGAAGGATATGAAAGCGTAACGGTTGACGGGCATGTAATATATGGTACGGCATGGATTGATATCACAAAAGACAATAAGGACGCAGATCCTTATATTACACAATAAGCCATGACTCATTTTAGGGCAGGATATGCGAAGCATATCCTGTCCATGACAGGAGCGGTATTTTATGGGAAGTTCATTTTTAGAGGTGAAAGGCATCAGCAAGTCTTTTGGGGGAGTGAGAGCACTTCAAAATGTGGATCTTAAAATTGAAAGTGGGGAGATTTATTGTCTGATGGGAGAAAACGGATCCGGTAAATCTACGCTGATCAAGATTATTTCCGGGGTTTATACGCCGGATGAGGGTGAGATGATCCTAAATGGAAAACATTACAGGAAAATCACGCCGGCAGAATCTATCCGGGAAGGGATACAGATCATTTATCAGGATTTTTCCGTATTTCCCAATTTGAGTGTGTCGGAAAATATTGCCTTATCCGCAATGGCAAATGATAAGGATAAGATAATCAGTAAAAAGAAAATGGATCGGATTGCCATTAGTGCTCTTGAACGGATTTCGGTTTCCCTCCCATTGGAAAGGCCGGTGGAGGAATTGTCTGTTGCAGGGAAACAGATTGTTGCGATTGCAAGAGGGATTGCCCAGGACGCAAAGCTTTTGGTCATGGACGAGCCGACCACAGCCCTGACGCATAAGGAAATAGAAGCATTGTACAAGATTGTCGGCACCTTAAAACAAAAGGGGATAGCGGTTATTTTTGTCAGCCATAAGCTGGAAGAGGTGTTTCAGATTTCGGAAAGGATTGCTATTTTAAGGAATGGTAAAAAGGTATTAGATGACAAAACGGAAAATTTCGATAAAAACAGTCTTGCCTACCACATGACAGGCAGGGAAATCCCGAGTATCCCTTATGAATACATAAAGGATGAGGCCCAAACCGTACCGGTGATGGAAGTTAAAAATCTTTCCATGGGAAATGCATTTGAAAATATTTCTTTTTGCCTTTATTCCCGGGAGATTTTAGGTATCACGGGCCAGCTTGGATGCGGGCGTACAGAACTGGCAAAGGCGTTATTTGGGATTGGGAAGTATACTGGTTCCATATGGGTGGAAGGCAGGAAGGCTGATATTAAAAATATTTTGGATACTAAAAAGTACGGTATCGGGTATGTACCGGAAGACAGACTTAGCGAAGGCCTGTTCCTTGTAAAGCCGTTGACGGATAATATTACGGTATCTTCTATGGATTCTTATGGCAGCAGAGTATGCTGTGGCAGAAAAGAACTGACGCAGGCGGCCGGGGGCTGGCTGTCATCTCTTTCTATTGCGGCGGAAAATCCAGAGGTTTTGGCATCTGACCTTTCCGGGGGAAATCAGCAGCGTATCGTGCTGGCGAAATGGCTTGCAACGAACCCTAAAATATTGATCTTAAACTGCCCTACGGTAGGGGTGGACATAGGGTCCAAAAACCAGATACATGAAATAATTAAGGATCTAGCCCGTCAGGGGATTGGTATTATAGTGATCTCAGATGATATTTCAGAGATCTTAACGGTCTGTAACCGCATCCTTTTGATGAGAAGCGGAAAGATTGCAAAGGAAATTGAAAGTAAAGATACGACAGTGGAAGAGCTTGAAGAAGATTTGATTAGGGCAGAGTAAGCGGGGTTGTCTATGCAGATAAAAAAATTATTAAAAACAAATGAATTTTTTTTGTTTATGGTCATTGTGCTTTTTTGTGTGGTGTTTGGGTTCATTAATCCGGCTTTTTTCTCTTTGGGAAATTGGTTTGATATCTTAAAGAGCATGATAGAAACGGGAATACTGGCAATGGGGGTTTTGGTGGTCCTGATCTCTGGCGGGTTTGATATGTCGTTTATGGCTGTGGCAGTATTTGCCATGCATCTGATCTGCCTGTATTTTGGTAAATATGTAAATGATGCGCCGCTTTGGTTTTTGCTTTTATGCGGGATGGCGGTAGGGATGATACTGGGAGTGTGCAACTCCTTTTTTGTGGCAAAGTGTAAGCTTCCGCCGTTTATTGTAACATTAGGAACCAGTAATATCATATCCGGATTATGCCTTGCTTTTATTGGAAGTAAACAGGTCAATAATATACCGGCTGCCTTGATCAGTTTTTCCAGATGGAATGTGATATCCGTTGAAAATGCCGCAGGCGGCAGAGCTAACTTACATGGGGGGATCATAATCCTGGCCGTGGCAGCAGTCTTAACGACAATATTACTTTCAAAGACCATGCTGGGGAGAAGTATCTATTGTCTGGGAGGAAACCCGTTTTCCTGTATCCGGGTAGGTTTCCAGAATAATAAGATCATAGTATTTGTTTATGCTTTTATGGGTACTTTAGCCGGTCTTTCCGGTCTTTTGCATGCATCTTTCCAGCGTATGAGCAATCCTTATGACATGGTTGGGAACGAACTGAATGTCATTGCGGCCGTGGTGATCGGCGGACCAAGGGTAGGCGGGGGATATGGGAACACAGTTGGAACGATCTTGGGTGTGCTCCTTATCACTATGGTAAATAACAGCCTTGTTATGTTAAGGATTCCTACTTTTTGGCAGAAAGCGGTGGTGGGCCTGGTCATCATTTTAGGTACGGCCATACAGATTTTCCGTTACAGAGCAAGCCGTGGAAAGTAAGGAGGAAAAGGGATGAGAGAAAAAATACATGCAGTAATGGACAATCATTTGGCAAGGCTGTTCCTGATCTTTTTGTCTGCGCTGGCCGTTATGAGCGTGCTGGTGCCTTCCACTTTTTTAACTGCCGCAAATTTCAGGTCTATGTCCGTGCAGCTTCCGGAGCTGGGCTTTCTTTCCATTGCGGCAGCCATGGTATTGATCAGTGGTGGGATTGACCTGTCTGTAACCGGTACAGCGATTTTTGCGGGCATTTCTTCTGCGTTGATTTTAAAGACATGGGGGGGAAGCGGCGCGTCTTTTGGGGTCGTGGTGCTTGCCGTGGCTATGGCTCTTGTGATTGGGATTATGTGCGGTACGTTAAATGCGCTGTTAGTCACAAAATTGCAGATTGCGCCTATGCTTGCCACTCTTGGTACGATGAACCTGTTTACAGGGCTGGGGATTGTACTTTCAAAAGGAACCGCAATTACGGGATTTCCGGAAGTTTTCCAAAGGATTGGTAATGGCAGTATTTTGGGGATACCGGTTCCGCTTGTTTTGTTTGTTCTTGGGATTTCGTTTATGGCATTTTTGCTGAATCGGACGAAGTATGGTTTTAATCTGTATATGTATGGAACAAATTCCACTGCGTCTTTTTACTCGCGGGTGGATAACACGAAGGTAGTATTTATCACTTATATACTTAGCGGGATGATCTCTTCCATAGCGGGTATCATTATTGTAAGCAGGATCAATACGGCAAAGGCTGATTATGGCTCATCCTACGGATTACAGGCACTGGTGGTTGCCGTGCTTGGGGGGATCAGTCCTTCTGGGGGAAGCGGAAAGGCTTTAGGGCTTTTGTATTCGATCATGACATTGCAGGTAATCTCAAGTGGTTTCAATCTGCTTCACGTTAATTCTTTTATCAAGGATTTGACATGGGGGGTTTTATTGGTGGTTGTTATGCTCTGGAATCAGAAGAGAACGGGGAAAAAGGAATAAAAAGATGGATGGATTCGATTATACGCAGGAAATTATTCACGGCAGGCTGATTGCAATTATGGAATACCTGAAAAAGTATGGCAGGCTTACCGTTTTGGATATGTCGGAATATCTGAACGTATCCCAGGCCACGATAAGGCGTGACCTGAAAGAGCTGCAAAAGCAGGGGGTGATCCGGCGGACTCACGGAGGAGCGGTGTTAAATGGCATCAGCACTACGTTCGAATATCAGTATCATGATAAAGTAGCCATGATGATGGACGAAAAGGAAAGGATTGCCATACAGGCAGCGTTGGAGATTGAGGATGGAGACGCTGTTTTTCTGGATTCAGGAACGACTACCTATCAGATTGCCCAGCATTTGCAGGAAAGAAAGAATTTAACGGTCATTACTTACGATATGTCCATTGCAATTGCCTTAAATAATCATCCCTCCGCACAGGTGATCGTGACCGGAGGGGCCGTACGCACGAATTATAATGTCCTTGTAGGGTCGATTACCGAGCAGTTTATACGGAATATGATGGTGGATAAGGTTTTTTTGAGTGCAGATGCTGTGGACAGGAATTTTGGGATTTCCAATGCTAATTATATCGAATCGGGGGTCAAATCACTGCTGGTAAAGGCAGGGAAAAAGATTATCCTTGTGGCGGACCGGACTAAATTTAATAAACTTGCGGTAAGCAAATTTTGTGATATTAAGGATATTGACCTGATCATAACGGATAAAGATATTTCCCCGGATATCGTGGAAGTTATGATGCGGAATCATGTAGAGGTAAAAAGAGTGTAGGAGATTTGTATGGACAGAAATGAATTAAAAGAAAAACTGAAAGAATATATGGAAATCCCCCGCTTGTCAGGTTACGAAAGTGAAATGGCAAAACGTTTTTTGGCAGATATGAAAAAATATACGGATAAAGCATATGTGGACAAGGCAGGGAATGTGATTGCAAAGTTTCCGGGAAGCGGGAAACAAGTTCCTTCTGTCATGGTGTTTGCCCATATGGATACTATTGGTTTTGTTATTACCTGCATTACGGCCGATGGTTTTTTGAAAGTGGACAGGGTTGGCGGTGTTCCGGAAAAAGTATTGCAGGGCAAAGGGGTTCGGGTAGGCAGTGAATCAGGGAATTATTATCCCGGGGTATTCGGGATGAAATCCTATCATGCTTTAAGCCCGGAGGACAAGCAAAAAGCAGAAGGGATTGGCGGCTTATATATTGATATTGGAGCGAAAAACGAAACGGAGGTTTTCAATCTGGGAATCCATGTGGGATGTCCGGTTCTATATGATAACGCCTTTAAGGAATTGCTGAATGACAGGATCTGCGGCGCATATACGGATGATGCGTCAGGGCTTACAAGCTTAAATCAGATTGCAGAATTTTTGGCGCAAAAAGAGCATAAAGCAACTGTATACCTGGTAGGAACGGTGATGGAAGAATATCATGCCAGGGGTGCAATGCTGGCGCACAGAAGCGTGAAAGCGGATATGGGAATCTGTCTTTTAGGGGCAGGTGCGGGGGATACGCCGGATTTAAAGGGAACCAATAACGTGGCGCTGGGAGAAGGCGTGTCGGTCAATATGTTTAACTTTCATGGCAAGGGAACTTTAAACGGCAATATCATCCATAAAGGAATGTTTACACTTTTAAAAAAGAGCGCAAAAAAGTGTGGAATCACCCTTCAACGCCAGGCGGCAAGGGGTGCGCTCTCCGATACGGCATATCTGCAGCTTGAGGAAAAGGGGATTCCCTGCATGGATTTAGGAACACCGGACCGTTACAGCCATAGTCCTATGGAAGTGCTGGATTTAAAGGATCTGGAGAAGACAGGGTTATTGGTGTATGAGTTCATTTGCGGCCTGGATGAAAATTTTTCGTTGAACAGGTATGATGTGTAGATGGCAGTTTGTGGAGGTTTTTCATGCAGGATATTTTATTGGGCATTGATTTGGGAACAACCAGCCTTCGGGCAGGATTTTATGATAAAAGTGGGAAAAACTATGGTTTTTTTGTGGAGGAATATGGTTTAATTTATCCGGGGCAGGGATTTGTGGAGCAAGATCCGAAGGAATGGATTCGCGCGCTGAAAAGTGCTGTCAGAAAAGGGATGGAGAATCTAGGAATCTCCAGAGAAAGGATTTTAGGGCTGGCGGCAGAGGAGGCTTGGGAAATCCAGAATATGACAGGGGAGCGGCTTTCCGCGGAATGGATGCCTTGTAAGCTTTTGTGGCTGAAAAAGCATGAAGCGGAAAATTATCAAAAAGCGCAGGTGTTTTGCGAATGCCAGGATTGGCTGACTCATTATCTTACGGGGATTTGGTCCATCAATGTGAACACGGCGTGCAATTGGGGCTATAACGATGATGAAAAAGGATTTCCGGAATGGTTTTATGAAAAGATTGGCTTGCGGGAAGCATTAGAAAAATTTCCCCGCCAAAATTGTTATGCGGTAGGGGATAAAATCGGGTATTTGACCAGGGAAAGTGCTGAGGAACTGGGGCTTTCAGAAAAGGTATTTGTGGCCCAGGGCGGTGTGGATTCTTCTATCGGTATTTTAGGGATGGGGGTATGTGGGCCAGACAGGCTGGCTCTGATGACGGGTTCGTCCAATTTGACAATGCTATTGACGAAGGAACAGATGTTTACGGAGAACACCATTACGGCAGGCCCGAATCATTTGCTGGCGGGATATTATACTTCTTTTCGGGGCCAGATAAGCGCAAATTCCATCATTGAATGGTTTCGGAAGGAAATTGCACAGGAGGACGATGCCGCTGCCTTTTTTGAGAGGATGGAAAAGGAGGCAGGGCAGGTCCCGGCAGGCAGCAGGGGATTGATCGCCCTGGATTTTTTTCAGGGGAACAGGCATCCCTATCTGGATACCAGAGTGCGGGGAATGATTTACGGATTATCCCTTAAGCACACGAAGGCTGATATTTACCGATGCCTTTTGGAGGGGATTGCCTATGGAACGGGGAATCTGCTGCGGCAATATCGGCAGGCAGGCGTGGAAATCGGAGAGGTCAATATATCAGGCGGAACAACCAATTCTGATGTATTTATGCAGATCATGGCGGATGTCGGCAATGTAAAGATTAACGTTCCGGCTGATTGTCAGTCGGTCTGTATGGGGGCGGCAATCTGTGCGGCTTATGCGGCGGGATATTATGACAGCCTGCCAGACGCTGTCAGTGGGATGGTCTCTTACAAGAAGGTATTGGAACCTAAGGCTGAAAATGTGGGGAAATATCAGAGACTGTTCCAAAAATACAGGGAAATCTATCCGTTGATGAAGGAATGGATGCATGAGATGTGGGAGATAAGTTCGTGAAATTTTTACCAGAACTCATAAAAATTGTGAAGAATGTGATTTGACTGGTGCAAAGATTCTTGAATATAGAATTTCTGGAGAGGCTATTGCGGTTTCATTTACTGTGGTTTCGGCTGGCAAAGCTGCCGGAAGGCGGGAAGCCCTGCGCTGGATGAAAAGAGCCCGGCATTGACGGCTTCCTGTCGTTCCGCTTTATGGATGGACATACAAGTGACAGCCCATTACATGGTCATTGACCATCCCGATTGCCTGCATATAGGCATATATAATGGTACTGCCTACAAATTTGAAACCGAGTTTTTTCAAATCTTTGCTAATTTGGTCTGAGAGTGCGGTCTTGGCAGGGATATCACTTTCACTTTGGAAGTGATTGAGAATTGGCGTGTTATCAACATAAGACCAAATAAATAAATCAAAGCTTCCGTATTTTTCCTGAATTTTTATAAACTGCCGGGCATTTGTTATTGCTGATTTGATTTTCAGCCTATTGCGGACAATTCCCTCGTTTTTCATCAGTTCTTCTATTTTGGCTTCATCATATCGTGCTACTTTGTTACAGTCAAAGTTATCAAAAGCGGTTCGGAACTCCTTGCGTTTATTCAGTATTGTCAGCCACGATAGTCCTGCCTGCATACCTTCAAGTATTAGCATTTCGAATAACTTGTTATCATCATGGACGGGTCTCCCCCATTCATTGTCGTGATATTCTTTGTATAAATCTGTAGTTGCCCAGGAACATCTTTCCGTAAATTTTTCCATGAATTTCTCCTTTCTGTGTCATGCCGGGCTCCGTGTGCGGGTTTCTTTACGACCCACAGGACGTATAGTGCGTAACCCCTATTTTCCAGAACAGCAGGCAGGGGAGGATAAAGAAGCATGCCGCAACAGGCAGCAGGGCATAGTGCGTCTTTCCCCTGCCAAGGATGTACAATAGGGGATAGTACTGGATCAGCGCATAGGGAACGACGAAAGTACATAGGAACAAGACCTGTCTTCCATAAATGCAGACCGGGTACTTCCCGTATTCCCTTGCGCCGTCGGTGAAGATATTCATAAATTCCAGCCCTTCCACGGTGAAAAAGCAGATAGAGGCATAGATCAGGAATAATCCGCTAAAGACCATGGTGCCCCCGGCCAGCATCAGGATCACCGTCAGGATCTTAGAGGGCGTCCAGTGTACGTCACTGACGGAAAACCCCCAGACAAACATTACGATTGCCTGCAGGATACGTCCAATGCGGGTAAATTCTATATGGCTTCCTAAAACCTGGAAGATCTCATTTCTTGGCCGCACCATGATGCGGTCAAATTCTCCCTTGCGGATCATGGTCCCAAACATGTCAAATCCTCTTGCGAAGGCTTCCGCAAGGGAAAATTCCATTAACGTGATGCCAAAGCAAAGCAGAACTTCGTTGTAGGTAAAGCCTTCCACATTTGAAAACCGCTGAAACATAAAATATACCCCTAAAAAGACATTGAAAGAGACAAGGAACTGCCCAAGGCAGGTGAAGAGAAATGACGCCTTGTATTCCATTATGCTCTTTAAATGGATCATAAAATATTTTCTGTATAATCTCATGGTCACCCTCCTTGTACCGTAATGCGTTTCATTGCCAGCATATTCAGAAATTCCCCGGCCAGTGTAAGCGCCGCAAGCCAGAAGACCTGTAAGAAAACGGCCTGCCACATACAAGCGCCTGTAAGGTCTCCGCTGTAGATCCTAAGAGGGACGTTCTGCATGGAAGCAAAGGGCAGCAGCTCCAGAACATGCCGGATCTTGTCAGGGAAAAAGGGCAGAGGGATCACGGCTCCGGATAAAAACTCCACTCCGGAAATGGCGATCATACGGATTCCCATGGGGGAGATGGTAAAAAATGTTGTCATATAGATCAGCATACAAAAGGAAACCGTAACTCCGGTGCCAAGAAGCAATGTCAGGAAAAACAAAAGAAAAGCTTCCGGGTTTACCGGCATCATCAGCCCGTAGGGAGCAGGCAGCAGCATTGCAGTCAGCAAGATCGGCAGGCAGCGAAGCAGCGCCTTGGCAAAGCGGTTGGCAAGGCTTCTTGCAAACCACATGCGGTAGATATTGATAGGACGGCACAGCTCGTAGGCGATGTTGCCGTTCAGGATGGCGTCAAAAATATCGTTTTCCATCATCCATGCCATGAAAAGGGCAAGGAACGCCTGCTGCATCCAAACGTATGAGGCCGTAGCCTGAAAACTCATGGGAAAAGCGGAAGCATCCGCCTGATAAAAAGCGCGGAACATTAAAATTTCCATGGTTCCCCAGGCAAACTGGGTGATGACCCCGGCGAAGGCGGCTGCGCGGTATTGCAGGTCCATGGAAAAACGAAGTCTGAAAAAAGCAAGATATTTACGCATCAGGCCCCTCCTAGATCTGGTGGCTTCGGTAAAAGTCAGCCAAAGCCTCTTCCGTGCTGTCAAAATCCTTACGGATATCGTCGATTGTTCCGTCAAGCAGTACTTTGCCCTTGCCGATAAGTATGACTCTATTGGTCAATGCCTCAATGTCCTGCATGTCATGTGTGGTCAAAATGACAGTGGTGTTTTTTTCCCTGTTCAATTGCAGGATAAAATCCCTGACAGCCAGTTTTGACACGGCGTCAAGTCCGATGGTAGGTTCATCTAAAAATAATATTTTGGGGTCATGCAAAAGGGAAGCGGCGATCTCACAGCGCATCCGCTGCCCTAAAGAAAGCTGCCGCACGGGGGTTTTTAACAGTTCCGAAAGATTCAGCATGTGGGAAAGCTGTTCTAAATTACGGCGGTAAATAAAGGGGTCTATCCGGTAAATTTCCTTTAACAGTTCAAAGGAATCAAGGACCGGAACATCCCACCATAACTGGGTGCGCTGTCCAAAGACAACGCCGATATTTTTTACGTGCTGGATACGGTTTTTCCACGGGATCAGCCCGTTGATCCGGCAGGTTCCCTCCTCGGGGGTAAGGATGCCGCTTAGAATTTTGATGGTAGAACTTTTTCCTGCGCCGTTTGGACCGATATAGCCCACCATTTCTCCTTCGGAAATGGTGAAGGAAACGTCGTCAAGAGCGTGGATCAGTTCATATTCCTTATGGAACAGAGATTTTAATGCCGAGGTGAACCCGGCGTTCCGCCTAGAGACCTTGTAGGTCTTGCGGATGTGTTCGACTTGGATCATGTCTTTTCCTCCTGGTAGTATTATAATATAGTTAACGGCGAATGTTTTGCCGTTAGCTTATAACTTGCCAAGACGGTCTGCTGCCGCCGGATTTTGCCGGAAGGCTACCGCAGGTAAGTATGAAGTTGTTGTCCTTTCCGCAAAAGGAATTCCTTTCTGCAAAAGGAATTTAAGAATACCACCGGGGGGATGGATTGTCAAGGCTGAATGTGATAAAATAAGTAAAATATCGATGGGAGAGAAATTCCGGGATGAAACGTGAAATAGACTTAAGTGAAATTTCAGACGGCAGGTTATATACGTCTAACGATATGGTAAAGATCGGGTGCAATGACTGTGCGGGCTGTTCGGAATGCTGCCGGATGGTGGGGGATACTATTTTGCTTGATCCCTATGATGTGTTTTGGTTGGAACAGGGTTTGAAGGCCGGGTTTGAGGAGCTGATGGCGTCATATCTTGATCTTCGGGTGGTAGACGGGCTGATCCAGCCGCACTTAAGGATGCGCCCGGAAGAGGGCTGTGTCTTTTTAAACAGGGAAGGGAGATGCGCCATCCATGGATACAGGCCGGGGTTCTGCCGTATGTTCCCTATGGGGCGGATCTATCAGGAACAGGGATTTCGGTATTTTCTGCAGGTCCACGAATGCCCTTACCCAAACAAAACAAAGGTGAAGCTCCGCAAATGGCTGGGGATTCCGGCGCTGGAATCCTATGAACAATATATCCGCGACTGGCATATGTTTGTAAAGGAATTGGTGATGATCGTGGAGGGAACAGAAAATCAGGAGATCGTCAAAAATTTGAATATGTATGTGTTGAACCAATTTTATGTAAACCAATATGACGTGGAAAAAGACTTTTATCCTCAATTTTATGCAAGGCTTTCGGAAGCAAAGCCGGCGGCAGCAATGTACAGATAGGGTATGACAGGCTTGTTTAGAAAGGTATGGGTATCACGATGAAGCAATTAGAGTCGTCAATGCTGTTCCATTCCATCACGGAACAGGAACTGGAACGGATATTAAAATGTTCCAAATCAAGGATGAAAAAGTATCCCCAGGGCAGTTACATTTTTGAACAGGAAGGGCTGCCGACCAAATTGTTTTTACTGCTTGAGGGGCAGGTGCAGATCTGCAAAGATTTTACTTCCGGCAAGCGGGATGTGCTTTATCTGGTGGAGGAGGGCAATGTATTTGGGGAAATCTTTCTGTTTGGTGACAGGCGGCATTACTGGTATGATGCGGTGGCGTCCAAGGATGTGACGGTGTTAGAGGTGCCCTGGGATTTCTTTTATCACTTTTGCTCTAACGCCTGTGACCACCATAAGCAGCTGACACAGAACATGCTGGAGATCTTGTCAGAAAATAATTTTAAGATCACAAGGAAGCTCCATATCGTCAGCACTTCGTCTCTGCGCGAACGGATCGCAATCTGGCTGATTGACTCCATGGATGAAAAAGGAGTGGTGGAGCTTAAGATGAACCGGGAACAGCTTGCGGATTTTCTGGGGGTGGCAAGGCCCTCTTTGTCAAGGGAATTGATGCGGATGCAGGCGGACGGGCTGGTTTTAGTATCTAAGAAGACGATCACGGTGTTAGATAAAGAGGCAGTGGAGCTTTTATATGATTGATGGGGGAGGTACCAATAGCGGGAAGTTTCAGGCAGGTAGACTGGCATGTGCTGGTTTACCTGTTTTTTCTGGCATTTCATGAACCGAATCGGGCAACATAGGTAAGGGGGCATTGCCGGCAGTAAAGGATTATGCTATCTTAATAACACGTTTGGAAAGGGGATTTGGGTTTGAAGATTGAGATTAATGTGAATGAAGGATACCGGGATACGGAAATCAAAATCTCCTGCGCCCGTCTTACGCCTGAGATTGAAAAGATTCTTGCCACGCTGCGGATGCTGAACCGGCAGCTTACGGCATACCGGGAAGGGGAAACCTATCTTCTGGACGTTTCCGAGGTGATCTATGCGGAGTCCATAGACAGGAAGACCTTTGTTTATACGGGAAAAGAGGTATATGAATCCGGGTTTAAGTTATATGAGCTGGAACAGCAGTTGGAGGAATGCGGTTTTTTCCGGGCAAATAAATCCTGTGTGGTGCAGCTTAGATGCATCCGGTCGTTAAAAATGGACCTGAACCGGAAGATCAGGGCAACTTTGGAAAACGGGGAACAGATCATGGTTTCCAGGCAGTATGCGGAAGAATTAAAGAAGAAATTGGGGGTGAAATAAATGGAAGAAAAGAAAACGGTTTTTAGCTACCTGGCAAATATCTTTATGATATTCGGGGTTACAGTGCTGATCATATCGGTATTAACGGTGCTGTGCGGGGAAGAAGCCAGAGAAGTGTCCACGATTTTTGCGTTGGGGGGAAAGGGGATTCCGGTGGTCACGATCCTGCAGTTTTTCCTGACCTCTGTATTGACCGCAACGATTAATATGATTCTTTTTTCGGATGGGCTTATCAGGAAAGTTCCGTTATGGTGCAGGACGGTGTTTATGCTGCTGGCGGAAGTAATCATGGTGGTTATTTTTGTGGCAGCTTTTGGCTGGTTTCCTATGGATATGTGGGAGCCGTGGGTGATGTTTTTTGCCAGCTTTTTGGTGTGTTTCGGGGTCAGCGTAGGGGTCACGGTGCTGAAGGAGAAAATGGAAAACCGGAAAATGGAGGCGGCTTTAGAGCGGATCCGAAAGGAAGGGTATGGGTATCAAGATGGGAACAGCAATTGAACTTATGGACATCCGTCACAGATTTGCGGGTAAGGTGAGCGGAGGATTGGAAGAAAATGAAGTGTTAAGGGGAATCAACCTGAAAGTTTATTCCGGGGAGATTTTCGGGCTGCTTGGACCATCCGGTGCGGGGAAGACCACGTTGATCAAGATTATGACAGGGCGGCTTAAGCCATCCGGCGGCCGGGTGTTTTTGAATGGAAAAGAGCCGGGAGTATCCGCCAAAAGAGCGCCTTACGCCAGGGCAGGCCGTGAGAGCGGGAAACGTATCGGGATGATGATGGATGATTTCGGGCTCTATGACCGTCTCTCCTGTGTGGATAATCTTGTTCTGTTTGCGGATATTTATGGCGTTGGCAAAAAGCGGGTGGATGAGGTACTGGAAGGTGTGGGTTTGAAGGATGCCAAAAAGCGGCCGGCAGCGGATCTGTCAAAGGGCATGAAGATACGGCTTTGTTTTGCAAGGGCGATCATGGCGGCGCCGGAACTGCTTTTTCTGGATGAACCGGCCACGGGACTTGATCCGAGAACGGCAGCGGAGATCCACCGCCTGATCAGGAAGGAAAAGGAGCGGGGGACAACGGTATTCCTTACCACCCATAACATGGAAGAGGCGGCAAAGCTTTGTGACCATGTGGCACTTTTAAATGAAGGAAATATTGTGGAATACGGGGAACCTGAGGAGATCTGCCGCAGGTACAATCATCAGCATAAGATTAGGATACGTTTTTACAATGGGGAATGCGAAGAATTAGGGAGCGGCGCCGGGGAAGCGGACAGGATTGCGGAATATTTCAGGCGGGGGCTGGTGGAGACCATCCATTCCACGGAGCCTGATTTGGAAACCGTGTTTATGGAGCTGACCGGCAGGAGGTTACTGTGAAAATTAATTTTTCACAGACAAATTTGTGCCTGCGCCCCAAATTGCAGGCTTTTGAAAACAGGGAGAATTACGATGAGGTTTATCAATATAAAGGCAGTGTTTGGAAAACAGATCAAAGAGACTTTGAAAAATAAAGAAGTACTGGTGCAGTTTTTGATGTTCCCGCTTCTTACGGTGATCATGGAAAATATGATCCATATAGAAGGAATGCCGGAACATTATTTTACGGGCATGTTCTCTTCTATGTATGTAGGCATGGCGCCCCTTGTAGCCATGGTGTCAATCCTTGCGGAAGAAAAGGAAAAGGGAACGCTGCGGGTGCTTTTGACGGCGGATGTGAAGGCGGCGGAGTATCTGACAGGAGTGGGCAGCTATGTTTGGGCGGCCTGTATGCTGGGAAGCCTTGTGTTTATGGCAACGGGCGGATATAAAGGAACGGAAGCTCTATTTTTTCTTGCGGTAATGGGAATCGGAATTTTTATTTCACTGGTATTTGGGGCAGCCATCGGTGTGGCATGCAGGAACCAGATGGCGGCAACTGCCGTCAGTGTGCCGGTGATGCTGGTGCTTTCTTTCCTGCCTATGCTGTCTTCTTTTAATAAGACTTTGGAAAAAATGGCAAAATTTGTATATACGCAGCAAGTCAGCCTATTGGTAAATCCAGCAGCTGACAAACTGATAGATATGGGAAATATAGGTATTATTTTGATAAATATCTTTATTGTTACCGCATTTTTTGGATATGCATATCAAAAATCCGCATTTGATTAAAAATAAAATTTATTTTGTAACTATAGTTACGGATTTTTTTCCCCTAAGCAGTTACAATGTGTTTAAATCAAAACAAACATTCATTGCTTGAAAGATACAGGGAAAAGAAAGGAGAACTCATCATGACAAACACAGCACAGGTTGATAACTTAGTAAATCTTTTGGACGGATATGCTTCTAAGGGAGGCCATCACTTAAATGTTAACGTTTTAAACAGGGATATGCTCCTTGACGCACAGAAGAACCCGGAGAAATATCCTCAGCTTACCATCCGCGTATCCGGTTATGCGGTAAACTTTATTAAATTGACACCGGAACAGCAGGCGGATGTTATTTCCAGGACTTTCCATGAGGCTATGTAGTGATTGCTGCATATAGTAAAAAGCATAAGATTGAAAGAGACGGCATAGCTTTCGGGCTATGCTGTTTTTGTGTAGGATAAAAGAAAAACTTATTGACAACATGAAATATATTGACTATAATGTGATTGTTCAATAAGTACAGTTATAGGCACGCTTGAGAAAGCAGGATGTTGAAACGTGGAAATCATTATCAGCAACAATGCAAACAAGCCAATTTATGAACAGATACGAGAAAGGAATGGTCTTGGTATGGAAAATATTTTGGAGCTGCAACAGGTTTCTAAAGCTTTTCCCAAGTCGGGATTTTGGCTGAAAGATGTGACCTTTTCCCTGCCTTATGGGGCGGTCATGGGATTTGTCGGGGAAAACGGCGCAGGGAAGACGACCACGATCGGATGCATTTTAAATACCATAAAGAAAGACGGCGGAACGGTGAAACTGTTCGGCAGGGAAATGCTGGATCGGGATACGGACATGAGAGAGAAGATCGGCGTTGTCTATGACGGGGATAATTTTCCTTCTCATTGGAACGCAAAACAGCTTTCCCAGGTGATGGCAGGGCTCTACCAAGGATGGGATCACGGGTTATTTCAAAAGTACCTGACGGAGTTTCAGCTGCCGGCAGGACAGAAGATCAGGCATTATTCCAGAGGGATGACGATGAAGCTGGCCCTTGCGGCAGCTTTGGCCCATCATCCGAAGCTGCTGATCCTGGATGAGGCGACCAGCGGACTTGACCCGGTCATGCGTGATGAAATGCTGGATGTCTTCTTGGATTTTGTGCAGAAGGAAGACCACTCTATTTTACTTTCGTCTCATATTACAAGTGATCTGGAAAAGGTTGCGGACTATATTACCTTTATCCACGAGGGGAAGCTGGTGATGACGGTGACCAGAAATGACCTGGTATACCGTTATGCGGTCCTTCGTTGCAAGGAAAGCCAGTTTAAAGCCTTGGACCCGGAGGATATCCTTGCCTACAGGAAACGGGATTTCCAGATTGACGTGCTGGTTTCGGACGGAAAAGAAGCGCAGCGTAAATACGGGGAGATTGTGGCGGACCATGTATCCGTTGATGAGGTCATGCTGCTGTTGGTGAAAGGGGAACGGTATGAAAGGGCTTCTTAAAAATAATTTTTATGCCGCATGGGCAAATGCCAAAGTGTTTGTTGTTTTCTTGTTTTTATTTGGGGCTTTTACGGTGGCGGTGGTCAGCCAGTCTTTGGTGATCGGTTTTGTGCTTACGGGGATAATCGGATTTTCGGTGAATGCGGCGGCTGTCACGAAAAACGAGTTTGTCTCCAAATGGGGAAAATACAAATTGACCCTTCCGGTCAGACGGGCGGATATCATAATAAGCCTGTTTTTAAACCTGGCAGCCTGGATGCTGGCCGGCATGGTCTTTGCCGTGGCGGTAACAGGTTTATCATGGCTTTTGCACGGATGTCCTTTTGATAACTCTATCGATATGCTTTCCATGTTTGCGCTGGGAATCAGCATGAGCTTGTTTACGGGGGCATTGTTTTTTCCGCTGTTTTATTTAGGCGGAGAGGAAAGAAGCGAAGTGTTTTTGGTGATTTCTCTGCTTTGCGCTTTTGGCATTGATTTCACGATTATCAGTGTATGGAATGAGCTGGCACAGCCGGGGATCCGGTCGATCGTAATGGGAGCCGCCGTATTGGTGGGGTGCTCGCTATTGGCATTTGTGTTATCCTGCCCGCTGACGGTCCAGATCTTTAAGCGGAAGGAATATTAAAGAAAAACAGCGGTTGCAACTAATAGTTGCCATATAGTTGGTAGAGTGCAACCGGATAAATTGATATATTATTGCTATCAAAATCAGACGGAGGTTAGCAATATGAATAAAGATCAATTGGCGGAAAATCTTATGTACTATCGTAAAAAGAAAGGACTGTCACAGGAAAAAGTTTCTGAATATTTGGAGGTCAGCCGTCAGGCTGTAACCAAATGGGAAGCCAATACTTCCAGACCAAGCTCCGGCAATCTGATCAAGTTAGCGCAGTTATTTGAAGTTGATGTTGAAACATTGCTGGGGAATGGGAACAAGGAAAAAACATCAACGCAAGGTGAAATATCAGTAGGAAAAATGCCATGGGTTTTTATAGGAATATCTGTTTTATGCATATTGACGTATATGATTCACAGTGCATTAACGGATATTTTTAGTATTGGAACATTTATCTGTATGTTTATTCTGTGTATCCCAATACAACTGTTCCTGCATATTTATTTTTCCAATGCAATAAAAAATGATTCTTTTCATGGGATTGCAGGGTTTGATGACAGGATAGAGTATAATATTTGCGAAGTGAAGAAACTGCTGATACAGATTGATCTGCATATTGGAATCTTGTCTGCGGTATCTATTTTTCTGCTTTGTGTGATAAACGGATTAAACTTGAAAATGCAATGGTTCAATGGCATCCTGATTGTTGTATATATCTTGAATTTTTTTACAAGCATAGAAATGAGCAACTACAAAATGGCAGATAAAATTTATCGTAGGGAAGATGACAGGAAACGTGCCAAACGCAGTATTTTGGTAACTGCAATATACACCTTGATATTCTGTGTGGGAATAGGAATAATAGGCATCGTATTTGAAGCAAAAGGAATTGAGAATAATACACTGCCTGCAATGAAAGTATGTGGATTGCTGATTTTAGGTATCATGAGCGCAACAATAGGATTTTTGTTTGAAAAAAGTAAAATAAAAAAATGGAATCCTGCAAATACAAGATATAAAACGAATAAAGCGAGCATAATCAGTTTGTTGATCTGTGTAATAATGTATGGACTTATGTGGGTTGTATAAGATATGTGGAAAGTGAGGAAGAGAGATGATCGTCAGAAAGATAAGACCCCAGGAATTAAAAAGGACAATGGAGCTGTTTGCAATTGTTTTTGGTTTCCCAAATGATAGTAATAAAAGTGCTGAGGAAGTGTTTGAGGAAGTCAGTAAAAACCCCAGATCAAGGGATGAAAAATTCTGGAGTGAGCGCTGGGCGGCATTTGAAGATGACGGGCAGATCATGATGAGTTATTTTGCTGTCCTGCCTTATATGGTACAGTTTGACGGGAAAGAGTATAAGATGGCTGGAATCGGCGGTGTGGCAAGTCTGCCGCAGTACCGCAGAAGAGGAGGCATACGGGGCTGCTTTGAGGCGGCGCTGCCATCCATGTATCAGGACGGGGTGGCTTTTTCTTATCTATATCCTTTTTCGACGGCTTATTACCGCAAGTTTGGATATGAAATGGGATGTGAAAAAATGCAGTATCATGTGCGTTTGAGTTCCATGGAACGTTTTGAGACCAGCGGAAGTATCCATCTGTTAGAACCGGGGAAACTGCTGCCGGAAGAGATCAGGCAGATTTACCGCACATGGCAGGAAAATTATAATATGATGGTCATAAACGAGGATTTTGAATATGCATGGGTGGGCAGGTCTAATCCGGTAAAGGATCAGGAATTTACCTATGTATATCGAAGCGGTACGGGAATCCCCATGGGGTACATGACAGTGAAGACGGTCCATGAGCCGGATGGAAGAAACTTGAATTGCACCCGGTTTTGTTTTACCTGCGGGGAAGGGCTAAAGGGGCTGTTTCAGGTGTTGCTTGCCCTGGGAAGCAACCATGAATATGTCACGCTGACGCTTCCGACGGATGTTGATATGTCGCTGTTTTTCCCGGAGTGGTCTAGCGGCGCCTCTGCCCGGAAGCTGTATGCCGGTATGGTCCGCGTTGTGAATGTTGAAACTGTTTTAAAAGGGGCTCGTTATATAGGGAGCGGAAAAGTTTCTATTTCAATAAGCGACGGGCAGATCAAAGAGAACAACGGTGTTTTTGAAGTGGCATTTCAGGATGGCAGGGCCGTTTCGGTGCAAAAGGTATGTGGAAACGGGGATGTGGATATGGGGATCAACGAGTTTTCCCATTTGATCATCGGAAACGGGGATGTAAGGTCAATGGAGTTTATGGAGCATGTTATTGTACATAAAAATAAAGAAGCGCTGGGGCAGGTATTTTACAGGAAGCCGAATATGATTATGGAAGATTTTTAGTTTCAAAAAGAAGCTGGGGCAGGCGTTTTCCCGCCCCGATGCTCTGGTGAGAAAAGTTTGTTATCTTTCCGGCATTTGAAAATCTGCAAGTGCGTGATTCAGATAATCGTTAAATGGTTTCATGATCCGGAAAAGTTTGGCTGCTTTTATGAGAAATGTCTCTGCGTTTTCCAATTCTTCGTCTTTTAGCGGATACTCCAGATACCAGCTCTTAAATTTGAGATATTCTGCCTGGGGATGATCTTTGTCGTATCCTGCCGGAACATTTTTTAATCCGGTTCCCTGCACGGTGAAATATTTTTCAAATTCCGGATTGTGTATGATATCTTCCCATTCTTGCCCATTTTGGGCAATATGATCCCGTATCATGGTGGTCGCGTCTTTAAACATATCCGCAAACAGGCCGCCGCCTAAAAAGGACTGGCCGCCGGGTTTTATCATCAGATAATATCCAACCGGAACAGGCAGTTTGCCCTTTGAGGAGATATGGGCACGGAAGGCAGGATTATAAGGTGACTTGTCATGGCTAAAGCGGGTATCCCTTACCATCTTAAAGGTAAGGTTTTTGGGGTCATTTTGCAAAATGCTGCTGTCAAATTTCCCGATTTCCAGGATCAATGCCTGTAATAAACTTTCAAATTCCGCATTTGCCCTTTTATACTCCTCTTTGTTTGCGTGGTACCATTCACGGTTATTGTTTTGGCTAAGCGCCGATAAATATTCAATGATGAGCTGTGTATTCATGATCTGTCATTTCCTCTCTGTTTTCTGGATAATGGAAAGCTGCGTGGAATCTAAAAATTCCTGCAGCAGGTGTTTCGTGCGTTCGGGAGATCGGTAAGGCTTACAGAACGAAAAGTCCTGTGAGAGATCGTCAATATCTTCCATGGCATTTTTCGTTTCTATCATGGTCTTTAAGGGGATTTCCGAAGCTGTCACATAATCCAGTCGTAACGGGTCTATCCTGTGGTTATGTATTGCGTAATTTACCCTGTCGGTGCATTTGCATCTGCCTCCGCCATATTCCCCGCAGTATTGTCCGAGGAAGTCTGCCATTTTTTTGCGTATCCGGGAAAGACGCTGGCGGTATGCTTCCGGGGTCATCTGCAAAATATCTCCCGCAATGCGGCTGTCGGCTTTAAACATGGTACCCAATATGAAAATGCATCTGCTTTCCACATCAAGACATTGCAGCATCACGTTGGTACAGGACATTTTCAGTTCTTCCGCTAATATGTCTTTTTCCACGTTCTGAGTCAGATCCGGTACATCCTGTATGTTCCCGTTTTCGATATCGTCCGCATAGTATTCAAAACTGGGCGCATGATGGGCAAACATATGCTTTTTATAGTTTTTCAGATGATTTACCGCAACACGAAATACCCATGTTGTAAAGGAGCTGTCTCCTCTGAAAGAAGATAAATGTGTGATTATTTTCAGTAAGATGTCCTGTGTGGCATCTTCAGCATCTGGAAAGGTACCAAGCATCCGCAAGGATAAATTGAACACAAGATCCTGTGCGTCTGCGATGAGGGTTTCAAGGGCTTTTTTGTCTCCTGCCGTGGCTTTTTCGATCAAGGACTGAAATTCTTCATTTGTTTTTTTATCCATAGATTTTTCCTCCTATTTAATTAGACAACGTTCCTTTGTTTGTGTGACAGGAAATGTCCGAAAAATCTATATCATATTTTGTTCCATGTGAAAATAAAACGCCCTCTGTCAGCCGGATACAAAGAATGCAGGTATTTATTCCATGAGCCGTAAACCAATCGCCGGAGATTGCCACATGGGGGTTTTCTTCAATCGGCTTTCCATCCTTTACGGTTGCTAAAGCAATGATAGTGTCTTTGCCAAATCGTTCATCCATGATTTCCTTGGTTTTCATAGTCAATTTTTCCATTTATAGGCTCTCCGTTCCTCGTATTTTAATTTATTTTCCGGATTGCTCCGTATGGGTATACTATAACACGGACAGGCGCTATTTTGAAGGATGGGAAAAGGGCTGTTTTCATTTTTGAGGAAAATGTTATATAATAGGAAACGGGAAAATATGTTTGCACTATGCAGGGGGATAAGTGTAGTGAAACCGTGTTTTATAGGCGTTATACGCCATAATAATGCTGGATAGCGTGTGCGACATATTCAGAACAGCCTTTTCCAAACTGGCTGTCGGTTGCTTCCGCAAGTCTTTTGCTTTGTAAATATTCCTTTGCCAGATCGAGCAGGATATTCCTTGCGTTATCAAGCGCAAACATTTTTTTATAATTTTCTGCAAGCATTTCAACAGCGGAATGTGCCATATCCATATTGCCAGCTTCTTTTGCGGCCATAAACTGTCTATAGATTTTGGTATTTTCTTCTTGTTCCTGCTTGATCTCTTCGGGATTCCCGGTTGCCTGCATGACTGCTTCTATTACTTTCTCTTTGCTTCCATACCATTTCAATAAGTCTGCGGTAACCTGTTCGTTAGCATAGCCGGACATCAGATGTTCTTTGTATTTTTCCAGGCTTCCGTATTTTTGTATCTGCCTGCCAAGGCTTTCCTTTGACATACATTCTAAAGTGTGGTTTACCATTTTTTGTACGTCCTCGTTGTTAAAAGCTTCAAAACTCATAGTATTGACTCCTTTCATTACATCTGTTATTAAATCGATAATCCCATTTAGCCGGTTACGTTTCTGCTCCAATAAAGATTTCTGGGCTGACAGGGCCTGTTCTTTATCATAATCAGGGTTATCCATGATCTCTTTAATGTCTGTCAATGGGATTTCCAATTCCCTAAAGAACATAATTTCCTGCAGCTTCTCTAATGCTTTGTTGTCATAGAGCCGGTAACCTGCTTCTGTTAATTCCGTTGGCTTTAGCAAACCGATTTCGTCATAATACCTTAACGCCCTTATGCTTATTCCGGTTATCGCCGACATTTCCTTTACAGTTTTCATTAGTGTCTCCTTTCGGTTTCATCGTAAACCGTTACGCTGCGAGAGAGTCAATACTGAATTTGAAATTTTTTATATCATAACAAAATTTTCTACAAAATATTAATCTGGTAAATATTCCAGATAGATACAAAGGCGAAGATGTGTAGAAGCATCTTCGCCCTTAGTTTTTTGCTTTTAGCCAATCTTGGGATTCATTTCAACAAATTTTATTTTGCTTTGCGCAGTACTAATAAAAATCGATGAATTTGTCCTTCAACACAGCCGTTTTTCTCTAAAATCTGTTGTGCATATAGCAATCTGTCCTTGCAGCTATCTACAGAAAAATCAGGAAATTCCCACTCTATAATATGCGCAAACCAGACGAGTGCACCTATATCAAAAAATTTGATTGGCCTGAAGCATTCCTGTGCATCCAGAATGTCAAAACCTGCATCAAGAAACTGTCTGCTAACGATATCCAGATATTGTTCTGGAAATGGAAGTTCAGTTTTACCTAAGAGAAGTTCCACCAATTCACGATCATTTTCAGCCCCAACCTGTTCGGTAATAAAAATTCCCCCACATTTCAAAACACGATATATTTCTTTGGCATTAAAATCACCGTGACGGTTCATGACAATGTCAAATTCATAATCACCAAATGGCAGCATATCCTTTCCATCGCCTGCACGAAAATCAATTCCGAGAGGAAGCAGAGATTCTCTGCATAACTGAATATTTGGGGGATAGGCTTCTGTTGCGCTTGTCTTTTCATAAGGATGGCCAAGGGATAACAAGAATTCACCACCACCAGTATCTATATCCAGCAGTTTCATTTCCGGTTTTAAGTAATCCAGTATGATGCGTGAATAATTCCAAGGCAAGTCCGTTTCTTCCGTATATCTTCCTTTGATGTGTGAAAAATCCCATCCGTGGATATGGGCAGCATTTTCTTCTCTTTTCCAAATGTTTATCAATTCATTTTCTTTCATCGTAACTACTCCTATTTTGAATGTTATAGTTTTATACATCAATTATAGGTGCAGCCAACTGACAACATCATAAAATAAGCTCGATACAATCTGTTGCCAGATTTACAACTGCACCGAGTGGTTATCTCGAATAAGTCTCATTGTGTGAGTTCACCGCCTTTCGGATTACGCCATGTCAGTATATCACTTTTTACGCAAAAAGTAAAATATCCTTAAAATGATAGATTTCAAATGTAAGATTTGCGGAAACTATGAGAAATATTTTTAGCACATCAGCTGTGTATTGTGTTATATTTTGTTATGGGATGGAAAGTGACGGGCAGGCCTTGATGTCAGAAAGGGGGCATTGATATGAGACGATATGTTATGTTTGCGTAGCACTGGCTATTGCAATCAAAAATAATTGTTATAGCCAATGCTATTCCTAAAAAAATAAAAATTTAGGGAGGCAGACATGGGCTATATGAGAGCGGAAGAAATTCTGCCGGTTGAAATCATAGAGTTGATACAGCGGTATGTGGATGGGGAAAGCATTTATATTCCGCGCAAGCCGTCACACAGAAAGGCTTGGGGGGCAGGCACAAAAATTAAGCAGGAGCTTTTGGACCGTGACAGGCAGATTTATGAGGATTACCTTGCGGGAAGCAAGACAGGGGAATTGGCTCGTAAATACTATCTGTCTGAGAAAAGCATACAGCGTATCCTGAGAATACAAAGATATTCTTGAAAAAGTATAACAATGAGCTGGTATCAGGGAACTTTCACGAAACGGCATTGTAGTGGTTTGGTGGCAGTTTAGGGTATCGGCTCATATTTTTTTGGATAAATTTGTGAGGTGGAAGGCGGGAACCGGAATATGTTACGCTATCTAGCGGTGGGAACGACTTCGGGATCTTGCGGGTTTCCCGCCGGAAGGAATTTAATACGAGAGGAGAAAGATATTTATGACCACACCCGTTTACTGTGCATAGCATGGCTATTGCATAGGATGATCAGGAATAAAACGGAATAATGTGATAGCCCATGCATCGTGACGAAAAGAAATGAACGGGAGATGCATATGAGCTATTTAAAGAAAATTGAATATGAAATTACCCTGAAAGATTCCTTTTGGGTCGTCAGGAACTGCCCGAAATGTGGCAGGAAGACACATTATATTAACACAAAAAAGTTCCGCGTCAACGCCAATGGCAATAAGCTGGATGTTTGGCTGATTTACCAATGCGCGGAATGCAAGCAGACCTTAAACCTTGCCATTTATGAACGGCGGAAGGCTTCTTCCATCCCCAGGGAAGAATATCAGTGCTTTTTGGGCAATGACGAACAGCTTGCGGAAAGGTATGGCCAAAGCATGCAGTTATTCCGGGAGAATAAAGCGGACATTGATTGGGGCAGGCTGCAATATGGCATTGTTAAGGTACATGAATCCATAGAAGGCGGTGAGGGCAGGGAACGGATTTTGGTCACGGTTAAGAACCCTGACGGGCTGAAAATCCGTTTGGAAAAGCAGATTGCCATGGTATTGGGATTGTCCCGGGATCAGGTTAAAAAACTGATGGTGAAGGGGGAGATAGAAATCAGGGAGCATTCCCAATATCTGCTTTCCATAGAAGTGGCCGTTGAAATAAACCAAGGCGTTATAAGGAAACCCACGCTGTGAAGGAGAAGTCTGCTGTGTTATAATGTTTCATATAATTGGAGGTTACACATGGTAGAATTAAGACAGATTAGCGAAGACAATTTTCAGCAATGCCTAAAAGTACACGCAAGTGTCCAGGATGACAGCTTTGTGGATTCTGTAGAGTATTCACTGGCGGAAGCATGGGTCTACTATCAGGAGACAAGGCCGTTTGCCATCTACAATAGTGGCACAATCATAGGTTTTGTCTCAATGTATGTCGGGGAAGAAAACTGCCAGATCATCAATTTCTTGATTGATGACGCATTTCAGGGAAAAGGCCTGGGAACACAGGCGGCAAAACTTTGCATTGAATACCTGAAAAACGAATTTGCGGCACGCAGAATTTCTGTTCCGGTAAATCTGGAAAATGTTGCGGCCAAAAAGTTTTGGGAAAAGCAGGGTTTTTGCCTTTCTGATACGATTGAAGATGGCTATATTTTTATGAGGAGGTGGTAAATACATTTTTCCCATATAGGATTCAAAATTATGTAGGTTTTGCATCTTGAAAAAGGTGTCTGGCAGCATAAAATTATGGCCAAAGAGAAGCGGGTATTGTGTCGTGTACAGCTATTACAGCTCAAGCGGGTTGCCTGTTTCTTTTTTCCATAGCATCATATAAATACATCTTCCCGTTTTCATCATGGCATATAAGCATGTATTACAGAGGAGATATAGTAAACGATATAAATAATTGCCGCTTACTATAGCCCCTTCGGGGGGATGCGCACGATTTTTGCAAGGTAAATCTGCGTTTGCACGCAGCAAAAATCGGCGCAAAAGTTCCTTTAGTTAGGTTTACATTCGAGCAAATCTGCGATGGAGCAGTCCAAGGTATCACAGATTCTTATCAGCACATCAATGTCTAATCGGGTAATCGTGTTATTGAGGTAGCCGTTAAGCTGTGAACGTTGTAATTCTGCTCTTTGGCAAAACTTGTTTTTGCTTATATCTGCTTTTTCAAGCAATTCTTTCAGGTGAATCTCAATTGTACCCCTTGTTTCGCCCAATGTAGATACCTCCTTATATATAATAGGTATATTATATCCTTTTTAATGTTGATAAATCAGTTATAATATGTTAGTAATAATATATTATCTTTAATTTTTTATGGATAAAAAGTTATACATATGGAAAAGGAAAGGATTATGGGAGAGGGAACATATATCACAGATGAGGAACGGGAGAAATGCCGGAAAGTGGCAGACGCTTTTGGGGAATTATATGAAGTGACAGATATTGCCGTTGTGGATGCCGGGAAGTATGGCTTTGTAAAATTGCAGTATTATAGTAAGCGACATAAATATTTTCTATTTACTTTTCGGATATCCCTTAGTAAAATAATACTGAGGTGACAGTATGAATATTAGAAAGTTTAAATCGGACAAAAACGCTTTGATAGCGGAGGGGAATCGGATTGTTTCT
>CAJULP010000050.1 GCA_910587295.1 uncultured Lachnospiraceae bacterium | reverse complement strand
TTGATGCAGAGAATACCGAAGGCGATTAACAAAAAGAGGTTAGTCAGATATAAAGAAGGCGCAGAAATGTACAGCATGGGAATGAATAAATTTCAGTCTTTGGCGAAAGATGCAGGCGCAATATTGAAAATTGATAGAATGGTATTGGTTGATTTAGATACGTTTGACCAGTATTTAGAATCATTTCGTGTGAAATAGTCAAGATGCGTATATGCAAAGCAGAAAGATTTTTCGTATAACCGAAAATAAGTGTTGACTTTTAGTTAAACTGAAAGTATAATGATTATGAAATGGATGGAGGTGTATATTGTGGCGAGGACAGGCAGACCAAAGTCTGACAATCCGAAAAAAAGCCTTATCGGGTTGAAGCTGACAGAGGAAGAAGCCGCAAAACTCAGGGAATATGCGTCCAAACATGACATGACCATAACGCAGGTGCTACAAAAGGGGATTGATATGCAGTATGCAATGGAAGAACCGATAAGTAGCTAGTACGAAATCTCTTTCCTTGAGAAAGGAGCAGAGATGGCAAAATCAAGAAAGGATAATAAAGGGAGGGTTTTAAGAAAAGGCGAAACCCAACGCAGTTGCGATGGCAAATATGTTTATACCTATACCGATCCGGAAGGGAAACGCCGGAGCATATACTCTAAGGACATTATGGAGCTGCGTGAGAGGGAAGAAAAGCTGATTAAAGACCAGTTAGACGGATTGGATACCTATGTAGCTGGCAGCGCAACGGTCAATTTTGTATTTGACAGGTATATATCTACAAAGTCGGAACTCAGGGGAACAACCATGAGGAACTACAAATATATGTATGACCGTTTTATCAGGAAAGGGTTTGGGAAGAAGAAAATTGCAGCGATAAAATTTTCTGATGTGCTTCAATTCTACCAGCATTTACTGAAAGATAAGGAAATGCAGATTAACACATTAGAAACAATCCATACGGTGCTTCACCCAACATTCCAGTTGGCAGTGCGGGATGATATTATCCGTAATAATCCGAGTGACGGGGTTATGGCGCAGATAAAAAAACAGCCGGGTAGAAATCATGGCGTAAGACACGCTTTAACTCTGGAACAGCAGAGAGCTTTTATAAACTATATAGAAAACAATCCTACATATTACCGCTGGACATCTTTGTTTAAGTTCTTGTTAGGGACGGGGTGCAGGATTGGGGAAGCAATCGGGATAAGGTGGGAAGATGTAAATTTTGAAAAACGTATAATCAGCATCAACCACAGTTTGGTTTATTACAGCAGGGAATTTAAGGAACACCCGATGTGTACATTTTCTATATCACTCCCAAAGACAGAAGCGGGTATACGATTTATTCCGCTGATGGATGCGGTCTATGATGCACTCCGGGCGGAGCTTGCAGACCAGCAGGAAAATGGATTCAATGAAACGGAGATTGATGGGATGAAAGGTTTTATCTTTATGAACCGTTTTGGATACGTCCACAATCCGCAGTCTATCAACCGGGCAATTAAGCGTATATACGAATCGTACAATGCAGAAGAAGTGGTTAATGCTTCCAAGCAACACCGGGAGCCTGTGCTAATACCACATTTCTCATGTCATCATTTGAGGCATACCTTTTGTTCGAGGTTTTGCGAGAATGAAACAAATTTAAAGGTGATCCAGTCCATAATGGGACATGCTAATATTGAAACCACGATGGACATTTATGCGGAAGTCACCGATGCAAAGAAACAGGAAGCGATTGAAAATTTAGCACACAAATTGGATGTATTTTAGGAAAGAGTCCGGCTAGGACTGACAGAGGGTACGACAACTTGTGTGCCATACGACAAGAGTACGACAAATTCAAGAGTTTTAATCAATGAAACAGCGTTAAATTGCTGTGGTCGAGATACCGAAAAGCGGCTAAATAAAGGGAAATAAGCCATTTTAAATTAAACTGACTTAAAATCCCGACGATGAAGTCCTTAGATGCAAAGAAGGGCGAGAGCCAGACAGAAAAAGCTTTTGGTTCTGCTTTGGCAGAAGCGCCGGCTGCGGCTGCAAGCGTGTCCGCACCGAGGGTACAGATTGACCTTTCCAAGGTAAAGCTCGAGCCTTTGTTTGCAGATGATATAGACTTTGATACATTCAGTAAATCTGATTTCCGTGTAGTGAAGGTAAAAGAATGCGTGGCAGTTCCAAAGTCCAAGAAACTGTTACAGTTTACGCTGGATGACGGAACAGGCGCAGATCGCACCATCTTAAGCGGTATTCATGAGTATTACGAGCCGGAAGAACTGGTTGGTAAGACCTGTGTGGCGATCACAAACCTGCCGCCTAGAAAGATGATGGGCATTGATTCCGAAGGTATGTTGATTTCCGCAGTGTATGAGTATGACGGACGGGAAGGCTTAAATCTACTAATGCTGGATGATGTGATTCCGGCAGGAGCGAAGTTGTACTAAAGATAAGAAAATCAGCTGTTAAAAGGA
This sequence comes from uncultured Lachnospiraceae bacterium, assembly GCA_910587295.1. Lineage (GTDB taxonomy): Bacteria > Bacillota > Clostridia > Lachnospirales > Lachnospiraceae > Suilimivivens. Next base: position 18,966 of record CAJULP010000050.1, on the reverse strand, counting down.
CATTTTCCAATAAAACGGAGAGTGTCCTTTTTGGTTCTATAGTACCGCTATGCATGGAAATACCTTGATGAAATTGTGGGATAAAGAAAAGGAGAAAATGAAATGAAACTGACAATGGATGGAATTAAAAACCGTGAACCATGGGGAAAAGCAGGCATCAAACTTCCCCAATATGATGTGGAAAAGGCTTGTCAAAAAGCGAAAGAGAAACCGGTATGGGTACATTTTGGAATCGGGAATATTTTTCGTGTTTTTATTGGAGGCATAGCGGATGGACTGCTGGAAGAGGGAGAATTAGACAGGGGGATTACTTGCGTTGAAACCTTTGACTATGATGTTGTAGACAAAATTTATGAACCGTTTGATAATCTCGGCTTGCGTGTGCTTTTGCATGGGGATGGTACACGAGAATACAAAGTATTGGGCTCGCTGGCGGAAGCAGTTAAAGCAATTTCTTCAGATTCTGCTCAATGGAAACGGTTGAAAGAAATTTTTGTTAGTCCTTCGTTACAAATAGTTACCTTTACTATTACGGAAAAGGGATATGCATTGCGAAAGGCGGATGGAACATGGTTTCCATTTGTAGAGTCTGATATTCAGAAGGGGCCGGACAAAGCGGTTGGCGCAATGGCAATTGTGACGGCAATGCTTTATGAAAGATATAAAAAAGGAAAGTATCCGTTAGCTTTGGTATCTATGGATAACTGTTCTCATAATGGAGCAAAACTTCGAGAATCTGTAATGATAATGGCGGAGGAATGGGAAAAAGCAGGGTTTGTAGAAGCGGGATTTATCGATTATGTGAGTGATGAATCGCTGGTTGCTTTTCCATGGACTATGATTGATAAAATCACTCCTCGTCCAAGTGAACGGATTGCGGATGATCTGGAGGCATTAGGTGTAGAAAATATGCAGCCGGTGGTTACCGGAAAAAGAACTTATATTGCTCCATTTGTAAATGCAGAAAAACCACAGTATTTGGTGATCGAGGACAATTTCCCCAATGGCCGTCCTGCTTTGGAAAAAGGGTTTGGAGTTTACATGGCAGACCGAGAAACAGTGAATTTATCGGAACGTATGAAAGTAACGGTATGTTTAAATCCGGTACATTCTGCTACAGGACCGCTTGGAGTGGTTTTGGGATATGATCTATTTGCTCATATGCTGAATACAAATGAGGATATGATGAAAATGGCGCGTATGGTTGCATATGATGAAGGACTTCCGGTAGTACCGAATCCGGGGATTCTTTCGCCACAGGAATTTGTAGACGAACTTTTCAATGATCGTTTCCCGAACGAATATTTGGGAGATACGAATCTTCGTCTTGCCGTAGATGTGTCGCAGATGGTAGGAATTCGTTTTGGAGAGACGATTAAAGCGTATGTGGCTAAATATGGAAATGCTTCTAAATTGACGGCAATTCCTCTTGGGATAGCAGGCTGGCTCCGCTACATGCTGGGGATAGATGATCAAGGAAAGAAATACGAACTTGCACCGGATCCAATGAATGAAGAAATTCAGGAACAATTAAAAGATATCGTAGTAGGCCAGCCTGAAACATTCAAAGATCAGCTGAAACCTATTCTTTCTAACGAGCGTATTTTCTTTACTAATATTTATGAGACAGGCCTTGGTGAAAAAATCGAAACAATGTTCCGAGAAATGATTAGCGGACCGGAGGCGGTAAAAGCAACGATTCATAAATATGCAGGAGGAAAGTAAAAAGAAGGATGTAAAAGCCATATAAAGAATTGATGTTTGTCAATAAATGTGCTATATTTAATTCAAATCAATTTGAATTAAATCAATTTGAATTAAATGTTTGATGCAAAGGGGAACTGCATGTTTATTGGAAGAAAACGTGAATTGAAAACGCTTCAGGAACTATATCAAAAAGAAGGATTTGGCATGTCTGTCATCTACGGAAGAAGACGTATTGGAAAGTCAACGCTGATCGCTGAATTTACGAAAGACAAAAAAACCGTTTTCTATGCGGCTGCAAAAGTAGGCAGAGAAAGGAATATGGAGCTGTTTTCCGATCAGGTGCTGGCAGTTTTGGACCCTGTACTTGAGGGTATGAAATTTTCATCTATTGAGGCTGTTTTTGATTTTATAACTAAAAAAATGCCGGAAGATAAGCTTATTATCGTGATAGATGAATTGCCTTACTGGGCTGAAAAAGATGAGGCGCTTCTTTCCATCCTGCAGAAATATATTGATACCAAGTGGAAGGATAAAAATTTGATGCTGATATTATGCGGGTCTGCACTGAGCTTTATGGAGAATAAGGTGCTAAGTGAAAAAAGCCCACTATTTGGAAGAAGGGATTCGCAGATTAAGCTGGAGGCGTTTAATTATAGGGACGCCGCACTTTTTGTTCCCGGTTATTCGCCGGAAGATCAGGCCATATGCTATGGTATTACAGGGGGAGTTGCAAAATATCTGGCTATGATCAATGGGGATATGAGTTTGGATGAGAATATCAAAAAGCAGTTTTTTCATACGGATGGTTATCTATATGAAGAGACAAGGAATTTGCTCACTCAGGAGTTTTCAGATATTACTTTGGTAAATGCTATCATTGAGCAGGTTGCGTCCGGGGAAAATACCGTAAATTTGATTGCGGCTAAGGTAGGGGAAAAAGAACCTACCGTCTTATATTCGCTTGAAAAGCTTATCAATGTGGGGCTTGCGGAAAAGAAAAAGTGCATTACGGAAGAAAAAAACAAGAAAAAGACCCAATATGTCTTGAAAGACCATATGTTTAAATTTTGGTATGAGTTTATTCCCAAAGCACACAGCGTTATAGAGATGGGGCAGGGGGAAGTATATTATGAGAAGGTGGTCAAACCAAGACTGCATTCGTATATGGGGAGTGTTTTTGAGGAGATGTGCAGGTATTTCACGCTTGAACAGGGGATTCAAGGACGTTTTGACAGTTTCCTTACGCAGGTGGGAACCTGGTGGGGTGTGGAAACGATTGAAAAGCAAAATGGAGAAAAGGTACAGCAATCTGCGGATATTGATGTAGTTGCAATTTCAGAAATTGACAAAACGGCAGTGGCAGGTGAGTGTAAGTTTAAAAAGGAAAAGATTGATAAAGGAGTTTTCGATACTTTACTTCGGAGAGCAAAAATAATCTCCGGAAAATATAAGGTGGTAAAGTATGTGTTCTTTTCTTTAAGCGGGTACACGGAATGGTTTGACACATTGGAAAATGATGAGGTGGTATTGCTGTCGCTGAATGATTTGTACGCCTAGGCTGGGTTTTAAACCGGATCTGCCCCCTTTACAGGGATTCAGACCCGGTTTTTGGTATGGTGCTTATGCATCCAGCTTATCGTGAAAAAACGCAGCGATCTTTTGCCAGATCTCTTCCTGGAAAAACTGCCTGTCGGCGTGGTCAGCGCCCTCAATGGCGATGAGCTTCACATCACATCCGGCTTTTTCCAGCGTATCGTGCAGGATTTCCCCCTGTGAAAAAGGCACGGTGTGGTCGTCGATGCCGTGGATGATCATAAAGGGCGGCGCGTCTTTGGTCACAAAAGACACCGGGCAGGCTTTTAACGCTTCTTCTGGATGGAGCATCACGTTCATGCCAAGAAGCAAAGATTCCGGCGAAGCAGCGGCTTCCACGGGTGACGGGTAAGGGAAACCGGTCACGTCCGCAGGGGGATACCAAGGACATGCTGCCTGCACTCTGCTGGAATATTCCAGATAGTCTCCTGCGTCAAAAGCCGGGTCATCGGCAAGGGCTGCCATGGCCGTTAAGTAACCGCCGGCGGATTCTCCCATTACTCCAAAGCGCTCCGGGTCGATATGATAGCGGCCGCTGTGGGCCTTCAGATATCGGATGGCTGACTTGATATCGACTAACTGGGCCGGATAGACCGCTTCGTTGCTGGTGCGGTATTCGGCGCTTGCAACCACGAACCCGCTGCGGGCAAGCCCTGCAAGGTAAGCCAGGTGGGCGGACCTGTCCATCTGCACCCATGCGCCGCCGCAGATCCATACGATACAGGGGCAGGGTTTTTCCGGATTTTCCGGGTAAATGATATCCATCTTTAAATCTCTTCTGGTATGTCCAAACCAGGCATCCACCTGTGAAAAGGTGACGCCGGTTATGGCAGTGTAATTTGGTTCTGTTACTTTAATGTTAACTGTTTCCCGCATATGTGGTACCCTCCTTTTTGTTTCCATTTTATCAAAAAGAATTTGGGTTGTATAGGATGCGTCTGAAATTTCGAATGATTGTATTTCGTGAGTTTGTAGCTTATAATAATAGCAGAAATCTATCAGGGAAATGAGAAGGAGATCATGGAAAAGGAAAATTCAGGTAAGGATGACAATCAGGTTTTGGAGGTTGCCATGGAAGCCGGCCATATCCTTTTGGAAAACGGGGCGGAGATCGCAAGGGTCGAGGAGACAATGGAACGGATCTGCAGGCATTTCGGGGTAGAATCCGAAAACTTTTTTGTGCTCAGTAACGGCATTTTTGTGACAGGAAGCCGAAATGAGGAGCATTCCGGCGGGCAGTACGCAAAGGTTATGCATATCCCGGTGAGAGGAGCGCAGCTTGATAAGGTGGTGGCGGTAAACCAGCTCTCCCGTGAGGTGGCAGAAGGGCGTTATGATATAGGCCAGGTGAAAGAAAAGCTGGAGGAGATACGCCGGATGCCAAGGAAAAGCTCTCCGGTGCAGGTTTTGGCCTCCGGCATCGGCAGCGCCTGTTTTTGTTATCTTCTTGGGGGAAGCCTTGTGGACAGTGCGGTATCTTTTGGCGCCGGATTCCTTTTGTATATTTTTATATTGTCAGCGGGCAGGACCCATATGTCAAAGATCACGAAAAATCTCTGCGGAGGCGCGCTGGTCACGCTGATCTGTATCCTCAGCTACCGGCTGGGGATTGGGGATGATATCAGTCACATGGTCATAGGGTCCATCATCCCGCTGGTGCCGGGATTTGCCTTTACCAACGGGATCCGCGACCTGGCGGACGGGGATTATATTTCCGGTGCGGTGCGGCTTTTGGATGCGATCTTGGTCTTTTTATGTGTGGCTATTGGCGTAGGTACTATGTTTATCATTTACCATCGGGTTTTTGGAGGAACGTTGTTATGATCGGGCAGGTGATTGCGGCTTTTTTTGGAACGATAGCGTTTTCGGTGCTCTTTGGGGTGTCGCGGCAGTATTATGCCTACTGCGGTCTTGTAGGCGGCGCGGGCTGGTGGCTTTATTTGGCCCTGGGAGCTTATACCCAGTGTACGGCTACGGAAGCAACTCTTTTTGCAACCTTTTTGGTGGTACTCTTATCCCGTTTTCTGGCTGTGTGGGAAAAATGCCCGGTGACAGTGTTTTTGACTTCCGGGATCTTTCCGCTGGTGCCTGGGGCCGGGATCTACTGGACGGCTTATTACCTTGTGACGGACCGCCCGGGGGAAGCGGCGGATAACGGGTTTGCGGCAGTCAAGGCGGCTTTTGCGATCGTGCTGGGTATCGTGCTGGTGTTTGAAGTGCCGGATAAGGTGTTTAAGGTGAGGAAGTAATGTATTTTGTTTAGCATATCGATAAATTTATCGATATTTATATAGGCACAATAATTGACATTAAAATTTTGGGTGCGTATAATATAAATAAATGACGAAAACACTATTTTGCAGGAGGTGGAATCTTATGAGTGAAATGTCTGTTATGGGTATCATGAATGCTATTGTTCCCATTACTCGTTTTAATAAAGGAGAAGCTAATCGCATTTTTGATGAAGTGGAGTCTAGCGGTACGAAAATTGTAATGAAAAATAATCGCCCCACATGTATCCTGATGGCTCCGGAAAAATATGAAACATTGATGGAAATGCTTTCTGATTATATTTTGCAGGAAGAGGCGGAACGTAGGATGGCCAGTGCCGATTCGGAAAAAACAATGTCCCATCTTGAGGTTATGGAGTCTTTTGGTATTACGGAAATGGATTTGGATCGTACGGAAGTTGAAATTGAATGAGGGTAAGCTGATGAAATGGAACATTGAGTACCTTAAAGAAGCACAGCGGGATTTGAAGCGGTTGGACCCATATAATCGTAAGATTATCTTAAAAGCAATAGAAAAGGTAGCAGAACGCCCTTTACCGCCACCGGATGGAATCGGGAAAGCGCTTGGCAATCATGCCAATTCGAAGTTAAGCGGATATTATAAGATCAAACTGAAAAACCTGGGATATAGGGTGGTTTATAAGTTGATCTTGGAGGGGGAGATTATGAAGATCATAGTCATATCGGTTAGGGATGATGAAGAGGTTTATAAGGAGGCGGAGCGTAGAATACATGGCAGTGTGATGCCGGTGAATAAGGAAAAATGAAATACGAATAGATAAAATTTCAAGATGGGGGATGAAGCAATGGGATTAAGGAGCAATTTTTTAAGGCTGATGGATCAATATGGTGATGTGTTTGACTTAGTCTTTAAAACTAAAGATTTTAAGAACTCTTTTTCTGATTTGATTAGGAAAGATATTCCGGAATGCATAAAGAGGGAAATTTCATTGCCTGATGATATTTATAAAATTAAAGGAAGCTATGGCGCTGGCAAGTGGACGGCTGTGCCATGGATAGCGATTTTCGATACGAGAATAACATCAAGTGCACAAAAAGGGATCTATATAGTCTATTTGTTAAACAAAGACACTAAAAAATTGTATTTAACGCTTAATCAAGGTGCAACAAATATAGCGCAAAAAGGTGATGAAGATACAAAACCGAGATTTTCCAGTATAGCCATTATTAATAATAAAGAAACGGACGAGCAACTTGAACGGAATGCGGCAGAAATAAGAAATGAGTTGAAAATTGCGCATGCACCATATTCAAACTTAATTAATACTGGGGTAACAGGATATGATATGGGAGCAATTTACAGCAAGGAATATACCATGGACAATCTCCCGGAAGATGCAGAACTGGTGAAGGATTTAGAAGATTTTATTTCATATTACAAACAATATTATGAAAACATATATCGGCGAAAGGATAACGAAGGGAAGAAAATGCTTGTGTCGGTAGATGATGATGGATTGACGGATAAAGAAAAAATAGATCAAATATGTAAATATATTGAAAGTAAAGGTTTTTCATATGAGGATAATTTAATTGAAAACTTTTATCTTAGCATCAAATCCAAACCATTTGTAATTTTGGCAGGAACAAGCGGAACGGGAAAAACACGATTAATACGGTTATTTGCGGAAGCGGTTGGAGCTACGGCAAGGAATGGGCGATATCTTCAGGTTGCAGTGAAGCCGGATTGGTCTGATTCTACTGATCTTTTTGGACATGTAAATTTGAACAGTGAGTTTGTGCCGGGAGCGATTATTAAATTTATAAAAGATGCGCAAGAGAATATTGCGTATCCGTATTTTTTGTGTTTGGATGAAATGAATTTGGCTAGGGTTGAATATTATTTAAGCGAATTTCTGTCTGTTATTGAAACCAGGGAAATAGATGAGCATGGGAAGATAGTAACAGATGTATTGATACCTAAATCATGTTATTGGGGAGATAAAAATGCGGAAAGGACATATGGTGGTTTGATGTTCCCGGAGAATTTATATGTGGTTGGAACCGTTAATATGGATGAAACGACATTCCCGTTTAGCAGAAAAGTTTTAGACCGGGCTAATACAATAGAGTTTTCGTACGTGGATTTGTTTCCGCTTTTTCAAAATAATAATGAAATAGTCGGAATGCAAGAGCTGACAAATGATTTTTTTAAAGCTAATTATTTGAATATAATGCATTGTGCGGATAAAGCGGAATATGTCGTTCAGATATGTGAAAAATTACAGGAAATAAATAGTATTTTGCGTGAATGTGAAATGCATTTTGGGTATAGGGTACGTGATGAAATTGTGTTTTATATGTTGAATAGAAAATCAGCGGATGTACTATCCGAGAATGAAGCATTTGATAATGAAATAATGCAAAAAATCCTTCCAAGAATCCAGGGTAGTGGGATTGCCGTAAAAGACATGCTATGTAGACTTTTCTCTGAAGTGTGCGCGGGGGAGTATGATGGAATGAATGGTTCATCTGATAGTGAACAAATGAAAAATTATATTACAAAACATGATTGTACATACATAAAAAGTGCAGAAAAGATTAGGTTTATGGTAAGGAGATTTGAAGAAGATGGATTTACGTCCTACTGGCTCTGATAGACTGCTTGAAGTTAAAACAGATTGCGTAACCTTTATGATCAAAGGAAAGAGAAGGGCTTATGGAGGAGCAGGTGAAAAAGAAAACTCTATTTTGGCTGTTAAAGGGGCAAATGTTAAAGATATTTTAGTGAATGGCCAATCAACGATTATAGATAAGCAAGATGGGGTTACGATACGTCAGATTCAAATTTCCCCTGTGTTTTTTGAGCAGACTAATTATGAAATTATAGTACAAAGTATATGTGGAAACGAGGTTTCATTTTGGCATGAAAATTCCTTGATTAGAGAAAAGGTAAGCGCTATAACGGATGATGGAAAACTATTAACAGGGATTGTAAATTTTCAAAATAGTATAGGTTTTTCAGAATTTATAATAGGAATAGAAGACAAAGGAGAATTAATAGTTCAAATTGAAGTGTATCCAACAAAGGTTTCATATAAGGAAGACTATCAACATATGTTACAGGATATCACAGAGGAAGTATATGCGGTTGCGATTGATTTTATAAAGCAAACATATCAGAATTTTATAATTGAGGATAATGGGAATACCGTTCCGGCTGTTTTTTTTCAGGTATTGAGTCATTTTTTTGCTAAATTCGTTCAAGCAGCAAACAAGATTATTGCCGCTCCACATCATAGATTGGAAACAGAGTATTCTGTGCTTCCGATTCATAAAGTAAAGAGAGTGGATCATAGAGCTAAGACTTGGTTAGAAAAACATTCGGAATATGTCCAGGTTAACAATGGCAATGTCTTGGCAAAGAAGGCTCTTACATTTAATAAAAGCATTACATACAATACATTAGAAAATCAATTTGTGAAATATGTTTTAATGGATATCCTTGTGCGATTAAAAGACTTTAAAAGAAGATATCAAAAAATTATGCGAAAAAGGAAGCATATATATTTGAGAGAATTGCTTCTATGTCGGAAACGATTAATCGCTTGGTAAACGGATCGTTTTTGAAAAATGTTGATAGATATCAGGCAAAACAGAGTATGTCGCTTGTGTTTGGAATGGCATTAGGATATAGAGAATTATATAAATATTATTTGATTTTGCAGAAAGGATTAACATTGCGCGGAGATGTATTCCGCATTTCTATAAAGGATACTGCGAAACTTTATGAATATTGGTGTTTTATCAAATTGGTTAGTATTATGAAAAAACAATATGAATTGGTTTCGCCGGATGTTATTAAAGTGGACAATACCGGTATTACGGTTACGCTGGTAAAGGGAAAGAAATCAGAGGTTCAATTTATCAATTTGCAAACAGGGGAAAGAATAGTGCTTTCTTATAATCCGATGGAACAGCAAACACAAACGGTGAACCAAAAACCAGATAATGTATTGTCGTTAGAGAAAAATGGATCAGATATACCATATAAATATGTGTTTGATGCTAAGTACAGGATAGAGACGAATTTACCTAATGACTTTTATCCGGATAAAAATCCGGGTCCTAAAATTGAGGATATTAATGCAATGCATCGATATCGTGATTCGATTGTGTATGATGACAGTACAATGCCGGATAAGTTTAGATTTGAAAAGACTATGTTTGGGGCGTATGTTTTGTTTCCTTATGATAATGAACTTGAGTATAGAGAGCATCGGTTTTATAAAAGTATTGAAAAAGTAAATATTGGAGGATTACCCTTTTTACCGGGCCATACGAAGTTGGTGGAGTCATTCTTGTCAGAACTAATTAATGATTCAGATTATTCCGCATTTGAAAGAGCATTGTTACCAAGAGGAATAGAGAAAAAGCTTGAAAAAGTGGATTGGGAAGTAAGAGATGTGTTGGTAGGTTCATTGGGATCCGACGAGCAGCTACGGAAGAATTTGGATGGGAATTTTTATTATGTGCCTGCAAAGTATATTTCCAAGGAGCAGTTGCCTATCAGGTACGTTGCGATATATCAGTCAAAGGTAAAAAGTAACCCGGGTATTCGGTATTATGGAGAAGTGGTTGGGGTAAGTAGGGTTAAGCGAAAGGAAATAAGGGCGGTTCCGGTTAGAAGAAATAATCCGGAAGAAGTATATTATTATTTTAGTGTAAAAAAGTGGAAGTTGCTTGATGAACCTATTACCGTTAGAACAGAATATGTAAGTGAACCGAAATTTACCAATCTTTTTTTGTTACAAAACTGTAGGGATGCCTATGAATTATTTAATATAAATTCAGAGTCAGAATATAGGCTGCTGCAGGAATTAAAAAGAGCATATGACAAGGCGTTTGTAAATGATACTCCTAAAGGAGCTGTATTTAGAGCAAGTGAAAATTCTGCTATATTTACAATGGATGGATATTTTGTTCTTTGTAATGAAAATAAAGTAATTAAAAAGTTTAGAATTGATCAGTTTGCTTTAAATCCTAGGAGGGAATTTAACAAAATTAAAGAATATGTAGGAATATAGAGAAATGTCCACCTTAACTTATTACAATACCAACGCCCAACAATTTTATACCGCTACCGTATCCGTTGACTTAACCGCTAACCAGGATCATTTCCTATCCAGGCTCTCCCAGGGGGCGTCCATCCTGGATTTTGGCTGCGGTTCCGGGCGTGATGCGAAATATTTCTTATCCAAGGGATTTTACGTGGATGCCATAGACGGTTCCGAAGAGTTATGTAAACTGGCATCGGCCTATGCCGGTATTCAAGTGAAGCACATGCTTTTTCAGGAGCTGTCCGTGGCAGATCAGTACGATGGCATTTGGGCGTGCTCATCAATACTTCATTTGCCGGCAGAAGAATTGGCAAAGGTCATGGAAAAGATGTCTGCCGCTCTGACAAGCAAAGGCATCATATATACTTCCTTTAAGTACGGAACTTTTTCGGGAGAGAGGAACGGGCGTTTTTTTACAGATATGACGGAAGAAGCATTTGCGGATTTTATAGGCAGGATAGACAGCCTCGCAATAGAGGAACAATGGGTAACGTTTGATGCACGGCCGGGAAGAGGTGAGGAAAAGTGGCTCAATCTGATTTTGCGGAAAAGACAGATGCAATAATATCCACGGATGTAATGACGGGAGACAAAAACAGAAGCCGTTTCTTACCAGTTAAAAATGAGCATGCGGGAGCAAATCGGATCGACATGGTTGTTTCTTTTCTTATGGAGTCAGGTGGATTTGCGATTTTATAATGAAAAGGAGCGCTCTTTTCATCCCAAGGCATATATATTCCATTATGAAAAAATGAGTGTCTACATCGGTTCGTCCAATATTTCAAAGAGTGCGCTGACTTCCGGGATAGAGTGGAATTACCGTTTCAGCAGTATAAATGACAGGCAGAATTCAGCCGGGCGGAAGGAGCGGTGAAGGGGCTGGCGCAGGCAGCTGCCGGTGTGGGAAAGACTTATCATGCAGCCTTTGATTCCGTTAAATATGAGCGCGTTCTTTTTGTGGCACACAGGGAAAAAATCTTGAAACAGGCGGCGGTATCTTTTTGTAATGTACGGCAGTCCGAAGATTGTGGATTTTTTGATCGGAAGCACAAAGATACGGATAAATGGATGGTTTTGCATCGGTGGCAACGTTAGGCCGGGATGAATATTTGACGGAGCAGTATTTTAAACCTAAGTTTATGCTGGGGCTTACTGCCACGCCAGAACGGATGGATGGCAGAAGGAAAAGGGTTCTTTATCGATAAGGAAGGCTATGCCCTTGCTATCAGGGAAGAGCTGGCAGATATTGTAGAGAAAAAGGCATTCAGACTGCAGATGAAGGATATTTTGGAATATAGGACGATGGAATATTACCGGAGGCGGTATGGCAAATGTCCTGAAGTTGAAAATTAGAAAGCCGACATATCTGCAAAAGTGACAGGCAGGGAAAGGGATCCCTGCCTGCCGTCTTTAAATCTTTCAGGAAGCGGCGCCCTTACCCTTCGATAGCGATATAGCGCTTTTTTTCTTCCACAGCCCTTTTCTCCTCCTTTGGCAGGCAGAAGGTAAGGATCCCGTTTTCATATCTGGGGTGGATATCTTCTTCCTTCACATGGGAGCCTACGTAAAAGCTCCGGCTCATGCTGCCGGCATAACGCTCCCTTCGAACATAGTTTCCTGCCTCGTCAGACTCATCTTTATCAAGGCCTTTGGTAGCGCTGACGGTGAGATAGCCGTTATCAAGCTGCATCTGGATTTCGTCTTTCTTAAATCCGGGAAGGTCGATGTCAACAATGTAGCTGCCGTCCTTTTCCTTCACATCCGTCTTCATCAGGTTCTTTGCGTGTTTGCCATACAAAGCCTTGTCGATATCCGGGAAAGCCTGGAAACCAAAATCCTCCATAAAGTTATCAAATAAATTTTCTCTGAAAATACTGGGCATCATCATACGTCATGTCTCCTTTCAAATTGCTATATATGTTATACTTGTAATATAACATATATGTTAGCGCTCGTCAATGGGGAGTGCTAACGGTTCCATAAATTATTTATAAAAAAAGAATAAAATTAGTCTTGCCCAAGAAAGAAGGTTTTAAACACTTTAAGTAACAATTCAGCTATGCCGTTTGTGCTGCCGCAAGGCTTTCCTCCTGTCGCTTATTGATTTTCATGTTATTTCAGTTTAATATAGGATATAAAAGGGGAACGTGTTATGAGACATATTCTGGGATTAGGTAAAGCGGTAAAGGAAAAGAAAACTTATGATAAAGATACCGTGAAGCCCATATTAAAGTGCAGTATCTGTAACGGGGAACAAGTTGCCGGGTTTAAGGATATCCGTACCGGGAAATTTGAGGAGGTCATGTTGATCCGGGATAAAAATGATCTGGATGATTTTATGGGTCAATACGGCATTCGTGAGATATCGAAGGAATATTGATGATCAAAAGTGAAATTCCAATTTTTTATTGTATCAGCATTGCAAGTGATACTTGCGCTGTGCGGGGGGATGATAATGGAACATTTGCGCTGCGTGGTGGAACGGATTACCTATCGGAACGAAGAGAACGGGTACAGTGTGATAAAGTGCAAGGCGAAAGACTATTCCGACCTTGTGACGGTGGTGGGCGCTATGCCGGATGTACATGTGGGGGCAGTCCTTTCACTGGAAGGCTTTTGGAAGATAGACAGTAAGTATGGCAGGCAGTTTTCGGCACAAAAGTGGGAGGAGGCTTTACCGGCCACGGTTTACGGGATTGAAAAGTATTTAGGGAGCGGGCTGGTGAAAGGCGTAGGCCCTAAATTCGCAAAGCGGATCGTACAGAAGTTCGGGAAGGATACCCTTGACGTGATCGAGGAGCAGCCGGAATTGCTGATCGAAGTGGAGGGGATTGGCCAGGTCAGGGTAGAACGGATCAAAAAAAGCTGGCAGGATCAGAAAGAGATCAAAAATATCATGCTCTTTTTGCAGGGGCATGAGGTCAGTACCAGCCATGCCACCAAAATCTTTAAGACTTATGGCAGTGAGAGCATTGCGGTGGTAAAAGAAAACCCCTACAGGCTGGCGGATGATATCTGGGGGATCGGGTTTAAAACGGCTGATGTCATAGCGGAAAAACTGGGGATAGGAAAGGATAAGTTTGTCCGCTTAAGGAGCGGTATTTTATACACGTTAAGTAAGCTTTCCGAAAACGGCCACTGCTATGCGGTGCGCGGACAGTTGATTGAAACGGCGGAGAAGCTTCTTTGCGTGGACGGGGCGGAACTGGAGATCACGTTGGATGAAATGCTCCGCGTGGAGGATGTGATCCGGGATGAGGAAGCCATATACCTGCCTCCTTTTTATTTTTCGGAGGTGGGCTGCGCAAAGCGGCTTCGGAAACTGATGAAAGGGCGCAGGCGGATCGTATTGGACGGGGAGGCGGTGACCGGGCAGATTCAGGCCCAGCCTGGGGTTATTTATGACGAGATACAGTTAGAGGCAATTCGGGTGGCGGTATCGTCCAAGGTCATGGTGCTCACCGGCGGGCCGGGAACCGGTAAGACTACTACTACGCTGGGGATCATCTGTGCATATCAAAGGGCGGGATGCCAGGTCATCCTTGCGGCTCCTACGGGAAGGGCGGCTAAGAGGATGAGCGAAGCTGCCGGCATGGAGGCGAAGACAATCCATCGTCTGCTGGAATACAAGCCGCCGGAGGGATACCAGCGCAATGAGGAAAAGCCTTTAGAAGGGGATGTGCTGATCCTTGACGAATGCTCTATGATCGATATCATGCTGATGTACAACCTGTTAAAAGCAATCCCGGAGCATATGACGCTTATCATGGTGGGGGATACGGACCAGCTTCCCAGCGTAGGGGCGGGAAATGTGTTGAAAGATGTGATGGCCTCGGGCTGTATCCCGGTAGTCAGGCTGAACAGGATATTCCGGCAGGCTCAGGGCAGCAGGATCATCCTAAATGCCCACCGGATCAACAAGGGCGAAGCCATAGATATGCGTGGGGGAAAGGATTCGGATTTCTTTTTTGCCAGTGAGGAGACCAATGAGGGTATTGTGGAACGGCTGGTCAAATACTGTACGGAAAACCTGCCGCGGTATTACCATGCGGATCCCCTGCGTGATATCCAGGTGTTGACGCCCATGCAGCGGGGAACCGTGGGGGCGGCAAATTTAAACCAGGTGCTGCAGGAAGCTATGAACCCCCAGGGGCCGGCCCTGCGCCGGGGCGGTGTCTGTTACCGGATCCGGGATAAGGTGATGCAGATCCGGAATGATTATGATAAGGAGGTTTTTAACGGAGATATCGGAACGGTCCGCAGGGTGGATTTAGAAGACAGGGAGATTACGGTAGATTTTGACGGCAGGGAAGTGGCGTATGATGTGACGGAGTTAGATGAGCTGGCGCTGGCTTATGCGACGACGATCCACAAGGCCCAGGGGTCAGAGTATCCCATCGTCGTTATGCCGTTTTCCATGAGCCATTTTGTGATGCTCCAGCGTAATCTTCTTTATACAGGGGTTACCAGGGCGAAGAAGATCCTGGTGCTGATCGGGGAAAAGAAGGCGGTTTTTTATGCGGTCAGGAATGGGAGGATGGCGGAAAGGAATACTCGGCTGGCCGAAAGGATATTACTGGCGGATACTTCCATATAAGGTAATAATTGGAATTAGCATTAAGCTATAATATTGCCATATATGGGAGGAACAAAAGATGAAAGCGCAAGAGTTGCTGGTTGAGAGAATTAACTATTTTTGTAAAGAAAAGAGAATGTCTTACTATGCGTTGTCTTATGAGTCGGCGGTGCCAATGACAACATTGATGCATATTATTGATAAGTCCACGGTAAATCCGGGTATTTTAACGCTGGGAAAGCTGTGCGAGGGCTTTGGGATCACCTTGAAAGAGTTTTTTGACGCACCGGAATTTGAGGATTTGGGACAGTTTGAATGGTAATTTAACCTCTGATTCAGCCGTGTCCGCTTAATTGTAGTACTTTAGTACTTTTTAACAGAATGTTAATATTTTTTTTGGTGACTAGGAAAAGAGGGTATGGTATACTATAGTATATGTAATTCCAAAGCCTGTTATGTTGTTATTAAGTATTCAAGGGAGGTTTAGAAATGACCAAAGCAGAAATTTTAAAACAGGAAATCTTAAAGCAGTATAAGAGTGTGAGGCAGTTTGCGCTCGAAATGGAGATCCCCTACAGCACGCTGGTTACAGCGCTGGACAGAGGTATTGAGGGTATGGCGTATGGCACAGTGATCCGCATGTGCGATAAGTTAAGTTTAAATCCAGTGGATTTTTCAACGCTTGAAAAGGGCGAAGTACTGGGCGAAAAGATCTTAGAAAACAGAGTGATGCAGTATTACATCCAGCTGAACAAGAAAGGACGAAAGAGGATTCTTGAAATGATGGAAGACTATGTTCAGCTTGAGAAGTATAAGGAGCTGTAATTGTGGCTGATAAGCATTTCAATTATCTGGTCGTGGGAGCCGGGCTGTTTGGCTCGGTTTTTTCACGCGAAATGACAGACCGGGGAAAGTCCTGTGTGGTGATCGACAAACGTTTCCATGTGGGCGGGAACATTTATACCAGTGAAGTAAGAGGGATTCATGTGCATGAGTATGGTGCGCACATTTTTCATACGTCTGATTCGGAGACTTGGGAGTACATCAACCGGTTTGCGCATTTCAATCATTTTGTGAACTCACCTATGGCAATTTATGGAGGGGAGATTTATAATCTCCCTTTTAATATGAACACGTTCAACAAACTATGGGGCGTGAAGACGCCTGATGAGGCAAAGGAAAAGATTTCAGGGCAGTTGGAAAGTCCGAAAGGCGGAATTGCGGAAAATCTGGAAGAGCAGGCACTTTCTCTGGCAGGCAGGGATATTTATGAGAAGTTGATCAAAGGCTATACGGAAAAACAGTGGGGGCGGACCTGCAGGGAGCTTCCGGCCTTTATCATCAAACGGATACCGCTTCGGTTTACTTATGACAATAATTATTTTACGGATCCCTATCAGGGTATACCGGTGGGCGGTTATACGCCTGTTGTGGAAAAGCTCTTGGAAGGGGCGCAGGTTCATTTGGGGGTCGGCTATCAAGAGTTTTGTGAAGAGCAAAGAAGGGCGAAAGACGCAGGGGGAGATTTTATTTCCTGGGATAAGGTCCTCTATACGGGGATGATCGACGAATATTTTGGTTATTGCCTTGGGAATCTTGCTTACCGTTCCCTGCATTTCGAGAAGGAAGATATGCCGGAGACGGACAATTATCAGGGGAATGCGGTGGTTAACTATACGGAGCGGGAAATTCCCTATACCCGTGTGATCGAGCATAAGCATTTTGAGTTTGGAAAGGGCATCGGAACGGTGGTCACCCGGGAATATCCAAAGGCCTGGGAACCGGGGATGGAGCCGTATTATCCCGTAAACGATGAAGCCAATACCATGCTGTTTGCGAAATACCAAGAATTAGCGCATAAGGAAAAGAATGTACTTTTTGGCGGAAGGCTGGGGCAATACCGCTATTATGACATGGATCAGGTGATAGAAGCTGCGCGTTCCATGGCCAAAGCGGAAATGTGCGGGAGCTTGCAGGAATAAAAAGCCCTGCGGCCTGATATAATCTTTTTAAGAAATATTGGCCCAGGGCTTTACTTTTAGCAATATCCGTTAAAGAGCATTCCGCTGTAATTACTGGTGACGTAAGGGGTTGCAAAATTGCGCCCCGGATTTTTGTAGGCGACCATGACACGGTCTACGTATTCCATCGGGTTTAAGGAAATCTGCCCGGTCTTGCGAAGAACGGAGTTGGTAAAATTCCTGATGGAGGATAACTGTCCGTGAAAATCGTTTTCGGAAATGGAATCCTTAAACGCATCATCACTTAAGGATATTTCCCCGTCCTTTTCAAAAGAAAAACCCAGTGGTTCCAAGGAAGGACGGTAAAGGGAGGACATTTCTCTCATTTCGTTTAAAAGCTTACGGCTTTTGGGGTGGAGATTCAAATATTCGGAAGCGGAACGGATGAAGGAATTGTATCCGGTCACCAGTTGCCCGATGTTTTCGGTCAAAGAATCCAGGTCGGCCTTTACGCCGATGGTTGTGCCTTCGCCTTCGTTTGCGCTTACGCCATTTAAGTTTAACGCATACATTTTATGGATGGTAAAATGATTGGAGACGGCGCTGCGGTGTTCTCCGTCTAACAGAAATTCCGCATTGGAAGGTGATCTTGCAATAAAATCAATCCCAAGGTAATCAACGGTTCCCGAAGCCTTGGCGGTCTTGCCATCCGAAATGGTAAAAATGTGATCCCGTCTGTAGCCTGCCCCGGTGGAATCGGAAGTAAGGCGTAGCGAACTGTTGCCTTTTCCGTCTTCTAAAATATCCGCATGGATGCCGATGCCCGAATTATTGATCAGGCGCGACAAGCGGTCCTGCAGGTTGCGATTAGTCTCATTCTCCCGAACGTTATATTGGAACTCATAGCCCAGATCGTTAATGGTCACGTCAAAAGAATAGGCATTGGCCGGAAGGGCGCACTTTTCATCGGATGGAAGAAAGGACCCTAAATTCACCTGATTGGAGGCCAGGGAAAGCACTTCAATATTAAAGGAAGGAACATTGCCGTCTTCAGGAACTTCGCCGATAAAAGAGGCGCTGACAACATCTTCGTTGCTGGAATAGGCAACCTTTTTGTTGAACATCTCCGTTTCGTTCAGGCCGCCAAGTGAGGCGATGGTGTTGCGGAGCTGTCTTGCGTTTTCCTTAAGCCCTACAGCAAATTCACGGGATGCCCGGCTGGTATCCAAAATATACAGAGGGGATTCCTTGTTTAAATTGACGATGGAATGATAGATATTTTGAAGCTCGCTTCGCTTATGCGTATCGTACCTTGATGTGGACGTTGACGCATAACCTGTCTTATAATAATTATAGACGGGAGTCAATGAAGCAGAATAAAACATAAGTCAGCCCCTCCTTTCTTCCGTGAATCCTACATACCATAAATATCGGCAATTGTTACCAATATCATTAGATACCGCCAAGACCGTTTGGCGGGGAAATTGTTGTTTCCTGTAGCAGGGCATAACATACCTACTTTAATTTAAATAATCATAGCACTAAAGTCCTGAAAAAACAATGGTTTTCAGCAATTTATTTAGGAAATATGGTTGACGAAGCGGGTGGGATATGTTATAGCCCATTTTCAACACTTGAAATGACCAACAAAGCCGGAATTCCTTGGAAAATAAGGAAATTCCGGCTCTTTCTATGGCTAAAAATGTTGTATATTTTTTCTAACTTAAATATTTTTTTATCATCCGGTTTAAGTCCTT
>CAJULP010000049.1 GCA_910587295.1 uncultured Lachnospiraceae bacterium | reverse complement strand
CATCATGATAACTAAAATCTACACGTCAGCTGTGCTGACGATTGCCACGCTCGATACCGCTGTCTTCGAAATCGGCGCGTTCGCAAAATGGCTCCTTAAGATTTTAGTTATCATGATGGCTGGTTTGTTGGCTCAATTAATTATAATTGCAAACATATCTGGGAATCTGGAGTTCTGGTATCACGTCTGTGGCACATCGATTAATCGGAAGGAATCCCTTATATGAAAAATTAAGGGAGGACAGAAGGATGGGAAAATCAGATGAGTATTATTAGGATTACCTGGATGACAATGGCAGGTTTGCAGATCAGATGAACGGGGCATTGTTTAGGGGAGAGCAGGTAGTGAAGGCTTGTGACCTGGAGCCAGTGGATGCACGGTTAGTCTATCTTGGGAAAGAATCAGGAGAACGGAAGAATGTTAAAGCTATTGTTGACAAGGTACGGATGTGGAAGGGGAGCTTGGTCCATATTTTAATTGTGGAACACCAGGCCCATGTGGATTACCATATGGTACTTAGGAATATGCTCTCAGAGAGCCTTGGTTACCACAAACAGTGGAAACAGAAGAAGGAATCCCACGAAAATAAGAAGGACTTAAAGACAGGGTCAGATGAATTTTTTTCAGGTATGGGGAAAGACGAGAAGTTTATGCCAGTTATTACGCTGGTTGTGTATTGTGGTATGGAACGTTCGTGGGATGGTGCGTTATGGCCGGGATAAGGAACAGATGAAACGGATCATAGAAGAAAATAGGGAAGCCTATAATAATATTGACAGCAGGACAAGGGAAGTGTTGGAAGTGGTGGCAAAAGTAAAGATACCGGAGGAATGTAAAGTGGTGAAAAACGGAGAAACGCGGTTTGAGATGTGTAAGGCATTTGAGGATTACCGGCTGGAAGAAAAATTAGAAGGGATGCAGGAGAGGCTGATACAAATGGTATGTAAAAAGCTGATGAAGAATAAGCCTGCTATGACGATTGCGGATGAGTTAGAGGAGGATCTTTCAGAAGTGGAAAGAATCATAGAAGCGCAAAAACGAGTGGGGAGTTACGATGCGGCGCAGATTTGTGGAGCTTTAGCAAAGTAGGATTTTAAGAGTTGACTTACTGCTATATGCTTGGTAAAATATAGCTCCAACTACATAGGAAAAGTATTTTATACAGTAAGATAAGTTAGTATAGAAAGACAGTATTGCGATTGAAGATTTGATCGTTGTACTGTCTTTTTTATGGGAGGGTGGTATGAGGAAATATTATTTATTTTTCAGGCTGCGTTTTGCCGCAGGGATCCAGTACCGCATGGCCACGGTCACTGCACTGACAACGCAGCTGGTATGGGGTTTGATGGAATGTCTGGC
The DNA here is from genome assembly GCA_910587295.1 of uncultured Lachnospiraceae bacterium. GTDB lineage: Bacteria > Bacillota > Clostridia > Lachnospirales > Lachnospiraceae > Suilimivivens. Next base: position 76,859 of record CAJULP010000049.1, on the reverse strand, counting down.
GTATCAAACAATTTCGGAAGCTTCCGGCGGCAGGATGCCGATGGAATATTCTTCAATCGTCTCTTATATTTGGCTGAAGGAAGCATTTTTGGTGTTGTTTAACACATGGCATGCGGATAATGATATTTTTGGAATGATTCAAAATGGGGATATTTCCTATGAATTATGCCGTCCGGTTCCGGTATATTCCATGTGGTTTTCAAGAACTGTGGGAGGAAGGATATCAGAAGCAGTGTTAAGATGTATACCGGTTTTGGTGTGTGCGTTTTTAATGCCTTATCCTTATAAGATTGGGCTGCCCGTTAGCTGGGAAGTATTCATATTGTTCATTTTTACGGCAATACTTGGTATGGGGATAACGGTGGCATTTTGTATGCTGGTGTATATGCTTTGTCTTTTTACGATAACCCCGCAGGGGTGGAGGATGGTGTTGACCGGTGCGGTTGACTTTTTATCGGGAAATATTATTCCGCTTCCCTTTTTCCCGGAAAGTTTCTTAAAGATAGCAGAGCTGCTGCCCTTTGCCTATATGCAGAATATTCCGTTCAGGATTTATTGCGGGGATCTGGCAATGGGGGAGGTTCCGTCTATGATGTTAAAACAGGTTTTTTGGCTTGTCATGTTAGTTTTAGCCGGTGTATTAATCTGGAGCCGGGCAGAGCGGAAGATTGTGGTGCAGGGAGGATGATGGGATGAAGATTAAGAGAAATATGGTCTTGTATTTCCGATATGCGTCTATGTGCCTGAAAAGTGTAATGCAGTATAAAGTGTCTTTTTTATTAATGATAGCTGGCAGGTTCCTGTTGGCATTTAATGAGTTTGTTGCGATCAAATTTTTGTTTTCCAATCTGATCAACATTAAGGGATATTCCTACGGGGATGTGCTGCTTTGCTTTTCCATCATGCAAATGTCTTTTACCTTTGCGGAACTGTTTGGAAATGGATTTCAGGTGTTTTCCGGTACGGTGAAAAGAGGGGAATTTGACAGGATGCTTGTAAGGCCCATAAGCCCTATCCTGCAGGTGATGGGAAATAAATTTGAAATAGGAAGGACGGGCCCTATGATTACTGCGGTGGTCACTCTGGTCATAGGAATAAAAAACAGCCAGGCAGAATGGGGCGTGATGGCGTATTTTACATTGGCACTGATGGTTACGGGCGGAACATTACTTTTTGTCGGGCTGTTTATGCTTGGCGCAAGTTCCTGCTTTTTCACTATTGAAGATACATCGTTTATCAATGTCCTTACTTACGGGGCAAAATCCCACGGGAAGTATCCTCTTGATATTTACGGGAAAGGAATCATGGGTTTTTGTACTTATATTGTTCCGTATACGCTGGTCCAATATTATCCGTTACAGTACCTGCTTGGAAAAACAAACAGATGGAGCATGGCCTTTTACCCGGTGGGGATAGTTGTGTTTTTAGCGGTCTGTTATATGGCGTGGTGCGCTGGGGTAAAAAACTATAAGTCTTGCGGGTCGTGATAAGGCTTAAATCAAATACTATGATTTGATATGACCGCTGGGAGTATGGTACAATTTGATATCAGGTTCCTATAGATATAATTGGCAGTTAATCAAATGAAGGATACAGACAAATGGAAGAAAAAGAGATGTTAAATTGTCTACAGTTATTTTCCCAAAGTACATCGGACTGGTTTCAAGAGACCTTGGGCTGTCCTACGCCGGTGCAGGAAGCGGCATGGCCTGCCATTGCGCAGGGTGCCCATGTGCTTGTGTCGGCGCCTACCGGTACGGGGAAAACGTTGTCCGCTTTTTTGGTATTTCTGGACAAGTTAAAGAAAATGGCGATGGAGGGTGAACTGAAACAGGAATTGTATCTGCTTTATGTATCGCCCCTTAAATCTTTGGCAGCGGATATCAGGGAAAATTTAAAAAGGCCCCTTGCGGGGATTGGCGGACAAGACCTGATCAGGACGGCAATCCGCACCGGGGATACCACCCAGCGGGAGAGACAGCAGATGGTAAAAAAGCCGCCCCATATCCTGATCACCACACCGGAATCTCTTTATCTGATGATTACCAGTAAAACGGGGCAGAACATGCTGTGTACAGCGAAAGCGATCATTATCGACGAGCTTCACGCACTGATCGACACGAAGCGGGGGGCCCATTTGATGTTGTCAATTGCAAGGCTGGATGGGCTTTGCGGAAGACCTTTGCAAAGAATCGGGCTTTCGGCTACGATATCTCCTTTATCCGTTGCGGCGGCATATTTGGCGCCGGATCCGGTCATTGTTGCGGCGCCAAGCATGGATAAAAAGATCGAGCTGCAGATTCTTGGCTCTTTTGTAAGAGGCGGCAAGAGGAGAAAAGATCCTCTCTGGCAGGAGCTTTCCGAGCTGGTGTATCAGTACTGTCAGGGAAGTAAGAGTGTGATCGCTTTTGTGGAGGGCAGGCGGTATGCGGAAAAACTGGCATATTATGTAAACCTGATGGGAGGGGAAGATTTTGCCAGGGTCCACCATGGGAGTCTGTCAAAAGAGCAGAGAAAAGAAACGGAGGAGGCGCTCCGGGATGGAAGGCTCCGGCTTTTATGTGCGACTTCTTCGATGGAGCTTGGGATTGACGTGGGGGAGATCGGGCAAGTGCTGCAGGTCGGATGCCCGCGGACGGTTTCAAGCACCATGCAAAGGCTGGGGCGCGCAGGGCATAACCCGGGCCGGGTCAGCGTGATGTACTTGTTTCCCAGGACTGCGGCGGAAAGCATTCTTTGCGGGATGACATCACAGCTTGCAAGGGAAGGGAAGGTGGAAAAGACGAATCCGCCGGAAGGCTGTCTGGATATCCTGGCCCAGCATTTAGTTTCCATGGCGGCATTTAAAAGTTATGAAGTGGACGATGTGATGGCATTGCTGCCGAGGGCCTGGCCTTTCCGTAACGTGACGAAGGGGGATGTGGAGTCGGTGCTCCGCATGCTGGCGGGGGATTATGAGCATCAAAGGGAAATCCCGGTAAGGTCCAGGATCTTGTATGACCGGATTCATGGCAAGGTGGAAGGAGACGGCTATAGCCGGATGCTGGCAATTTCTGCCGGAGGAACGATCCCGGATAAAGGGCTTTACACCGTAAGGACGGAAGAAGGCGTTAAGATTGGGGAAGCGGACGAGGAGTTTGTCTATGAAACTCAGACCGGGGATCGCTTTATCCTGGGGGCTTTTGCGTGGAAGGTAACGCACATCAGCCAAGATACCGTGACGGTCACGCAGGCGCCGGTGGAAGGGGCAAGGCTTCCTTTTTGGAAAGGGGAGATCAAAGGAAGGAGCAGGGAGACTGGGGAATTATTTGGGAAAATAATGGGCAGTCTGCAAGATGCGCAGGAGACCGGACAGTTAAGGATGGCCCTTATGCGTTTGGGGCTGGATGAGTCTGCGGCGAAGGGCGGCGAGGAATATTTAAAGCGTCAGATAGCCGCAACCGGCTGCCTGCCAACGGATCAGGTTATTTTAGCGGAACATTTTAAGGATCAGTCGGGCAACAGCCAGCTGATGGTCCACTGTATTTTAGGACGGCGGGTCAATGCGCCTCTTTCCCAGCTTATGGCGCAGCTTGCAAGGGAAGAAATGGGGATGGAAGTGGGATGTGTGGACGAGGAAGACGGATTCCTGCTTTATGCTTATGGAGACCGGGCAATGCCGGAAGGGTTATTGCAGAGGGTTGATCCGGATACTTCGGAGGGGCTTTTGGCGGCGATGCTCCCGTCAATGCCAGTCTTTAATATGGCCTTCCGCTATAACTGCGGAAGGGCGTTGATGATGGGGGCAAAGGGCTCCGGCCGTCAGCCTTTGTGGATGCAGCGGCTTAGGAGTGCGGAAATGTTACAGCAGGTGGTGTGGGAGAGAGAGCATCCGCTGATCAGGGAGACCATGCAGGAATGCATGGAGCAGTTGTGGGATGCGCAGGGCGTTAGGGAAGTGCTTGAAAAGATCCGAAGCGGCCAGATCATGGTTCGGGAGATTTATACGGAAACGCCTTCGCCTATGTCGCTGCCTTTGCAGTGGGGACAGGAAGCGGCGGTGATGTATGATTATGCGCCTACGCCAAGAGGGATTTATGGGGCAGTGGAGGAAGCCCTGCAAAAAGAAAGGGATCTGCTGCGCCCTGGGGAGAAGGAACTTATGGAGGTCCAGGCAAGGAGCAGGCTGCCAAAGGATGAAAAGCAGCTCCACTCCCTTTTGATGGCAGAAGGGGATTTAGCTGCCGGGGAATTGGATGTGCCGGTAGAATGGCTGGAAGCGTTGAGCAGGGAAAACCGGGTGGTCTATCTGGAGCAGGGACTTTGGATCGCGGCAGAGCACCTGCCGGTTTATCAGGCGGCATTGGAAGTGGATGAATCTGAAAATATTTGTTCGGAAGAGGAAATCAGGCAGCAGCGGCTTGTCATCCTGCGCAGGATGCTCCGTTACCGCGGGGGAGCAGGCAGGATGCAGGTTGTCCGGCGGTACGGGTGGACGGAAACGATCGCGGAGCAATTGCTTGAAGAGTTGTGCCGGAACGGGGAAGTGATCTGTCAGCCGGGGCAGCAGGATGCGGATGCGGCAGACCGGGGGGAAGAAATCTATTATCATGCCCAGCTTTATAAAAGGGCAAGGACTAAGACGTTAAAAAGCCGCAGGGAAGAGATTTCAACCTGTCCGCCGACGGCTTATGCTTCCATGCTTCTTTCCCTTGCCTGCCGCTTGCTGCCGCCGGAAGAAGGGTTAAGGATGGCGGTGTCGGATCTTTCCGGCATGTTTTTCTCGGCGGGGGCATGGGAAGAACAATTATTATCCTATCGGGTAAAAGGGTACAGGGAGAGCTTGCTGGATGGCTTTCTGGCAAAAGGGGAGTTTTTCTGGCATATGGAGGAAGGAAAGGTCCGTTTTGACCGGACGGATGAAATTGACTGGGATAAAGAACCCCAGATAGATTGGGAATCATTGTCCGAGAAGGAAACATTGATCGTTACGGCTTTATCCAGGCGGGGCGCCAGTTTTATGCAGGCATTAAACAGCGTACTTCAAGGAGAAGCTCTTTATGACACGTTGTTTTCCCTGATGGAAAAGGGGATCGTGTGCGCAGACAGTTTTTTGCCGGTGCGGCAATGGCAGAGCAGGGAAAAGACGAAAAAGTCCGCAGCCCGGGTACGGGTAGGCGCCCGGGTGAAGGCCCTGCAGGCGGGAAGGTGGGATCTGGTGCGCCCGGTGCGGGATCTGTCGGTGCAAGAGCAGATGGACCGCTGCTTTGGGAGGTATAAGGTACTGTGCAGGGAAACGGCTGCGGTTTTTGGCTTGCCATGGCAAGAAGCGCTGTCTATCCTGCGTATCCAGGAGTACACCGGGCAGGTGAGGAGAGGATATTTCGTGGAAGGCCTTTCCGGCGCTCAATTCATCCGAAAGGAAGATTTCGGCGGCGTCACAGCCTGGCTTGCCCATCCTGAGAAAACCCTTATTTGGATGAATGCGGCTGATCCCATGCAGCCGTGGGGAAAACTTCTGCCCCATCAGAGGGAAGAGGGATTTGCCAATGTGCAGACTACTTTGGTGGCGTTAAAAGGCGGCGTGCCGGTGGCGCTGTTTGAAAGGCAGGGGAAGACACTTCGGGTGTTGGAAAAAGAGGGGCTAAAGGAGGCGCTTTCTTTGTTTGTGGAGCAATATAAAAAGGGGCAGGTCTTTGCGGATAAAAAACGTATCTTAGTCAAAGAGTACCCGGATTGGGCGGAAGAGGCGCTGAAAGAAAGCGGCTTTGGAAGAGAAGTGCAGGGGTATGGGGTGTACCGGTAAGTTTCCGTAAAATATGAGTAGCAGATGTGTAAATTTTCCACTTGTTTAGAGCAAGGTTCCGCTATACGATAAAATAGGTTGATTATTTTTGTATAGGGATGGAGGGATTCTCTATGTTGCGCATAATTGTGGTTGATGACGAACCCCGACAAAGAAAAGGGCTGGTGGAGATCATCTGCAGGCTGCGGCCGGAAGATGAAGTTATTGCAATGAAAGACGGGGAGCAGGTCCTTGAATATGTTCATGATAATGAGGTGGATATTATCTTTTCTGATATAAGGATGCCTCAAATGAGCGGCCTTGAACTGTCTAACCGGCTGTTGGAGGTTGATTCGGAAATTATTATGATTCTTATCAGTGTATATGCCGATTTTGAGTATGCCAGAGAGGCATTGGATCTTGGGGCATTTGGTTATTTATTAAAACCGGTTTCGGTAGAGGAACTGGGCCGTATCTTAAATAAGGCAGCGGCAAAAAGAAAAGAGCGCAGGGAACAGGCTTTTCCGGCAGACGAAGGAAGGCTTTTGACTGCGCTTCATATTTTTAAGGAGCATCTTTTAAAAAGATGGTTATATGGTGAAATTGAGGAAAAGGAGCTTGAGGGATATGTGCCGGATTTCTGGTGCGGATATCTGCTGCATTTATCCATGCCAAATGCAGGGGAGAGCGAAATTCAGGAAGAAATGATGGGAAATGCTTCCTTATGGTTGAAACGGTATCTGGAAAATGCGTGGGTATTTACTTTCAGGGAGAGAAAGGATGGGAATATTTTAACGGCGGTGATTCTGCTGTTTGATGAAAAGCAGGAAATTACCATGGTTTTGGATCGTTTTCTGCGAAATATGAAAAAGGAATATGGGGAAGATATCAGTATTTTGGTCAGCAGCAGTTTTGATGGCAGACAGATCCTTGTCAGTAATGTGTATAAGGAATTTAGCAGGATGAAAGAAATATTGTTTTATGGCCCTTACGGAAAAGTGATGTACCCGGAAGACTGCAGGGAAAAAATGGTATATGGAAATGGCAATATTGCTACGTTTAGTAAATATATCCGAAAACAGATTATGGAAGAGAAGGGGGAAGAGGCCAGAACAGAACTTGAGCGTTTTTTTGTGGATTCAGGATATGAAGGGATGGTTCGGCCTGATATTTTAAAAGAAATAACGGCGAACCTACTCCTTCAGGTTTTGGACGGATTGAATGAGTTTGTAACGGATGAGGAAAGGGAAGGGTTGATGATCGGATGTATCAGACTGAAATCTTGTGCCAGGTATAAGGAACTGAAAGAAAAAAGTTATGGTTTGCTGGATAAACTTGCACAATATTGCCAAAAAGGGAAATTACAGGTATCGCCGATCCGGCAGGCGGTCCGTTACATTGAAGAGCATTATACGGAGGAAATAACTCTTAATAGCCTGGCGGAAATGTATCATTACAGCCCTAACTATTTTAGCTCGATATTCAAAGCGTACACTGGGGAGACTTTGATTTCTTTTGTAAACCGTCTTCGGATGGAAAAGGCGGTGGAATATATGCCAGTGAAGAATATGAAAAATATGGAAATTGCAAACCGAGTAGGGATAATGGATTATAAATATTTCAATAAGCTTTTTAAAAAGCGTTATGGCATGTCCGTACAGAAGTTCCGGGATCAAATGTTAGAAAAGGGGGAAATGCCAGATGAATAGATTGAAATCATTTTTCTTGCGCTTGCCCCTTAATATGCGTTTTTTTCTGGTAGCAGTCATATTTGGGATCTTGCCGTTGGTTCTTTTTTCCGGCCTTTCTTTTCTCATATCTAAAAGAACTATTTTGGATAATGCCATGACAGATCTGCTGGGAACCGCAAAGAAAAATAATGAGCTTATTGAGATACAGCTAAAAAGGATAGAGGAATCTGCCCTTATCTTTACAGTGGATAAAAATCTCAAGGAACATCTGTTAAATCATCCAGACATGAAAAAGTCAGAACAACTGCATCACAATTTGGATATTAAATCAGTCCTGGATCAGTATTTTATCAGTATTCCCGGAATCTTTTCTTACCATCTATATACGGATTATTTTATGATGGTGGGGAATTATCCCAATGCAGCAATCCCTAATTATAAACCGCCCATGTATGTTCCCTATGATGAGTTTCGGCAGTCCAGCTTGTTTCAGATGGCAAAGCAGGCGAAAGGGAAGATCGTCTGGGTTCCTACCTATCGATACGAAGAAATGTACGGACTAAGTCAGTATGAGGGAATACAGTATGATTATCCATATCTGTTTTCTGCTATAAAACAGATTAACTGTGATATGGAAAAGGGAAGAGAAAAACCGATCCTGATTGTAAGCTTCCGGCCGGATTTTCTGGGGGATATTTTGGAAGCTTCCGAACTGGCGGCTATGGATGGTGCAGATTTTTTCTTAATCGACGAAGATAGAAATATTGTATATGCAAAAGAGGACGCCCTTTTGTCAACATCATTTGACAGATCTTTTTCCGGGATCGCTTTGGGTGAATCCGGGTATGAGCTGAAAAAGATTGGTCAAAAGGAATATATTATCGCCTATGATACGCAGGCTTTAACCGGATGGAAACAGGTTATCATGCTTCCAAGCACCCTGTTTACCGCATCAATGGAAAAAGTTCCCCAGCTGCTTTTTGTGATTGGGCTGTTGAGTTCCTTTTTTCTTGTGCTTCTGCTCAAAATGCTTTCCGGCAGTATGACGAAGACTTTACAAACGGTATTAGACGGGATGAAGCGGCTTGGAGAAGGGAAGTTTATGCTGTGCATTCCCGAGACGGAAGATCACGATATGAAAATGCTGGTAAACAAATTCAACGAAATGGATGGAAAGATCCATCGTCTGATCGTGGAAAACTACGAAATTAAACTGAAGGAAAAAGAGACACAGATCATGGCTTTGAATATGCAGATGAATCCCCATTTTCTGTATAACACCTTAAATACGGTCAATATGATGGCGATTGAAAGTGGGAAACAGGATATTAGTGATGCATTGGTAAGGCTTTCGCAAATGCTCCAGAGGACATTACAGATCAAAGGCGACAGGTGGACCGTTAAGGAGGAATTAAGCAATCTGGATCATTACCTGTACATAATGAATTTAAGATATGATAATGCTTTTTGCGTGGAGATTGATGTCCAGGAAGAATTGCTGGAAACCAAAGTTCCTCTTTTCATGTTACAGCCATTGGTGGAAAATTCTGTGATACATGGATTTGCAGGTATGGAAGAAGGAGGAGTCATAAAGATCACGGGAAAGGCAGGGAAAAACGGAAAGAGAAACTTTTTGATATGGGATAATGGGAAAGGAATAGACAAGGAAGAAAACAGGTCAAAGAAAAAAGAAGAGCATCATGGCTTGAATAATTTAAAAAACCGGCTGTTCCTGATCTATGGGGAGGACTATTTTATGAAGATTGGTTCCAATTTTCCGCATGGAACGGTAATTTATATCGTTTTGCCGCCGGAAGGATAAAACCGGACTTATGTTTGATAAAAGCGATAAAATGGCGTTTAAAAGCGGAGAATAGACGGTGCCCGGATGTAAAAAAAGGTGTTTTAATATTATTGTCACGTGGCGCATGAAAATAGAGAGACAGACGGAAAGGGGTATCATATGAAAAAGAAGATATTAGCACTTTTTTTGACGGTTATTACAGTTTTTTGGGTTGGAGCATGCGGGAATACATCAGAGAAAAATGATGTTGGTCAGGGCCCCAAGGAAGCGGAGGGAGGAGAAAATCTGTCATCCCAAGGGCAGTCCGGCGAAGAAAATATTACACTTCGTTATGCATATTGGGGGTCTTCTTATGAAAATGAAGCAATGCAGAAAATAGCGGCTAAGTATGAGGAGGAAAATCCTAATGTAAAAATTGAGTGTATTTACATTCCGAATGCTGATTACACAACAAAAATGACTGCCATGGTTGCGTCCGGGGATGAGCCGGATATAGCAAATTTGTTTCCCAGTGATTTTATCGGGTGGGCTGATGAAGACCGTTTTGTGAATTTGTATGAGATGATCGAAAAGGATGACAGATATGAAGTGGAGGACTTTATTCCCAATTGTTTCTTTGAGATATCAGAGGGCTATGCCGGCGGGCGGAGTATCGCCAATGAGCTGATCCAGTTATATTACAATAAGGATTTATTTGATGAACATGGAGTTGATTACCTTCCTGCCAACCCGGATGAAGCGCTTTCATGGGATGAATTTGTGGAGGTATGCCAAAAGCTGACAATTGATGAGAATGGGAATAATGCCCAAAGTCCGGATTTTGACCCGGATAGGATTGCCACATATGGTTTTGATTTTGATAAAAATAATATGACATGGGGAGCGTTTGTCTATCAGAATGGAGGGTCTGTCTTAAACGAGGATGGAACGGAATTTAGTATGACGGATCCAAAGACGGTGGATGTCCTCCAAAAGATCGGCGATCTGATCAATGTGTATCACGTATCGCCGGATCCCCTTACTTCCTCAGGAAGCAATATGAGCGTAACCTCTTCTCTGCAGTCTAAGCAGGTTGCCATTATCTGTGACGGTACATGGACCAATCTGGATTTGGGAGCTATCGACATTGATTATGATGTGGCATGTCTTCCGAGCCTTAGCGGAAAGCCTTGTTTTGAAACGACAGCTTCAGCATGTGTAATCTTTAATACCTGCAAAAATGTAGATGTTGCATGGGATTTCATGATGTATCTTGCCGATCCTGCAAATGCATTAGAGCTGTATTCCTCGGGACTGTGGATGCCGATCATGCAAAGATGGTATGAGGATGAAGCACTTTTAAATTCATGGGCATCGCCTGAAACGACTTCACACACAGAAGGCTTTTATGATGCGGCGGTCCGGTACACGGAATATGAATACCGGCTTGCCCCAGAAAGTTGTGTTGCAGGCTGGTCCAGGTTAGATGCGGTAATTGAAAGCGCATTGGACAGTGTATGGCTTGGGGAAAAGACGGCGGAGGATGCAATGAACGAGATCAAGCCTTCGGTAGATGGCATGGTTTCCGGGTTTATAACCTTTAAATAGCATAGAAAGCAGGTTGCGATGAAATGGAAAAAAAGGAGAGGGGAGCTGGCTGGCTGGTTGTTTACAGCACCGGCAACCCTAGGGTTTTTGGTTTTTACAATTATCCCGATGCTTGTAAGCTTATATTATAGTTTTTGTGAATTTGATGGTATTAAAGAACCGGTTTTCACTGGCCTGGAAAATTATACACGCTTGTTTGACGGAACGGATCCTTTTTTCGGATCGTCGGTGAAAGCGACGGCTCTTTATACTGTTTTTGGAGTACCTGTTTTTTTGACATTCAGCCTTTTTACAGCGATGCTCTTGGAAAAGGCCCGCCGCGGAAAAAGCTTTTTCAGAACGGTTCTCTTTATCCCGGCCGTTATTCCGGCGATAGCAGCATGTCTGATCTGGAAATGGATGTGTGATCCGTCGCTTGGCATTATCAATAATACCTTGAAATGGTTTGGTATTTATACGGACATGAGGTGGTTTTACAGCACGAAAACGGTCATTTTAACCTTTATTCTGATGTGGATGTGGGGGTGTGGAACGACAATGATCGTATTACTTGCCGGATTGCAGGATGTTCCAAGGAGCCTGTATGACGCCATGGATGTAGACGGCGGGGGAGGAGTGCAGAAATTTATCCATGTAACGCTTCCGATGATCTCACCGTCTATTTTATTTTGTGTCATAGTCAGTTTTGTGAATGCGGTACAGTGCTTTGTTCCGGCATATTCTGTTACAAACGGCGGACCCGGCAATCATTCATTGTTTTACATTTTTTATATGTACAGGGAAGCGTTTTCGTTTGGCAATATGGGAGGGGCGTGTGCCATAGCTTGGCTTTTGTTTTTGGTGCTTCTGATCATAACGCAGCTGATGTCAAAAACCATGAACAGATGGGTTTATTACGGAGGGGATTGATCGGTGAATAAGGTTAAAAAGAAATGTATGTGTATACTGATATATGGCTGCCTGATTATATTATCGGTTCTATTTTTGTTCCCATTTTATTGGATGCTGCGGACATCCGTGATGGAACTGGGGGATATTTTTGAACTGCCGCCTGTTTATGTTCCAAGGGAAATACAAATAGAGCATTATAAGGCGGCTTTTTCCGTATTCCCGCTGGGAAGATATCTGTTAAATTCGTTATGGATCACAGTACTTAGCACTGCGGGAGCTATGCTTACAGCGTCTTTGTGTGCGTTTGGTTTCTCAAGGATCAAATGGAAAGGACGTGAACTGGTATTTACGATTGTCTTATCCAGTATGCTCCTGCCATCTGCGGTGACTATGATACCGGTGTTTTTAGGCTGGAGTGCCATTGGGCTTACCAATACCTATCTGCCGCTTGTGATTCCTTCCTGGTTTGGCGGCGGGGCCATGAATATTTTTCTTTTAAGGCAGTTTTTCCGTATGATACCAAAAGAACTGGATGAATCGGCAAGGATGGATGGGGCAGGTTATCTGCAGATATATCGAAATGTCATCCTCCCATTGTCCAAACCGGTATTAGTCGTTGTGATGTTGTTTGCCTTTATGGCGTCATGGAATGATTTTTTAAACCCGATCATTTATCTGAATGACCAGAGGAAGTATACCATTTCAATCGGGCTGCAGTTATTCATGACGGCTTATCAGACATCCTGGAACCAGTTGATGGCGGCTGCGGTGGTTGCAGTGATTCCCTGTGTTCTGCTGTTTTTGTTTGGGCAGAGGTTTATTGTGGAAGGAATCAATTTGACAGGGCTGAATGAGTAGGTGATAAGATACGAAAGGAAAGATAATATGGGAAAGACGCAGATGGTCCAAAGTAAGGTGACAGGGGGCTTTTGGGGAAAAATCCAAAAAAAAATTGCAGGGGAGACCCTGTATCAGCAATATGAGATATTAAACGGCAAAAAGGAAGGGCTAAGACCGGAGCAGTACAGCAGTTGTATTTTGAATTTTGAGATAGCGGCCGGGAAAAAAGATGAGACATACAAGGGATATGTATACAGCGACAGTGAATTAGCAAAATGGATGGAAGCTGCGGCATATAGCCTTAGAAATGAACCGGATGAGAGACTGGAAAAGATGATGGATGATCTGGTTGGCCTGATTTCGGATGCGCAGATGGAGGATGGGTATGTGAATACTTATTTTCAGGTGCTAAGGCCGCAAAGCCGTCTGAAACATTTTGCATTCAGCTGTGAGCTATATAACATGGGGCACTTAATGGAAGCAGCTGTGGCGTATTATGAAGCGACAGGAAAAAGAAGGTTTCTGGATGTTATGTGCCGGACGGGTGATCTTCTTTGCAGGCTCATGGAACAGGAGGGATATTGTCATGTTTATGACGGGCATCCTGAAATTGAGCTGGGGTTATGCAGATTATTCCAGGCAACGGGGGAGAGAAGGTATCTGATCTTAGCAAAGCATTTTATTGATGAGAGAGGGGAACAGCCATGTTTCTTTTTAACAGAGGAACTGCTGGGGGATAATGACGAAGGCGCAAACGACAAGTGGTTTGGGGCAGACCATCATTTGGCCCATATGCCGGTAAGGCAGCAAGAGAAAGCGGACGGACATGCGGTAAAAGCCGTGTATTTATATTCTGCTGTCGCAGAGCTTGTCAAAGAAGGGCAGGATGAGGACGGAACCTTGGAAAGGGCTATGCTGCGCGTGTGGAAAAATATGACGGAAAAGCGGATGTATGTGACGGGTGCGATCGGGCAGCAGGGGTATGGCGAGCGCTTTACGACAGATTATGATCTTCCCTCTGACCGTGGATATTTGGAAAGCTGTGCGTCTATTGGCATATGCTTCTGGGCCAAGCGGCTTTTGGCGTTATATCAGGATCCACGTTATGCGGATGTAATGGAACGTGCTCTGTATAACAGCGTGCTGGCAGGCTGGTCTCTTGACGGCAGGGGATATTTTTATACGAACACACTTCATTATAAAAGAGGTGTCACGGATTACAGGGAGGATTGTAAGCATATGGAAAATGGGCGGCAGAGGTGGTTTAGGTGCGCATGCTGCCCGCCTAACATCATGCGCCTTATCACTGATATCCAGAATTATGCTTTGACAGTGGTCCGGGATACGATATTCTTTCAACTGTACATGCAGGGACAATGGAAGATAAGGACAGGTGAAACTATTGTGACTGTCACAACAAATACGGATTACCCGTTTGACGGTGTGGTCAGGATACATCTAAGCACAGAGCGGTATCCGGCGAAAGCCCGCATTGCGTTAAGGATTCCAGAGTGGTGTAAAATATACGGAATTTCTGTTGACGGGAAAAGGAGTAGGAACTTAAATATATCGAAACATGGCTATGTTATACTGGATGTAGAGTTATTACAGGACAGGACGATCATTTTGGATATGGAAATGGAAGCGAGATATGTGTTTGTCAATGAAAAGGTATGGGATTGTGCGGGAAAGGCAGCGCTCGTAAGGGGGCCGATTGTCTATTGCCTGGAAGCTTTTGATCAGGAAGAGGGAGGATTGGATGGCATCAGATTTTCCCTAAACAGCGGAATAACAATAATAGAAGGGGAAGGAATATTGGAGGGCGCAAAGCTTTTAGAAACACAGGGAGATAGGATTAAAAGCAGTTTGGAAGGTAAACTGTATGCTGATAAGCCGGCAGAAGCTGAAAAATGCCGGATCAGGGCAATCCCGTATTATACCTGGCAGAACAGGGGGGAGACGGATATGGATGTCTGGCTTCCCTATCGGGAATAAAAGATTGTAGAGATCCTAATCCTTTTTATTCATCGAGGCAATCAGGATATTGACATGGATGCTCACGCTTTGGTACAATAAAAATATGTGTGACCATTATTGCGAATATCATCTATGAAGGATTGGGAGGAAACGGAAATGTATCGCTGCCATGTTCATTTCTACTTAATTGGGCATCAGCACAGAGTGTATGAAATTATAAAGGAAATGCCCCCCATGGAGCATTTTACCCATGAATTTGAAGAAAGCGGAAAGCCGGATAGGGAATCGGCATCCAAAGCGGACGTAATCTTACTGGACCTGCAGGGAATGGATGCCGCAAAGACGGTGAGGGAGATCGTTTCGGCCAAAAAGGCCGGGGCAGAGCTGATTTTATTGGCAGACCGCAGGCAGGATGCTTTTTTACCTGTAGATTTATCACAGGTCAAAGATGTGTGGATGGTACCTATGGCGGACGAAGAGATCCGCTTCCGCTTTTTAAGATGGCAGCAGGCCTATAAGATGGAGAAAGATTTTTGGCAGACGGATCATTATCTGGAATCAACGATCAATCATATCCCCAATCTGGTTTGGTACAAGGATAAAAATGGGATACATGAGAAGGTAAACGACAGTTTCTGCCAGACAGTGAATAAAAGCAAGCAGCAGGTGGAAGGACGCGGGCATGCCTATATCTGGGATGTGGAATTTGATGATCCTGCCTGTATTGAATCGGAACGTGAGGTAATGACCAAGGAAAAGACCTGCATATCGGAGGAGGTGATACAGACCGGCGGCGGTATGAGGACTTTGACCACATATAAGTCTCCTTTGTATGATCTGGATGGAAGTGTTATGGGAACGGTAGGGGTTGCCATTGACGTGACCCAGGAGCGGGCCTACGAGGAAGAGCTTACCCAAAAGAACAATACATTGGAAAAGATTTTCACCTCCATTGACTGCGGTGTGATTCACCATACGATAGACGGACGGATATTAAGTGTTAACAGGGCGGCGCTTGAGATCCTGGGGTTCCAGACACAGGAGGAATTTGCAGCCAGCGGGTTTGACATGGTGGCAGATTCTGTTTTTGAGGAAGATAAGGATATCCTTAGGAAACGGATCGAGAGTCTTAAGAATGAAGGGGATAATATTGGCGTGGAATACCGGGTGCGCCATCAGAATGGAGAGATCCGCCATGTTATGGGAAACGTGAAGCTCCTGAAAGAAAATGGTGAGCTGGTCTATCAGAGATTTCTTTTGGATTATACGGACCGCAAGCGTCAGGAAAGTGAGAAGGAAAAGCGGCAGAATGAATTGGTCCAGGCTCTCAGTATTGACTATAACTTAGTCTGCTTTTTTGATTTGAATACCGGGATGGGGCACGCACTGCGAAATGATGACGGCAACGGGAATATGTTTGACGTTTTATTTCAGGGCGAATTATCACTGGAGGAAAGCTTAGAATATTACATACAAAAGTTCGTGCATGATGAGGATAAGGAGATGCTCAGGGAAGCCCTTTCGAAGGAGCGGATCAAAGAAGAGCTTGTGGATAAAAAATCATATTGCACAAACTACAAGATGCTGTATGACAATAAACTGGAATATTTCCAGATAAAGATCGTCCGTGCGGGAACATGGGGAGAAATGCATGGTGTGGTCTTAGGGTTCCACAGCGTGGATGAGGAAACCCGCGGGGAGATGGAGAAAAAGCGTTTGCTGGAGGATGCGCTGATGCAGGCAAATCAGGCAAGTAAGGCAAAGAGCATCTTCCTTTCCAATATGTCCCATGATATCCGCACGCCAATGAACGCCATCGTAGGTTTTACGGCATTGGCGATTGCGCATATTGACCGCAAAGAACAGGTGCAGGAGTATCTGGAGAAGATCAGCACGTCAGGCAGCCATCTGCTCAGCCTGATCAACGATGTGCTTGACATGAGCCGGATTGAAAGCGGCAGGATCCGTTTGGAAGAAAAGCCATGCAGTCTGTCGGATATTTTACACGGGATCCGCAATATTCTGCAGGCGGATATCAGGGCAAAGCAGCTTGAGTTCCACATTGACACGGTGGATGTCTTTGATGAGGAGATCTACTGTGATAAACTGCGGCTTAATCAGGTGCTTTTGAACCTGCTGAGCAATTCTGTAAAATATACGGGAGCCGGCGGCAGTATCAGCCTTAGGATCACAGAAAAAAAAGGTGCGCCGACAGGATTTGCCGATTATGAATTTTTTATTAAAGACAGCGGCATTGGAATGAGCGAAGAATTTGTAAAGCATATTTTTGAACCTTTTGAGCGGGAAGAAAACACCACGATCAGTAAGATCCAGGGAACCGGACTTGGAATGGCGATTACCAAGAATATCATAGATATGATGGAAGGCACTATAGAGGTAAAAAGTGAGCAGGGCAATGGCACCGAGTTTACGGTATCTTTCAGGTTCCGCCTTAATTGTGACGTAAAGGAGCTTCAGGATATACCGGAACTGAAAAACTGCAGGGCCCTGGTGGTGGATGATGATTTCAATACCTGCGACAGTGTATCTTATATGCTGGGCCAGGTAGGGATGAGGGCTGAGTGGACTTTGTCGGGGAAGGAAGCGCTGCTTCGTACCCAGCAGGCCATCACCCGGGATGACAGTTACTGTGTTTACGTGATCGACTGGCTTTTACCTGATATGAACGGGATCGAGGTAACCCGCAGGATCCGTAAGACCATGGGGGATGATGTGCCGATCATCATTCTTACGGCGTACGACTGGACGGATATTGAGGAGGAGGCAAAAGAGGCCGGGGTTTCGGCGTTTTGCAGTAAACCTTTGTTTATGTCCGAACTGCGGACCTGTTTGTCCAATATTTATAATAAAGAAGAGGAAAACGGAGAGGGAGCCGATGTCGAGGAACCGTCACGGCGTACAGGGCGTATTTTGCTGGCGGAGGATGTGGAGCTGAACCAGGAGATTGCTTCCGCAATTTTAGGCGATGCCGGATTTTCCGTGGAGATTGCGGAAAATGGACAGATTGCCGTGGATATGGTGAGAAATTCTGCCCCCGGGTATTATCAGGTGGTGCTGATGGATATCCGTATGCCGGTGATGAACGGCTATGAGGCCACGAAAGAAATCCGCAGGCTGAGCCAGAAGGAATTGGCGTCCATACCAATCCTTGCCATGTCGGCAAATGCTTTTGAAGAGGATAGGCGGGAGGCGCTGAGCTGGGGAATGAACGGGCATATTGCCAAGCCGATCGACGTGGATTGTCTGTTTGAGGCATTGGATGAGGTTTTGGCCGTATAATTAAAAATTTTTAATAAAAGTTAATATTGGTCTATACTAATTTAGAAAAATATGTCATAATTTGATTGTCAATTGTTATTAAAATAAGGAGGACAAACAGTTATGAAAAAGAGAGTAATTGCATTGATCCTTGCGGCTGTGATGGTATTTTCAATGACAGCATGCGGGTCAGGCAGCAATGAAACAGGCAGCACCGACAATGCCAAAAGCGAGGAAGCGGGAGACGATGCGGCAGATAGCGAAACCGCAGGGGATGTGGATTCCGGTGAAGAGAGCACAGGCGAAGAAGCAGCAGGACAGGGTACGGACATGAACATTGCCATGATCACCGACTCAGGCGATATCACCGACCAGAGCTTTAACCAGACAACCTATGAGTCCTGTAAGTCATGGGCGGAAGCCAACGGCGCAACTTTTACCTACTATAAGCCGGACAGCGATTCCGATGAAGCAAGGAACGCAAGTGTTGACCAGGCAGTGGCAGGCGGTGCAAACGTGATCGTTATGCCCGGTTACATGTTTGCGGCAGCAGTGGTTTCCCAGTCTGAGCTGTATCCTGACGTGAAGTTCGTCGCGTTAGACGTAAGTGCCGGCGATATCTGCGAAAAAGGCGTGGGAGAAGGTTATGACTATAATCCTGATAACTGGAACGTAGCGGATTATTACAACACAGATAATGTTTACTGCTGTACGTATCAGGAAGAGATCTCCGGGTACATGGCAGGCTATGCGGCAGTTAAGTTAGGGTACAAGCACCTTGGGTTCTTAGGCGGTATGTCCGTTCCGGCAGTTACCCGTTTTGGCTACGGCTATGTACAGGGGATTGATGCGGCAGCAAAAGAGCTTGGCATTGAAAATGAAGTGGAAGTTGAGTATGTATGCGGCGGACAGTTCTACGGCGACGCCGATATCACTGCGGCTATGGATACGTGGTACGGAACAAAGAACGTAGAAGTAGTGTTTGCGTGTGGCGGCGGTATCTTTACATCCGCAGTGGAAGCGGCAGTTAAGGTTGACGGCAAGGTGATCGGTGTTGACTCTGATCAGGCGCCTGTTATCGACCAGAGCGGCGAAGGGCTTACCGTGACATCTGCAATGAAAGGTCTTGCGGCAACTGTTAATACAGTACTTACGGATATCAGGGATGGCAAATGGAGTGATTATGCAGGGAAGATTGATAACCTTGGCATGGTTTCCGAAAATCCTGAGGAGAATTACGTCCAGCTTCCGATCGGCAGCACCCAGTGGGGCGACGGGTTTACGGAGGATGATTACCGTGCTCTTGTAAAATCCTTGTATAATGGGGAAATCAAGGTATCCAATGATATTACAGCTATGCCGGCGACGGCAGTGAAAGTAACAGATTACGGCAGTGTTAAATAAGTTTCGTAT
Source organism: uncultured Lachnospiraceae bacterium (assembly GCA_910587295.1). GTDB lineage: Bacteria > Bacillota > Clostridia > Lachnospirales > Lachnospiraceae > Suilimivivens. The sequence continues at coordinate 57,613 of CAJULP010000049.1, read as the reverse complement.
TCTGTCAGTAAAGGGAGTAGGCAGAACCTACTCCCTTTTTGTCTCACAGGAAATATCCTGTGGAACGAAATAAACAGTGATTAGGAGAGGAGGTATGTAAAGGATGGAGAAGTATGCCATTGAGATGCTGAACATTACGAAGAGGTTTCCCGGCATCATAGCAAATGACAATATCACTTTACAACTGAAAAAGGGTGAGATCCATGCACTTTTGGGGGAAAACGGTGCGGGGAAATCTACCCTGATGAGTGTACTTTTCGGGTTATACCAGCCTGAGGAAGGGGAGATTCGTAAAGACGGGGAAAAGGTTACGATCAATGATCCTAACGATGCGAATGCGTTAGGAATCGGCATGGTGCACCAACATTTTAAGCTGGTGGAATGCTTCAGTGTCTTAGACAACATCATTTTAGGCGTGGAGACTACAAAAGGGGGTTTTCTTAAGAAGGAAGAAGCAAAGAAAAAGGTCATGGCCCTGTCAGAAAAATATGGTCTCTATGTGGATCCGGATGCCATGATCGAAGATATTACGGTAGGGATGCAGCAAAGGACTGAGATCTTAAAGATGCTTTACCGGGATAATGAGATCTTGATCTTTGATGAGCCCACGGCAGTATTAACTCCCCAGGAGATCCAGGAACTGATGGCGATTATGAAAAACCTGGCGGCAGAAGGAAAGAGTATCCTTTTTATCACCCATAAGCTGGCCGAGATCATGCAGGTGGCGGACAGGTGCAGTGTCCTGCGCAAAGGCAGGTATATCGGAACGGTGGATATCAAGGATGCGACGCCGGAGAAGCTTTCCGCTATGATGGTAGGCCGAAACGTTAATTTTGTAGTGAAGAAAAAGCCGGCAAAACCGGGGGAAGTGGTCCTTGATATCAAGGGGATGAGCGTTGCCTCAAAACGTCATAAAAACAATGCGGTGAATAATGTGTCTTTGCAGGTGAGAAGGGGCGAGATCGTTTGTATCGCAGGCATTGACGGTAACGGGCAGACGGAGTTTGTATATGGTCTTTCCGGGTTAGAGCCTTTAAAAGGCGGAACCATTATGATGAACGGGAAGGACATTACCCATATGCTGATCCGTTCCCGTTTGACTTCAGGGATGAGCCATATTCCTGAGGACCGGCATAAGCACGGTCTTGTGCTGGACTATTCCCTGGAGGATAATATTGTGCTCCAAAGGTATTTCGAACCGGAGTTCACTAATAAATTCGGCTTTTTAAAACGGAAGGAGATCCGGGAATACGCCAACGGGCTGATCAAGCAGTATGATATCCGCTCCAGCCAGGGGGCGGTAACGACCGCAAGGTCTATGTCCGGCGGAAATCAGCAAAAGGCCATCGTGGCTCGTGAAATCGATAAGGCCCCGGAACTTTTAGTTGCGGTGCAGCCTACAAGGGGATTGGACGTGGGAGCTATCGAATATATCCATAAGCAGTTAGTAGCGCAGCGGGATGCGGGCAAAGGTGTGCTCTTGGTCAGTCTGGAGCTGGATGAGGTGATGAACGTGTCAGACCGGATCCTTGTGATGTACGAAGGCGAGATCGTAGGGGAATTTGATCCCAAGAAAGTTACGGTAGAAGAACTGGGGCTTTATATGGCAGGCTCCAAGAGAAAGGAGGCGGGGGCAAATGAGTAAGGAAGTAAGGACAAAAGAGAGCTTATGGCGCAACAACGGTTTCCAGACAATCATTGCGTCACTGCTTTGTATTATTTTAGGCCTTTTGGTCGGGTATGTGGTGCTCCTTATCATCAACCCCGGCGGTGCGGGCAAGGCGATCATTGCGATACTTAAGAATTTCCTTTATTATCCCAGTGCGGCAGCGGCAATGAAATATTTCGGAACAACGTTAGTAAAGGCGTCCGCGCTTTTAATGTGTTCTTTGTCCGTATTATTTGCATACAAAGTGGGATTATTTAATATAGGGGCTGCTGGCCAGTACGTGGTGGGCGCAGGCGCCTGCCTGTATCTGGGAGTAAGTCTAGGCATGCCCTGGTATGTGTGCCTTTTGGCGGCAGTTTTGGCGGCAGCATTAGCCGGAGGAGTTTCCGGGGCGTTAAAAGCTTATTTTAATGTGAACGAGGTCATATCCTGCATCATGTTAAACTGGATCGGCTTATATCTTGTAAATATGCTGCTCAGCCAGGTGAAGGAGCAGTCCACACCTTATACCAGATCGCTTTCCAGCAGCAACAAAAGCGCGCTGCTTCCCACGCTGGGGCTTGATAAGCTTTTTTCCGGCAATGAATTTGTGACGCTGGGGGTCATTATGGCGGTAGTGATGGCCGTTTTGGTATGGCTGGTTTTGGAAAAGACCAAATTTGGATATGAATTAAAGGCAACGGGAATGAACAAGCAGGCGGCAAAATATTGCGGTATGCGGGAGCGGCGGAACATTATCCTTACTATGATGATCTCCGGAGGGCTTGCCGGTTTCGGGGCAGGGATCTTTTACTTAACGGGGATCGAGCAGTGGATGGTCCAGCAGACTTCCGTTCCGGCAATGGGCTTTAACGGGATAGCGGCGGCTTTCCTTGGAGGGCTTAATCCCATTGGAACCGTTTTTTCTTCCTATTTTATCCAGCACATTACAAGCGGCGGCACTTACGTGGATAAGACCATGTATTGTACACAGATCTCAGACCTGATTTCTGCGTTTATCATTTATCTTTGCGGCTTTGTCCTTTTCTTTAAGCTCTGGTTAAACAGGTTTTTAGATAAAAGAGACGAAAAACAGGCCGCAAAAGAGCAGAAAGGAGGCAAGGCATAATGTTATTATTGGTTCAGTATACATTAATATTTGCTTCCGTTCTGGTGCTTGTGGCACTTGGCGGATGCTTTTCGGAACACAGCGGCGTGATCAATATCGGCCTGGAAGGGATCATGGTAATGGGTGCGTTAGGCGGCGCGTTGATGATGAAGTACCTTCCGGAAGGCATGGCGGCTCCCGTTATCATTTTGCTGGTGGTGCTGGCAAGTATGATCGTGGGGATGGTTTTTTCCCTTCTTTTAGGTGTGGCGGCCATCAGGTTTAAGGCGGATCAGACGCTGGTGGGTACGGCGATCAACCTGCTAGGGCCGGCAGCGGCAGTGGTTTTGGTAAGGGCTATCAATACGGCAGAGAGTGTGGATAACGTATCTTCCACAGTTGCTTACGGGCAGGCGAAGAAAGCTTTCATTTTAAATATCGGGAAATTTGAATTTAACTGGTTTATGCTGATTGCTTTTATCATGTTGGCGGTATCCTATGTGATCCTTTATAAGACCCGGTTCGGCCTGCGGCTTTGCGCATGCGGGGAGCATCCCCAGGCGGCGGATTCCGTGGGGATCAATGTATATAAGATGCGCTATGCGGGAGTCCTTATTTCCGGGGCGCTTGGCGGACTTGGCGGGTTAGTCTATATTACTGCAGGGGTCAGTGAATGGAAGTTTGAAAACGGTGTGGCGGGCTTTGGATTTTTGGCGCTGGCGGTTATGATCTTCGGGCAGTGGAAGCCGGTGAACATTGGGCTTGCGGCGCTCCTGTTCGGGCTGTTTCGGGCATTGTCCAACGTTTACACGGGATTTGACGCATTGGTGGCGTTAAAGATCCCGAGTACGGTATACAATATGCTGCCGTATATCATTTCTCTTGTGGTGCTGGTATTTGTTTCCGGCAAATCCAGGGCGCCTAAGGCGGAAGGGATTCCCTATGACAAAGGGCAGCGTTAAGCGGAAAGGTTGGTTATTGACATGAAAAATTATTCAGAGGATGCTAATAGGCAATATCATATACAGGTTGCAAAGGGGGAAGTGGGGCGTTATGTGATCATGCCCGGCGACCCCAAAAGGTGTGAGAAGATAGCACGGTATTTTGACGATCCGGTTTTGGTTGCGGACAACCGGGAATATATTACTTATACGGGAACCCTTGACGGGGTAAAAGTCAGCGTGACTTCCACAGGGATCGGCGGCCCTTCTGCCTCCATTGCCATGGAGGAGCTTTACCGCTGCGGAGCGGATACCTTTATCAGGATCGGAACCTGTGGGGGGATGCAGACGGAGGTAAAAAGCGGCGATGTGGTGGTAGCCAGCGGCGCTATCCGCATGGAAGGCACCAGCAGGGAATATGCCCCCATTGAGTTTCCGGCAGTACCGGATCTTTTTGTGACCAATGCGCTGGTCCAGGCAGCAAAGAAAAAGGGATATTCGTTCCACGTAGGAGTGGTGCAGTGCAAGGACTCTTTTTACGGCCAGCATGAACCGGAGACAAAGCCGGTGAGCTATGAGCTGATGAACAAATGGGAGGCCTGGAAGCGTTTAGGCTGCCTTGCCTCAGAGATGGAGTCAGCGGCATTGTTTGTGGTGGCAAGCCACCTGCATGTGCGGACAGGTTCCTGCTTTTTGGTAGTTGCCAATCAGGAAAGGGAAAAGCAGGGGCTGGAGAACCCGGTAGTGCATGATACGGACATGGCCATACAGGTAGCTGTGGAGGCCATCCGCACCCTGATCAAAGAAGAAGCATAAAGACAGAAAGGAAGGAGGAGATTGACCGATGGAGGTAAATGAAATTTTAAGGCATGTAGATCATACACTGCTGCTGCAGCCGTCCACATGGGAGGAGATCAGGCAGATCTGTGACGATGCGGTGAAGTACCAGACCGCTTCTGTGTGTATCCCGCCAAGCTATGTCAGGCAGGCAAGCGAATATCTGAATGGAAAGATGGCCGTCTGTACGGTGATCGGGTTCCCTAATGGCTACATGACCACAAAAGCAAAGGAATTTGAGACGAAGGACGCTATTTTAAACGGTGCGGCCGAGATTGACATGGTGATCAATATAGGATGGCTGAAGGACCGGAAATACGATCTGATCGAAGAGGAGATCCGTACATTAAAGGCAGCCTGTGGGGAAAAGATTTTAAAGGTGATCATTGAGACCTGTCTTTTGACAAAAGAAGAAAAGGTAACAATGTGTAAGATCGTGACAAAGGCAGGGGCGGACTATATCAAGACTTCTACCGGATTTTCCACCCGCGGGGCAACCTTTGAGGATGTGGAGCTCTTTGCGGCAAATGTAGGGGAAGGGGTAAAGATCAAAGCGGCAGGCGGCATTTCCTCCATGGAAGATGCAGAGCGGTTCCTTAGTCTGGGTGCGGACAGATTAGGGACCAGCCGGATCATCAAGATCGTGAAACAAGAAGACGCGTCCGGGTATTAAGGAAGGAAAAGCACATGGATAATAATCAGATAGAAGAGATGATCGGACTTGCCATAGAGCAGCTTGCCTATGCCTACACGCCTTATTCCGGGTTTAAAGTCGGGGCGGCGCTTTTAACCTCCGGCGGAAAGTATTACACCGGCTGCAACATTGAAAACGCTGCTTACACCCCCACCAACTGTGCGGAACGGACTGCCTTTTTTAAGGCGGTGAGCGAAGGGGAGCGGTCTTTTCAGGCAATCTGCATCGTAGGAGGCAAGGATGGCGTTTTGACGGAGTATGCGGCGCCCTGCGGCGTATGCAGGCAGGTGATGATGGAATTTTGTGATCCGGAAACATTTAGGATCATTTTAGCCGTCAGTAAAGAGCAGTATGATGTGTTTACATTAAAAGAAATGCTTCCTTTGGGGTTTGGTCCTTTAAATCTGGCATGAAGGCCCCGAAAATATGGCCGGGTTCCGGCCTGAGATAAAAGAGGTAAGAATATGAGTGAATATAAGAGAGTGTTTGTGATCGTCTTAGATTCCCTTGGTATTGGAGCAATGCCGGATTCCCCTTCCTTTGGGGATGAGGGGGTGGATACCTTAGGGCATATCTTGGATAGAATGGGAACTTTGGATATCCCCAACCTGCAAAAGCTAGGGCTTTTAAACCTCCATACGGCAGGGAACATGACCGGAGTGGAAGCGCCCCTTGGAAGGTATCTGCGAATGGGGGAGGCAAGCAATGGCAAAGACACTATGACCGGTCATTGGGAGATGATGGGGATCAAAACGTTAAAGCCCTTTATCACCTTTACGGACACGGGATTTCCGCCGGAATTAATAGAAGAGCTGGAAAAGCGGTGCGGAAAAAAGGTGATCGGGAATAAAAGCGCCAGCGGTACGGAGATCATTGAGGAACTTGGAGAGGAAGAGATCGCCACAGGTGCGATGATCGTCTATACCTCCGCAGACTCCGTGCTGCAGATCTGCGGCAACGAGGAGACCTTTGACCTTGATAATTTATACCGGTGCTGTGAAATAGCAAGGGAAATCACTATGAAGGATGAATGGCGGGTGGGCCGGATCATAGCAAGGCCTTATGTGGGGAAAAAGAAAGGTGAGTTTAAAAGGACCAGCAACCGCCATGATTATGCCTTAAAGCCTTCCGGGGCAACGGTTTTAAACGCCTTACAGGATGCCGGGCTTGATGTGATCGGAGTAGGGAAGATCCATGATATTTTCTGTGGGGAAGGGATCACGAAGACTCACCACTCCGACAGTTCGGTCCACGGGATGGAGCAGACCCTTGCGATATGTGAGGAAGATTTCCACGGCCTGTGTTTTGTGAACCTGGTGGATTTTGACGCACTTTGGGGCCACCGCAGGAATGTGGAAGGCTATGCAAAGGAAATAGAAAAGTTTGATAAAAATCTGGGCCTTTTTCTGGAAAGGATGAGGGAGGATGATCTGCTGATCCTTACGGCGGATCATGGGAACGATCCCACCTACACGGGAACCGACCATACCAGGGAATATGTTCCCTTTCTTGCTTATTCTAAGAAGATGGCAAAAGGCGGCCCCCTTGCCAATGAAGATACCTTTGCGGTGATCGGGGCGTCGATCGCGGAGAATTTTGGTGTTTTCATGCCGGAAGGAACCATAGGAAATTCTATTTTAAACAAACTGACGTAAAGCGTCAAAGGGGAGGGTGTATGGGATATAGATATTTAGATATGGATTCCTATAAAAGGAAGAGTCATTTTGCATATTTTAACAGTTTGGCTTATCCTTACGTGGGCATAACTGTAAATGTGGATATGCTGGGGCTTGTTAAATCCGTGAAAGCAAACAGGCTCCCCCTTTTCCTTACGGTCTGTTATCTTGTGGGGAAAGCCGCCAATGAAGTGCCGGAGTTTCGGCAAAGGATAGAACAGGATAAGATCATAGAGTTTGACCACTGCCGGACTTCCCATACGGTAGCTTTGGAGGACGGAACCTATTGCTACTGCACGCTTGACGGGGATATGTCCTTTGCGGATTTCATCCCTTATGCCGTTAAGGAACAGGAGGAAGCGAAGAGAAGGCGGACCATTGAGGAGGAAAAGGAAGACACCCGGGATTTGTTTTTTATTTCCACGGTGCCCTGGGTTTCTTATACCTCCCTGATCCAGCCGGTGCCCATGCCGGCGGACTCCAATCCGCGGATCACCTGGGGAAAGTATTTTTTCATGGATAATAAGACGCTGCTGCCGGTGACGGTGCTGTGTCACCATGCGCTGGTGGACGGAATCCATATCGCGGGGTTTTACCAATCTTTAGAGGGGCAAATTTTAGAAATGGAGAAGCGGTTTAAGGATGTATCAGTTTGAGAAAATGGACAGGAAGCTTCTCGGTTCACAGGTAGAGGACGCCCTGTTTGCGTATATCTTAAACGAGCCGGTGGAAGTAGGACAGAAAATACCAAATGAGTTTGAATTGGCGGAGCGGTTTGGCGTGGGAAGAAGCACGGTACGGGAGGCGGTAAAGGGGCTGGTTTCAAGAGGGATCTTAGAGGTGCGCAGGGGTTCGGGAACTTATGTTGTCAGCACCAGTTCCTTAGAAGAAGATCCCTTGGGCCTTTCCAAGTTTCAGGATAAATACAAGCTTGCGCTGGAGCTTTTTGATGTGCGGCTGATGTTGGAGCCGGAGATAGCTGCCCGTGCCTGTGAGTATGCGTCGGAAGAAGAACGCGTCCGGCTAAAGTTATTGTGCGATGAGGTAGAGCAGCTTTACTTGAGCGGGAAGAATCATATCAGGAAGGATGTGGAATTTCATACCTGCATTGCAAAGTGCAGTCAAAACGGAGTGGCGGAGATCTTGATACCTGTGATCAATTCGGCAGTGACCACCTTTGCCAATCTGACCCACCGCATTTTAATGGAGGAGACCATTGAAAGCCACCGGGCAATCGTAAACGCTATACTTGCAAAAGACGTGACAGGGGCCAGATGCGGGATGATCATGCATTTGACATATAACCGTCAGACCATTATAAGGATGCTGAAAGACCAGGAGAAAAAAGTGCAATAAAAAGAATGCTGATTTTTATGCAAAACGGAGAAAAGGCAAATAAAACATCAGATGTATTGACAAAACAAGTGAATAAAAATATATTAATATTAGCGTAACGTATGATGTCAGATGTTGGTGGAAAGCAAAAGCCGGGAAAAGAGAAGGAGGAAAAGCTTTTTGGCTGTAGAAGCGATGGAGTTAAAAAGTCAGGAAATGCGAAAGCTTGCGTCGGAACTTGACCCGCTGCGGATCGGAACGGGATGGAAAGTGGAAGATCTGGAAAAGCCGCAGGTCATGATAGAGAGCACTTACGGAGACAGCCATCCGGGAAGCGGGCATCTGGATATTTTGGTGGAAGAAGTGCGTAAGGGTATAGAGCAGGCAGGCGGGCACGGCGCAAGGTATTATTGCACGGATATCTGCGACGGGGAAAGTCAGGGAACGGACGGCATCAATTACAGTCTGGTAAGCCGTGAGATGATCGCCAATATGATAGAGATCCATGCAAATGCCACGCCTTTTGACGCAGGGGTTTATCTTGCAAGCTGTGATAAGGGAATGCCGGGGAATCTGATGGCTTTGGCAAGGGTTGATATCCCTTCGGTGGTGGTTCCCGGGGGAACCATGAACGCAGGGCCGGAAATGCTGACGCTTGAACAGCTCGGCATGTACAGTGCGAAGTATCAAAGGGGTGAGATCGATGAGGAACGGTTAAACTGGGCGAAATGCAATGCCTGCCCGGGCTGTGGGGCATGTTCCTTTATCGGAACCGCATCCACCATGCAGATCATGGCGGAAGCTTTGGGACTTGCGCTGCCGGGAAGCGCCCTGATGCCGGCATCCAGTCCGGATCTGTTGTCCTTTGCAAGAAAGGCGGGGGAGCAGGCGGTGAAGCTTGCTGCCATGCCGGGGATGAAGCCAAGTGATATGGTGACCATGGAAAGCTTTGAAAATGCCATCCTGGTACATGCGGCTATCTCAGGAAGCACCAACTGCCTTTTGCATATTCCGGCAATCGCCCATGAGTTTGGGATCGAGGTTACGGGAGATACTTTTGACAGGCTCCACAGAGGCGCCCGCTATCTTTTAGACGTGCGTCCGGCCGGACGGTGGCCTGCGGAGTGCTTTTATTATGCAGGCGGGGTTCCTGCTATCATGGAGGAGATCAAAGAGCATCTTCATCTTGACGTGATGACCGTGACGGGAAAGACCTTAGGTGAGAACTTAAAAGAATTGAAAGAAAACGGCTTTTATGACAGGTGTGAGAAGTGGCTTAAGGAGTTTAATGAACGCTATCAGGTCAAGCTTACCAGAGAAGACATCATCCGCCCTTATGAGAAAGCCCTTGGAACGGACGGAAGTATTGCGATCTTAAGGGGAAATCTGGCGCCGGAAGGGGCAGTGATCAAGCATACCGCATGTCCGAAGGAAATGTTCCAGGCAGTTTTGCGGGCAAGACCTTTTGACAGTGAGGAAGAATGTCTGGATGCGGTGTTAAAGCATAAGGTGCAAAAAGGAGATGCGGTGTTTATCCGTTATGAAGGCCCGAAGGGAAGCGGTATGCCGGAAATGTTCTACACTTCCGAAGCAATCAGCAGCGATAAGGAACTGGGAAGAAGTATTGCCCTTATCACGGACGGACGTTTCTCCGGAGCCTCTACCGGGCCGGTGATCGGACACTGCAGCCCGGAAGCGGTTGACGGCGGCCCCATTGCCTTAGTGGAGGAAGGGGATCTGATCGAAATCGACGTGATGGGAAGGAAGCTTGCAATTGTAGGGATCCATGGAGAGCGGATGAGTCCGGAGGAAGTGGAGAAGGTATTGCAGGAGCGGAAAAAGAACTGGAAGCCAAAGCCATTAAAATATCAAAAAGGCGTGCTCAGGCTGTTTAGCGAACATGCCGCAAGCCCCATGAAAGGCGCATATCTGGAGTTTAAATAAAATTAGAAAATAGGATAGAAGAAAAGGAGAAGAGGATCATGAGTATGGAAATGGAAGCAAAAATTGAAGCGCTTGGAGTCGTGCCGGTAGTGGTACTGCAGGATGCAAAGGATGCGGTTCCTCTTGCAAAAGCATTGTGCCAGGGCGGGCTGCCCTGCGCAGAGGTAACGTTCCGCACGGCGGCAGCGGCGGAGAGCATCAGGAAGATGACACAGGAATTTCCGGAAATGCTGGTGGGGGCAGGTACGGTCCTTACGGTGAAGCAGGTGGATGAGGCAGTTGCGGCAGGCGCTAAGTTTATCGTAAGCCCTGGTTTTGACCCGGAGATCGTGGATTACTGTTTGGAGAAAGGGATTCCTGTATTCCCGGGATGCATCACGCCTTCCGAGGTCGCTCAGGCAGTAAAGAGAGGGCTTCGGGTGGTGAAGTTCTTCCCGGCACAGCAGTTTGGCGGCGTGGCTGCTATCAAAGCGCTTGCGGCTCCTTATGTAGGGCTTAAGTTTATGCCTACAGGCGGGGTCAGTGCAAAGAATTTAAAAGAATTTTTAGAGTGCAAGTCCATTACGGCCTGCGGCGGAAGCTGGATGGTGAAGGGTGATTTGATAGAAGCCGGTAACTTTGAGGAGATTGAGCGCCTTACGGCGGAAGCGGTAAAACTTGCCGCCCAAATCCGCGGATAAGGATAACAGAAGATCAGATAGTAAGTTGCGCAGAAAGCTGCGCGGAAATGAGGTAGATGATGAATTTGAATTTAAGACCTGCAGAAGAATGTAAGTTCGATGCCGTATCGCTTGGGGAAGTCATGCTGCGTTTAGATCCCGGCGAGGGAAGGATCCGTACAGCTAGATCTTTCCGTGCATGGGAAGGGGGCGGGGAGTACAATGTGATCCGCGGCCTTCGGAAATGCTTTAAGCTGAACACGGCAGTGATCACGGCGTTTGCGGATAATGAAGTAGGTATGCTGATGGAAGATTTCATTAATCAGGGCGGCGTGGATACCTCTTTGATCAAATGGATGAAGACAGACGGAATCGGGCGTACCTGCAGGAACGGATTAAACTTTACGGAACGGGGCTTTGGCATCCGCGGGGCGGTGGGCTGTTCCGACCGTGCCAACACGGCAATCTCGAAGGCAACGCCGGAAGATTTTGATTTTGAATATATTTTCGGGGAACTGGGTGTGCGCTGGCTCCACACAGGAGGTATTTATGCGGCTTTGTCCGAGCAGTCCTGTAAGACGGTCATTGAAGCCATCAAGACGGCAAAGAAATACGGAACAATTGTTTCTTATGATCTGAACTACCGTCCGTCTATGTGGAGTGCCATCGGCGGCCAGGCAAAGGCGCAGGAAGTGAATAGGGAAATTGCAAAATATGTGGACGTGATGATCGGAAACGAAGAAGACTTTACCGCATGCCTTGGTTTTGAGGTGGAAGGGAACGATGAGAACTTAAAGGAGTTAAATCTTGACGGCTATAAGAAGATGATCAATGAAGCTGCCAAAACATACCCTAACTTTAAGGCAGTTGCCACCACACTTCGTGAAGTAAAGACGGCAACGGTAAACGACTGGAGTGCGATCTGCTGGGCAGACGGGGAGATCTACAAGGCTAAGGATTATAAGGGCCTTGAAATTATGGACCGTGTTGGTGGAGGAGATTCCTTTGCATCTGGGCTGATTTATGGTATGATAGCAACAGGAGACGCAGAGCTTGCAGTGAATTACGGCGCTGCCCACGGTGCGCTGGCGATGACTACGCCGGGAGATACTACCATGGCAAGTAAGAAAGAAGTAGAAGCCATCATGGGAGGGGCAGGTGCCAGGGTTCAACGGTAAGCTTTGCGGGAAAACTGTAAAAGGAGAACCGTAATGAACAAATGGCAAAGGATTAAGTTCCAACCCAACATTCCCCTTTCGGAAAACGGGGAAAAGGTAACAGCCTGTGCTGCCCACAGGCAGTTGTCAAAAGACGCAGCAAAAGAAGGCATGGTGCTTTTAAAGAATAACGGCCTGCTTCCCTTTTCTAAGGGGAGCAGGCTTGCGTTGTTTGGAAAGGCATGTTTTGATTACGTAAAGGGCGGCGGCGGAAGCGGCGACGTGACGGTGGACTATGTGGTCAATCTCCATGACGGTTTAAAAGCCCTTGGGGAATACGTCAGCTTATATGAAGAACTTTCAGATTTTTACCGGAAGGATGTGGACAGGCAGTATGCGGAAGGGGCAGAGCCGGGGATGACGGCGGAACCTGTGCTTTCGGAGGAACTGGTGAAAAAGGCAAGGGCGTTTACCGATACGGCGGTGATCAGCATCTGCCGGTTTTCCGGCGAAGGCTGGGACAGGAAGAGCAGCTTTGACGAAGGAAAGCAGGATGAGGAAAAGGAAGAAGGACTTTTAAAGAAGTCCAGAAAGCTCTTTGAGAGAGGCGACTTTTATCTGTCTGATGGAGAAACTGCCATGGTGGAATCCGTGAAAAAGCATTTCGACAAGATCGTGGTGGTCTTAAATGTAGGCGGCATGGTGGATACTTCCTGGTTTGTAAGAGAAGATAAGATAAAGTCCGTTTTGATGGCATGGCAGGGAGGCATGGAAGGCGGGCGCGCGGCGGCAGAGCTGTTATGCGGGATCGGGAATCCTTCCGGAAAGCTTTCCGACACCTTTGCGGGGGCGTTGGAGGATTACCCTTCCACGGCAGCCTTTCATGATTCGGAAAGTTGCGTGGATTACACAGAGGATATCTATGTGGGATACCGTTATTTTGAAACCATGCTGGGGGCGGCGGAAAAAGTCAACTATCCTTTTGGCTATGGACTTTCCTACACCTCTTTCCAAATAGATCAAGGAGAGGCTTTCGGGGAGGACGGAACGTATACCCTTCCGGTTACAGTCACGAATACCGGTAAAAAAGAAGGGAAAGAAGTCGTTCAGATCTACGGACAGGCTCCACAGGGAAAACTGGGGAAACCGGCCCGGGTATTGATCGCCTTTGAAAAGACAAGGGAATTAAAGCCTGGTGAGTCGCAGGTTTTGTCCATTGATTTTTCCATAGATACTCTGGCTTCCTATGATGACCTTGGTAAGGTATGTAAGTCCGCTTATGTGCTGGAAGAAGGGGATTATGCCTTTTATGTGGGAAATTCTGTCCGGGATGCGGAAAAGCTGGATCTGGTCTGTCATCTGGAAGGCCCTAAGGTGGTGCGGCAATTATCCGAACAATTATCCCCCACAGGGTTAAAGGAGCGGATGTGCGCTGACGGAGCGATGGAGACGCTTCCAACGAAAACGGGAAACGATCCCAATGCTATTCTGGTGGAGAAGACGCCTGCGGAAAAGCTGGACGGCTATATGCCTGCAGTCCGTGCCCAGGAGGGGAGAAACTGCTGGACCCATCCTTACAAGGAGGGGGTACGCCCTCTTATGGATGTGGCGGAAGGGAAAATGACCTTAGATGAATTTACGGCGCAGCTTACGGAGGAGGAGCTGGCACATTTGCTTGGCGGCCAGCCCAACACAGGTGTTGCCAATACCTTTGGCTTTGGGAACCTGCCGGAGTACGGGATCCCTAATGTGATGACGGCGGATGGACCTGCCGGGCTTCGGATCGTGCCGGAGTGCGGAGTTCATACCACGGCATGGCCCTGTGCCACACTGCTTGCATGTACCTTTAACCCTGAGTTGGTTTTTGAGGTAGGTGAGGCAGGAGCAAAGGAAGTGAAGGAAAACAATATCGGCGTTTGGCTGACTCCCGCAGTAAATATCCATAGAAGCCCTCTTTGCGGAAGGAACTTTGAGTACTATTCCGAAGACCCGTATCTGACCGGCGTAATGGCGGCAGCGATGGTGAAGGGGATCCAGTCTCAGCATATTGCGGCGTGTGTGAAGCACTTTGCATGTAATAACAAGGAGACCAACAGAAGAGACAGTGATTCCAGGGTTTCAGAGCGTGCTCTCAGGGAAATTTATTTAAAGGCATTTGAGATCATCGTAAAGACGGCAGATCCCTGGTGTATCATGTCCTCCTATAACATTATCAACGGCCATCGGGCATCTGAGTGCAGGGCGCTTTTGGAAGATATCCTGCGCGGCGAGTGGGGCTATCAGGGGATGGTCACCACGGACTGGTGGACGTTAGGGGAGCATTGTAAGGAAGTAAAGGCGGGCAACGACATGAAGATGGCATGCGGCGTGCCGGAAAACCTTTTAAAAGGCCTTAAGAGCGGAGCATTATCCCGGGAAGAAATGGAAGTCTGTGTAAAACGGATTTTAGGCCTGATTTTGAAGATGGATTAATGTGTGTTTATGAGAGGAAAAGTAAGGATATACCATGTTACCGGAGCAATTTTTATGTAGAATGGAAAAACTTCTGGGAGAAGAATACGAAAGCTTTCTGGAAAGTTACAGCCAGCCCAGATTTCAATCCCTCCGCATTAACCATTTGAAGGACGGGAAAGAGAGCGTACGGGAAAAGGCGGATTTTTTCGGGGAAGAGGTGCCCTGGGCTTTGGGCGGTTATTATTATAAGGAAGAATCCCATCCGGGAAAGCATCCATTCCACGAGGCAGGGGTGTATTATATTCAAGAGGCAAGCGCTATGGCGCCTGCCTGCGCCCTTGGCGCACTTCCGGGGGAGAGGATCTTAGACCTGTGTGCCGCACCGGGAGGGAAGAGCACCCAGATTGCGGATGCGTTAGGCGGGCAGGGGCTTTTGATCTGCAATGAGATCCACCCTCAGAGGGCAAAGATCCTGTCGGAAAACGTGGAGCGGATGGGAGTAGGAAACGCTCTTGTCTTAAACCACGAGCCTGCTTATCTTGCGGAGCGGTTTCCGGAAGCCTTTGACAGGATATTAGTGGACGCTCCCTGCTCCGGTGAGGGGATGTTCCGCAAAAATGAGGAGGCAGCAGGTCAGTGGAGCGCAGATAACGTGGTCATGTGTGCGGCAAGGCAGCGGGAGATCATGGAATACGCCGCCGGCATGTTAAAGAAAGGCGGCGCGATGGTGTATTCTACCTGTACCTTTGCGCCTGAAGAGAATGAAGAAAACGTGAACTGGTTTTTAAAGGAACACCCGGAGTTTTCTTTGGAAGAGTCTATGCGGCTTTGGCCCCATAAAGTGAAAGGGGAGGGCCATTTTTTAGCCCGCTTTACAAAAGACGGGGACAGCAAAGGGGAAGCTGCCGTCTTTGGCGTGGAAAGAGGGATGAAGGAAAAGGACTGCAAAGAGTGGCTTGCCTTTAAGTCAAAGTACCTGAAAAGGGATTTTCAGGGAATCTATGTAATGTTTGGAGTCCAGCTTTACCTTGTACCAGAGGAATGTCCGTCATTAAAGGGGCTGAAAGCGCTGCGGGCCGGACTGCATTTGGGAACGGTGAAAAAGGACCGGTTTGAGCCTTCCCATGCCCTGGCGCTTTTCCTGAAACCGGAGGAGGCCGTATTTTCCCACGACCTGTCCTTAGAGCAGGCCGGGAAGTATGTAAAAGGGGAAACCTTTGCCGCGGAAGGGGAAAAGGGCTGGTATCTGATCTGTGTGGAAGGATACTCGCTGGGATTTGGGAAGCTTTCAGGCGGTATCATGAAGAATCATTATCCAAAAGGGCTTAGAAAATAAGCAGGGCGGAGTTGGCGAAAGAAAGAAAACAGGTTGAAACAACAGGTATGGCATGGAGAGATTGGATGAAGAAGAAACGGTATATGGCAGCGGCGCTTTTATGTTCGGCAGTCCTTTTTTCCGGGTGCGGCGCAGGCGGAAATGCAAATATCAGCGCAGGGATGGAACAGGTGGAAGCCTTAGAGTATGACAATGCGCTTGCAAGTTTTCAGGCGGCAAGGGAAGCAAAAGAAAATGAACGGCTGATCCTTAGGGGGGAAGGGCTTGCCTATATGGGAAAGACCATGTATGCGGAGGCGGCCGCGGCTTTGGAGGGCGCCCTTGCAGGCAGTGACGGGCGGATTGGGCCTTTGGACTATGACATCAATTATTATCTTGCCACGGCATATTACAAACTGGGAGAAAAAGATAAGGCGGTCAGGGTTTATAATGCGATCGTGGCCCTTGAGGAAGGGGAGCGGGATGCCTATTACCTGAGGGGTGTCATCTATACGGAACAGGGAAATATGGAAGCCGCAAGGGCAGATTTTGACAAGACCATTTCCTTAAATAAAAGTGATTATAACAGGCTGATTGATATTTATGAAGTGTTAGAAGGCAATGGTTTCCGAGAGGTTGGACAGGAGTATCTTCAGGCTGCCATGGATGGCGGAACGAAGAATATGACGAATTTTGAAAAAGGCAGGATCTGCTATTTTTTGGAGGACTATGAAAACGCCCGTACCTATCTGGAAAAAGCAAGGGATGAGAGCGGCTATGAGGCGGTGCTGTTTTTGGGAAAGACCCATGAGATCCTTGGAGACAGTAATTATGCGATCAGCGTATATAATACTTACCTGGACAATAACGAACCTAACCCGCAGGTCTTAAACCAGCTTGGCCTTTGTAAGATGAATCTGGAGGATTACCAAGGGGCGCTGACGGCTTTTCAGGCTGCCATGAATGTCGAAAATAACGGTATGATGCAGACTCTGAAAATGAATGAGATCATTGCCTATGAGTACCTTGGGGAATACAGGCAGGCGGAAGTGCTGATGGGGAGTTATCTGAAAAATTACCCGGATGACCAGGTGGCGAAGCGGGAGCACACGTTTTTACAGACACGCTGATGTTACCATATTTATGTTAACAATGTTATGGTAACACAATATCTTGTGTTTGTGGTTGACTTTTAATTAGGCGGATGATAAACTCTTTGTATACGGTTTTTCTGGGAATTATGTAAACCAGTAGGAAAATATCAAAGGGGGAAATTTCATGTTCCAGGTTATAAAAAGAGAAGGGGAAATGGCGGATTTTACACTGACCAAGATCAGCGACGCCATTATGAAAGCATTTAACGCCACGGACGTGCAGTACAATAATGATGTGGTAGATCTGCTTGCCCTTCGCGTTACGGCAGACTTTCAGGGAAAGGTAAAAAACGACGGTATCCACGTGGAGGATATTCAGGACAGTGTGGAGAAAGTTTTAGAACAGGCCGGTTATGCGGAAGCTGCCAAGGCATATATTTTGTACCGGAAACAGCGCGAAAAAATCCGCACCATGAAATCTACCATTTTGGATTATAAAGATGTGGTGAACAGCTATGTGAAAGTGGAGGACTGGCGGGTAAAGGAAAACTCTACCGTCACCTATTCGGTGGGCGGGCTTATTTTGAGCAATTCCGGTGCAGTCACTGCAAATTACTGGCTTTCCGAGATTTATGACGAGGAGATAGCGGAAGCACACAGAAATGCGGACATCCATATCCATGACCTTTCCATGCTGACTGGTTATTGTGCGGGATGGTCTTTAAAACAGCTTATTACGGAAGGTCTTGGCGGTATTACCGGAAAGATCACTTCCGCACCTGCGGCGCACTTATCGGTGCTGTGTAACCAGATGGTAAATTTCCTTGGCATTATGCAGAACGAATGGGCAGGCGCACAGGCATTTTCCTCGTTTGATACCTATCTGGCCCCTTTTGTGAAAGTGGACAATCTTTCCTATAAGGAAGTTAAAAAATGTATCGAGTCGTTTATTTATGGTGTCAACACGCCAAGCCGCTGGGGAACGCAGGCGCCTTTTTCCAATATCACCCTTGACTGGACGGTACCTTCTGACTTGGCGGAACTGCCTGCTATCGTGGGCGGTGTGGAGATGGATTTTAGATATAAAGACTGTAAGAAGGAAATGGACATGATCAACAAGGCGTTCATTGAGACTATGATCGAAGGTGACGCCAACGGGAGAGGGTTCCAGTACCCCATCCCCACATATTCCATTACCAGGGATTTCGATTGGTCGGATACGGAAAACAACCGGCTTTTGTTTGAAATGACGGCAAAATACGGAACACCGTATTTTTCTAATTATATTAATTCTGATATGGAGCCCGGCGATGTGCGGAGCATGTGCTGCAGGCTGCGCCTTGACCTTAGGGAACTTCGAAAAAAGACAGGGGGATTTTTCGGGTCAGGGGAAAGTACGGGAAGCGTTGGCGTAGTCACCATAAATATGCCAAGGATCGCTTATCTTTCCGCTACGAAGGATGATTTTTACAAGCGCCTGAACAAGATGATGGACATTGCGGCCAGGTCCCTTAAGATGAAACGGGATGTGATCACCAGGCTGTTAAATGAAGGGCTTTACCCATACACGAAGCGCTATTTGGGAACCTTTGACAACCATTTTTCCACCATCGGGCTGATTGGCATGAACGAGGCAGGGCTAAACGCCAACTGGCTCCGTGCGGATATGACGGACCGGAAGACTCAGGAATTTACGAAAGAAGTTTTAAACCATATGCGGAACCGGTTATCGGATTACCAGGAGCAGTACGGAGATCTCTATAATCTGGAGGCTACGCCGGCGGAAAGCACCACTTATCGTCTTGCAAAGCATGACAAGAAGAGATGGCCGGCTATTAAAACCGCGGGCAAGAAGGGAGACACGCCGTATTATACCAACTCCTCACATTTGCCGGTAGATTTTTCCGAGGACATCTTTGACGCACTGGATATTCAGGATGAGCTTCAGACCCTGTACACGTCAGGAACTGTTTTTCATGCATTTTTAGGGGAAAAGCTTCCCGATTGGAAGGCGGCGGCGGATCTGATCAAGACCATTGCGGAAAACTATAAGCTTCCTTATTATACGCTTTCGCCCACTTATTCAATCTGTAAGGAACATGGGTATCTGGCAGGGGAACAAAAGGTATGCCCGCACTGTGGCAGGAGGACTGAAATTTACAGCCGTATCACGGGCTACTACAGGCCGGTGCAGAACTGGAATGACGGGAAGCTGCAGGAGTATGCGAACCGTACGACCTATGAGATTTCCAAGTCTGTTTTGAAAAAGCCTGTTACCAGTATGGTGATGCTCTCGGATTATGAAAATGACGTGAAGGTCTCCGTAAGTACCCCGGAGCAGGTTGCTTATCTGTTTACGACAAAAACCTGTCCTAACTGTAAGCTGGCAAAGGAATACCTGAAGGATTTTAAATATATTTTGATCGATGCGGAAGAAAATATAGAATTGGCAGGAAAGTATGGTGTGATGCAGGCGCCTACTTTAGTGATCGCTGAGGGCGGAAAAGTCCACAAGTACGGCAACGCATCCCGTATTAAGCAGTTTGTGGACAGTCAGATGAAGGTCCTTGTGTAAACAAAACGAATGGAAAAGACGTTGCGTGAAACAACGTCTTTTTGTCAAATACAAAAAGAAGGGATATCAATATGATCAACAAACTGGTAGAAAAGATTAAAAAGACAAATGCCCCTATCGTGGTGGGGTTAGACCCGATGATGAAATTTGTTCCGGGGCATATTCAAAGGAAGGCATTTGAAGAATACGGTGAGACGTTAGAGGGGGCTGCAGAAGCAATCTGGCAGTATAATAAGGCACTTGTGGACCATATTTACGATCTGGTTCCGGCAGTGAAGCCACAGATTGCCATGTATGAGCAGTTTGGGATTCCGGGGCTTATTGCCTTTAAAAAGACGATCGACTACTGTAAGGAAAAAGATCTGGTGGTGATAGGAGACGTTAAAAGAGGCGATATCGGCTCTACTTCAGAGGCATATGCGGTGGGGCATCTTGGTAAAGTAAAGGTAGGAGAGAAGTCCTATTATGGGTTTGATGAGGATTTTGCAACCGTAAACCCCTATCTTGGCTCTGACGGCGTGGATCCTTTTATCAAGGTATGCAAAGAGGAAAAGAAAGGGCTGTTTATTTTGGTCAAAACCTCCAATCCCAGCAGCGGGGAGTTCCAGGACAGGGTGATCAAAGATGCGGACAAGCCCCTTTATGAGGTGGTTGGCGAACAGGTTGCCAGGTGGGCGGAAGGCCACATGGGAGAGTCGTACAGTTATATCGGGGCGGTAGTTGGCGCTACGTATCCGGAGATGGGTAAAATCCTTCGTAAGGTAATGCCTAAAAGTTATATTTTGGTGCCGGGATATGGCGCTCAGGGTGGAAAGGGAAAAGACCTGGTCCATTTCTTTAACGAAGACGGCTTAGGGGCGATCGTCAATTCATCCAGAGGGATCATTGCGGCTTACCAGCAGGAAACATATGCTTCCTTTGGGGAGGAAAATTTTGCGGACGCGGCAAGAGCGGCTGTTATAGATATGCAAAAGGATATCGCAGAGGCGCTGGGCTGAATTGCCGTACATAACTGAATGCGTGGATCAGGGCAGGGTTTACATTTTTTTTATTGTTTGATATAATAATGGTAAACAATGGATCGGCGGGTAAGAAGGTGGTCATAGTATGACTAAAAAGGAGTGCCTATGAGAATAGCGGGAGTGCATAGTACGAATTATATATATGGCAAGATAGCCAGCGGCAAACGGATCCAGACTGCGGCAGATGATGCGGCAGGGCTTGCCATTGCCCAGAAACTTAAGAAAAACAGCAATGCGCTTGACGTTGGCGCATCCAATATCAGGGATGGAATCGGTGTTGCCAATATCAAGGACAGCGCCCTTGGAACCATGCAGGAGTCCTTGCAAAGGATCAGGGAACTGAGCGTGAAAGCCTCAAACGGATTGTATGGTGATTCTGAAAAACAGATGATCCAGGGGGAGGTTGACCAGCTTTTAAAGGATATTGAACATACGGCGGTAGGAACGAGCTACAATGAGCTAAAGCTCCTTGACGGCAGTATGGCTGATATGAATCTGGCAACAAATCCGGACGGCACGGGCATGAAGATCCAGATGGAAAATGTTACGTTGAAAGCCCTTGGGATTGATGGCTATGATGTTACCGGCAGCTTTGACATTGGGGCGATTGACGCGGCTATGGATAAGATCAGTGCGGCAAGGAGTAAGACAGGGGCAGCCACCAATGCCTTGGAGCATGCTTATAATTATAATACGGGGGCATCTTTTGATCTTACGGCATCAAGAAGCCGTATTGAGGATGTGGATTTGCCGATGGCAGTCTCCGAACAAAAGAAAAACAAACTGATGCAGGATTACCGCATGGGTATGATACGAAGGAGAATGCAGGAAGATTCAGGGATCATGCGGCTGTTCGGCGGGATGTGACCATGAACGGTACGAAAGAAAATATATTTCATAATTGGGTTCAAAGTAGTATATTGATCCGGCAGGGTTTTACCCTGCCGGATTTTTGTGGTTTATGTTGAAAGGTAAAGGATTATATTGGCCAGACAGTCTTCTTTGCGGAACAGACATTGACAAATAAAAACAATTTTTGTACAATGAAGACAAAACATAGTCAAAGACGAAAAGGATTTAGTCTAAAATGGAGGCAAGGAGGCTTATGGAAGGGATGGAGAGAAATTATCGGGTATCAGATTCAGAGATGGAAGTTATGAAAATGCTGTGGAGGCAAAAGGAAGGGATCAAGCAGTCACAATTGCTGGATTTGTTCACAAAAGAGGGAAAGGAGTGGAAGCGGCAGACCCTTAACACGTTTCTTTCCAGATTGGAAACAAAAGGACTGGTCATACGGGAAAGAGGACTTGTACGGGCGGCGGTTGAAGAAGAGGAATATAATTTTTCGCAGGCCCAAAATGCAATTGATAATATGTATAGTGGGAAGCTTAGTAATTTCGTTGCGGCATTTATCAGGAGAAATGCCGTTAATAAAGAAGATCTTGAGGAATTAAATGTGTATTTAAAGGAGTTGGAAAATAAATAAAGACATGGAAGTCTTGGGAATGAGGAAAGCTTATGAGCTGCATTCTGGTGTTATGCCTGTCTGGCAGTGTGTTGGAAATTTTGTATTTTTCTTTGGGATATGCGTTAGCCGGAAAAATTTCTGCAGACTGGAAGTATCGGATGATGAAAGGGGTGATTCTTTTTTATTTAGTTCCACTGCCATTTTTGAAATGGTTCTATAAGGAAGTGATTGATCTTGTTTTTTGCAGGCAGCCTGCTTTAAAGTGGGCAGTGCATTATTATACCGACAAAAGTCTGATTATCTATAGTAATGGAAGATTTTTGTTTAATCAGGCTTTTCGTGAACAATACAAGACAACAGGGATATGGATCATGATCGCGATGGTCATTATGACATGGCAGTGTATGCGATATCTGTATAATAAGGTTCGGATGGAGCGGTTAGGAAGGCAGGTTTTGAAGCGGGAAGATGACGGACAAATAGAACAGATACGACGGCAGTATTCGATACGCAATAAGGTTAAATGTCTTGTCTGTCGTGAGGACTATGCTGCAGGGAATATAGTTTTTACGACTGGGATTGTCTGTCCGGTCATTTTTATCTTTGCCAGAATACAGGGCAGGGAAAGAGAAATGATATTGAATCATGAAATGGTTCATATCAAGCGGCGTGATGTATTGTGGAGGGTATTGGTCACCGCTGTGCAGGTTGTCCATTGGTATAACCCTATCGTGTGGCTTCTGCCCGGTGAATTTGAAAGAATATGTGAAATGTCCTGTGACGAGCGGGTTTTACAGGGGAGGAGCGATGAAGAAAAGAAAGAATACCTTAAGATGCTGTTTACTATGGCGGTGGAGGAGAAGGAAGAGAAGCCATATATTTTGGGACTGAGTAAAGGGGGAAAACGTTTGAAAGAAAGGATGGATAATGTAATGAAGGATAAAAAAAGATGTTTTGGGAAAATAGCGTCTGCGTGTATTGTAGGGGCGGCGATGTTTTTGAATACGTTGACAGTGTTTGCTTATGAGGATATGCAGTTTGCCAATATTCCGAAAACGAGTGAGAAATTTTTGGAAAGTGCTTTAAACAATGATGTGGCATTTGTATCAGGTACGGAAGATGAAATAAGGAAATATTCTTTGTTTGAAGAAATGATAATGGAAATTGACGTTGTTTATGATATGCAATTCGTTGACATGGAAGGAAATATATATCAGATTAACGAAAAAGACATGGAATTTTATGCATCTTGTAACCATAGTTATCGAGCAGGGTTTTTCGACGAGCATATAAAACATACAAATGGGAGTTGTATGGTGGTACGATATAAAGCGGAAATGTGCAGTAAATGTAGCGATATAAAAGTTATAGCAGAAACAGTTAGAACAAATTATGCGGTTTGTCCTCATTAATTATTATTGTTTTTGTGTAAATAAGTATGTATTTCTCTTTTGGGTAAAATAAGTATGTATTTCTCTTTTGGGTATTGACGATACTGGAAAATTATGTTAATTTAAAAGTGACTACTAAACGTAGTCACTAACGTTGGTTTATAAAATACTCAAAGGGAGAAAATGCTATGAATATTAAATAAGTATTGTGTGTGGCATTGATGGGCAGTATGGTATTTTCAATGTCAGCACTTGCAGCACCGGGAGAGGATTCAACTGTTTCTATTGTCTGTCAGGATGAAAAAGACTGTATTGAGCAATTGGAATCCATAAAGCTAAATACGATGGAACCGATAAGCTTGAGTCAGTCTGAGGTGGCATCATTGTTCGCAGAAAAAGATGGGATTCAGCCGTATACTACAGTTCCGGATGATTGCGAACCTAATGATACATTTACGACCGCATATCCATATAACCAAGTGCCGGAAATGACACCACAGTTAACGGGAAAAAACCAATTGTTTACATTGGGGATGCGGCATGCGGGGCTTCATTCTGCGGAGGATGAAGATTGGTATTCAATAAAGCTGACAGCGGGAGAAACTTATTTTGTGGATATTAGGAATCTTGTGCAGTGCGACTGGTTTATTGAGGTATATTATATAAGATCAGATAACACGGGTTATTGTTATTCTTCCGATCCTTCATTGAGACCTGTATATTCAAAAAAGACTGAAAAATACTTTTATTTTGACGCACAAGATACTGGTACCCATTATATCAGAGTTACCAGTGGAGGTGACTGGTCTGACCAAATGCATTACTTTTTCTATGTAGGTCCGGCTATTCAGACTTTTGATATTGTTGATATGCCGACATATGGCGGTGTGCAAATGGTGGGGAGCAGCTATAGGACATATACTTGTGATTTGAGTGGGATGGCAGTGCCTGCGCAAACGGCAATTGTTAATTTATCTATGAGTGATAGTTTTTCAGGAAGCACGATATGTCCTGAAGTTGACAAATATATGAGTGCCGGGGGGAAAACGTATTACAGTAAAAGCGGTTCCAATGTAATTAGTGGTATTGCCAATGCGTCATTAGGTCAGGCATGGACAATCGGAGGCAGATGTTCAAAATCAATGCATGCCACCTATTGGTCAGGGAAATTAAATGGAAGGTTTGCATGTATCATGGCACCATATCCAGGGAATGAATTATCTTTTTAAAAGAATATTTTGAATTTGCGTATTTGGGCCAGTTCCCCCATGGGAAAGGCTCATACGGGAAAGGCATGGGTATTAGTATGGCAGTAAGCGGAGTAGGCAGTTCATTTTCATACATTTATAATTCAAAAACAGGGAAATTATCCTCTAAAGATGGTTCTGAAAATGAATTTACAGATTATTTTAACGGAAATATTGAGGGAAAAGATTCGGAGACGCTGAACGGATTTGATGCCGGCAATAAAGGCAGTATGAAAAGGCTGGTGGAGCTGTTGGAGAAAGGCATGATAGGCAAGAATATCCTTGACAGCTTAAATGGTGACGAATATGAGATATCCGGTGAAATTGTTGATGCGGCAACATCGGAGTATGCCGTTAACGGCAAGAAAATTTTTACTTGTTATGGGGGAATGCCTTATACACCGGAAGAAATCGGGCAATTTATGTCAAAGCAGTCTTTTAAGACCCGCCAGCCAAAAGCCTATGATTCTGCCACGAACAGCATCAACATTGCGGTAGGAGATGTGTTTGATCTGGGAAACGGCTACAGGCTGACAGTCAAGGATGACTATATCTATGGGGAAGGATACGGGAAAGATAAGGAAAAAGATGAAAAGGTGAGTCTGCTGGAAAGGGCATTGGAAGCTTTGGTCCATTTTGCGGATCAGCAGTGGATGGCGGCCACGATGGATGTAACAGCAGGGGGCAGTGATGCTTTGCTGGGTTTTTTAAGGGAATTGGGCGTGGACACTGGCAAAGAATTTGTCATTAATGGAACAAAGTGCGAAGTAAGGAACGGGAAAATACGTGAGGTGGGAAATTACAATGCGGTTCCCGGTTCCGCATATGAAAAGGCTTTACAGCGCAGCGAGGAGCTGGCTTACATTCCTTTGTGCCAAAGGATGGCTTGACAGCTAGTGCGGCGGAAAACGATCTTGGAAAAATGGCTGTTACAAGAACATTGCTGCCTGAAGCAATTATCTGAAATGCTCTGGTCCAAACATCTGCTTGGTATGATTTTGCAGCCGTTTGGTCCGGGGCATAAGTTTTTGTCAGATTTATCAAATTATAATAAACTTTCTATTGACAAAATAAACATTATTTTGTTATCATAAACGAAAGCATATTTTCTAGTATTGTCCATAAGGCGTACTGCCTTAACTTCTTAGCACATCGTATGTAGATTTTGCTACATTCCAGAAAATTCATGCTTTGAATCCATTATATTATTGCAGGGGTTTTTTGGGTAAGGCCTCTTAAGAGCCCCAAAAGGAGGTTTTGATGGCAAAAAAGAAGAAAGGGTACCGGCTGCAGTGGCATCCGGCATTTTATGCCGGGCTGCAGATCGAGCTGGGGAAGGACGCAGGCAACCTTATATTTGAAAATGAACACCAGCTAAGTACGAAACCGTTGGAAGCTGGAGAAATATCTGCTGGAGAAGCGCAATTACCATTTTGTAAAAAGCGAAGAGGGGATATTCCATATCGCTGGCAATGATTTCGTCATGCAGCTTATCGTTACGTCTCAGATAACGAAAGAAGAGAACCTGTGGCTTTGGAGTCTGTGCAATCGGATTGAGGATACAGGAACTGTAGAAAGGCTGGTCAGCGAGTACGGGAAAAATAAGACCTGCCGGCACTATGAGCCGGTTATGGATATGATAGTGCGGGCTAATAGAAAGCAGTTTGGATTGGAGGATAAAAGTATGTGTAAAGCTTTAGAAGAGATTATGGGGAAACATTTGTAACAATTCAGCCTGCCGTTTTCCGTAGTTCTTCGGCGCAGGAAACGGCAGGACTGAATTGCTGCGACATTTTTCACTATTTCTATTTGACAAATGTCGAAACCTATGTATAATAGTAAGAGGGTTTTTTGTTTGCGGCAGGCGGACAGATGTATTTATGATAGTGGATGATAAGTGCACCGAACCTGAGGTTGGGTGCATTTTTATGCAGTGCTATTTTAGTGTGCTAAAGCGATGATACGTCAAAGCTTTATAAGAATGAATTATAAGTGGAAATAAAAAGGAGATTTACAGGATGTTAAAGTATGTGGCAAAACGATTATTACTTGCAGTAGTGACAATCTGGGCAGTTGCAACTCTTACTTTTTTTTTGATGAACATGGTTCCGGGCGGACCGTTCTTATCGGAAAAGGCAATCAGCCCTCAGGCAACGGCAGCGTTGGAGGCTAAGTACGGCCTGGATAAACCGCTGTTCCAGAGATATCTTACTTATATGAGTGATGCCCTGCACGGGGATTTTGGGGATAGCTTAAAACAAAGAGGACGTACCGTTATGTCTATCATCCAGATGAAGTTCCCGGTATCAGCCAGGGTAGGCGGGATCTCGGTGCTGGTATCTTTGCTGCTTGGGATTCCGCTAGGCTGTATCGCAGCTTTAAAGAGGGGGAAATTTTTAGACAGCCTGATCAGCGTGGTCGCTACCTGCGGGATAGCGGTGCCGAGCTTTGTGATCTGTACCTTGTTGATGTATACCCTGGGGGTAAAGTTAAGAGTGCTTCCCACTATGGGATTAAACGGCTGGAAAAATTATATCATGCCGGTGATCGCTCTTTCCTTTTATCCTACCGCATATATCATGAGGCTGATGCGCTCTTCCATGCTTGACGTGCTTGGGCAGGATTACATGCGCACGGCCAAGGCAAAGGGTGTGGCGGGCTTTTGGATCATCTTTAAACATGCGCTTCGGAACGCCGTCTTACCGGTTGTTACATACGTAGGACCTATGCTGGCATACACGGTAACGGGAAGTTTTGTGGTGGAAAAGATTTTTGTGATTCCCGGCCTTGGGGGAGAATTTATCGGCGCCATCAGCGGGCGTGATTATACATTGATCATGGGAACGACTATTTTCCTTGCCACCCTTATTATCGTCATGAATGTGGTGGTGGATATTGTCTATAAGCTGGTAGACCCCCGTATTAAACTGAAGTAAGGAGTGGATTATGAAACAGAACCCATTAAGTTTTCAACTGAAATTAAATCCGGAAGATTTCCTTCCGGCGACGGAAGAGGAGAAGCAAAGCCAGATCATCATGCGTGAAAGCGTCAGTTTTTGGAAGGACGGTATGCGTCGTCTGGTAAAAAATAAAGTGGCAATGGTAAGCCTTGTGATCATTGTTCTGGTCATGATCTTTTCCTTTATCGTACCGATATTTTATCCCTATACATACAAGGAGCAGATCAAAGGGGCCAATCATCTTGCGCCCATGGAATATTCCGAAGAGGAACAGGCCAGGATCGATGCAGGGGAGAAGGTGTTCCCGCACATTTTCGGAACGGATAAGATGGGCCGAGATTACGCCATCCGCGTGATGGTGGGAAGCCGGATTTCTTTACTGGTGGGGCTTATCGCAACGGCGATTATTTTAGTCATTGGTTCTTTGTATGGTTCCATAGCGGCATTTTTTGGCGGCTGGGCAGACCTTATCATGATGCGGATCGTAGACATCATTTATACCATACCGGATATCCTTTTGATCGTTTTGTTATCTTTTGCGTTAAAAGCGCCCCTGGCAGGACTTAAAACCGTACCGGGATTTGCCTGGGTGGGCGTAGTGGGGGAAAACCTGATCAGTATTTTCGTGGTGTTTGCTCTTTTATACTGGGTCGGCATGGCAAGGATGGTCAGAAGCCAGATTTTGACGTTGAAGGAAAGTGAATATGTTACGGCGGCCAGGGCGCTGGGGGTTGGCAACGGGAAGATAATCAGAAAGCATCTTTTGACCAACTGTATCGGTACCTTGATCGTGACCACGACTTTGCAGATCCCGTCATCTATTTTTACGGAAAGTTTTTTGAGCTTTTTGGGCATGGGGGTTGCGGTTCCCCTGCCTTCTCTGGGAAGCCTTGCAAGTGACGCGTTAAACGGTATCAACACGTATCCTTATCTGCTTTTTATACCGGCAGCGCTTATCAGTCTGATCATTTTAAGCTTTAACCTGTTTGGGGATGGGCTGCGGGATGCGTTTGACCCGAAATTAAAACATTAGGAGGGGCGGTTTAACAGTATGTCAGAATACCTTGTTGATATCAAAAATGAACGACTTTCTTTTTTCACTCCTGCCGGTGAGGTAAAGGCATTAAATGATGTTTCCATCTGCTTAAAGGAAGGGGAAGTGCTGGGAATCGTAGGGGAAAGCGGGTCAGGGAAATCCGTGACGGCCTATAGCTTGATGGGGCTTACCGCTCATCCGGGCAGACTGATCGGCGGCAGTCTTTCCTTTAACGGGCACAAGATTGACCAGATGTCGGATAAAGAGATGCGCGCGATCAGAGGAAATGAGATTTCTATCATTTTCCAGGATCCGATGACAAGCTTAAATCCGGTTTACACCATAGGGAACCAGATCATGGAGGCGGTGCTTCTCCATACGGATAAAAACAGGGCCCAGGCGAAAGAAAGGGCCAAAGAACTTCTGGAGCTTGTAGGGATCAATGAGCCGGAAAAGCGGCTTCATCAGTATCCCCATGAACTTTCCGGCGGTATGCGGCAAAGGGTGATGATCGCAACGGCTCTTGCCTGTGAACCGAAGCTTTTGATTGCGGATGAGCCTACCACGGCTTTGGACGTGACCATCCAGGCGCAGATTTTGGAACTGATGATGGAATTAAAGGATAAGCTTGGGATGGCGATCATCATGATCACTCATGATCTTGGCGTGGTTGCCAGCATGTGTGAACGGATTGCGGTGATGTATGCGGGTAAGATTGTGGAATACGGAACGGCAGAGGATATTTTTTATGAGCCCAAGCACCAATATACCAAAGGGCTGATCCGGTCCATACCGAGGCTGGATACCAAGGAGCATGAGCGTCTTGTGCCCATTGAGGGAACGCCGGTGGATATGTTAAATCCCCCCAAGGGGTGTCCTTTTGCACCAAGGTGTGAGGCCTGCATGAAGATCTGCCTGCGGGAAATGCCCCCGGTAACAAATTTTGGGGAAATCCATTATACCCAGTGCTGGCTGAACCAAAAGGAAGCGTATGAGGCAGGCCGCAGGGAGAAAGGAGCCGCAAATGAGTGAGAATTTAGTACAGATAGAGCATCTGCGCCAGTATTTCCCGGCGGGAGGCTTTGGGAAGAATAAAAAATATGTCCGGGCGGTAGACGATGTGTCTTTTACCATAGGGAGAGGGGAGACGTTAGGGCTGGTGGGTGAGTCCGGATGTGGGAAGACTACCACGGGAAGGACATTGCTGCGGCTTTACGAACCTACGGGAGGACGTTTTGTCTATGACGGCGAAGTGATCTTTGACGTGGAAAAGAAACAGTATGTGGATATGCTCCCTTACAGAAAAAAAATGCAGATCGTCTTTCAGGATCCTTATGCAAGCCTTGACCCCCGTATGACTATAGGGGATATTGTGGGGGAGGCTATTGATGTCCATAAAATGGCGGCGGACAAAAAGGAAAGATACGACATCATTATAGAAATGCTGCGGCGGGTGGGATTAAATTCCGAACACGCAAACCGGTACCCTCATGAATTTTCCGGCGGTCAGAGACAGCGTGTGGGGATAGCCAGGGCATTAGCCGTAAAGCCTGAATTTATCGTCTGTGACGAGCCAATCTCAGCTCTGGATGTTTCCATTCAGGCACAGGTGATCAATATGTTTGAGGATCTGCAGGAAGAAATGGGGCTTACTTATCTGTTTATAGCCCATGATCTTTCTGCGGTAAAGCACATTTCAAACCGGATCGGCGTTATGTACTTAGGCAGGATGGTGGAATTGGCGGACAGCTATGAGCTGATCACAAGGCCGCGTCACCCGTATACAAAGAGTTTGATCTCTTCGATTCCCATTGCGGATCCGAAAACCGCTAAGGAAAGCAAACGTATCGTGTTAGAAGGGGATGTGCCAAGCCCGTTAAATCCGCCTTCGGGGTGCCGTTTCCGGACCAGATGCCCTTATGCGGATGAAAGATGCGCGGAGGAAATGCCCATCTGGCAGGAATTAGAAAAAGGGCATTTTGCAGCATGTCACCATATTGACAAATGTAATTAAATATGATAAACTATCACGGGAGGTTTGTATCAAACTAACCGGGCTGTTTATAAATTATTTTAAGAGGAGGAATTATTATGAAAAAAAGAGTACTTGCACTCTTGTTGGCGGCAACCATGGTATTTGGCCTGACAGCTTGCGGCGGCAGTGATACACCTGCCACAGACAATACACAGGCACAGGATAATACAGATGCTGCCGGCGATGAAGCAACAGACGCTGCAGATGATCAGGCACCTGCAGGGGATGCACAGCAGGCGTCAACCGGCGAAAAGATCCTTTCCGTTCAGGTAGGACCTGACCCTGAGACCATTGATCCTGCATTGAACAGTGCAGTGGATGGCGGAAACATGTTATTACATTCGTTTGAATGCCTTTTGAGCGTTGACCAGGAAGGCAAGCTAGTTCCCGGACAGGCAGAAAGCTGGGAGACAAGTGAAGACGGTCTTACATGGACCTTCCATTTACGGGATGGCTTGAAATGGTCTGACGGTTCCGATCTGACAGCAAAAGATTTCGAGTATAGCTGGAAGAGGGTATGCGACCCTATGGTAGCGGCTCCTTATGCAGAGACCGTACTTGGCATGGTAGAAGGTTTTGCGGAGGCGACAGCGGAAGATGGCGATCTGAATGCCCTTCAGGTAACGGCAGAAGATGATAAGACACTGGTTGTTACATTAAGCGCACCTTGTTCCTATTTCGGAAGTCTTGCGGCATTTGCAACCTTAAGCCCGGTTCAGCAGGCAACCGTTGACGCTAACGGCGACGCATGGGCGACCGCAGCGGAGACATATATCTCCAATGGTCCTCTCTATGTATCCGAGTGGGTTCCCGGTTCCCATATCCTTATGAGCAAGAACCCCAACTACTGGAATGCGGATGCGATCAAGTTAGACGGTATCAAATGGCATTTGATCGAGGATGCTAACGCATCTTACAGTGCATATCAGACAGGGGAAGTCCTGATGATCAAGGATGTTCCGACAGAGGAAATTCCTTCCTTAAACGGAAGTGCAGATTTCTTCGTTGACCCGATTATTGGTACTTATTACTTAAGCATAAACACCCAGAAGGAGCCTTTTACGGATGTTAACGTGCGTAAGGCATTAAGCCTTGCTATCGACCGTGATTACGTGGCAAATACCCTGATGCAGGGAACTTATTCACCGGCTTATAATTTCATGGGGCCCGGCTGGATCGATACAGACGGAAGCCAGTTCATGGATAAGGCAAACGGCGGGCAGACTTACATTTCAGAAGACTACGAAGCAAACCTTGAGGAAGCAAAACAGCTTCTTGCGGACGCAGGGTACGAAGGCGGTGAAGGCCTTCCTGCGATCACCTACTCCACCAACGATGCCGGTTATCACAAAGTGGTTGCTGAGTACTTACAGCAGGCATGGGGAGAACTTGGGATTGAAGTTTCCGTAGATATCGTAGAATGGGCAAGCTTCACACCCATGAGACGTAACGGCGATTACGATGCTTCCCGTAACGGCTGGGTAGGGGATTACAGCGATCCTTCCAACATGCTGGATCTGCTTTATTCCACTAACGGCAACAACGACGGCAAGTTTAAAAATGCTGAGTATGATGCGGCTATGGATATTTCAAGGACTACGCTGGATGCCGCAGAGCGTTCAGAATCCCTTCACAAAGCGGAAGATATCCTGATGGAAGAAGCGGGATGTATCCCGGTAGCTTATTACAATGACTTTTGGTTACAGAGTGATAAGATTACAGGTTCCTGGCATTCACCTTACGGATACTGGTATTTTATGTATGCGGATATCGCTGAATAAAGTCAGGGAGTAAACTTACGGATTTTTATTTAGTAACATATGAGACAGGCTGTGGTTTGACCATGGCCTGTTTTTTTGAGCCATTGATTTTATTGTGATATTGTTCTAAAATACAGTCAGGAAGCGTTGAATGCCCGAAAGGGAGCCTGAAGGAAAGCTGTTTGGGCTTTTGGGAAGAAAATAAGAGCGACAGAAAGGAAGCGGACTATGAAATTTTCAGAAATGCCGTATGAACGGCCTTGTTTGGAAGAATTAAAAAAGCAGATGGCGGAAAAGATCGGAGCGCTGAAAGAAGCAGGAAGCTATGAGGAAGCCAAAGCGGTCTTTATGGAGATGGAAGCTTTAAGCAAGCATATCCAGACCAAACATAATATTGCTAAGATCAGGTATGACATTGATACCCGGAATCGGTTTTATGAGGAGGAAATGGATTTTTGGAATAAAGCCATGCCGGAACTTCAGGAGTATCAGCAGCAGTGGACGAAAGCCTTGTTGGAGGGTGCATTCTGCAAAGAGTTTGAGGCAGAGTTTGGCAGCGTTATGTTTTTAAATGCAAGGATCAGTTTAAAAACCTTTTCCCCGGAGATCATCCCGGAGCTGCAAAAAGAGAGCGAACTAAAAAAGGAGTATACGAAGCTGATCGCATCGGCAAAGATCTCCTTTGAGGGGAAGGAATATACCATTTCCCAGATGCCTCCTTTTAAGACGGACAGTGACGATGCCAGGCGTCTGGCTGCATGGAAGGCGGAAGGGCAGTGGTACAAGGATAACCAGGAGCGGCTTGACGGAATCTATGACGAGCTGGTGGCACTGCGTGACCGGATGGGCAGAAAGCTTGGGTATGAGGGTTACACAGAGCTTGGTTATTACCGGATGGAACGCAATTGCTATGATAAAAAAGATGTGGAGAAATTCCGTGAAAGCGTGGTGAAATATCTGGTGCCTGTGGCCAGCGAGGTTTACAAAAAGCAGGCCAAGCGGCTGTCCAAAGACTACCCTATGAGTTTTGCGGACAACGCATTGGCGTTCCGCTCCGGCAATGCCCGCCCTGTGGGAACGCCGGATGATATCTTAAAACAGGGCGGAAAGTTTTATGATGCACTTTCCCCGGAGACCAGTGCGTTTTTCCGCACTATGCTGGAGGGAGAACTTTTGGACGTGCTTTCCACGGAAGGTAAGGCTGGAGGCGGGTATTGCACCAGCATCCCGGATTATGGCGTTCCGTTTATTTTTGCGAATTTTAACGGCACACAGCACGATGTGGAAGTGGTCACTCATGAGGCGGGGCATGCCTTTGCCGCATGGCTTAACAGGGATAGAGTGCCGATGGAAACCATATGGCCTTCTTTAGAGGGCTGTGAGGTGCATTCCATGTCCATGGAATTTTTTGCATGGCCCTTTGCGGAAGGGTTTTTCGGAAATGATGCGCGGAAGTTCCTCTATACCCATCTGTCGGATGCATTAACGTTCATTCCTTACGGAACTATGGTGGATCATTTTCAGCATGTAGTCTATGAAAAGCCGGAGATGACGCCGGCTATGCGCCATGGGGTCTGGAAAGAACTTTTGGGGATTTATATGCCCTGGATGCGGCTTGACGGGGATATCCCCTTTTATGCACAGGGGGAAGGCTGGCAGAGGCAGCACCACATTTATACCCGTCCTTTCTATTATATAGATTACTGTCTGGCACAGACTGTTTCGTTACAATTCTGGGCCATGATCCAGAAGGATCCGAAGGATGCCTGGGAACACTATATGGCGTATACAAGGCAGGGTGGAAGCAGGGTGTTTACCGATCTTCTTAAAAATGCAGATCTTGCCAGTCCTTTTGAGGAAAGGTGTCTTAAGGACGTATGCGCGCAGGCGGGGAAATGGCTGGACGGCTATGACCTGGCGGGGCTGGTGTAAGAATGGCAGTGCAGAAAAAACGGGGCCGGAACGGATATCTTCATGATTTTGAGAAAAATAAAGAAGGTGGGTATGTCTATACCGGGGAGCTCTGGCAGGCGGATAGCGCAAAGCGTAAAGGGGCGCTTATAAAGCTTTGGCCTTTTTGTGCGGGGCAGTTTTTGGCAGCCGTATTGCCGGGCTTTTTTACCACGGCGGGATTTTCCGGTTCCTTTTATGTGATTTTGCCCTATGCGTTCTGGCTGATCATGGACGGCTATGAGATTTATCTGCTGGGGCGTATTACCTTTGGGGGAAATCCTATGAGGGGATATGTGTATGAGCGCAGTGTGCCCCGGCTTACTCCCTGCGCCGGGGCGGCAGCTTTTGGGGCGGCCCTTACGGCGGCGGGGCTTTTGGCATTTTTTATAAAAGGGGGAACGGGACAGGGCGGCCTGTTGTGTTTTGCCTGCTGTCTTTTTCAGGGGATTTCCTTTATTTTCCTGAAAAAATGGAATATTTCGGATCTCTATAAAAAAATCTAAAGGATGATTCAGCCTTATCGTTTTGCGCATAAAGCCCGCTGAAAGCAGAAACGACAGGGCTGAATTGTTATCGAAATAACTCGAATGGAAGAAATAACTATTGACAAACCTTCTACGAAATGTTTATTATTAAGTTGTTGTTGTGTGCGCATGCAACGCACAGTTGTATTCTTGCGGCATATTTTGCCGGCAGGGGTATGATAAGGACAAGTAAAAGTTATTAAATTTTCAGAAGGAGGTTTTCAAAAATGAAATCCGTAAAGAAACTTTTTGCATTGCTTCTTGCATTTGCGATGGTTCTTTCTCTGGCAGCCTGCGGCGGTAAAGATGAAGTAACACCGGATACCAGTGATGACGCAGCAACAGTAGAAGACAACAGCAGTGACGACAGCAGTGCGGCTGATTCGGAAGACGCAGCAGGGGAGGAAACAGCAGCGCCTGAGAATGACACGTTAGTGACCACTGTAGAGCAGGGCCTGGAAGGGAAATTCTCCCCGTTCTTTGGTTTGTCAGCTAACGACGTGACTATCTGGGAAGCTACACAGGCATATGCCATTGAGGTTGACCGCGTGAGTAACCCGATCATGACCGGTATTGAGGGTGAGACCCGTGAATACAACGGAACAGATTACACCTATTATACCGCTTCTGACATGGTAGTTACCGAAAATGAAGACGGTACCGTATTTTATGATATCACCATGCGTGATGACATTAAATTTACCGACGGCACCATGGCAGACATTGATGACGTAATCTTCGCAATGTATGTTTATCTTGATCCTACTTATGACGGAAACTCTACTTTATTCTCTACCGCTATTGAGGGTATCAGCGAGTACCGTTCCGGTATTGAGCCTTTATACAGCCTCTTACTTGCGGCAGGTGAAGACAATACTGATTTTACTTACTGGGATGAAGCAACCCAGACCGCATTCTGGAGCGAAGGGCTTCCTGCAGCAGGGGATGCTTTCGCACAGTCTATCATTGATTACCTTATAAACAGCGGTAATGCGGCAGCTACTGACCCGATTGAAGCAATCACTCCTAACTGGGGCTTTGAAGTACCGGAAGGCGCTACCGTTACCGATTTCTTTAATGTAATGCTGGAAGCTTACGAAGGCGACTACAATGCCCTCTCCGATACAGAAGCGGCAAGCGGAAGCATCTGGAGCTATATGGATCCTGCTTATCAGGTAGGTGTTGAAACCGGTGAATCCGCACCTAACGTATCCGGTATCCAGCGTACAGGAGATTACTCCATGCGTATCGTGGCGTCTAAGGTTGACGCTACTATGATCTACCAGCTGGCTATTCCGATCACCCCGATGCACTATTACGGTGACGAGAGCCTTTATGACTATGACAACAACAAATTTGGTTTTGTAAAGGGTGACCTTTCAGGTGTGAAGTCCAAAACAAGCGCACCTATGGGAGCAGGTCCTTACATCTTTAAAGAATACTCCAACGGTGTTGTTTACATGGATGCCAACCCTGATTATTTCAAGGGCGCACCGAAGATTCCTCACTTGAACTTTATGGAAGCGGCAGAGGCAGATAAGGTTACCGGTATCACGGCAGGAACCATGGATATCACAGATCCCAGCTATTCTACCGATATCGCTTCTCAGGTTGCGGATATCAACGGTTCAGAGGATTTGGAAGGTTCCGTGATCACAACCAAATTGATCGATTACCGCGGATATGGATATGTAGGGCTTGCAGCTAACAACGTAAAGGTTGGTAACGATGCGGCATCCGATGAATCCAAGAACTTACGTAAAGCAATTGCTACCGTAATTTCCGCTTACCGTGATGAGGGTATTGATTCCTATTATGGAAATACCGCATCTATCATTAACTATCCGATTTCCAATACTTCATGGGCAGCTCCCCAGGTTACGGATGACGGCTATCAGATTGCTTACTCCGTAGATGTAAACGGTGAGCCTATCTACACAGACGGAATGTCCACGGAAGAAAAATATGCGGCAGCTCTTGAAGCAGCTCTTGGTTATTTTGAAGCAGCAGGCTTTACTGTTGAGGACGGAAAAGTTACAGCAGCTCCTGAAGGAGCAAAATTAGAGTATCAGGTAAATATTGGCGCTGGTGGTGCCGGTGATCATCCTACTTTCCTGATTCTTAAAAATGCTGCTGATGCATTTGCTTCTATCGGTATCACCCTTACGGTGAATGACCTTGCAAACTCCAGCGACCTGTACGCTTCCTACCAGACCGGTGTTGCCGAGATGTGGTGTGCGGCATGGCAGGCAGGTACGGATCCAGACATGTATCAGCTTTATCACACGGAAGGTTCAACCAACTACTATCAGATTACTGATGAAGAGCTGGATGAGCTGATTGAAGCAGGACGTCTTTCCACTGACCAGACTTACCGTAAAGGGCTTTACAAAGCCGCTATGGAGATCATCATGGATTGGGGCGTAGAGCTTCCTGTTTACCAGAGGTCTGAATG
The DNA here is from genome assembly GCA_910587295.1 of uncultured Lachnospiraceae bacterium. Classification (GTDB taxonomy): domain Bacteria; phylum Bacillota; class Clostridia; order Lachnospirales; family Lachnospiraceae; genus Suilimivivens. The sequence continues at coordinate 20,325 of CAJULP010000049.1, read as the reverse complement.
TGTCATGATTTCATCTGAGCGCGTTAAGGTAGATACACTTCCTAACGATATGACTCCTTACTGGGGCTGGATGAATGAGGTTCAGAATCTGGAGTTAAAATAAGCTGACAGGCTTTTTAAGTGAACAGGCTGTGATCTTGAACGAATAGGGAATCATTTGATATCCCCTGCTCTAAGGGGCAGGGGATATCTTTTAAATAAAATGCAGCATGACAGAGAGCCGCCCACAGGTGGACGGTTGTCTGTTGCGCTGTGTGTGCGCTGCCAATAAGGCAAATGAAATAGGGGCCGGATGGGAACCGGCCTGAAAAAAAGGAGGGTTTTTTTTGCGTAATTATATTATCAAACGTATTTTGCTGTCCATCCTCATTCTTTTTAGCGTTACGTTTATCATCTACGCGATTTTGCGTTGTCTGCCCGCGTCCTACGTGGAGAATATGGCAATGCAGCTTGCGGCGGCGCCTGGGGCGAAGCCTTATACGGAATGGATTGATCAGCTGAATGCATCTTATGGACTGGATAAAGGTATCCTTGCAGGGTATCTGACATGGCTTAGCGACTTTGCAAGAGGGAATTTCGGTGACAGCTGGAAGTTTACGGTTCCCGTGATCGAGAAATTTAACAGTGTGATCTGGCTTTCTTTCGTGATGGGAGCAATCTCTTTTGTCTTGCAGCTTCTGATTGCCATTCCCCTTGGGATCGTGGCGGCGACGAAGCAGTATTCCAAAGCGGATTATGTGATCACGGCTACTGCGCTGGTAGGAATTTCGCTGCCTACATTCTTTTTTGCAACCCTTTTAAAGCTGGTCTTTGCGGTGAAGCTGCAATGGTTCGATGTGTCTGGTCTGGTGGGACGTAATTACGCACAACTGGATTCAATGGGACAGTTTATGGACAAGGCCCACCATCTGGTGCTGCCGATCGTGACGCTGGTGATCATATCCATAGGTTCCCTGATGCGTTACACGCGTACCAATATGCTGGAAGTGTTAAATGCGGATTACATAAGGACGGCCCGGGCAAAGGGGCTTAGCGAGAGCAAGGTAATCTACAAGCATGCCTTCCGCAATACGCTGATCCCGTTAGTAACGATCGTGGGTGGTTCTTTGCCGGGATTGTTTTCCGGTGCCCTGATCACGGAGACTATTTTTTCCATCCCGGGCATTGGATTTACGTCTTATCAGGCTATGGTAATAGGGGATATCCCGTTTTCCATGTTTTATATGACGTTTCTTGCAATCCTGACTCTTACAGGGAATTTGATATCGGATATTTTGTATGCGGTGGTAGATCCCCGCGTGCGGATTGCTTAGAAAGGAGGGGTATCAGTGGCTGAAGATAAAAACAAATATAAATATGAAGATAATAGCTCAGAGGAAAACCTTTCCTTAAATGATGACCGGAGGGTGAAGACCCTTTCCCCGGGAGCCATGGTCATGAAACGGTTTTTCCGCAACCGTCTTGCCGTATTGGGCCTTGTGATGCTGGGATTAATGTTTATCTTTTCCTTTGTGGGCGGGATGATCTCTCCTTACAGGCAGGATGAACAGTTTTATACTTATACTTTTCTGGAGAAGGAATATGTGGCGGTGACCAGAAACGAGGATTTCCGTTATGTGGCGGCAGAGGGAAAAGAGTTTGGCTCAGCGGCTCAGGCCCAGTTCCTGCTGGCACAGATGACAGGGAAGGAAGAGTTTACCTATAAGGACGTGGCCTATGGGGTGACGGAGGAAGGAAAGGATTTTTATACCCTTTCCACTGACGGGGAAGTGATCGCTATCGCCTATAAAGATATTGTGAATGCGGAAGACGGATTGGAAGATCCTGTTTTTGCCGTAAAGCTGGAAGCTTTAAGATCCTACACCAACGATCAGACGGGAGCTTTCAGTGCAGACGGTGAAGAATATGAGCTGGACGGAGACGGCAACATTATTAAGGGTGGCCAGGTAATCGGCTATATCAGCCGTTTTGTGGTGCAGTCAAAAGAAAACGGTGTGGTCATCCCAAGGAGCTTTAAGGAGCGTCTGGAGGAGGCTCTTGACGGGGATGTTGAGGAATTTATCTACATAGGTGAGGACGGGGAGGAGCACAATTACCCCATCGCCTATGATGCCAGCGCAAAGGTGTGGTCTGTGAAACAGGAGACGGAAACCTATGTGTATGACCAGTATTCCCAACCTTCAAAAACGCATCCGCTGGGAACAGATACCAACGGTATGGATATGCTGACCCGTCTGATGTATGGCGGCCGGGTTTCCCTGATCATCGGTTTTATCGTTGTGATCATAGAGACCGTGCTTGGTGTGATTTTAGGCGGTATATCCGGATATTTTGGCAAATGGGTGGATAACCTTATTATGCGTATCGTGGACATTTTTTATTGTATCCCTTCCATGCCTCTAATTATTATCTTAGGTGCGGCGATGGATGGTATGAGGGTGGATCCCCAGATCCGTATGCTTTACCTGATGCTGATTTTAGGCTTTTTAGGGTGGCCCGGTATTGCGCGTCTGGTGAGAGGGCAGATCTTATCCTTAAGGGAACAGGAATTTATGACGGCGGCAGAGGCTTGCGGCATCAGTGTTTCCAGACGTATTTTTAAGCATTTGATTCCTAACGTGATTCCGCAGCTTATCGTTACCTGTACTATGAGCCTTGGTTCTATTATCCTGATGGAATCCACGCTTTCCTTCTTAGGACTGGGTGTAAAGTTCCCCTTTGCTTCCTGGGGAAATATCATCAATGACGTAAACAACGCTTATGTGCTCACAAATTACTGGTTTATCTGGATTCCTGCCGGATTCTGTATCCTGATTTCCGTGCTGGGCTTTAACTTTGTGGGTGACGGCCTTCGGGATGCGTTCGATCCCAGGATGAAGCGATAAGGAAGGAGGGACAGATATGGCTAAGAATAAACCGGAAGGTTATCTTTCCGCAAAGGAATCCCGCCGGATATCTAGGGAAAACCGGCGTATCACCAATCAGTTTGAAAAGGAGCGCAAGCGGAAGAACGTACCGGAATCCGAATATACCACTACTATGCATAACCCGGAAAATGCGGTGGAGTTTGACAACCTTCATACCTACTTTTTTACGGATGCAGGAACGGTGAAATCGGTGGATGGAGTTAGTTTTGAGGTTCCCATCGGCAAGACGGTAGGCGTGGTGGGAGAGTCCGGGTGCGGCAAGTCCGTTACCAGCCTGTCGCTGATGCAGTTGATCCAGCGGCCCCAGGGGCAGATCGTAGAGGGTGAGATCCGCTTGAACCTTGGAAATGATAAAGCCTATAATATCGTAAAGACTCCTAATGACAAAATGAAGGATCTAAGGGGAAATTATGTTTCCATGATCTTTCAGGAGCCTATGACAAGCTTAAACCCGGTATTCCGGATCGGCGAGCAGGTGGATGAGGTCATCGGACTTCACGAGGAGAGAAGTAAAGAAGATATCAAGAAACGGACCATAGAACTGCTTGAAATGGTAGGGATCGCTAACAGCCAGGGGGTTTATCAGATGTATCCCCATGAACTTTCCGGTGGTATGCGCCAGAGGGTAATGATTGCCATGGCACTTGCCTGCAGCCCAAGGATCATCATTGCGGATGAACCCACAACGGCGCTGGATGTGACCATTCAGGCACAGATCTTAGACCTGTTGCGGAACCTGAAAGATAAGATCAATTCTTCCATTATGCTGATCACCCATGACTTAGGCGTGATTGCGGAAATGGCGGATTATGTGGTTGTCATGTATGCCGGCAGGGTAGTGGAAAAGGGAACGGTGCGGGATATCTTCATGAACCCTTCCCATCCATATACCATAGGACTTATGGCGTCTAAGCCGGTGGTAGGAAAACAGATCGACAGGCTTTATTCTATCCCCGGTAAGGTGCCGAACCCTGTAAATATGCCAAATTACTGTTATTATAAGGACCGCTGTGAAATGTGCGTGGCGGGCTGCGAAGGAGAATATCCGAAGGAGATCAGCTTATCCGACAGCCATAAGGTGAGCTGCTACCGGTTTTATGACGGAAAGGGGGAGAAATAAATGAGCGGGACAAACACAACGAGACAGAATAGTTATACGCCTGTGACATACGATCCCCAATATATTTTGATGGTCAACAATCTGAAAAAATACTTTCCGATCAAAGGCGGCATGGTCTCCCGGACGGTGGGGCACGTGAAGGCCGTAGACGGTGTTACCTTTAACTTAAAACGCGGTTCCACCATGGGGCTGGTAGGTGAGTCAGGCTGTGGCAAGACTACCACAGGCCGTACCATTCTCCGGCTTTCAGGGGAGAAGACCGACGGGCAGGTGCTTTTTAACGGAAAAGAAGTCTATGACCTTACGCCAAAGGAAATGCGAAGCGTGCGTACGAAGATGCAGATTATTTTCCAGGATCCGTTTTCCAGCCTTTCACCAAGGCTCCCGGTAGGGGAGATCATCGGTGAGGCTGTCAGGGAGCACGGTCTGGTAAGCAAGGCGGAGTTCGATGATTATATTGACCAGGTAATGGATAACTGTGGCCTGCAGCCCTTCCATAAGGATCGTTATCCCCATGAGTTTTCCGGCGGGCAAAGGCAGCGTATCTGTATTGCCAGGGCCCTTGCCTTAAATCCGGAATTTGTGGTCTGTGACGAACCGGTGTCCGCACTGGACGTGTCGATCCAGGCACAGATCATCAATCTGTTAAAGGATCTGCAGGAGCAGTATAAGCTGACATACCTGTTTATCTCCCACGACTTAAGCGTGGTGGAGCATATATCAGATACGGTGGGCGTGATGTATCTGGGAAATCTGGTGGAGTACGGAGCTACCGAGGATATCTTTAAAAATCCTCTGCATCCCTACACCAAGGCATTATTTTCTGCGATCCCGGTTCCGGATCCGGACGCAAAAATGGACAGGATCGTGCTGGAGGGAGCAATCCCTTCCCCCGCAAACCCGCCTTCGGGGTGTAAGTTCCATACCCGCTGTGCCAACTGCATGGCAAAATGTAAAGAAACGGCTCCCCAGCAGAAGGAGATCGAACCGGGGCATTATGTGGTATGCCATCTGTATGACGACAAATGAGCCACAGAAAAAAAGACGGTATTTTTGAAGACGACGGACGCGTCATAGCGGATATGAGCGGGCTTGGCAATTCTAAGCTCGAGTTTACGAGCTCGCTCGAGTTTACGAGCTCACCCGAATTTACGGGCCCGCCGGTAAATTCGGAGCTGCCCGGCGGCGCGAAGCCGGGGATGGAACCGCCTTCTTTTTCATGGCGGGAGCGGCTCCATTATATAGGAGCTGCATTAGGAGCCGCACTGCTGATTGGGTTTGCTTTTATGGCCGGGCTGGGAATCGTCATCTGGCTGATCACGCTATACGGGTTGAATTAAACGAAAAAACATGGTAAAATCAGGGAGAGGTTTGTAATGGCTTTCCCTGATTTGTCTGTAAATGGAGGTATTGGCGAAATGGAACAATATAAGCAGGACTTTATTGAATTTATGGTTGACAGCCAGGTTTTAAAGTTTGGTGATTTTACATTGAAAAGTGGAAGAAAATCTCCTTTTTTCATGAATGCGGGGGGATATGTGACGGGCAGCCAGCTTAGGAAGTTAGGAGAGTATTATGCAAAGGCGATCCACGACTGTTACGGACTGTCTTTTGACGTATTGTTTGGCCCTGCCTATAAAGGGATTCCTCTTAGCGTTGCAACGGCAATGGCATTTAGTGAACTTTACGGAAAAGAAATCAGGTATTGTTCCAACCGAAAAGAAGTGAAGGACCACGGGGATACCGGTATCTTATTAGGCAGTAAACTGAAAGACGGCGACAAAGTAGTGATCATTGAGGATGTGACCACATCCGGGAAGTCCATTGAAGAAACCTTCCCGATCATCAAGGCCCAGGCCGATGTGAAGGTGGCAGGCCTTATGGTTTCCTTAAACCGCATGGAAAAGGGGCAGACGGAAAAGAGTGCGCTGTGGGAGATCAAAGAAAAGTACGGGATTGATGCAAACGCGATCGTGACCATGCAGGAAGTAGTGGAATATTTGTATAACAAGCCGTATAAAGGACAGGTTTATATTGACGACACATTAAAAGCATCAATTGATGCATATTATGAACAGTATGGCGCAAGATAGGATGGGAAAGGAGCGGGCATGGAAGAAAAGGTATATCGAACAATGAACGGGGCCGGAGCAACCAGCATTGCGGTAGGCGTGGTGACATTAGTGGCAGGGATCGTGTGCGGAATATTAATGATCGTCAGCGGAGCAAAGCTTCTGGCAGGCAAATCGAAAATTTTATTTTAAGGTGAGGGGCATTCTGAAGGTAGGATGCCCTGTTTATGGTATGTGGGATGTTTAGGAATAAAGGATTTATCTTTACCAATAAAGAATATTCAAAGACCGGGATCATGTCCACTGTTTTTGGGGTATTGTCTTTTGCCACCCTAGGAACGGCAGTGTATTTGTCTTATCAAAATGGCGGGGCAAGTTCTGCCAGGTATGGAGCGGCGGCTTTCCTTGCGGTCATTTTTTGGGCGGCTGGCATGATGTTGGGTATCTATTCTACAACAGAAAAAGAGAAATTCAGGTTATTTACCGTGCTGGGGATTTTTGTCAATCTGTTAGCGTTTGGGATGCTCAGCCTGATTTTGTTTGCGGGGGCATATGTGGAATGATGGTGGAAGAACGATTTTTACTGGCCGCGGAGCGGCTTCGGGAACTGCAGAAGGAGAAGGCGCTTTCCGGGGAATATGATACGTATTTTAAACAGACGGCGGATTTTTTGGGGGATGTATGCCGCCTTTACGAGGATGTATGCGATGGGAAGTTAAGAAGCCTTGACATGGAAGAACTGGGGCGGGTCAACAGAAGGCTGTATGAGGATATCCTGCCTGAAAACTACGGGAAAAGTTATTCAAATCCTGAGTTTTCCAGTCACTGTTTTGGATCAGAGTACGGAAAACTGATGTGTTTTCTGGCATCGGAGTTAAGGAGCGTGATTCCTTTTGCGTTTGAAGGGCGGCTTGAGGAACTGGTAATACGTCTGGAGCTTTTTCTGGAGGTATATGTTTCCTTTTGTACCAGTCTGAAAGAAGACGGGGAGCTGCTGCCGGCAGATAATCTGCAGGAAATTTTTTATTACTATGTCAGTGACTATACGAGGGATGCTTTTGAGCAAAAGCTTTATGATCTGCTGGATCCGGCATCCGATTTTGCCCTGCGTATCGTGGAAGGAGATCTTTCGAATCCGGCATATCTGTATTATTACGGGGAATATGTGACGGAAAATGAGATTGCGGCCTGGCGGCACCTTATGAGCCTGGATGAGGAAACGCTGCAAAAAATGGCGGATACCTATACGGAAGGCTATCGGATTGGCTTTGAGGTGGGGAATAAAGATATTACCAAAAAGAAAACAGTGAATATCCGCTACCAACTGGGTTTTGAACCAATGGTAAAGCTGGCTGTTGAAAATTTCAGAAAAATGGGGCTTATGCCTACAATCTGCCGCAGCGCCTGCAGCGTCCTGCAGGGAAAGGGGCTGCACCGCACCGGCTATTATGGGGCAATCCCCAATAAACAGTTTGATTTTGACCATAAGGATGACCAGGCCCTTGTTTTGGATAAAAAGCTGGTCCAGGTGCGGATGGAAGCATGGAAAGAGGGCTACGAAAAATATAAAGAGCAGGCAGCTTATTTTGGAGGGCCGGCGGTGATCGAAGTGTTTGGGGAAGCTCCGGCTGACCTGAAAGAAAAGCCGGAAGCCATCCATCTTTCAGAAAGCCAGCAAAAGCTTTCCGTATCTTATCAGTCGGCGTCTGGGGAGCTGCAGAATGAGTATATCAGGGGGGAGGAGCGCAGTTTCACCATTATTGCTTTTCCCACGCCGGAGATCGGGCCGGAATTTCCGGAGATTTTTGATGAAGTGATCAAGATCAATACTCTGGACTATAAGCTGTATCAAAGGATGCAGCAGATCATCGCAGATACCCTGGATCAGGGAAAATATGTGCTTATCAAAGGGATGAGGGGAAACCGGACGGATTTAAAGGTGATGCTTCATGAGCTTTTAGAACCGCAAAAGCAGACGAATTTTGAAAATTGCGTGGCGGATGTGAATATTCCGGTGGGGGAAGTGTTTACTTCACCACAGCTTACAGGAACAGAAGGGGTATTACATGTAAGCAGGGTGTTTTTAAATGAGCTGGAGTACCGGGATCTTTCTCTTACCTTTCAGGATGGATTTGTGACAGACTATGACTGTTCCAATTTTGAAAGCCGGGAAGAAAACAGGAAGTACATCAGAGATAATGTGCTGTTCCACCACGAAAGGCTCCCTCTTGGTGAATTTGCAATAGGAACCAATACTACGGCATTTGTGGCAGCGCGGAAATTTGGGATAGAGGATAAGCTTCCTATTTTGATCGCGGAAAAGACAGGTCCTCATTTTGCGGTGGGGGATACCTGCTATTCTCATGCGGAAGACGTGGCGGTTTATAATCCTGACGGCAAGGAGATCATTGCCCGGGATAATGAATGTTCCATTAAGAGAAAGAAAAAAGATCCAGGGGCGTATTTTAACTGCCATACAGATATCACCATCCCATATGATGAGTTAGGGCAGGTCAGCGTGGTCACGGGAGACGGACAGGTGGTTCCGATCATTTTAGAGGGGAGATTTGTGCTAAAGGGATGTGAAGAACTGAACCTTCCCCTTGATAAGGCGGATATTTTATAGTATGATGTTATAGAATAATGTGCACAAAAATAAGAATTTGAAAGGCATGGGTATAGAAATGGCACAGGTTGGAATCGTAATGGGAAGTGACTCGGATATGCCGGTTATGGCAAAAGCAGCGGATATATTGGAAGAGCTGGGAATCAGTTTTGAGATGAAGATCATATCCGCCCATAGAGAACCGGATGTGTTTTTTGAATATGCAAAAACAGCAGAGGAAAAAGGATTCAAGGTGATCATAGCAGGAGCGGGAATGGCAGCTCATCTGCCGGGAATGTGTGCGGCAATCTTTCCGATGCCGGTGATCGGCATCCCTATGCACACAACTTCCTTAGGGGGAAGGGATTCCCTTTACTCGATCGTACAGATGCCTTCCGGGATCCCGGTAGCAACGGTTGCGATCAACGGGGGAGCCAACGCAGGGCTTCTTGCGGCAAGAATCCTGGCAACATCTGATGAGGAGCTTTTAAAAAAATTAAAAAATTATAGTCAGTCCATGAAAGAAGGTGTAATGAAAAAAGACGCGCATCTTAGCGAAGTGGGCTATAAAAATTACAAATAATCGTAACTTCGGCGTGAAAGGAGTATAAGATTCAGATGGATTACAAAAAAGCAGGAGTAGATATTGAGGCAGGTTACCGCAGCGTGGAACTGATGAAAGAGTATGTGAAAGGAACGAAAAGGCCGGAAGTGTTAGGAGGGCTTGGAGGGTTTTCCGGAGCATTCTCCCTTTCGAAGATCAAAGATATGGAAAACCCGGTGCTGGTCTCAGGTACTGACGGGGTAGGAACGAAGATTAAGCTTGCGTTTATCATGGACCGCCATGACACCGTGGGGATTGACTGTGTCGCTATGTGTGTCAACGACATCGTATGCGCAGGCGGGGAACCGCTGTTTTTCCTTGACTATATTGCATGTGGTAAAAATCACCCGGAAAAAGTAGCGTCTATTGTAAAAGGAGTTGCGGAAGGCTGCAAAATGGCAGGGGCGGCTTTGATCGGTGGTGAAACGGCAGAGCATCCGGGGCTGATGCCGGAGGAAGAGTATGATCTTGCAGGTTTTGCCGTTGGCGTGGTAGATGAAAAGGATCTGATTGATGGAAAGAATATCAAATCCGGGGATGTGATTTTAGGGATTGCATCTTCCGGGGTACACAGCAATGGTTTTTCCCTTATTCGAAAAATCTTTGTGATGACTACCGAGAGCTTAAATACATATTATGACGAACTTGGAAAGACCTTAGGGGAAGCCCTGATCGAGCCCACAAAAATTTATGTGAAGGCTTTAAAGAACGTAAAGGAAGCGGGAGTGGTAATCAAAGGCTGCAGCCATATTACAGGAGGCGGGTTCTACGAGAACATACCGAGGATGCTGCCGGATGGTGTCACGGCTGTTATTGAAAAAGGCAGCTATCCGATACCGCCAATTTTTGAGTTAATGAGAAAAGAAGGAAACCTGGAAGAAAAGGTGATGTACAATACTTATAATATGGGGCTTGGCATGGTATTGGCCGTTGCGCCTGAAAATGCGCAAAAGGCAATAGAGGCAATAGAGGCGGCCGGTGATAAGGCTTATGTGGTAGGAAAGATTCAGGATGGTGAAAAGGGAGTGATCTTATGCTGAACATAGTGGTATGTGTATCCGGCGGCGGAACGAACCTTCAGGCGATCATTGACGGCATAGATGCCGGGCGCATCACGAACACTAAAATCACAGGTGTTATCAGTAATAACGCATCTGCCTATGCACTGGAGAGGGCAAAAAAAAATGGGATACCTGCATTTTGCATTTCTCCAAAGGATTTTCAGAAAAGGGAAGAATTTAACGAGGGGTTTTTAAACAAATTGAAACAATTAAATCCTGATTTGATTGTTTTGGCCGGATTTTTAGTCATCATACCCCGGCAGGTGATCGAAACATACAAAGACAGGATCATCAATATTCATCCGTCATTGATCCCTTCTTTTTGCGGCACCGGTTTTTATGGGCTTAAGGTGCATGAGGAGGTTTTAAAGCGAGGTGTTAAAATAACAGGCGCTACGGTCCATTATGTGGATGAGGGAACCGATACGGGAAGGATCATAAAGCAAAAAGCCGTGGAAGTGTTTCCACAGGACACACCGGAGATTCTCCAAAAAAGAGTGATGGAGCAGGCGGAGTGGATCATCCTGCCTCAGGCGATAAATGAGATTGCGATAAAGAAAGGAATGATGTAATTGAAGGTATTAATTGTAGGAAGCGGCGGCAGGGAACATGCCATAGCGGCCAGTGTGGCAAAAAGTCCTAAGGTGGAGAAGATTTACTGTGCACCGGGGAATGCGGGAATTGGACTGATTGCGGAATGTGTGCCCATTGGCGCCATGGAATTTGCCAAATTGGTGGATTTTGCGAAGGAAAACCAGATTGACCTGACGATCGTAGGGATGGATGACCCTCTTGTGGGCGGTTTGGTAGATGAGTTGGAAAGTGCCGGACTCCGGGCTTTCGGCCCCCGGAAAAATGCGGCAATTCTTGAGGGGAGCAAAGCATTTTCCAAAGACCTGATGAGAAAATACGGGATTCCCACGGCAGGATATGAAACATTCGATGACGCCGATGAAGCGGTTTCCTATCTGGAAATGTTAGAATTTCCGGTAGTGTTAAAGGCAGACGGACTGGCCCTTGGAAAGGGAGTACTGATCTGCCAGACCTTAGAGGAAGCAAAAGAAGGCGTAAAAGCTATCATGCTGGATAAACAGTTTGGGAACGCCGGGAATAAGCTTGTGGTGGAGGAGTTCATGACGGGAAGGGAAGTATCGGTCCTTTCTTTTGTAGACGGAAAGACGATCAAGACCATGACATCGGCCCAGGATCATAAACGTGCCGAGGATGGGGATCAGGGCCTTAACACAGGCGGTATGGGAACTTTTTCGCCGAGCCCTTTTTATACGGAGGAGATTGACAGGTTCTGCCAGCAATATATCTACCAGGCTACGGTCAATGCCATGGAAAAGGAAGGAAGACCTTTTAAGGGCGTGATCTTTTTTGGCTTGATGCTGACGGAAAACGGCCCAAGGGTATTGGAATACAATGCCAGATTTGGAGATCCGGAGGCACAGGTAGTCCTGCCGCGGATGAAAAATGACATCGTAGATGTTATGGAGGCATGTATCGACGGCAGGTTAGACGAAATTGATCTACAGTTTGAAGACAATGCGGCAGTCTGCGTGGTATTGGCATCTGACGGGTATCCGGTCCAATATGAAAAGGGATATTTGATCCGCGGGCTTGAAAACTTTGATGGCCGGGATTCTTACTATTGTTTCCATGCAGGAACAAAAATGACAGATCAGGGTATCGTTACAAATGGCGGGAGAGTCTTAGGGATCACCGCAAAAGGGAAAGATTTAAAAGAAGCCCGGACCAATGCATATGCGGCGGCGGATTGGGTAGAATTTGAAAATAAATATATGCGCCATGATATCGGAAAAGCAATTGATGAGGCATAGTGTAGGAGGGGATGGCATATGGCAGAGGGAGCTTTCAAAATAATGACACCGGGAGGCTATCAGAGGCCTGCTTTGTGTTCAAAGTGTCAGGGAGTCCTTGTGTATAAAGGGATTGGAGAATATCAGTGCGAGATGTGCGGAGCATTGGAGTATGATGAATACGGCCTAGTCCGCAATTATTTAGACGAACACAGAGGGTCTAATGTTGCGCAGATTGCCGATAAGACCGGTGTCAGCCAGAAAACGATCCGGGAGATGATTAAAGATAACCGTTTTGAGGTGATTGACAATCCCGGCGGATACATACGCTGCGAGGTATGCGGTGTGGATATTAAAAGCGGCAGGTACTGCGCTAAGTGTGAGGTTGCTTACCACCGTAAAATGGAGGATAAAGTAAGGGAAGCTAAACAGAAAAATATTGCCGGGTATGGTGACGCAAAGCAGGGCGAAGAAGGAAGTATGCGTTTTACAAGGTAAAGAGGGAGAAAACAGAGTGAAAAGCTTAAAAAACAGAAAGAAAACAGGAAGCCTGCTTAAAGGGCTGGCAGCTTGTGCGGTGGTTTTGTGTATCTTTGGAATGACGGCGCTGCATGCATTTGCAGCAGAAGGTGAGATCACGGCTGAGACAGCAAAGATACGTGCCCAGGCAAGCACCACCAGCGAGGTGGTAGGCAGTACGGTAAAAGGGAAAAAGATTGATATTCTGGAAGTCGTGCAGGACAGTTCAGGGATGAAATGGTATAAGGTTTCCGTGTCCGGGGGCGGATATGGTTATATCAGGGAAGATCTGGTAAAGACGTCAGAAACCCTTACCGCTACTTCCACGGTAAGCGGCGGTCAGACGACTCAGACGGAAACGCCTGCGGAAAAGCCGGCGGATACGGTTCCCACGGCAATCGGGGAACAGTCGGCTACAATCAAATGTGAGAGCAATGCGACAATCCGTTCCGGTGCGTCCACTTCTCATGCAAAGGTAACATCCCTGCCTAACGGAACCGGGATCACACTGATCGGGGAAGCCACTGACAATGCAGGTAATAAGTGGTATCAGCTGACCTGTTCTTATAACAACAGGAATATAGAAGGATATATCCGCTCTGACCTGATCGCGATCGGGGGAACGCCAAGCGAAGGGGAAGGCGGTGAGACCCCTGCGGAAGGAGAAAATCCGGAAGGAGAAGGCGGCGAAGCCCCTGTTGAGGGGGAGAACCCGGAAGGGGAAGGCGGTGAAGGAGAGCCGGAACCTGTGCCGGAAGAAACCCACAATGACTATGAGATCCGGTGGGCGCAGAATCAGGATAATGAAGAATACGACTACTTTTTATATGATAACCTTGCAGGAAACCGGATGAGACTGTCCGAGGTTATGAATGCGGTGACGGTATCGAATGAAAGTATCCAGAAGCTGGAGAGCGAAGCGGACCGGAATAAGATCATTATCATCGTTCTTGCCGGGGTGATCGTCCTTTTGTTTGTGATCATCACGATCCTTATTTTCAAGGTTAGGAGCCTTTATTATGAGGACTACGATGAAGATGACGATGAGGACGAGGAGGAAGAAGAGGAAGAAGAGGAAGAAGAAATCCCCGTAAGGAAAAAGGTGAAAAGAAGGATTGCGGTGGAAGAGGAAGAACCTGTTCCGGTGCGGAGGAAAAAGCCTGCTCCTCAAAGAGAGGAAGCCGCCCCGAGAAGGGACGGACAGGCAAGGAGGGAAGGAGAAAGAACGGCAAGGCCGCGAAGAACAACGGATCCCGAACTCCATGCAGCAGAAAAGAAAGAAGCCGTAAAACGTCCGGTATCCAGAAAACCGCAGAATTTCCTTGTGGATGATGACGAATTTGAGTTTGAGTTCTTAAATATGGATGATAAAGATATGTAAACAAAAGAGGGATAGCATTTGCTATTCCTTCTTTGTAGAGTAACGGATGACTTTGGGGAAACGAAAGGACATGGAATGATCATAGAAATTGATTTTAACAGCCAGGAAGCGCTCTATCTGCAGCTAAGGAATCAGATTGTCTTAGGGATTGCCACGGCAAAATTCCAGGAGGGGGATACGCTGCCTTCCGTCCGGCAGTTAGCGGATGATATCGGTATCAATATGCATACGGTGAACAAAGCATATACGGTGCTAAAGCAGGAAGGCTTTGTCAAGGTGGACAGAAGGAAGGGAGCGGTCATTGCCCTTGACATTGACAAGTTAAGGACGCTAGAGGAAATGGACGAGGAGCTTAGGGTGATACTGGCAAAGGCAATCTGCAAGGGGATTTCCAGAGACGAGGTACATCGCATGATAGAAGAAATATATGAAGAATTTGGAGGAGCCTGAATTGAGCGATCAAAAATTTGGTTTTACCGATAAGGCAAAAGCAGCCTTGAAGCTGGCGGAAAAGACAGCGATTCGAATGCATACGGGGTATATAGGCACGGAACATATTCTTGTGGGGTTATTAAAGGAAGGAACAGGGGTTGCGGCAAAGGTTCTTCTAGAAAACGGGGCGGATGAAGCAAAGATCATGGAAATGATACAGGAGCTGATCGTGCCGGAATCTACCGTTATGGTACTGGAAAGGGAAGGGTATTCTCCAAGGGCAAGGGTGGTGATTGAGGAGGCCCACAGGCAAGCGGACCGCTTTGAGGCCCAGGTTACGGGAACGGAGCATCTTTTGCTGGCATTATTGAAAGAAGGGGAAAATGTTGCCGCAAGGCTTTTAAATACTTTAGGGATATCCATCCAAAAGCTGTATGTGGATACTTTGATCGCCATGGGGGAAGATGCCAATCTTTATAAGGAAGATCTATCCAGGAAACAGGGAAAACGGAGCCGCCAGACGGCTACCTTAGACCAGTACAGCCGTGATCTTACGGCTCTTGCTGCGGCAGGGGAATTAGATCCGGTGATCGGGCGGGAAGCTGAGATCCAGAGGGTGATCGAGATCTTAAGCCGCAGAACGAAAAACAACCCCTGCCTGATCGGGGAGCCGGGGGTAGGCAAGACTGCGGTGGTGGAAGGGCTTGCATCCCGCATTGTAGCGGGGGAAGTTCCTTTTACGGTGCAGAATAAGCGCCTGCTTACCTTAGATCTTTCCGGTATGGTGGCCGGTTCTAAATACAGAGGTGAGTTTGAGGAAAGAATTAAACGGGTGATCAGGGAAGTGCAGGAGGATGGCAATGTGATCCTGTTTTTGGACGAGATGCATACGATCATCGGTGCAGGCGGCGCTGAGGGGGCCATTGATGCTTCCAACATATTGAAACCATCCCTTGCAAGGGGCGAGCTGCAGCTGATCGGGGCAACAACAGTGGCGGAATATCATAAATATGTGGAAAAAGACGCCGCTTTAGAGAGGCGTTTCCAGTCTGTTTACGTGGAGGAGCCGACCATTGATCAGGCAGTGGAGATTCTTAAGGGGATTGCGCCAAAGTATGAAGAGCACCATCGGGTAAGGATCACGGAGGAAGCAATCCGGGCTGCGGTTACATTATCGGAGCGTTACATTAACGACCGTAACCTGCCGGATAAAGCGATCGATCTGATCGATGAGGCGTCCGCTGCGGTCCGGTTGAAAAATACCCATGTGCCCCCTAAGCTTTTAAAGATGCGGGAAGAAGTTGAAGCATTGGATCAGCAGGTGGAAAGCTGCGTGAAAGCAGGGGAGTTTGGGGAAGCTTCCGCACTCCGAAAAACCCAGGAGGACTTGATCAAGAAGTATGACAGGGCTAAGTTAAAGTATCAGAAGGAGCAGGCAGATGCGGGAATCTCCATTGGCGAAAACGAAGTTGCGGAGGTGGTTGCGGCATGGACCAAGGTTCCGGTTAAAAAGCTGACGGAAAAGGAAAGTGAGCGGCTTTTAAAGCTGGAAAAAATCCTGCATAAGCGCGTGATCGGGCAAAATGACGCTGTTACGGCGGTTTCGGCAGCGATAAGGAGAGGACGGGTAGGACTGCAGGATCCGGGAAGGCCCATTGGTTCTTTCCTGTTTCTAGGGCCTACTGGCGTGGGAAAAACGGAACTGTCCAAATCCTTAGCGGAAGCCATGTTCGGTTCGGAAAACGCACTGATCCGGGTGGACATGTCGGAATATATGGAAGGGCATTCGGTCTCTAAAATGATCGGTTCTCCTCCGGGATATGTAGGATTTGACGAAGGCGGACAGCTTAGCGAGAAAATCCGCAAAAACCCGTATTCGGTGGTTTTGTTCGATGAGATTGAGAAGGCCCACCCGGACGTTTTTAATGTGCTTTTGCAGGTACTTGACGACGGGCATATCACGGATTCCAAAGGGCGGAAGGTAAGTTTTAAAAATACGATTCTGATCATGACTTCCAATGCAGGCGCACAGAGGATCGTGGAGCCGAAAAACCTTGGATTTTCTACCAAGACCACCAAGGAGCAGGATTATGAAAAAATGAAAACAGGTGTTATGGAAGAGGTGAAAAAGCTTTTTAAACCGGAGTTCATCAACAGGATCGACGAGATCATGGTATTTAAGCCTTTAGGGAAGGAAGAGATGCAGGATATTGTGAACCTGCTTTGTGACATCCTGACAAAACGCTGTAAGGCACAGATGCAGATTACCTTAAGCGTCCGCCCGGCGCTTAAGGAACATCTGATCAGCAAGTATTCCGACGCTAAAATGGGAGCCAGGCCGTTAAAGCGCGCCATCCAGAATGTGGTGGAAAACCGGCTGGCAGAAGAGATTCTTGAGGGCCGAATAAAACCTGGTGACACGGTGTGGGCAGGCTTTCGTAAGGAGCGGGTTGTTTTTGACGTAAAAGAAAAGTAGATTTTTGGGCGGAAATATATTATACTGGTATTAATAGTAAATGCAACCAATGATGTATGGAGGACTTAAGAAATGGCTGTAGTAGAAGAATTGCTCCGTTCAGAAGCGGACGGAACCATCAGTTTTGGTAATCATTTGTTGGAAAGTAAGGCGAAAGCGGAGAATTTTGAACATTGCGGGGATTTATATAAGGTAAAAACCTTCAAGGCAATGACGAAGCTGGAACGTAACGGAATGTTTGCTTATTCGTCGGTTCCGGGAACCAGTGTCCTTAATTTTTCGGAAACGGCTGACAGTGTCAGCTTTATAGCGGAAGGTGCGGAAGACGCACAGATCACCTTGGAACTTAAGGAAGATACAGAATACGAAGTATGGATTGACGGGAAGAGTATAGGTACGATGAAGACCAATCTTGGCGGGAAGCTGAATATCAGCGTGGAATTGGAAGAAAATAAAGAAGTAGGCATTAAGGTAACCAGATAAAGCAGTAATGTGTAAAAGACAGGAACCTGCCGCCGGCAGGGACCTGTTTTTACGTAAAAGGGATTTGGGCCTGTTCCCACATGGGAGGGCTTATGTGGGAAGGGCATGGGTATCACGATGGCAAAGGGAAAGGCGGCTGTTGTATTTTTTTGTCAGGAATGCGGATATGAATCGAGTAAATGGATGGGGCAGTGTCCGGGATGCCGCCAGTGGAATACTTTTGTGGAAGAAAGCGCGGCTTTGCCGGCCAAGGGAAAGGGGGCATCTTCCCGAAGCCTGGCAGAGCGGCCGGAGCCGATCGCTTTGTCGGAGGTCTCCCTGGATGAGGAAGACCGGCTTACCACCCGCATAAGAGAACTTGACAGGGTGTTAGGCGGAGGGCTGGTCCGGGGATCGCTTACGCTGGTAGGAGGAGATCCGGGAATCGGTAAATCTACCTTACTGCTCCAGGTATGCAGGATGCTGGCAGGTGACGGCAGGGAAGTACTTTATGTTTCCGGGGAGGAATCTTTAAAACAGATTAAGCTCCGTGCTACCCGGATTGGGGAATTTAACGCACATTTAAAGCTTTTTTGTGAGACGGGGCTGGATGCGATCGAGGAAGTGATCCGCCGCAAGAAGCCGGACGTGGTGGTCATTGATTCGATCCAGACTATGTACAGCGATCAGATTTCCTCCGCACCGGGAAGCGTTTCCCAGGTAAGGGAGGCCACAGGGGTTTTACTGCAACTTGCAAAAGGCTTAAATATTTCTGTTTTTATTGTTGGCCATGTGACAAAGGAGGGAACCGTGGCGGGCCCCAGGGTGTTAGAGCACATGGTGGATACGGTGCTTTATTTTGAGGGAGACCGGCATGCTTCGTACCGGATTCTGCGCAGTGTCAAAAACCGGTTTGGGTCTACCAATGAGATTGGCGTGTTTGAGATGGCAAGCGAGGGTTTAAGGGAGGTTGCCAACCCGTCGGAGTTTATGTTAAGCGGGAAGCCGGAACATGCAAGCGGTTCTATTGTTGTCTGTTCCATGGAAGGTACCCGTCCTATGCTGATCGAGATCCAGGCTCTTGTATGCCACAGCAGTTTTGGCATTCCCAGAAGGCAGACTACCGGAACTGACTTTAACAGGGTCAACCTGTTGATCGCCGTGTTGGAAAAGCGGTTAGGGATTCAGATGGGGAGCTGTGACGCCTATGTGAACCTTGCAGGAGGAATTAAAATACAGGAGCCGGCCATTGATCTTGGCATTGTGATGGCATTGGTATCCAGTTTTAAGAACAAGTGCATTGATGATAGGATGATCGCGGTAGGAGAGGTAGGCTTAAGCGGGGAAGTGCGCGGTGTCAGCATGGTGCAGGCCAGAGTGCAGGAGGCAAAAAAACTTGGGTTTACCACCTGTATCGTTCCCAGAGCAGGTATGGATGTACTAAAGGATATTTCCGGGATCAGGGTGATTGGCGTAGGCAGTGTGGCGGATGCCATTGATCTTTTATAAAAACGCAAAAGAAACGAAGAAATGAGGAAGAAGATGGAAAAGAAGAAATGGGTGAAACACCTGCCATTATTCATCATTGAGATACTTGTGCTGATAGCGGCGATCGGTATCTTGTTTGTCGTGCTTCGCACCACCGGGAAAAATGGTGTGAAGAAGGATGTTATAGATACGGAGCAGATTGCTGTTAATGAGGAAGTCAAGAAAAAAGTTACGGAATCGAAAGAGCCGGAGACGGTAAACGAATATACTGGGATTTATAATGTTGCTTTTTTTGGCGTGGACGCCAGGGATGAGAATCTTGGGAAGGGAAATAACAGGAGCGATACCATTATGGTCTGCTCTATTGACATGGATAAGCATGAGGTGCGTCTCATCTCTGTTTACAGGGATACTTATCTGAATATAGGAAATGACACTTACAAAAAGTGCAATGCCGCATATGCTTACGGGGGGCCGAAGCAGGCGCTTGGAATGCTGAACATGAACACGGATCTTTTTATCACAGACTATGTGACGGTAGGGTTTGAAGGGCTGGTGGAAGCGGTGGATGCCCTTGGCGGCATTGAGATAGACGTGGCAGAGTCTGAAATCTCCCATTTAAATAATTATCAGATCAGTATGGTAGGAACCACGGAGGACGGAAAACATTATGAGGCTTCGGAGGGTGTGGATTATACGCCGGTGACGCAGCCGGGACTGCAGACATTAAACGGGCTTCAGGCAACGGCTTACTGCAGGATCCGCTTTGTGGGAGATGATTTTAAACGGACGGAAAGGCAAAGAAATGTTTTGATCGCCATGATGGAAAAGGCGAAGAGGGCATCCCTGGGCACGCTGATGGAAGCGGCGGATGCGGTGCTGCCCCATGTGATTACTTCGATCGATGTGGAGGATATGCTTCCGGTTCTTGGCATGGTGGGTGATTACAAGGTTACGGTAAGTGACGGCTTCCCGTTCAGGGATATGTTAAACGGTGGTCCGATCCGGACGGAGGGGGAATGCATCGTGCCTACTTCTCTGGAAGAAAATGCGGTGAGACTCCATGAATTATTGTTCCCGGAAGAGGAGTATGAGCCTTCCGAAGAACTGAAAAGTTACAGTAAATATATAGAGGAAGATACGCAGGGGTATCTAAGATATTAAGATATTAAATTAAAAAAAGCAGTTGACAGAAATTGGTCAGATGCGATATAATAGCCCATTTTCAACACTTGAAATGACCAACAAAGCCGGAATTCCTTGGAAAATAAGGAAATTCCGGCTCTTTCTATGGCTAAAAATGTTGTATATTTTTTCTAACTTAAATATTTTTTTATCATCCGGTTTAAGTCCTT
>CAJULP010000048.1 GCA_910587295.1 uncultured Lachnospiraceae bacterium | reverse complement strand
TAGGGTACGTGCAGGGTGTATTGAGTGACCCTTCAAAGCGGGACGTTCAGTAATCAATTTCTGAACGCCCAATAAAAAGAACGCAAGCAATGACATCAAAAAGAAAAAATGAAAAAGTGCCAACTAACACTTGACACATACCGGGAATTTATCTTTTGTTGCACCATCTCTTTTTGTGTAGTAAAATATTTGTAAAGCATCACACTATGATGATAAAGGAGGGCAATATGAATTTTACCACATTATGGTTGATTATTTTTGTTGCCTGCATTGCTCTGGAAATCGTTTCCATGGGACTTACCAGCGTCTGGTTCGCAGGCGGCGCGGTGATCGCGGCGGTCTGCTCGGCGCTTGGGGCGCCAATCTGGCTGCAATGTGTCCTGTTCCTTGCGGTATCATTTGTTCTGCTGTTTTTTACAAGGCCTGTTGCGGTCAAGTATTTTAACAAGGACAGGGTGAAGACCAATGCGGAGAGCTATGTGGGGAAACAGGCAATCGTGATCAGTGAGATTGACAATCTTCAGGGCATCGGGCAGGTGACTGTGGAAGGGAAAGAATGGACGGCACGGACCACGGACGACCATGTTACCCTGCCGGTAGGGGCTGTGGTGGTCATCAAGTCGATCAGCGGTGTAAAGCTGATCGTGGAGGAAAAGAAGAATCAGTTGTAAGGGGTTACCCCGGAAAGGTAAGGAATATATGATATATGTAATTCTTGTTTTATTTGCGGTCATATTGGTTGTGCTGGCATCCTGCGTGAAGATTGTACCTCAGGCGTATGCCTATGTTGTGGAACGGTTAGGCGCTTATCAGGGAACCTGGTCAGTTGGGTTTCATATTAAAATGCCCCTGATTGATAAGGTGGCAAAGAAGATCAATTTAAAGGAGCAGGTGGTGGATTTTGCGCCTCAGCCGGTGATCACCAAAGATAATGTGACCATGCGGATCGACACGGTGGTGTTCTTTCAGATTACGGATCCGAAGCTGTTTGCATACGGCGTGGAAAACCCTATCATGGCAATTGAAAACCTGACGGCGACCACTCTGCGTAATATTATCGGCGATCTGGAGCTGGATCAGACACTGACCTCCAGAGAGACCATCAACACCAAGATGAGGGCTTCTTTGGATGAGGCGACGGATCCCTGGGGAATCAAGGTGAACCGTGTGGAACTGAAAAACATCATTCCGCCGGCGGAGATCCAAAATGCCATGGAGCGCCAGATGAAGGCGGAACGTGAACGGCGTGAGGCGGTTACCCGTGCGGAAGGGGAGAAGAAGGCAAGCGTAACGGTAGCGGAAGGTAAGAAAGAAGCGGCTATCCTGGAAGCGGAGGCAGAAAAGAGATCTGCCATCCTGCGCGCGGAAGCACAAAAGGAGAAGATGATCCGGGAAGCGGAAGGTGAAGCAGAGGCAATCTTAAAGGTACAAAAGGCAACCGCAGACGGTCTTAGAATGATCCGGGAAGCGGGAGCTGATGAGGCAGTGTTAAGGCTTAAGAGTCTGGAAGCTTTTGAAAAGGCAGCGGACGGCAAGGCTACCAAGATCATCATCCCTTCTGAGATTCAGGGGATGGCAGGCCTGGCCGCATCCGTAAAGGAACTGATCAGCGATAAATAAACAGGAAGATGGGCTTGTTCCCGCATGGGAGAGGCTCATGTGGGAAAGGCATGGGTATCGTCATGGATTTAAAGGGCAGGAGTTTTTTGAAGCTTTTGGATTTTTCACCGGAAGAGATTCTTTATCTGGTGGATCTTGCGGCGGAGCTTAAGGATAAAAAGAAAAAAGGGATTTTGACAAAGGAGATGCATCAGGGCAAAAATGTGGCGCTGATCTTTGAAAAGACCAGCACAAGGACCAGATGTTCCTTTGAGGTGGCAGCTCATGACCTGGGGATGGAGACCACCTATCTGGATCCTTCCGCATCCCAGATTGGTAAGAAGGAGAGTATTGCGGACACAGCCAGGGTTTTAGGAAGTATGTTTGAAGGGATCGAGTACAGGGGATATGGGCAGGATATCGTGGAAGAACTGGCAAAATATGCCGGGGTTCCGGTATGGAACGGGCTGACCAATGAATTTCATCCTACCCAGATGCTGGCAGACCTTTTGACGATCCGTGAAAAGTTAGGGCGGATCCGGGGAGTGAGACTGACTTATATGGGAGATGCCCGTTATAACATGGGCAATTCTTTGATGGTGGTCTGTGCTAAGCTGGGCATGCATTTTACCGCATGTACCACATCTAAGTATTTCCCGGATGAAACGCTGGTAGAAAAGTGCCGGAAAATGGCGCAGAGTTCCGGCGGGAGCATTACGCTGACGGAAAATGTGGAGGAAGGAACCAAGGGCGCTGATGTGATCTATACGGATGTGTGGGTTTCCATGGGGGAACCTTCTCAGGTGTGGGAAGAGCGGATCAGGGAACTTTCCCCGTATCAGGTGAACGCAAAAGTAATGGAAAATGCCGGAAAGGACGCCATCTTTATGCACTGTCTGCCTGCCTTCCATGATCTGAAAACAAAGATTGGCAAAGAGATGAACGAGCGGTTTGGCGTTTCGGAGATGGAAGTGACGGATGAAGTATTTGAGTCAGCACAGTCAGTGGTATTTGAAGAAGCGGAAAACCGGATGCACACCATCAAGGCAGTGATGGCAGCTACCTTGTAACAGGGAGAAGTTTGGAATGACAGTACTTTGCGGAGCAAATGCCTACGAAAAGAAATATTATTTTAATGAGAAATTTTCAGGGATACCCGATTCTATTAAGGAAGAGCTCCACATTATCTGTGTGCTTTTTACGGAGGAGATCGGAGGAATTTTTACCATTGAATTTGAAGAAGATGGAAATGTGTCTATGCGTACCGAATATGCTGAGGATGATTTCTTGTATGACGAGATTGGCAGTGGACTGTTAGTAAATGAGGTGCGCCGGAAAAGGCAGGAAATGTTTGAATCTCTGCGCCTTTACTACCGGGTATTTATTCTCCATGAGAATCCCGGGGAGCTTTTGGATTCGCAGGAAGCAGAAGAAACGGAAAGGCTGGAAGGATAATGGCAGACCAGAATGGACAGTTGCGGATTGGTCCTGTGGCGCTTGATAACCGGTTACTATTAGCCCCTATGGCAGGTGTGACAGACCTGCCATTTCGTTTGCTGTGCAGACAAAAAGGAGCAGGGCTGGTATGCATGGAGATGATCAGCGCCAAGGCGATTTATTATAATAACAGAAATACGGAAGAACTGATGGAGATCCATCCCGATGAAGGGCCTGTGTCTTTGCAGCTTTTCGGGTCGGACCCGGTGATCATAAGCGAGATGGCAAAGCGGATCGAGGAGAGGCCCTTTTCGATATTGGATATCAATATGGGATGTCCGGTGCCAAAGGTGGTAAATAACGGGGAAGGTTCAGCGCTGATGAAGAACCCGAAGCTGGCGGCGGAGATTATCTCCAAAACAGTGAAGGCGGTCAAAAAGCCGGTGACAGTGAAGATTCGGAAAGGCTTTTTGGAAAAGGATGCCAATGCAGTGGAAATGGCTAAAATAGCGGAGGACTGCGGTGCGGCGGCAGTGGCAGTGCACGGCAGGACCAGAGAGCAGTACTATAGCGGGCAGGCGGACTGGGATATCATCCGGCAGGTAAAAGAAGCGGTCCGCATCCCGGTGATTGGGAACGGGGATGTGACAGATGGTCTGTCCGCAAAAATGATGCTTTCTGAAACCGGCTGTGACGGGATTATGGTGGGAAGGGCCGCAAGGGGAAACCCATGGATATTCAGGGAGATTTTACATTATCTGGAAACCGGGGAGAAGGCGGAATCCAAAACGCCGGAGGAAATGAAGGAAGTGATTCTTTGCCATGCAAAAATGGAACTGGAATTAAAGGGGGAGTACACGGCGGTGAGGGAAATGCGCAAGCATATCGCATGGTATACGGCAGGCTATCCTAATTCCGCGGCGCTGCGACGGAGGATCAACGAAATGGAATCCTTTGCGCAGTTAGAGACGGCAGTGCAGCATATTTTTAACAGGTAATGTGGTTATTTTTAGAATAGGAAGCCATCCGCCTGCATATCCTTTGCCAAAGGGTAAGGATATGCAGGCGGGCTGCTATGGAAAGGGAAGAAAAAAACATTTTTTATATCGGGGCTGCGTTGGAGGGAAGGGAAAAGAAACGCATCCTGCTTGCCAAGGGGCTCCCTATTAAAAAGTCGGGGCGTGGTTTCCCCTTTCTTTCCTACGAAGGAAGGACGGTAACTTCCCGGCTGCAAGTTTATTTTGCCCTGATGCCACGGTTTGAAAAGGGGCTTTTCGGAGAACGGGGCTTTAAGGCGGCAACGGCGGAGCGGATCCTGGAAAAGACGATGGCAAAAGCGGGGCAGGCATATGGATGCCGGGAGCAGATTGTAAGCCCCGGACTTGGAGCGGGGAATTGGGAGCTGCCATTGGAGCTATGGGCAGTGTGCCTTTACCAGCAAAGGCCCTTTGACCGGATATGCCTGTCTTTGCCGGAAGAAGGGGATTATTATGGGGAGCAGGCAATGGAATTATTGTACCCTTACCTGCCAAGGATGAGAAGAGCGTACTACTACGGGGAGGAAAGTGAAAACTGCTCCAGGCTGAAAGAAGTATTGGCGGACGAGTTCGGGTTGATCCTGACGGAAGTAAGAAAGCCGGATCCTAAGATAGTCTGGCTGGATCTTAGAAGGGAGGGCCAGAGTGGAGATACGGCGGCAAAATGTGTGAATCGTAATCTGGTATGGAATTTCCTTGACACTACAGTAAAAAATGGGTATAATACGGAAGTTAATTAGGATGATTTCCTTAATTAAAGGAACAAAATATGGGTGGAAAGGCGAAAAGCAATGGAAGAGAAGAAAAACATACTTACCTATGAAGGGCTCCGGAAGTATGAAGACGAGCTTCATGAACTTAAGGTAGTAAAAAGGCAGGAAGTCGCACAAAAGATCAAAGAAGCAAGGGAACAGGGGGATCTGTCCGAAAATGCTGAATATGACGCAGCCAAGGATGAGCAGCGGGATATCGAGGCAAGGATTGACGAATTGGAAAAAATCCTGAAAAACGCTGAGGTAGTTGTTGAGGATGAGGTTGACCTTGATAAGATCAATATTGGATGTTGTGTAAAAATTCGTGATTTAGAGTATAACGAGGATTTGGAATATAAAATTGTCGGTTCCACGGAGGCAAACAGTTTGAAAGGGAAAATTTCCAATGAATCGCCGGTTGGGAAGGCACTGATCGGCGCAAAGTGCGGCGATGTTGTGGAAGTGGAAACACAGGCGGGCGTTCTCCGCTATGAAGTTTTGGAGATCCAGCGTTCTAACTAAGGAAAGATAAGGAGTGTATGACGTGGCTAACGGGCAGAATAATCAACCGCAGAACAATAAGGTAGAAAAGGAACAGGACATTAACCAGCTTTTGAAGATCAAAAGGGAAAAGCTTGCGGCATTGCAGGAAGCGGGCAAGGATCCCTTCCAGATCACGAAATATGACGTAACGGCGCATAGCAGGGATATCAAAGAGAACTTTGACCGGATGGAAGGCCAGGTGGTATCGGTGGCCGGCCGTATCATGCAGAAGCGCGTGATGGGCAAGGCATCTTTTTGCAATGTCCAGGATCTGAAAGGAAATATCCAGTCTTATGTGGCAAAAGACAGCTTAGGGGAAGAAGCTTATGCTGATTTTAAGAAATACGATGTAGGGGATATCGTAGGCATTACCGGCGAGGTGTTTAAGACCAAGACAGGAGAGATTTCTATCCATGCGTCCAGGGTGACTTTGCTTTCCAAGAGTCTGCAGATTCTCCCGGAAAAGTACCACGGGCTGACCAATACGGATATCCGTTACCGCCAAAGATACACGGATCTTATCATGAACGAGGAAGTGAAAGAAACCTTTGTCAAGAGGTCAAAGATCATATCCGCTATCCGGCGCTATTTAGATGAGCAGGATTTTATGGAAGTGGAAACGCCTATGCTGGTATCTAACGCAGGCGGTGCGGCCGCAAGGCCTTTTGAAACTCACTTTAATGCCCTGGATGAGGATGTGAAGCTTCGGATCTCTTTGGAATTATACTTAAAGCGGCTGATCGTGGGCGGTCTTGAGCGTGTTTATGAGATTGGGCGCGTATTCCGCAACGAAGGCCTTGACACCAGGCATAACCCGGAATTTACCCTGATGGAGCTGTATCAGGCATACACTGACTATAACGGGATGATGGATCTGACGGAAAACATGTTCCGCTACGTGGCAGAGGAAGTATGCGGAACAACAACGGTGCCTTATGGTGAGTATATGATTGATCTTGGGAAGCCTTTTGAACGGATGACCATGATCGAGGCGGTAAAGAAGTATACAGGCATTGATTTTGACCAGGTAGCTGACACGGAAGCTGCTAAGAAGCTGGCAGATGAGAAGGAAGTCCACTATGAGGACCGTCATACCAAGGGCGATATTCTGAACCTGTTCTTTGAGGAGTTTGTGGAGGAACATCTGGTGCAGCCTACCTTTGTGATGGACCATCCGGTAGAGATTTCTCCTCTTACCAAGAGAAAGCCGGACAAGCCGGAGTATGTGGAGCGGTTTGAGTTGTTTATCACCGGGCGGGAGATGTGTAACGCTTATTCCGAACTGAATGACCCCATTGACCAGAGGGAGCGCTTTAAGGCACAGGAAGCGGCGCTGGCAGCAGGGGATGAGGAAGCAAATACAACGGACGAGGATTTCATGAATGCACTGGAGATCGGGATGCCGCCTACCGGTGGTATCGGATATGGTATTGATAGGCTGGTGATGCTGTTAACAAATTCTCCTGCAATAAGGGACGTTTTATTGTTCCCGACGATGAAGTCGTTGGACAAATAAAGTCAGTAAAATCAAGGGTTTCAGTGATTACAAGTTGTGATTTACTACAAATTTACTACAAATTTGCTACGCATAATACGGAATAATACTGAATAATACGTTTTGTGCGACATTCAATTTTATATTTTGTACTTCAAGGACACTTTCCAAGTGAGAATTTGGGAGTGTCCTTTTTGCGTGTTGCAATGAGCCAAGTGCCATGCTTGCATGAGCATTTGGCGAATGCCGCGACAACGAGCAGCTATGCTGCGAGTGTGGTTATGGTCAAAAATAAAGAATTGGAGGAATAAAGCATGAATAGTACAGCGTTAGGAGCAGAAAACACAAAGAAAGAGAGCATTATTTTTATCAGTGAAGCACATGAGAAATTCTACTACGAGAAATTGAAAGAAGTAAGGTATCAGGATGTGTACCACAAGGCGCTTTGCTATTGCCTTGGCATTAACGATGATACCAGAAGGAATGCGAACCGCATTTATGATTTTAAGACAGGCTGTGTAAAAACAGAATGTTTACAGGAAGGCTGGCAGACCAGCGGAAGCGTGAAAGTAGTCAGAATGGCATTTAATTTATATTGCAATGCCACACCAAGCGTGGATGATTACACGGACGCAGAGGAGCAAATTAACGAGTGCAGACAGTACACAGTGGAGGAATTATTCTGCTGTGCCTATGCACCATATTTTTGGCAGGCAATACAAATCCGGTATCCGGAATATGCAACCTATAACCGGAAACTGTATGCCCTGTTTGGAGGAGCGGATTGATGTTAAAGGTTCGATTGATGGGAACAAAGAATGATATTAAATGGTTTGGGAAGATTTTGCAAAGAAATTCCAAAATCGAAGTGACAGAGTTTTCAGATTTATACCCGAATAAAGGGACAAAGAAGTTTTACAGAGCGTATGTAGAAGTGAAAAAGACTAATGTAGCAGAAAGTTAGCAGAGAGTAAAGGAGAATGTATCATGTGTAAAATAATAGCAATCGCAAATCAGAAAGGTGGAGTCGGAAAGACCACCACAACAAGTAATTTGGGAATAGGATTAGCAAAGCAGGGCAAGAGAGTTCTGCTGATAGATGCCGATGCACAGGGTAGCTTGACTGCAAGTTTGGGATTTACAGAGCCGGACAAGCTGGAGGAAACACTTGCGACTGTGATGGCGAATATCATCAATGATGTGGAAATGGAAGATGATTACGGTATTTTAAGGCATGAGGAAGGAATTGACCTTATGCCCGGTAATATCGAATTATCCGGTCTGGAGGTATCCTTGGTAAATGTCATGAGCAGGGAGCTTGTGATGCGTTCCTACATAGAGCAGGTGAAAGAGCAATATGATTATATCTTGATTGACTGTATGCCTTCACTTGGTATGATAACCATAAATGCATTTGCCTGTGCGGACAGTATCTTAATTCCGGTACAGGCGGCATATCTGCCAGTGAAAGGTTTGGAACAGCTTATCAAGACTATTGGCAAGGTAAAACGGCAGATTAATCCGAAGCTGTCCATTGAGGGTATTTTGCTGACCATGGTTGACAGCAGAACAAATTATGCAAAGGACATCAGTGCATTATTGATTGAGAATTATGGCAGCAAAGTAAGGATATTTGAGAATAGCATTCCAATTTCCGTAAGAGCTGCCGAGATTTCGGCAGAGGGCGTCAGCATCTATCAGCATGACCCAAAGGGAAAAGTAGCAAGTGCCTATCAATCTTTGACGGAGGAGGTGCTTGGCAATGAATAAGGCAGGAAGTGCGGCAAAGGTAAAGCTAAACAGTTTTGATGATTTATTCGGTGCTTCTGATATGACAGCAGGCACCGATCAGGTGCAGGAGATACCCCTTTCAGAACTTTATGAGTTCAGAGGACACCCTTTTAAGGTACTGGACGATGAGAAAATGCAGGAGACAGTGGAGAGTATCAAAAATTATGGTGTGCTTATGCCAGGTATTGCAAGACCGAGGGCGGAGGGCGGTTATGAGATAATCGCCGGACACCGTAGAAAACATGGCTGTGAGCTTGCAGGTCTTTCCACCATGCCTATGTTTATCAGAGATTACAATGATGATGAAGCTACGGTGATTATGGTAGATACTAATATCCAGAGGGAAGATATTCTCCCAAGTGAAAAGGCAAAAGCCTATTCCATGAAGTATGAAGCCATGAAGCATCAGGGCAAAAAAGGAAATGGAAACAGTCTTGATGAAGTGGGAGAAGCAGCCGGAGAGAGTGGCAAGACAGTTCAGCGTTATATGTGGCTTGCCCGTCTGTCAGATGAATTACTGGATATGGTTGATAAGAAAAAAATCGGTCTGGTACAGGGTGTTGACATATCTTTTCTGACAGAACAGGCGCAGGAATGGGTGCAGGTCATTCTTGAAGAAACGGGTGCAGCTATCTCGACTACCCAATCATCAAAGTTAAAAGAATATGGGAAAAAAGGCGAGCTGACTCTGCCAATGGTAAGACTGATCTTGACAGAGGAAAAGCCAAAGGAAAGAAAAGTTACAATCAAGGCTGATAAAATCAGCAGATATTTTACGGAGGATTATTCCAGTGAGGATATAGAAAACATTATCTATCAGCTATTGGAAGAATGGCAGAATAAGCAGTAAAGGAGGCACGGTAAAGTGAGCGATACAATAAACTTTGATTATTACTACGGAATTGAAGCAGAGCAGTTCTCTTTTTATCGTGTTCCCCGGCTTTTGATTAAAGACGAGAGATTTAAGGGGCTTAGCAGTGATGCTAAGCTCCTCTATGGGCTGATGCTTGACAGGATGTCATTATCCATGAAAAACGGCTGGTTGGATGATGAAAACAGGGCATACATTATTTATACGGTGGATGCAATTATGGAAGATTTGGGGTGTGCAAAGGCAACCTGCGTTAAGATTATGAAAGAGCTTGATACCGAAAACGGAATCGGTCTGATTGAAAAGAAACGCCGTGGACTTGGAAAGCCGGACATAATTTATGTGAAGAATTTTTCTACAATTACTGATGCACAGACAGAAGAAAAGTCCGATAATGCTGATAAAACCACAGAAGTTCAAAAACTGAACCTCAAGAAGTCTAATATGCATACTTCCAGAAGTTCAGAAATTGAACTTCAAGAGGTTCAGGATTTAGAACACCAGAAGTTCACAATGAAGACTTCAAGAGGTTCAGAAAGTGAACTTGCAGAAGTTCATAAAGCAGACCCTATTTATACTAACTATAATCAAACTAACCAGAGTTATATTGATATGAGTTATACCAATCCTATCAATCAATCTGGTAATGAGAGTATGTCAGAAAAAAGGATTGATTTGATGGATGATGTCAATGCATACATAGAGCTGATTAAGGATAACATCGAATATGAGCATCACATGAAGTACGATGACTGGCAGAACAAGGCTTTGTATGAGGAGCTTTTTGAGGTTATCTGTGAGGTTGTATGCGTAAAGCGTACAACAATCCGGATTGCAGGGGAGGATTATCCTTATGAGCTTGTAAAATCTAAATTCCTGAAGCTGAACAGTGGACATCTGGAGTATGTGATTGGCTGTATGCATGATACAAATACGAAAATAACCAATATCAAGGCATATATGGTTACTGCTCTTTATAATGCACCCTCAACGATGAATCATTATTATCAGCAGGAAGTGCAGCACGATATGTACGGAGGTGGCTGGCATGAAAAAGGCATTGTTTAAAATAATTATTCCGGTATGTGTTCTTGTTCTGTGGATGATTACCTGTTATCCGGTTTGCAATAAAGCAGATGGGTTTGATTATTTCCTTTATTGGATTTTGGTAGGATGTCCCTATGGTATCAGAAAAATGTGTATGTTTCTTGTGCCGAAGAATTTTGGAATTGCAGGAAGTATGGGAATACTGGCACTGAATTGTATCGTTGGAGGTCTGATTGGTGGTATTATTGTTCTTGTGAGGATTATCGTTATATTTACGGAGATAATAAAAGTAATAGCAGGACACTTCTGGACACAATGTCCAAAGGTGTAAAAGAAAAAAGAGCAACAAAAAAGGCATTGTCAATCAATCATAAACAATACCTCTACTTGTCATCTGGAACATATTCCATAATGTCTTCAATCCGGCAGTCAAGTATCTGACATAGCCTGTTCAGAATAATGGTCTTTACTACCATATTTTGCCGGAGCCGCTGAAGCTGTGCTTTGTCAATGCCATAATCTTTAATGAGCTGGTACTGACTGATGTTCTTAGCCTTAAGCGTTTGCCAAAGGGGATCGTATTTAATCATACAGGCAACTCCTTTCCTACCTTGTATTTTAATGGCAGGAAACTTATAATAATATGGTGCGTGTATGCACCATAAAATATGTAAATGGTAAAGACAATAATGTTTTATTTCTGGAGATTGAGGATATAGATGCAGTTAGTGTGGTTTTGAAACAGGAGGATGGTTAATTGTGAAAGAAATATACATTACAGACAGTGAAAGGGAAAAATGCAGAAAGGTTGCAGATGCTTTTGCAGAGCTGTATGAGATTGAGAATATACTTGTCGTGGATGCGGGAAGATACGGATTTGTTAAGTTACAGTATTATAGACCGCCACAGGGTTTTGAAGATGCAATAACCTTTACGGACAGCCAGAGCATGTTTGAGAACTTGTGGGAGGAATGGTTTGACACGCAGCTTTTTCTTTTGGCAAAAGGAACACCGATGGCAGGAATGGGATATAATGAGATATTCCGGTGTCTTCCAAAGGAGAAACAAGAGGAACTTATGAATAGAAAAGCCGGATTTGCAAAAACGGCAGGAATAGAATAATCAGGTAACAGCGTTAGGGCAGTTATGAGTGAAATACTTGTAGCTGCTTTTTTTGTGCTTTTGGACACGATGTCCAGAAGCGGGAAGGAGAAATATACAAATGGAATCAATGAGAGACATTAACAGGGTAATGGAGCGTGAGATAGCGAAAGGGAGCTGCCCTTTGAAGCTGGATCATATTGAATTTGGGGATTATTCGTATCAGGAGATAACATCAAAAGAGAAATTGCTGGAGGTGTTATCGTATTTGTTGCGGATAGGTAATTTCAAGCAGTATGCCGGAAAGACTATCCTAAATAATGTTTATATGGACCTGCGAGGAAAAAAGCCTGTATTTAAGAGAACAAAGACAGCTATGGAAAGAAATAATATATTTGCAACAATCAGAAGGTATGCAAAGAAGCTAAAGCCGCAGTATTATGGAGATGTATATCTGGAAACGGTCAGATGTTATTTCGATATACCGCAAGAAAATCTGGAAAAGTGCCGATATACATATCAAGGGAACGAAACATATGCCTTTCTGATGTCGGACAAGTATATTATGGCATTGTATACACATTGTCTGGTGGCGAGAAAAGAAGCTGCTGTGCAGGATTTGCGGGTGGAAGGTTTTACTGAAAAAGAATATGAAATGGTAAGACTGGAGAATGTGGGTGATGTTTTGTTTCAGGCATTGATGCTGGATGATGTAAAGATAAAAGATGGAATGATGTATGCAGATTTTTTATCAGTGATTTTAGATAATATTGTTGATAATTATTAAAAAGCTATGCGTTACGAAAGGGAGAGAAAAAATATGGGTGAACCAAAATGTATTTATTGTGGAACTTCCAAAGATTTGTCTGATTCAGATATTATACCAGATGCATTAACCGCATCAAGGATAATAAACAAGTGTGTGTGTCATGTGGAGCATAATAGTGGAATGACAAAAAAATTTGAATCAGAGGTGGCGGAGAAATTAGCCTTTCTATTGAATTATTTAAATATTAAATCGAAAAAAAGTAATCATTTTCCGACTTATGAAGCAGATTATGTGATTGCAGGGATACGATATCATGATAAAAAGGTGGTCAAAGAACATGATTTTATAAACAAGAAAATTCTGTGGAGTGAGAATAACGAGTCAGCATTTGGACCGTATGAAAAGATTGAACAGATAAAAAAGACTAATAAAGGCGATATTGAACAAATAGATATAAATACTCAAGTGATAGAATCACATATTCCACTTAAGTATGAGGTCTTTTTTAGTGAAGCGATGCATAGGCAAGTGGCGAAGATCGCATATGAATGGTATTGTCTGAAAAATAAAGTGGAAGATAAATACGAGGATTTTTCAGATATAATAGCCTATATTCTGGACGGTGGCAATGACCAAGTTGTAAAAATGGTCACAGATAAAATGCTACTCGACAAATTTAGCGAATTTTGTCATGATGGAAGTCATGCTATGTTAGCTTATATTGATAATCAAGGTGGCATTAGTGTATTAGTGGATATTTTTGGAGTTGCAGTATATGATATAAAGGTATGTAAACATATACCAACATTTTGTGAGAATAATTGCATATTGCAAAAGATTAACATTGATGGTTCAGGAAATAGAGAGCGTGAATGTTTATGTGTTCATGACTATAATGATATTGTTTCAGACATGATTAATGGGATGAGTGAGAGTACTGATTTCCCAGCACAGGAAATTGGGGGATTGCAATGTCATGTAATGATGCCCCAAAATCAACATATTAACTATAATCTCTTTGTTTTAGATATTCTTCATATATTGGGTAAAGGAGTGGCAGGAATTCATAGTGGTAATCAATATGTGGTTGATTTTGTACTAAATCAATTACAAGACTTATTAAATACGGATGTCATTCATAAGAGAGGGCTTAAAAGATTTGTTGAGGACAATATTGGAAGTGATGAAATAAAGATAAATGAAGAAAATATAGGAGAACATAGCATCTTTTACTATTACATTCTTTATAAATTGGGGGAAAGTGAAATTCAAGCTTTAGATGATAAAGTTGTTGAACAGTTCATTATCAATCTATTTAATACAAGGAAGATTGATTCAAGAGAAGTGAATATGAGGGAAAAACTTGAAGAAATGTTACGTGAAGAAAAGTATAGTGAATTGATTAAGTTGGGGGCATGTAAAATAAGAAATTGGTAATCAAAATTTCAAAGTAAGTTTGAAGTTGCTGATTTGAAACAGATTATAAAAGAAACAGCGTCAGGGCAGTTATAAGTCGAGAGATTTGTAGCTGCCCTTTTTTACTTTATAGGAAATTCCGAGTTTTGGAAACACAAAAAAGAACAGGAGTTTACCGAACATATGTTAGATAAACTCCTGTCTGGGAACAACGATAAGACGACACGGTTTAGAAGATATAAAAACCTTCCACTCCAG
>CAJULP010000047.1 GCA_910587295.1 uncultured Lachnospiraceae bacterium | reverse complement strand
ACATCCCCCTGTTCCTGTATTCGTTCCGGTGGAACATAGAAGTAAGTTACTATGAGCAGAAATCTTTCTGGTCGTTATGCGCATACATGGTCCGCAGCCGGAAAGGGGTGGAAATGCTGGTGAATCTCATCAATATCAGCTACTGCGCCATGAAACTGCTGCCTTATATGGAAGAAACCTTGTCACAGTACAGGGGTGGCAGTGTACAGGAGTTCAGGTTTGCCCTTAGCGAGCAGGTAAAGCGGCAGATATTTTATGTAAACTTAGTGCAGAACATCGAAAACCACATAAAATCAACAGCTCTTATCAAAGCCTTGCAAAGGCTATGTCTAGGAGAAACAGCTTAGCTTAAAAGTTGTAAAGTAGTGATCAGAAAACATCAATGAGCAGCAACAGGTCATGATTTCCCCTGTTTTTTCAAAGAACAGCAGGATTTTATTTTCCCCTGTTGAAGTATATCCTTGCGGCTTTTTTCTTGACCATATGATATTAGGAATAAATAACATCAGTAAAAAAAGCAATCCTATATATGAAAATCCCCAATTTCCAAACATCCTTTTTTCCTCCGGTCAAAATTTTTTATTTTGTGTGCTGTATTATCATCCGGAAATGTATTATACGGTGTTTCGGTTTCGCTTTCAACCGGTTTTCTAAAATGGTTTCTGTAAAATATTTGTGATTGTATAAGAAGGAAAATATATGTATAATGAAAACAGGAAGAAAGGCGGTATGAAAAGTGAAGATATTAGTTACCGGATTTGACCCGTTTGGCGGCGAGCCGGTCAATCCTTCCATTGAAACAGTCAAGAGGCTTCCGGATATGATCGCGGGGGCTGAGATCATAAAATTAGAAATCCCTACAGTCTGCCATAAATCCCTAAAGGTGATCGACATGGCAATCTCACAATATGTACCAGACGTGATCCTATCAATTGGCCAGGCAGGGGGAAGGGCTGATATCACCGTTGAGCGTGTTGGAATCAATATTGACGACTGTCCTATTCCTGACAATGAAGGAAACCAGATCATAGACGAGCCGGTCGCTGAGGATGGCCCGGCTGCTTATTTTGTGACTGTTCCGGTGAAAGCCATGGTGCAGCGGATCCGCAGCAAAGATATCCCTGCTTCCGTGTCCAATACGGCAGGTACTTTTGTCTGTAACCATGTAACTTATGGGGTCTGTCATTTGATTGCGGAGAAGTACCCTGGAAAGCGGAGCGGATTTATCCATATCCCGTATTTGCCCGGGCAGGTGGTCAATAAGAAAAGCGTGCCTTCCATGTCACAGGATATGATGGTGGAGGCGGTCATAGCTGCAATTGAGGCGATCGTGGATACAAAAGAAGATATTAAAGTAGTGGGTGGGAAAGCTCACTAACAAGATATGAATTTATGAAGGAGGTCATAAGTAAATGAAGTATGTGATTATTGGCGGGGTAGCTGCCGGAACCAAGGCGGCGGCAAAATTAAAGCGCCTGGACCGTCAGGCAGAAGTGAAGATCTTTACGAAAAGCGAGGATATTTCCTATGCAGGCTGCGGCCTGCCCTATTATATTGGCGGCGATATCTCTACAAGGGAGGAGCTGATCGTAAATTCACCGGCAAAATATGCGGGGCTGACCGGTGCACAGGTGCAGACCGGCTGTGAGGCTGTAGGCCTTGACAGCGCCAAAAAGCAGGTGGCGATAAAGAAAAGCAGCGGGGAAATATTTGAGGAAAGTTATGATAAACTGATCATTGCAACAGGAGCGGCACCTTTTGTACCACCTGTAGAGGGCGTCTCCCTTCCCGGCGTTTTCTGTGTCCGTACACCGGACGACGCAGCAGCGATCCGTGCCTATGCGGAAGAAAACAAATGCCGCAAGGCGGTTGTGTGCGGGGCAGGGTTTATCGGGCTTGAGGTGGCGGAAAATTTAGCTGCCCTTAAAATGGATGTCACAGTGATCGATGCGGCGCCGCAGATCATGCCTAATGCCTTTGACGAAGAAATGGCGGGCTATGCGAAACGTCAGTTAAAGGCGGGAGGGATGCGTGTTTTGACTTCCGTGAGCCTGAAAGGGATAAACGGAACGGATCATGCGCAAAGCGTGGTTACGGATAACGGTGTTTTGCCTGCCGACCTTGTCATCCTGGCGATCGGCGTTCGTCCGGCAACAGGATTCTTATCAGATTCCGGGCTGGAAATGTTTAAAGGAACAATCCTTGTGGATGAAGAATTAAAGACAAATCTTCCGGATATCTATGCGGCGGGGGATTGTGCGATGGTGAAAAATGCCTTGACCGGCAAACCCCAGTGGTCCGCAATGGGTTCAACGGCCAATCTGGGTGCAAGGGCTATGGCAAAGAAAATGTATCAGTTGGGAAGCGGATATGGCGGCTGCCTCGGAACCGGTGTGGTACGACTTTTGCCAACGTTGAACGGCGGGCGGACCGGCCTTACGGAAGAACAGGCAAAAGCTGCGGGGTTCCATGTGACTTCCGTGGTTTGTATTCTTGACGACAAGGCCCATTATTACCCGGGGGCGTCCTCCTTTATGGTTAAGATCACCGCTGAAAATGAAAGCCGCAGGCTTCTCGGCATTCAGGTATTGGGAGCGGGTGCGGTGGATAAGATGGTAGATATCGCAGTTACCGGGATTTCGAAGGGGATGAGGCTGGATGACTTTGATACGCTGGATTTTGCCTATGCGCCGCCTTTTTCAACGGCGATCCATCCTTTTGTGACTGCCTGCTACATACTGGAAAATAAAATGGACGGTGTCTTAAACAGCATGAGCCCGGCAGAATATGCGGCCGGTGCGGCAAACGGCTATACGGTCATCGACGTACAGCCGGCGGCTGGTATCCCAAACGCAAAATGGGTGAACCTCTCCGCCGTTACAGGGCCCATAGAAGGTTTGGATAAGGATGCGAAACTCCTTCTTGTCTGTACCAAAGGAAAGAGGGGATATTTCCTTCAAAACCGTTTGAAAGCCTTTGGGTATACCAACACGCTGGTGCTGGAAGGCGGCGTGATGTTTAACGAAGTAAAAGTGCCCCGCAATGGAAATAAACTTTCTCCTGAAGATATTAAGCGGGTGAAAGGTCTTGGATGTTTGCAGGATAAACGGTACGATGATGTGTTTAATGTCCGTGTCATCACAAGGAACGGGAAGCTTACCGCAGAAGAGCAAAAGAAAGTTGCGGAAGCGGCAGAACGTTTCGGTTCCGGGGAAGTGACTATGACCACAAGGCTGACTTTGGAGATCCAGGGGGTATCTTATGACGATATCGACAACGTGATGGCATTTTTGGCAGAAGCAGGGTTAGAAACCGGCGGAACAGGCTCTAAGGTGCGTCCGGTGGTATCCTGTAAAGGAACGACCTGCCAGTATGGCCTGATCGATACCTTTGGTTTATCCCAAAAACTTCATGATCTTTATTATACCGGATATCATGATGTCTCCCTGCCCCATAAGTTTAAGATTGCAGTGGGAGGCTGCCCGAACAATTGCGTGAAACCTGATTTGAATGACTTGGGAATCATTGGGCAGAGGGTACCGGAAATTGATTTGTCCAGATGCCATGGCTGTAAAAAATGTCAGGTGGAAAACAGTTGTCCGATCAAGGTGGCACAGATGGAGGACGGGAAGATTAAAATTGATGCCGATGTCTGCAACCATTGCGGACGTTGCATTTCCAAGTGTCCTTTTGGCGCCGTGAATGAGTCGTTGATAGGCTACAAGGTTTATATTGGTGGACGCTGGGGCAAGAAGGTGGCTGAAGGAAGACCCCTTGATAAAATCTTTACCACTGAGGAAGAGGTACTTGCCGTAACAGAACGTGCGATTTTATTCTTCCGTGACGAAGGGATTTCCGGGGAGCGTTTTGCTGACACCATTGCAAGGCTTGGCTTTGAATATGTGCAGGATAAGCTGTTAAACAGTCAGATTGACAGGGAAGAGATTTTGAAGAAAACGGTGGTTGGCGGCGCAACTTGTTAGTATGGACTTTTGAAGATAAAAGGATTAGAATACTAATGAGATATAGTTGAAAGCATGACAGAAGGGATAAGAAATTATGAGTGAAGAAAGAACGATTTTTTGTACAGAGTGTGGAAGTGAAAACAATGGATCCGCTAAGTTCTGCTCCAATTGCGGTGCCAAATTGGAGCAGCCGGCTGGCAATGACCTTTCAGGAAATGCACAAACAGGTTCTGAGAATGTTTATGCAGAAGGAATCTTTTCCGGTACGGACAATGCCGCATCTTATGAGAAAGTGACAGACGCAGAAGAAATAAAACCGAAATCGGTGCCTGTGCAGGATGAGATTCATATCAATTATGGGCAGGCAGATAATGACCAAAACGCATCCGCATATTCAACCTCAAACCAACAGTATTATTCAGGCAGTGTAAACGAAAAGCCGGAGGGGCAGGGTGGATATATCGGCGTTTCTATTGCTTCTTTGGTATGTGGTATTCTGGCAATCATATGTTGCTGCGCAACCACTTTCAGTGTATTGCTTTCCATTGCGGCAATCGTGCTTGGCATTATCACGATCGTGAAAAAATATGATGGCAAAGGAATGGCAATTGCAGGAATCGCAACAGGCGGCGTGGCTGTCGTGTTGACCATATTTGCTTTTGTATCCATGTTTGCAACCGGCGCATATTCAGAACTTATGGGTGAGTTTATGAATGGGTTCTATTACTAAAACAGATGGCAGGCACCGGGTGGATGATATTTTCTATATGATTGGGAAGATATCTTTTTTCCCGGTATGCCTGTTTGGGATATGGTTTGCCGTAAATGGGTATGAAAATTATAGCGGACTGTTTGAATGTACATTTCGGAAAATGAGTGGGATTCCCTGCCCGGGGTGTGGGGGAACACGGGCTTTTTTCCACTTTTTCCGAGGAGAATTTTGGGAGAGTATCCGCTTAAATCCGGCCGTGGTTTGCGGCGTGGCGGAATATATCCATTTTATGTCACTGTCGTTTTATAAAAAGCATACGGGTAAAGGGCGGGAAAAGGAAATCCCCATCCAGATTTATCTGTATATCATGCTTGCGGTGCTTTTGATACAGTGGATCGTAAAATTGGTACTACTTGTGAGAGGAGAATTAAGATAATGGACGCTAGGACAACAGGTATTGTTGCATATATTACATGGATTGGCTTTTTGATCGCTATCTGCACCGGGGATAAGGAAGGCGCAAAGTTCCATCTAAACCAGGCCCTCGTAATTTTATTGTTTTCATTGCCGGCGATGATTCCCTGTGTTGGGTGGCTTTGGGGGATCTTCATGCTGGTGTGCTGGGTAATGGGATTGATTGCGGCGATCAATGAAGAGGAAAAAGAAGTTCCGCTGATTGGAAAGATCAGATTGATCAAGTAAAAGGGGAAATCCTTACCACGGTAGATAACACGGCTTGTGTGGAAGAACCTGTTAACCATGGGGAAAAATGACCCATTGGGAGGATTTAAATTCCGGTAACGGTGAAGAAAAAGACTTTGCAACGCCGGTTTGGGAAATTGTGGTAAATCATGGAACAGCCCCGAAAGACCGCATCATATGCTTATTATGTGGAGAGCAGAAGAAGATACAAGGCCTGTCAGGGAAACCGGTTACCGTGAAAATACCGTTATGGATAAATCAATAAGGGAATTTTATTCTTGATCCGGGGGAACACTGTCTGCTTCCCCGGATTCTGTTTCCTCATCGTATGTAACGATCTCCTCCGGAATATCTCCATGGAGGATAGAAATAATATATTGAAGGCGCAGATTGGCGCGTTCATAATTCTGTCTTGCAACATCCTCTAATACCGCGTCAAAGGTTTCTCCTTCATAAGCCTGGTGGAAATAAGATACGGCTTCTGACATGTAAGCGCTCGCTTCCTTGGCAAGATCGGACACGCCGGGGAAGGATTCGGGAACTTCTAAGGATGCCATCTGTGCAAAGGAAGTATCCATGGCATCAAGAAGAGATAAGAGCTGGGAAGCCGCCGTATCGGAATTTGGGTCGATGGCGTCAATGGAGGAATCAAAAACTCTGATATTTTCAAAAAACTGGTTCATGTTTGCCTTATAATTCTCAAGTACCGGGTCTTTTTTGTTACAGCCCGTCAAAAATAAAAGCAGGAAACATAGCACAACATAACATATGGTACGGTTAAGGAAACGTGTTGGATTTTTCAAAGGAAACCTCCTGTAAATGATATAAGTCATAACAATATTAAATTAACATAGATATCCGGGGAAGTCAATCATTCTGAAAAAACCGGAACAACAGATGTGACAATGAAGCCCTGCCGTTTCCGCTGCTGCAAGGCCGCATTGTTACAACAGATAAAAAAAGTTAAGAATGTAAATTGTAGTTTCCACGAAATTATGCTAACATGGAAAAGATAGAAAAAAGTTGAGAATTTGGACGGTGTCTGTTGTGAAGAAAAAAGAGTTTAAAAATTGGATTGGAAACAGGCTTATTTATTTAGATGGGGCAACAGGCTCTAACCTGATGAAGCGGGGAATGCCTGCAGGTGTATGTCCGGAGCAATGGATCTTAAGCCACCCGGATGTTTTGATCGGGCTTCAAAAAGAATATGTGGAGGCAGGCAGCAATATCATTTATGCCCCCACTTTTACCGCAAACAGGATTAAGCTAAAGGAATACGGGCTTGAGGAGCAGATCAAGGAAATGAATGAAGCTCTTGTCGGGCTGTCTTTGGAAGCGGCTTCGGGGAAGGCCCTTGTGGCAGGAGATATCACGATGACAGGCCAGAGCCTTGCTCCCATTGG
This sequence comes from uncultured Lachnospiraceae bacterium, assembly GCA_910587295.1. GTDB lineage: Bacteria > Bacillota > Clostridia > Lachnospirales > Lachnospiraceae > Suilimivivens. Next base: position 168,522 of record CAJULP010000047.1, on the reverse strand, counting down.
GCATATGGATTTTGAAGAGCTGGTAGATGTCTACAAAGAACAGATCAGGTATTTAGACGGCGCCGGCGTGGATCTGTTAGTCATAGAGACCATGATGAGCCTGCAGGAGACCAGGGCAGCTCTTATTGCCGCAAAGGAAGTCTGCCAGCTTCCGGTGATGGTGACCCTGACATTTGAGCCGGATGGGAGGACTCTTTATGGAACCGATGCCCTTACGGCGGCAGTAACGCTTCAAAAGTTAGGGGCAGACGCCATAGGCGCAAACTGTTCCACAGGGCCGGACCGAATGGCGGAATTGATCCGGCAGATTGCGGAAGCGGTCAAGATACCGGTGATCGCCAAACCAAATGCGGGGATGCCTGCCCTGGATGGGAACGGACAGACAGTTTACGATATGGATGAAGATACCTTTGCGGCGGAGATGGGTAAGCTTATTGATGCCGGTGCGGGAATCTTGGGCGGATGCTGCGGCACTTCACCTTCTTACATAAAGAAGCTGGTGGAAAAAACGGTTTCTATGGCACCTGCTGCCAGACACAAGGAGGGGATGCGTTACCTTACCAGTGAGAGGAAGGCTGTGACATTTCATCTAGACTCCCCTTTTATGGTGGTGGGGGAGCGGATCAACCCTACCGGGAAGAAAAAATTGCAGGCTCAGTTAAAAGAAGGTTCTTTGGATATGGTCATGTCTTTCGTGGAAGAACAGGAGACATGCGGGGCCTCGCTTCTTGATATCAATATGGGGATGAGTGGTATTGATGAAAAAGAAATGATGGGTAAAGTGCTGGATGAGGTGATCGTTGCCACCAATTTGCCGTTAGCCATTGATTCCAGTCATGTGGATGTAATGGAAATGGCTCTTAGAAGATATCCGGGCCGTGCACTGATCAATTCCATTTCCGGCGAGGAAGAAAAACTAAAAAAACTGTTGCCTCTTGCCAAAAAATACGGGGCAATGTTTATTTTACTCCCTTTATCGGATCAGGGGCTTCCCGGAAGTTTTGATGAAAAGATAGCAATTATAGAAAAGATAACCAGTATGGCGTTTGCACTGGGCATGGAAAAAGAGGATATCGTGGTAGACGGGCTGGTGACTACGGCAGGTGCAAACCCTGCGGCTGCGTTGGAAGTGTTAGAGACGATCCGCTACTGTAAGCAAAAGGGGTTCGCTACAATCTGCGGGCTGTCCAATATATCTTTCGGATTGCCGGAGCGGTCATTTGTAAACGCAGCATTCCTTACCATGGCAATCAGGGAAGGCCTTACTATGGCAATTGCCAATCCATCCCAGGAGCTGTTGATGAACACAGCTTTTGCCACGGATCTTTTGCTGCACAAGGAAAACAGTGATATCCGCTATATTGAGCATATGGAGACGTATAAGGACCGGAAGGCGGCTGCTCCTTCTCCTGTTTTGGAAAAAGTACAGGCAGGGGGTGCGGCGGAAGCGGACATGCCATCGGCGAAGGGCGCAGAAGGCCTATCCCGGGATCAGATTTATCTTGACGTGTTAAAAGGAAACCGGAAACAGATTGTGGATCATACCCGGGATGCGGCAGAAAAAGGGGTGGCCGCTTCTGACATTTTAAATGGCAGACTGCTTCCGGCAATCAGTGAAGTAGGCGATCTGTTTGACAGTGGGAAATATTTTCTGCCCCAGTTGATCGCAAGTGCGGAGGCCATGAAGCTTGCCATAGAATATTTGGAACCATTCCTTCTTGAGGCCTCTCAAAAGAAAGATATGCCAGTGGTGGTGATCGCAACGGTAGAAGGTGACATCCACGATATCGGTAAAAACCTGGTGGCATTGATGTTAAAAAATTATGGTTTTCAGGTCATTGATCTTGGAAAGGATGTTCCGAAGGAAGTGATCGTAGAGGAAGCCATAAAAAATAAAGCAAAGATCATTGCGTTATCAGCGCTGATGACTACCACCATGCAGGAGATGAAACGAGTGGTGGCTTATGCGAAAGAAAAAGGCGCACAGGCAAAAATCATGATAGGCGGCGCCGTCATCACGGAAGATTATGCCAGGGAGATTGGTGCGGACGGGTATTCCCGGGATGCGGCGGATGCGGTGAAGGTGGCAAAGCGCCTTACTGCGGAAGAATAAAAAAGAGCAAAAATGGAAAAAAGCAGAAGAGGCAGGTCAAAGAATGGAAGGATCATACTTAGAGGAATTGGTGAAAAATTCACGTAAAATGCTATTTTATGCCAGGATACGGACGGCAGCGGTCCTTGTGGCCGCAGCGGGCATCATCTACTGCGGGATCGTGGTCATGCCTTCGGTATTGGGAACTGTGCAGAAGGCAAATGAGGTAATGGCCCAGGCTTCTGACACGATCGTGTTGGCGGATACGGCGATTGAAAGCATTACGGAAATGAGCAGATCAATTACGGAAATGGGCGACAATATGGACGGATTTATTACCGATAACGCAAATTCCGTGGAAGAGATCATGAAAAAAATTGGAACGGTAGATTTTGAGGGATTGAATAAGGCAATAAAGGATCTGGGCGATACGGTAGAGCCATTTGCCAAGTTTTTTGGGAAATTCAAGTAAAAGAAAGGAAAACAAAGTATGATAGGAGCAGATGCAATTGTAAAATGTTTGGAGGAAGAAGGGGTTACTTACGTATTTGGGTATCCGGGCGTAGCTATTTGCCCTTTTTATAACAGTATTTTAGACTCTTCCATTCACACTATTTTGATCAGGACGGAACAAAACGCCGCCCATGCGGCCAGTGGTTTTTCGAGGGTGTCCGGGAAAATCGGTGTCTGTGCGGTTACCTCAGGCCCCGGGGCAACAAATGTGATCACAGGCATTGCAACGGCCTTTGCGGACAGCATCCCGCTGGTATGCATTACCGGACAGGTCAATTCAGAGCTTTTAGGCAGTGATGTTTTCCAGGAGGCGGATATCACCGGGGCGGTGGAATCTTTTGTAAAATACAGTTATCTGGTTCGGAATGTCCAGGATATTCCAAGGATAGTTAAGGAAGCTTTCCACATTGCGGGAACAGGGCGGAAAGGACCGGTTCTTATAGACGTTCCTATTGACGTACAAAATGCGGAGATTAAAAAATTTGCTTATCCGGAATCCATTTCCATGCGTACTTATAAACCCACCGTCAGGGGAAACATGGCACAGGTCAAAAAGGTGGCGGCCCAGTTGCAAAAGGCAAAACGCCCGCTTATCTGTGCGGGGGGAGGCATTCTTCTTTCCAACGGAGAAAAAGAACTGCTTGCCTTTGCCGAGAAGCACCAGATTCCTGTGGTCTCAACTATGATGGGGATTGGCTCTATGCCTACCAGGCATCCATTATATTTTGGGATGGTAGGCAATAACGGGAAGCCTTATGCCAACCGGGCTATGAACGAATCGGATCTGCTTATGATGGTCGGTGCAAGAGTGGCGGACCGGGCTGTAAACCAGCCTGACCTGATCACGGAAAATAAAGTGTTGATCCATATTGATGTGGATCCAGCGGAGATCGGCAAAAATGTAGGGCCTGCCATTCCTTTAGTAGGGGATGCGAAGCACATTTTCAACGACCTGCTTGACCAGGAGATAGAAGGAGACTACGACGGATGGCTGGAGCTTTTAAAAGATTATCGGATGACCATGCGCCCAAGGCGGAACCCGGATCCCGCATATGTTGACCCGGCAGCGTTTATCACCATGCTTTCCGAAAAGATGGAAGATGACGGTGTGTATGTTGCGGACGTAGGGCAGAACCAGATATGGTCCTGTGGGTATCATATTGTAAATAAAGGGAAGTTTTTGACCACAGGCGGAATGGGGACCATGGGGTATTCTATTCCGGCAGCAATGGGGGCAAAGCTGGCGGATAAGAAAAAACAGGTCATTGCGGTCTGTGGGGATGGTTCTTTCCAGATGTCTATGATGGAGCTTGCTACCATGTGCCAGCATGATATCCCGGTGAAGATCGTGGTGTTGAAGAATAATTTCCTGGGAATGGTAAGGGAATACCAGCATTATACCTACAAGGACAACTATTCGGTTGTGGATCTTTCAGGAAGCCCGGATCTTGAAAAGCTTTCGGCGGCGTATGGGATGAAATTTCTGCGCCTTAAGACTATGGACAGGGCACAGGAAACGCTGGATGACTTCTTAAAAAATGATGAATCGGTGCTTTTAGAATGCATCATCAACCCCATGGATCTGGTGAGATAGGAGGGAGGTCTTGTATGAAAAAAATATATTCCGTATTAGTGGAAAACCGTTCCGGTGTACTTTGCAAGGTTGCGGGGCTGTTTTCGAGAAGATGTTTTAACATTGATTCCCTTGCAGTGGGTGAGACGGACGACCCTGATGTTTCCTGTATGACCATTGTAAGCAGCGGGGATATGCGGACCATTGAACAGATTGAAAAACAGCTGAATAAAAAGCTGGATGTTATAAAAGTAAAGACCTTTGATGAGGTTAGCAGCATCAGCAGGGAACTACTTCTTATGAAAGTTAAATACAATAAATCAAACCGCAGGGATATCATGGAGGTATGCGGGATCATGAATGCCCAGATCGTGGATATGTCAAAAAACATGATGCTGATACAAATGTGTGATACCCCGGAACGGATCCAACTCCTGATCGGCATGTTTAAGACGGTAAGTATTGTGGAAGTTGCGCGTACCGGAACATTAGCTCTTCAAAAGTGCAATGAAACAGAATAAAATAAGTCAATAAACCCATTAATTATGAAAGTTGACTTTTACAGGGTAAATTGATAAAATAGTTGACGGATGTTAAGGAGGAGGAAAACGTGCGCAAAAAAGTTTTTCAGCTGTTGGTAGACAATACTTCCGGTGTGTTAAGCCGGATTTCAGGGCTGTTTTCGAGAAGAGGGTATAATATTGAAAGTATTACGGCAGGGCTTACGGCGGATCCGCGCTTTACCAGGATCACCATCGTGGCTTCCGGTGATGATGAGATCCTTGACCAGATTGAAAAGCAGGTAGCAAAGCTGGTGGATGTGAGGGATATCAAAGAATTAAGGCCGGAGAGCAGTGTGTACAGGGAGCTGGCGCTTATTAAAGTAAGGGCAGACCGGTCACAGAGGCAGGGCGTGATTGCCGTTGCGGATATCTTCCGGGCAAAGATCATTGACGTGGCACCGGATTCCCTGATCATTGAGTTGACCGGTGATCAGGATAAGATTGATGCTTTTATTGACCTTTTGGACGGTTATGAGATTTTGGAGCTTGCAAGGACCGGCATTGCCGGGCTTGGCAGGGGAACGGAAAACGTTACTTATTTATAACTTTTTAACATAATTTTTATTGGAGAAGTTTCTCCGCAGGAAAGGAGTCATACAAATGGCAAATATTTATTATCAGGAAGATTGTAACCTTTCTTTACTGGAAGGAAAAACAATTGCAGTGATTGGTTATGGGAGCCAGGGACATGCCCATGCGTTAAACGCAAAGGAGTCCGGCTGTCATGTGATCATCGGTCTTTATGAAGGATCCAGATCATGGGCAAAGGCCGAAGCACAGGGGTTTGAAGTATACACTGCAGCGGAAGCCGCAAAAAAGGCGGATATCATCATGATCCTTATCAATGATGAACTGCAGGCTGCTATGTATAAGAAAGATATAGAGCCTAACTTGGAAGAAGGCAATATGCTGATGTTTGCGCACGGCTTTAACATTCATTTCAACCAGATCGTGCCACCGAAGAACGTGGACGTTACCATGATCGCGCCAAAAGGGCCTGGCCATACCGTAAGAAGCGAATATCAGGCGGGAAAAGGTGTTCCTTGTCTGGTTGCCGTCCATCAGGATGCTACCGGCAAAGCTCTTGACAAAGCACTGGCTTATGCACTGGCGATCGGCGGCGCAAGGGCAGGGGTTTTGGAGACAACCTTCCGGACAGAGACAGAAACTGACCTGTTTGGCGAGCAGGCAGTGCTTTGCGGCGGTGTGTGTGCCCTGATGCAGGCTGGTTTCGAGACTTTGACAGAGGCAGGGTATGATCCGAGAAATGCATACTTTGAATGTATCCATGAAATGAAACTGATCGTTGATCTAATCTATCAGTCAGGATTTGAAGGAATGAGATATTCCATCTCCAATACGGCAGAATATGGCGATTATGTCACAGGTCCTAAGATCATCACCGATGAGACGAAAAAGACCATGAAGAAGATCTTGAAAGATATCCAGGATGGTTCTTTTGCGAAGGAGTTTCTGCTTGATATGTCTGCGGCAGGCGGACAGGCACACTTTAAGGCTATGAGGAAGCTGGCGGCAGAGCATCCGGCAGAGCAGGTTGGTAAAGAGATCCGCAAGCTCTATAGCTGGAACAATGAAAGTGATAAGTTGATCAATAATTAATTTATGGCGGGCAGGGAAGTTAATTCCCTGCCTGCTTTGTTGCGCAAATGCAATGGCATAGGGTATAATGTGTGTAAGTAATGAATAGAAAGCAGGGATATCATATGCAAAAAAGAATTGGTATTGGAAAGCAGGATTTTGCGGCATTGATGGAAAACCAATGCTTTTATATTGACAAAACAGACTTAATACGACAATGGTGGGATTCCGGGGATGATGTTACATTGATCACCCGTCCAAGGCGTTTTGGGAAAACTTTGAACATGAGCATGCTTAACTGTTTTTTTTCCAACCAATATGCAGGACGCAGTGACTTGTTTGAAGGACTGTCTGTTTGGAATCATGAAGAATACAGGCAGATCCAGGGAACCTACCCGGTTTTATTCCTAAGCTTTGCATCCGTAAAAGCTGATAATGCGGCAGATGCCAAAAAACAGATTAAATCCCGGATAACAAGCCTGTATCAGGACCATGAATACCTGCTGGAAGATGAAGCGCTCAATGAATCGGAAAAACTGGCATATAGACGTCTGCTGACAGAAATGATAAATATGGATGATATCACAGCCTGCGACAGCTTGAATCATTTATGCAAATATTTGACGCATGTATGTGGAAAAAAACCAGTCATTCTGCTGGATGAATATGATACACCTATGCAGGAGTCTTACGTATATGGATATTGGGAAGAGCTTACTTCCTTTTTAAGGAATCTTTTTAATGCAACCTTTAAGACAAATACATGTCTGGAACGCGCGATAATGACGGGTATTACAAGAGTGTCGAAAGAATCCATGTTTTCAGACCTTAACAATTTGAATGTTGTTACGACAACATCGGATCAATATGCTGCTTGCTTTGGTTTTACAAAAGAGGAAGTGTCTGCCGCACTTGCCGCATTTTGGATGGAAGATAAAGAGGAAGAGGTAAAGCGGTGGTACAACGGATTTACATTTGGATCGCAAAAGGATATTTATAATCCATGGTCAATTACGAATTATCTGGATAAAAAAGAACTTCGGCCATATTGGGCATCCACTAGTTCCAATGGTTTGGTAAATAAATTGCTGCAAACTGCGTCTGGGGAAATGAAGACCATGTTAGAATCGCTTTTAGAAGGGAACCGGATTACGGTTAATTTGGATGAACAGCTTGCTTTTAACCAGTTAGGGCAGAATGAAAATGCGGTGTGGAGTCTTCTCTTGGCAGGCGGATATCTGAAGGCGGAGCATGTGGAATACAGGGGAATCACCAGGGAACCATGGTATACGCTTTCTGTTACAAATCTCGAGACGATCAGTATGTTTTCAAACATGTTTAAAGGCTGGTTTGAGAGGTCGCTGTCAAATTATAATGGTTTTTTGAAAGCCCTCCTTAAGGATGACGTGGAGGCAATGAATTATTATATGAATAAAGTTGCCATGGCAACATTCAGTTACTTTGATGTTGGCGGTGGAAGAGTGGAAGATTCTGAGCCGGAACGATTTTACCATGGCTTTGTGTTAGGGCTTATGGCCGATCAGGCGGATGTCTATGAAATCCGTTCCAACCGAGAGAGCGGGTTTGGACGTTATGATGTCATGATGATTCCAAGAAAGATGGATGATGTAACATTGCCGGCAATTATTCTGGAATTTAAAGTGCATAACAGCAGGCGGGAAAAAAATCTGGAGGAAACCGTAGAGGCTGCACTTGCACAGATTGAGACGAAAAATTATGATGCGGAACTTTTGGCGCTTGGCATCGGCAAAGAAAAGATAAGGCACTATGGTTTTGCATTTGAAGGAAAAAAGATTTTGATTGGATAGGTCATTTTAATATGAGGGGCGCAAAGAGGGGGTGTGCCTCAATATATGCGCCCCGCCAGGTGCAGGAAACTCCTGCCGGATGTCAAAGGATTGTCCGGATTTCTCATTCTTTTGTTGTTCCGCCATATTGATATTTGACAGGCAGGAGGGTCAGGCTTGGCGCATTTTCAGACACCAGTATTTCCACACACTTTTCCGCTAATTGTTCTACCGGCTGGCAGATAGAAGAAACAAACAGGCCGTCTTCTATGTTACCGAATTTGGGAATCCCGTCAAAGCCAATAATCTGCACATCTTCCGGAACATGAAATCCCTCTTGCAAAAGGAGTTTCTTAAACAAATACCCATGATAATCCGTATGTGCGAAAACGCCGTCGAAGGTAAGAGTGCCGTCCGGATTTTTGTGTTTAGTAAGAAATTCTTTCATGACAGGGATCCTTTCATCACAGTCCACCACGTCAAGGTAGTCCGGTTCAAGGTCATGCTTCTTACAGGCATAAAGGTAGCCGTCTTTACGCTTATCGGATTCACCGGGGAAAACGGAATGGAACCGGATATAGATTGGGTGCCGGCAGCCAAATTCCATAAGCTTTTCAACGGCGAGACAGCCTCCGGCAAAATTGTCTGACGCAACCCGGGGGATCACCTGATTTTCAAAAAAGCGGTCAAATACCACAATGGGCAGGTCTCTGGTGATATATTTCCCGATATCCGAGTAGGTGAGTGCAATGATGCCGTCCACTTTATTGTTAACCGCCATGTTCAAATAGTCAATTTCCTTTTCCGGGATGCCGTCCGCACAGCATAGGAGCAGCTTCATCCCCCTTTTATAAAGCGAAGATTCTATATGGTCGGCAAATCCGGCAAAAAACGGGTTATGGGTATTGGGGATGATCAGCGCTACAAGGTTGCTCTTTTGGATTTTTAACCCTCGGGCGTAAGTGTTCACTTCATAATGTAATGTTCGGATTGCTTCCTCAACCTTGAGCCTGTTTTTTTCTGAAACGGGTATGCCGTTGATGACCTTTGATACCGTACCAAGGGCAACACCTGCTTGTTTTGCCACGTCTTTCATAGTGGACGCTTTTGAAGATGTCATGCTGCGTTTCTCACTCCATTCAATAATATTATGGGTACTAACCAATCTGCGCTTTTTTTGATTGCGGTCATTATATTATAGCATATCCGGGGAAAAAAATATATTGAGCATATAATAGAAATTGAAATGTTTCAATTGGGTAAAATGCATAAATGAAACGTTACATATTAGTGTATAATTAACGAAATCTATCCAATTTGTTAAAAGGATATTGATTTATCCAAGGCATGATGCTAATATAGTCTCATAAGAAATGAAACGTTTCACATATCAAAAAGGAGACTGAACATGAAAAAGGAAAGTAAAATGAATGGGCTGCCAAATGGTGCTTCACCGGCATCTGCTAAGGTAACGGTACCCAGACAAAGCCTGTGGAAGCAGGTTATGAAGCATTGGGAGTTTTATGTGTTATTGCTGCCGGGCATCATCGTGACGATCGTTTACAAGTATGCCCCCATTTACGGAATCCAGATTGCATTTCGGGATTACAATGCCATGGACGGTTTTTTTGGAAGTGTCTGGGTGGGGCTTAAGTGGTTTGAGAGGTTTTTTAACAATTATAACAGTGTCCGGATGATCAAGAACACAGTGCTTCTTAGTCTGTACAGCATCTTATGGACATTTCCAATCCCGATCATCCTTGCGTTGCTGATCAATCAGGTGAAGTGGAAGAAATTTCAGCGGGTGTCACAGACGATCCTGTATGCGCCACACTTTATCTCCATTATGATATTGTGTGGTATGTTACGGATATTCCTTTCCCCTTATGGCGGATTGATCAGCATCATCATGCAGGCCTTCGGGGCGGAACAGGTGAATCTGATTGATTCCTCGTCAGCGTTCCGTACCATTTACATTGCTTCCAGTATCTGGCAGGATGCGGGCTGGGGAACGATCATCTACATGGCAACCTTATCAAGTGTGGACGCCTCTCTACATGAAGCGGCTAAAGTGGACGGGGCAAATGCCCTGCAGAGGATTTTACATATTGATATCCCGGAGCTTGTTCCCGTGATCGTGATTCAGTTGATCATGTCTTTTGGAAATTTGATGAACGTAGGGTTTGAGAAAGCTTATCTTCTGCAGACCAGTTTAAATAAGGAGACATCGGAGATTATTGCGACTTATGTTTATGAGCAAGGTATGTTAAAAGCGATGTACAGCTTTTCAACGGCAGTCAGTCTGTTTAATACGATAGTAAACATTGTATTGCTTTTGATCGTAAACAAGATATGTAAAAAGCTTTCCAATGTGAGCTTTGTATAGGGAGGAAATCAGGATGAAAAAGGAAAATAAACTGTCGTCAGATAAAGTTTTTGAAATTGCAAACTGTGTGTTTTTGCTGATACTGGTGATCATTGTCGCTTACCCTCTTTACTATGTGCTTGTGGCATCTATTTCCGACCCTTATGAGGTGTATGCGGGCAAAAACTTCCTGCTTCCTTCGAAAGTTACGTTTGAAGGGTATGCAAGGGTATTTAAAGAAAAGTCCATAGCAATGGGGTACGTAAACAGCATCTACTACACCGTCCTTGGCACGCTGGTCTCCGTAGCGCTTATCATTACTACCGGTTATTGTGTTTCTAAAAAGACGCTGCCATTCCGGAAAGCTATCATGATCTTTTATGTGATCACCATGTATTTTGGCGGCGGTCTGATTCCTACTTATTTGGTGGTATCTAAGACCGGGCTTTTAAACAGTGTGTGGTCACTGATCCTTCCTGGCGGTGTGGCAGTCTACAACGTGATCGTGGCAAGGACTTATTTCGAGAGCAGCATACCGGAAGAGTTGTATGAGGCGGCTTCCATTGACGGGAGCGGCAATATGGGAACTTTTTTTAAGATAGCGCTTCCCCTTGCCAAGCCGATCCTTGCGGTGATGGTAATCTTTACCATGGTTGCTTACTGGAATGACTGGTTTACCTCATTGATCTATATGAGCGACAAGGCAAAATACCCGTTGCAGCTTGCCCTCAGGCAGATTCTGATTCAGAGCCAGGCTACCGCAACCATGATAGGGAACATGGATGGCGGATATGCGCAGGCCAATCGAATTACGGAGCTGATCAAATTTGCGTCCATTGTGGTAGGTGCGGTTCCCATGCTGATTGCATATCCGTTTGTACAAAAATACTTTGAAAAAGGTTTCATGGCCGGCGCGGTAAAAGGCTGACGGCGGCTTTGGCTATTACCATGGCGGCATGTGGCGGAAAATCCCAAGGCGGGGAAAACGAGGTGGATACCACCCAGACAAATTTTAAGATATTTGCAAACACCAGCGCCTTGTCACCGGATAACGGTGAAAAGCCGTTGGTAAAACAGATGAATGAAGCGGTGGGTGTCACGATTGAATGGAACTGTGTATCCGGTGATACCATGAAAGAGAAGAAAAACCTGATCTTAAATTCCGGGGATGATATGCCGGATGCATTGATGGATGCGAGCATGAGCGACAGTGAGCTGATCAAAGGCGGATCCAGCGGGCTTTTGATTCCTTTGGAGGATTATATCAACGAAGAGACCATGCCTAACTTAATGAAGCTTATTGAAAAGCGCCCCCAGATCTTAGCTACATGTACCATGCCTGACGGGCATATTTATGGGCTTCCGACCATTTCCGAAATGGGCTTTGAATATAAAGACGGCAATACCTATTATATCGGTGCGATCCCCCAGTTTACGGCTATCAATAAAAAATGGCTTGATGCGGTAAATATGGATGTGCCAACGACAGTGGATGAACTGCACGATGCATTGGTGGCATTTAAGGAAAATGACGTGAACGGAAACGGTGATCCTTCAGATGAAATCCCAATGTCATTCATCTTTCCGGAAAATAACGGGGCATGGTGTGCAGGCATGAGTACTTTCTTTGCACCTTTTGGATGCACGGACTATCAGATGGATCACAGAGCGCTCAAGGATGGCAAGGTGTACTATCAGGCAGCGTCTGAAGAATATAAAAATGCCATTGCTTATTATCATGACTGGTTTGCGGAAGGGCTGATCGATATTGAAGTATTTTCACAGGATTCCAGTCAGTATATCGCAAAGGGAAACGGCGACGATTCCCGACTTGGTGTTTTCGTATGGTGGGAGATTCCTGAGGTAGTGGGTGCCCAGCGGGCGGAAGATTATGTATATCTCCCGATTCTTGACGGACCTGACGGAACGCATCATGTAAATTTAAATGAAATGGGAACCACAGGACATGACAAGTTTTCTGTCACAAAGTCCTGTAAGAATCCGGCGCTTTTGCTGAAATGGATTGACCAGGTATATGATCCGCTTATGAGTATGCAGGCAATTTACGGACCGATAGGGTCTTACTGGAAGGATGAGCCTGATGAGAATGGCTGTTATGTTATGAAAGACCTTGCAGAAGGGGAAACGGCAGGGGAATTAAAGTCCAAGAATGAGCTTACAGGACCTTCGGCGCAGCTGGCAGAGGATTACGGTACTTACTATTATCTGGAAGACCGCGCACAGCAGAGGCTGGATGACTTGAACAATTTCTGGTTCCAGTATGTGGACAGCACGGAGTATTTCCCGTCCGTTGTTTACACGGAAGAGGAAATTGAAGTGATCAACGACAAGCTCAGTGACATAAAGTCTATGAGTGAAGAGAGGGCTGCCCACTGGTTAAGGGATGGCGGGATTGAATCGGAATGGGATCAGTACCTCGAAGACCTTGACAATATGGGACTTTCGGATGTGCTTGGCGCTTGGCAGGCGGCTTACGATCGTTATACGCAGGCGCTTAGCGAATAAGAGCGGATATAAGCAACAAACAGAGATTGGAAAGGAAAGATATGGTTTGCATTACGTTTGGAAATGACACAGAGCAAAACATTTTGTGCAGGAGTACGGATGAAGAAAATCAATTTGCCATGAACCAGGATTTTTTTGAAAACAGGGAATGCCGGTTTTATGAAAAAGCTCTATTGTTTGACGGGTATTCTATCTGGTTTAAAGGCCGGCTGAAGGAAATACAAAAAAATGGCGGGTTTTCTCTCAGCATCTATTTTGCGCCTTTAGGATATTCGGACCAGGGGGATGGACTATTTTCTTTGTTTGATTTAAAAAGAAAAGAAGGGTTTTATTTGCTGCTTGAAAAACAGGATAAAATTCAGATAGGATTTGGTAATGGGAAGGAAATTTTTTCATTCCGTTCCATCCGGGCAGGGGTGAAGAAAAATGCCTGGAATATTGTTACCGTGTCTTTTTGGGAAGATGCAGGCTGGTGTGATTTATACATAAATGGCGTTTTGTCAAATCGAAAGCAGTTTCCCCGTCATATGCAGGTGAAATGGCCCGCACAGGAAGCCTGCATTGGGAAATATATAGACCATGAGTCCTTTTCGGAACATACCCCGCTTGGGATTTATTACGGGCTGATGGAAGAAATGACGATACATGGGCATCCTTTTCATGAAAGCGGGGTAAAAGACTTTCACGGTACGTATGAGTTTGGGAAGAGAACCGGGCAGATTCTTCCAAGCAGACATGCTTATGAAAGGGATCTGCAGCGGCCTTCCTATCATCTGATCGCACCCGGCAAATGGATGAATGAACCTCACGGACCGTTTTTCTATGAAGGATATTATCACATTTTTTATCAGGCAAATCCGCATGCGCCAATCTGGAACCATATCCAGTGGGGGCATATGGTAAGTAAAGATATGGTGCATTGGGAAGACCTTCCCCTGGCATTAGAAACAGGTGAAGGCAATCTGGATCCTGACGGCTGCTGGTCAGGCAGTGCGCTTATTGATAAAGAGGGAATCCCGCGGATCTTTTATACTGCCGGAAATAACAGTAAGTTCCCGAACCAGTTTGTAGCGATGGCAACGGCAAAACTGAATGCGGGATACGGTTTTTTAAACGAGGAAGAAAAAAAGCTTCCGGAATGGGAAAAATATCCGTATCCGGTGATGGAGCAGACTTTGGGGTGGATGGGGGAATTCCGGGATCCCTTCGTATGGCTTGAACAGGATACCTACTTCATGCTGGTGGGAACCGGGGATGAAAATAACGGCGGTGGGAACGCAGTCCTATATTCTTCAAAGGACTTATCTGACTGGCAGACTCATGGATTCTTTCTGGACTATGAATATGAAAAGAACAAGGATATCGGCCATGTTTTCGAACTTCCGGTGCTGTTACCTTTAAAAGACGAAAACGGATGTACCGTATGCCACTTGTTCCTTGTGTGCGGATGTCAGATAGAAGGGGATGTGGTGGAAAACTTTGGGTTTCTGGGGGAATGGAATCCATCTGAAAGAAAGTTTTGCAAGTTTCACGAAAAGGCGTTTTTGTTGGATTTAGGGCATGGGATTTTTACCGGACCAAGTGGGTTCGTGACACCGGATGGACGTACCGTGGTGTTTACTATTGCCCAGGGAATGCGAAATGGCATAGATACATATCATTCCGGTTGGGCGCATAATGGAGGACTTCCTGTTGCCTTATCCGTTAAGGACAAAGAGCTCCATATGAACCCTATTCGGGAAATCTACCGGTTAAAAAAGAAAAAGCTGCTGCATCTGAAAGATGTTTCTCTGGGTGAGGCAAATAAAGCGTTGGAGGAGATAAGTGGAAATCAGTTTTGGATGAGAGTGGATGCGGAGACGTCTAAGTTTGTACTGAAAACCAAAAGTGAAGATTTCGAGAGGGCAGTTTATTATGATAAAGATAAAAAGCGCTTTGGCGTTACCGATGAAACCGGAAAAGAACTTGGCAGATACCGGGGAGAAGTGGATCAGGTGGATATTGGCGGCAGCCCTGTGATTATGGAGTATTTCTTAGACCATTCTATGATTGAAGTATATTTAAACGAAAAGAAATCTATTACCCAGCGAAACTATGTTAAGGGGAATGGACGGCAAATCCGGCTTGGAGGTAAGTCAGTACGTGTGATAGAGTTGGAACTTTGGGAAATGGAATCCGGCTATTGACATACGGGTGGAGAATCATAGAAAATAAGAACAGGAATTGTTTATGTAATTTATGATAAGGAAGGAAAGAGATTATGATCAGCCAGACATTGCGTGAAGCACGAAAATTTGAAGAAACAGTTGAAAAAACGATCCCTGGGGCGGAACGCCCTGATTTTCATTTATCTACCCGGGTTGGCTGGATGAACGATCCCAACGGTTTTTCCTTTTATAACGGAAAATACCATATGTTTTACCAATACCATCCCTATGACTCCCATTGGGGTCCTATGCACTGGGGCCATGCGGTCAGCGATGACCTGCTGCATTGGGAATACCTTCCGGCGGCCCTGGCCCCGGATGAAATTTATGACAGGGATGGGTGTTTTTCCGGCAGTGCCATTGTACTTCCGGACGGCAGGCATCTTTTGATGTATACAGGCGTTCAGAAAGAAAAGTTTAAGAATGGGGATAGTAATGCCATCCAGACACAATGTCTTGCCGTGGGGGATGGGGTAGATTATGAAAAAGTGGAAAATAATCCGGTGCTGGATACCAAAGACCTTCCCGATGGCTGCAGCCGGAGCGATTTTCGCGATCCCAAAATGTGGCGGAAAAAAGATGGAACTTACTGTTGTGTTGTGGGAAACAGACCGGCAGACGGCAGTGGACAAATTCTTCTTTTTACCAGTCGGGATGGATTTGCGTGGAGCTTTAAAAAAGTATTGGCCGAAAATAAAAACCGCTTTGGAAGGATGTGGGAATGCCCTGATTTTTTTGAACTGGACGGGAAAGGGGTGTTACTTATCAGCCCTCAGGATATGCTGCCTCAGGGATTTGAATATCACAACGGGAATGGAACGTTATGTCTGATTGGCAGTTACGATGAAGATACGGATACATTTATAGAGGAAAAGGACCAGTCTATTGACTATGGTATTGACTTTTATGCGCCACAGACGGTCCTCGCACCGGATGGAAGGCGGATCATGATCGGGTGGATGCAAAACTGGGATACCTGTAACCTCCATGCGCCGGAACGGGCGTGGCTGGGGCAGATGAGCCTGCCAAGAGAGCTGTCCGTAAAGAACGGGAAACTCTGCCAGAAGCCTTTGCGGGAGCTGGATGCGTTAAGGAGCGGCAGAGTGGAGTACAGAAATGTGCCTGTTTGTGGAAATATCAGTCTGGAAGGGATCAAGGGGCGGAAGGCGGATATGGAACTTTCCTTACGCCCGAAGGAAAAGGGGGATATATACCAGAAATTTGCGGTACGGTTTGCGCAGGATGAAAATTACCAGACGTCCTTGAGCTTCCGCCCTCATGAAGGGATCTTAAAGATTGACCGGAAATTTTCCGGATCCAGAAGGGCGATCATCCATCAACGCCGATGTCTGGTCAGTGCTCCCAATGCGAAAAAAGGGGAATTAAAGGTCAGGATCATTTTGGACCGGTTCAGTGTGGAGGTTTTTGTGAATGACGGAGAACAGGTGATGACAGCTGTCTTTTATACGGATCAGACTGCGGATGGCATTTCTTTTTTTGCGGATGGAACGGTAAGCATGGATATCGTGAAGTATGATTTGTGCAGGTGATCAGAAGTGGTTCCCGGGAATGGTGCCTAGGAGGGCGGAAATTGAGTGGGAATTAAAATTTGACAATATTGGATCAATGCGTCGATAGCTCCGAAACGGGCGGATTTTGCCGGATAGGCCAGCCCGATCTGGCGCTTTGGAACCCTGTGGCCTAATTTTATTTCCCGCAGGGTTTCTTTTTTTAGATCTTTTTCCACAAAATCGCCGATCACGCAGGCAATACCAAGCCCGGCTTTTGCAAATTCGATAGACAGGTCCATATTATTTACTTCGATAATGTTCTTAAGGTCAAGATGATTTGCGGCAAGGAACAAGTCCGCATGCTGCCGGGAAATATTTTCCTTGTTCAGCATGATAAAAGAAGCATCTTTGAAAAATCCTTCTTTTTTATACAGGTCATTTTTATATTTCCCTAAAAAAGGGGCAAGGTAGGAGTCTGTGGCAACGAAGATATCCTCAATTGTTTTTATGGGCAGGTACGTGATAAGCCTGTTGTCAGTTTCCTCCGCTTTGGAAGGGATCCCCACAAGCCCGATATCAATAGAACCTTCCTGCAGTGCCGAAATTGTGTCCAGGGTAGGCTGACAGGAGATGGTGATCTTAATATTGGGGTTTTGGGTCATAAAATCTTTAAGCACAGGCAGTAGGACATACTTACACAAAGTGGTGCTGACCCCAATGGATAACTGGCTTATTGGAAATGATGCGGATGTCTTTAGCTGTTCTTCCCCTGACCTTAAAGAAAAAAGCGCCTGTTCCACATAGCGGTAGAGAATTTCTCCTTCCCGGGTTAAGGTGACGCCTTTTGAGGAACGGTGAAAAAGGACGGTATGTAAGTTTTCTTCCAGTTTTGATATGGATTTGCTGATGGCAGGCTGGCTGATATACATTTTCTTAGCAGCAATTGAAAAATTGTGGCAGTTTGCCACTTCATAAAATACATGATACAAGTTTAGATTTTGCTCCATGGAAACCACCGTGCCTTTTTATTAATAAATATAATTATAATACAAAAATTTTATAACTACAAGTTATGGATGATATAAACAGATACTATTTCCCAAACAATATATTTTATGTTACTATCAGATACAGAAAAGAACTGACAGGAACATTTTGACGGAGGTAAAGGACATGGGAATGACAATGACCCAAAAAATTCTGGCAGCTCATGCGGGGCTTAGTCAGGTAGAAGCCGGGCAGCTTATTGAGGCTGACTTAGATCTGGTGCTTGGCAATGATATCACCAGCCCGGTTGCCATTAAGGAAATGGAAAAGATGAAAACGGAAGGGGTATTTAATAAAGATAAGATTGCCCTTGTTCCTGATCATTTTGTACCGAACAAGGATATTAAATCTGCGGAGCACTGCAAATGTGTAAGGGAGTTTGCGTACCGCAATCAGATCACCAATTATTTTGAAGTAGGGGAAATGGGAATTGAGCACGCACTTTTGCCGGAAAAGGGGCTTACCGTTGCCGGGGATGTGATCATTGGAGCGGACTCCCATACTTGTACTTACGGTGCTTTGGGGGCATTTTCTACCGGTGTGGGAAGTACGGATATGGCCGCAGGCATGGCAACCGGGAAAGCATGGTTTAAAGTGCCGGGGGCAATCAGGTTTAACCTGGTGGGAAAGCTTTCCGAATGGGTAAGCGGTAAAGACGTGATTTTACATATCATCGGTATGATCGGTGTGGACGGGGCTTTGTATAAGTCTATGGAATTTGTGGGAGAGGGAATTAAAAACCTTACTATGGACGACCGGTTTACCATTGCCAATATGGCTATCGAAGCTGGCGGCAAGAACGGAATCTTTCCGGTGGACGACCTTGCCATTGCTTATATGAAAGAACATTCTGATAAGCCTTATACGATCTATGAAGCGGATGAGGATGCGGTTTATGATGAAGAGTATACGATTGATCTTAGTGTGCTCCGCCCCACAGTGGCATTCCCTCATCTTCCCGAGAACACAAGGATCATTGATGAAATTACGGATGATATCAAGATTGATCAGGTGGTGATCGGCTCCTGTACCAATGGGCGGATTGACGATATGAGGATTGCCGCAAAAGTATTGAAAGGAAAACATGTGGCTAAAGGCATGCGTTGTATCGTAATTCCGGCAACTCAGGCCATTTACATGCAGGCGATGGAGGAAGGGCTTCTTAAGATATTTATTGAAGCCGGCGCGGTGGTAAGCACCCCTACCTGCGGCCCTTGTCTTGGCGGTTATATGGGGATTTTGGCAGAGGGAGAGCGCTGCGTATCCACCACGAACCGTAATTTTGTAGGGCGTATGGGCCACGTTGATTCTGAAATTTATCTGGCAAGCCCGGCGGTTGCGGCAGCCAGTGCGGTTGCGGGGAAGATATCCTGCCCCTGCCGTCTGTAAAAATAATTTGAAAGAACTTAAAATAAATTCGAAAGTTTCAATTTACGTATTTGAGCCTGTTTCCACATGGGAAAGGTCTATACGGGAAAGGCATGGGTATAAACATGAAGGCAGCAAAAGGAATTGTTTTCAAATATGGTGACAATGTGGACACGGACGTAATCATCCCCGCAAGGTACTTAAATTCTTCAGATCCGGCAGAGCTTGCGGCACATTGCATGGAAGATATTGATAAGGATTTTATGAAGAAAGTAAAGAAAGGCGATATTATCGTGGCGGATAAAAATTTCGGCTGCGGTTCTTCAAGGGAACATGCCCCGATCGCTATCAAAGCGGCAGGGGTGAGTTGCGTGATCGCCGAAACTTTCGCGCGTATCTTTTACAGGAATGCGATCAACATCGGGCTCCCGATCATCGAATGTCCGGAAGCTTCCAAAGGCATTGATGCAGGAGATGAGGTCACAGTAGATTTTGATTCCGGCATCATTAAGAATCTTACTAAGGGTACACAATTTAAAGGGCAGGCATTCCCTGAATTTATGCAAAAGATCATAGATGCGGAAGGTCTGGTAAACTACATCAACCAAAAGTAACAGTAATGGGAAAAAACCGGTGGACATAACAGGTTCAGGGTATTTTAGAAGGTGCAAGCCGTCCGGCTTGCACTTTTTATGCACAGACCCGTGCAGTGAAACTATGCCGCCGGAAACGGCGCACGGGCCGCGCAGCGGGTAGGGGAAGATTCATCTTCCCTACTCAATTTTATCAATATGGTCTAACGCATATTCGCAGGCCTGTATCACAAAGCTTGAAAAAGACACGTCATTTCTTTCTATCGCTGTTTCAATCTTTTCAACAAGCTCTAATGGGAATCGGATTGATTTTGTTTCTGTTTCCTTGCGGTCCGGTTTTATTTGAAATGCCATAATTCCACCTCCTGATACCATCATATTTCAATTTTGATTTTTTTAAAGTATTACATAATGTGTGAAATAAGTATTTAAAATATATTTCAAATATATTATAATATGTATTACGTAAATGACCTAATATAGGTAAAGATTGAATATGGAAAATGAAGAGATATTTGTCTGAGGACAAATTGGGAGAAACAAGAGACATGTTTAAAGATAAAACAAAACATACATTTATGATATTAAGTAAACTATACTACAAATAAATTTCGAAAACAATACCCATTGAGAATAATTTATCGAAATATTATAAAAGTGTATTGACAGACTGGATGTGTCTCTGTTAAAATAAAGCATAGAAATTCTAACGGAAATTCGTTCTATAATCTGATTTTCTAATGGACATCCCCGAAGGGGTGCAAATATCTGTTTTAGAAGTCCTTGCTTTATTACCAATACCAATTTAATAAGGCAGGAAGCTGATATAACGATAGGGATTAGAAAGATATCCTTTCGCAGAAGGCAAAGCAGGCCTGCCGTTTTACGAAAGGAGAAAGAATGGCTTATACGAAGAAACCATTGGAAGACCTGAACGTTATTGATGATTTTTTGATGAACAGGCTTGCTTCTGACAAGGAAGTAGGGGAAACATTTTGCAGGGTAGTCTTGTCTACGCTGTTACAGCGGGAAATAGGGAAGGTGAATGTGACGGTACAGAAGGTATTGCCGCCTGCCTGCCCGGACCTTAAGGGAATCCGGCTGGATGTGAAAGTGGAAGAACCAGTGGAAAGGGTGCATGACGACGGCACAAAGGATAAAGCGGCCATGAACATTTATGATATTGAGCCGCATCTTGCAGCTGGAACGAATCTCCCCAGACATAACCGTTTTTATCAGGCACTGGCAGACAGCAGTAATCTGAAAAGTGGGGAGAATGATTACAGGCATTTACCAGATCTGTATGTCCTGATGATTCTGGACAAGGATCCTTTTGGATATGATTATATGATGTACCGCATCCGGAATAAATGTGAGGAAGTAGATGAACTGGATTATGAGGATGGGCTGTGGTTTTATTACTTTTACACAGGTGGAAATAAGGGTGGAAATGACCAGATCAAGACGATGCTCCGCTATATCAGAAACAGCCGTGAAGAAAATGCAACGGATTCCGCCACGAAAAAGATCCATAAGCTTGCAGAAAAAGCGAAGATCCACCCGGAGGTGAGGAAAAGCTATATGCTGTGGGAAGAATATGTATATTTGTTGAAAAAGGAACTCAGACCAGAGGTTAAGGAAGAAGTTTGGGAGGAGGTAAGGAAAGAAAATGAGAAGGCGGCAGAAGAATTTGATCGTTTTATAGAGTTGGTACAAATACTGACAAATGGTGGAAGAAGCAATGAAATTAGTAAAGCGGCTTCTGACCCTGATTACCGGGAGCGGTTATATAGGGAGAACAATCTGGTATAAGTGATTTTATTTATGAAGTTGTTTCTTTTAGACGGATTATGTGGTAAAATAGGGAACGTAAGTCACAGAATAGACACAATTACATCATAAAATATTCTATGATAATCCTGTTCTATGATTTATAAAGATACCAGAAATGAGGAGGAAGTTTTAAAATGGCTAAAAAAACTGCACCGGAAGCTGGCAGTGAGCAGAAGGTTATGACAAAATATGACCTGAAAATGGAGAAACGTCGTAAGCAAAAAGAAAAGGACAAGCGGCAGGAGAAGATTACAAAAATTGTTTTTTCTGTTATAGGCATAGCGCTTGTGGCTGCTATTGTAATATCAGTTGCGCTTTCCATTATTACGAAACAGACAGCATTAAAAGGAACTTATATTCAGGTCGGAGACCATAAGATCACCCGTCTGGAATACGATTACTATTTTAATTCCACGGTAAATGCATATTTGGCGTCCATGTCAGCCTATATGCCGGTTGAATATCTTGGCCTTGACACGACGAGGGATTTTGCCGAACAGCAATATTCGGAAGACTTAACATGGAAGGATATGTTCGACCAAATGACGGTAGAGCAGATCAAGCAGATGAAGGCAATGACGGACGATGCAGAGAAAAACGGCTTTACCTATGACGATACAGAGGATTATGCGAATGTTATCGAACAAATTGAAACTGGAGCTGCCGACCAGGGGGTCAGCGTCAGCGAATATTATAAAATTGCCTTTGGCAATTATGCTACAGCCAAAAATATAGAGCCTTTTGCCAAAGATAGTTTACTTGCTAATGCTTATTATCAGGATCTTCTGGAAAAAAACACACCTGCCGAAGATGAAGTTAAGGCTTATTATGAAGAGCATAAGGTAGATTATGACAAGGTAGACTACAGAAGCTATGTATTTACCACTGGATTAGACGCGGAAGCATCTGAGGAGGAGGTTGCGGAAGCCGTTAAGAAGATAAAAGCGGATGCTGAGGAAATGGCAGATGCACGCAGGAAAGGAACGGACTTCAACGAACTTTGCTCAAAATATGCTTCTGAAGAGGCGAAAGCAAATTATGAAGACCCTGAAAATGATTTCAGCCTTTCAGAAGGAAGATACCGCAGTTCCATCCCGAGTCTTGCAGCGGAGTGGCTGTATGAAGACGGAAGGAAATCTGGTGATATCACGGTTATTGAAGATGCCGACAGTAACAGATATTATGTAGTGGAGTTTATCAACAGGTACTTTGATGAAGAGGATAATGCCAGGATCTCGAATGTGATTGCAAGCGATATCGTAGCAGAATACAGAAATGGTCTTGTTGAAAATTATCAGGTGACTGACACGAAAGGGAATCTGAACTATCTAACGATACCGGTTGAAGATATATCATCTGACGAAGATATATCATCTGACGAAGATGCGTCATCTAATGAAGATGCGTCATCTGACGATAATGGTTCTTCTGATACAGAAGAGTAAAGGTAAAAAAGTGCCGCTGTAAAGTGGCACTTTTTTTAGCCTTGAAAAGCTTTTACAAATGATCCGGCCGTAGATACCGGTTCTTTGCCGGAAAGTAAATGGTGCACATCCCCGATAGCCTGCACCCGGAAATAGGCTTCATTCCCCCAGCGCTCCTCACTGGAAACGATTGTGAGGGAGGAGGTAGGCATAAAGAACCCATGAACCAGCAGCGGGAACGGAATATTCAGAAGATGGGAGAGGGCAATGCTGGTAATCCCCAGATGGCAGAAGATTACGATCACCGGCCCTGCATTATTATCTTCATCCAAGGTGGCTGTAAAAACATTTCCCGGCGCAACCGTTCCAGCCATAAACCGTTCTTCCCTCCCGCGGGTCCTGTAAAAGAGCTGGTCTCTTTGGTATCCATAGGACAAAAGCAGTTCGTCCAATTTCTGACATACTTCTTGATATTTGGGTGCAATCTCGGGATTTTGCTGCATCACATTGGTTTCTGTCCAGTGATCCATCGTGTGCATTTCCGGCTGCGGCGTCCAAAAAGAAGGAACAAAATCCCACGGAACACCGTGCCTTCCTGTTACGGGGTCATCAATCGCATAGGAAAATTCCTTCATCCAGGGCAGTATTACAGCTTCTCTCCCCATTTTTTTTAAGGTACAGGAAGCTGTATCCTTTGCCCGTCCAAGCGGGGAAGTGTAGAATGCGTCGATAGCCCAATTTTTAAGCCGCTGGGATAGAAGTTCCGCTTCCCGCCAGCCCTTAGGGGTCAAGGTGTCGTTGGCATAGTCAGGTTCGCCGTGACGAACAAATATGATTCTCATAATAAACTTCCTTTCTTAATGGATATGTTCCCTTGGGTTATCATCTTCAAAATCAAAGATACATTTTTCATAGGTATTGATGATATGGGTATCCATGTAGTGATCATATCTTTTGTGGTTTCGCCCATAGGACATATGGACATGTCCATGCAAAAAATAGGCAGGCTTGTATTTTTCAATCAAATTACGGAAAACCTGAAATCCCTGATGGGGAAGGTCGCGCCCGTCATTTAATTCGTAAGCGGGAGAATGCGTTACCAAAATATCAAACCCACGATGGCGCAAAAGTTGAAACCACAGCTTTGCAACTCGTTTCCGCATTTCCCGTTCAGTATATTGATGTGGACCTGGCCGATAGCGCATAGAACCGCCAAGTCCTAAAATTCTGATCCCGTTATACACAAAAATCTCATCTTCAATACAAGTACAACCCTCTGGTGGGATTTTTTCATATTTTCCGTCATGATTCCCGTGGACATATAAGACTGGAACATTGACGAGTGTTACGAGGAAAGAAAGGTATCGCGGGTCCAAATCCCCGCAGGAGATGATAAGGTCAACTCCCTCGACTTTTTCCCTATCAAAAAAATCCCACAGGGATTTCGATTCTTCATCGGAAATCGCAAGTATTTTCATCTGCAAGTTAACCTTCCTTTTTTACACCCTGCTGGCTGATAACAGGAGCTGCCTGCTCCTTCAATTCTTCCATCTTAGGAATGGATCCAATGATATTTTCGGCAAGCCAATCCATAGCCATAATTTCTTCCGGCAAAAGACTTCTATTGGGATCGTCAACGACGATACCATCCTGGGAGTATAGTATCCCGGAAAACGGATTAAATGATTCTGAGCTGATCGCCGTTTTCAATAAATCTACCAAACGTTTGGTGCCGATGGGAAGATGCTGGGAACAGACCACATCAATGACACCTGCCGACATTCCCCACCAATAATTGATCGCTTTGGTGGATGAAGCGTCGTCATGCTTCCAGGTTCCGTCCATGATCGTTCGGATTAATTGTTCATAAAATTTTCCCCAATGATATAAAGGCATGGCGAGACTTCTGGGGTTATATCCATCCATGAAATAAAGGCCGAAGAAACGATCCGCATCTTCCGGTATCACCATATCTCTTCCGGAAATACAGGAGGACTGTGTTTCTTTTATCTTTTCAAAAATATCCACTTCCTTTTTGGTAGACCATTCCAGATAAACTTTAGCCCGGGGATTGATCATTTTTGCACCCAGGGCAAAGGCGTTGATGTTGGCAATGGTGCCATAAATAGGATAATCCGCAATGTAGCTTAAACGGTCATTGGTTGCCATGGCCCCGGCAATGGCGCCCATCAAAAATTTTGCTTCATGCATCCGCGAATAATAGGTGCGGATATACCTGTGGGAAGTGTTTAATGAGCAGCTCAAAATCCGTACATCAGGATTGGCAATGGCTGCTTTTACGCTGGCCTGGACAAAAGCAGGGGTAGTTGTGAAAATCAGGTTACAGCCATCGGCAATTGCCGTTGCAATGATTTCATCTGCGTTCTCAAGCGTTCCGTTTTCATAACATACGGTACTGAGTTCCTCGGGGAAGGTCTGCTCCAAGTAAAGCCGTCCAAGCTCATGGGCATAGGTCCATGCGGAATTTCCCGGTGTTTTTTCATAAATAAAGGCTGCTTTGATCTTTGGAACACCGCTGAGCAGCTTGCTGAGCAGTGGCTTTTTTTCCGGGCGGGGCGGGGTCATCTTAAGGTCAATTTCCTGATCTTCCTGCAAAAGCTTAAATTCCTCCCAGCTTTTATCAATCAGGGCATTCAACTCATTTGTGGTCTTATCTTCCACATCATGATAACCATGCAATGTGATAAAAGAAAGAAAGGCATCGCCAGGGGTAATCTGCAGTTTATTGCCGCCGTTTGCCTTATACTTAGTGGTAAAGCGCGTGTACAGCGCACTGAATGTCAAAAGTTCGTCTTCCGTCCAATGTTCTCCGGGTTCTTTGCCTACTGCCTTTTGGAGCTTGGCAAAATCCCCTTCGTGGGAAAACCAGATGTAATTGATCGGGGCCGCCTGATAAAAATCCATAAACTCATAATAAATTTTATTTTCTTTTTCATCCGTTCTTTTGGGAACAATCCTGATCACATCACCCATGATAGAAACTGCTTTATGGTACTTCATAACGCTGACGCGTTTATTTCCTTCCAGCACATAAAATTTATTCATATATTCGTAAGCCTTGATGGCATCCCGGATACCTTCTTCTATATGGCTGGTGCTTAGGGCCGACCATTTGCTTGCAAATTCAGTATTTTCCTGCAAGATCGGCATGAAATTCCCGGCAAAAGAATTGCTCCTTCCATGAGTTTTGGTTCCCGAGATCTGATCTGTTGGAATCTGTACCAGTCCTAACGGAATCTCATAATAAGATCCTTTTTCAGGCATGATATCATCCAAAACTTGAAGAGTAGGTTTTTCTCCCCGCAGCATCCGGGCCTGATAATCTTTTTTTCCAAGTTTAAATGCTTTACTATAATCTTCTCTGCTCATAATCCCTCTTATATTTTGAAATCAAACATTAGTTACCAGACATTAGTATTATAAGGAAGAACTGACAGAAAAGCAAGAAAAAGAGAATCCAATACTTGAAACATATGTTCGCATATGATAAAATGACTTCATGAATAAGCAGAAGACGAAACAGGATATTATATTATTTTTGGGGATGGTTCTGGCGGCGTTTTTGGCATGGGCGGTTTTTGCCGTTTTAAACTATGGAAATGCGCAAATGGTCGTAGTCATTCAGGATGGGCAGGAAATTGCCAGATATCCACTTTCAGCAGAGGAGACTGTCACGATTCCTTTTAACGAAAATGGGTATAATCTTTTAATGATCAGCGGGGGAGAGGCGGCGGTATCGGATGCTGACTGCCCTGACCGTCTTTGCGTAAGCCAGCGTGCAATTACCGGTAAAGGCGAAAGTATCATCTGCCTTCCTCATAAGCTTGTGATTACCATTGATTCGGATAAGGAAGGTGAACTGGATGCCGTCACCTACTGATAAAAGGAATAAAACCGCATATATAGGCCTTTTAATGGCAATGGCGCTGATCTTGTCTTATGTGGAAAATTTGATTTCCTTCCAGCCGGGGATACCTGGGATCAAAATAGGACTTGCCAACCTGGCAGTGCTTTTGTGTCTGTATCTTTTTGGTGCGAAGGAGGCCTTTTTTTTGACATTGACGAAAGCCGTGGTCAGTGGTTTTTTATTTGGCAGCCTGTTTACGGTCATTTATTCCCTGGCAGGCGCTGCAGCCAGTGCGGCGGCAATGATCTTATTAAAAAAAAGTAATTTATTCCATATGCCCGTAGTCAGCGCCGTTGGAGGCATCATGCATAATATGGGGCAGCTTTTGGTTGCTTTTTTTGTGGTGGAAACATATTCCGTGTTTTATTATCTGCCCGTATTGATCATCTCAGGGCTGGTTACCGGCATTGTGATCGGCGCTGTTGCGGTACTTGTACTGCCATATATCCAAAAAATAACCAGAAACGGAGGACCTTTATAAATGATAGCTTTTGTGAAAGGGTTCATTGAAGATATTTCCGAGGAAAACGTAGTGATCGATACGGGAAATATTGGCTACAATTTGAAAATCTCCACAGGCACGGCAGCACGGCTTCCGGGGATCGGGGCGGAAGTGAAGCTTTATACATATACCTGCGTGCGGGAGGATTCTTTCAGCCTGTTTGGGTTCCTTTCAAGGGATGACCTTGAAATCTTTAAAAAGCTGATTACCGTTAACGGCATTGGGCCCAAGGGCGGACTTGCAATCTTATCCGTTATGACAGCGGACAGTCTTCGGTTTGCCATTATATCAGGAGATGCCGTAAGCATTGCCAAAGCGCCTGGAATCGGGAAAAAAACAGCGGAGAGGGTGATCTTAGATCTGAAAGATAAGATTTCCCTTGAGGATACGCTGGTCCACAGGGAAATGCAGGCCGAGTTACATCCTTTCGGACAGGCACAGAGCCATGCCCAGAATGAAGCAGTGGAAGCGCTTGTCGCTTTGGGATATTCAGGGCAGGATGCGCTGCAGGCGGTAAAGGGCGTTATGATAACAGAAGATATGGATGTGGAAACCATCTTAAAGCTTGCACTGAAAAATATGTTTTAGGATAAAAAGGAATTTATATGGCGAAGAGGATGATAGAAACAGAATTACAGGAAGAAGATGTGCGGATCGAAGGATCCCTGCGGCCTCAGGTACTTGACGACTATATTGGCCAATCACAGATCAAAGAGAGCTTGAAAATATATATCGAAGCAGCAAAACAGCGGCAGGATTCTTTGGACCATGTGCTGTTTTACGGTCCTCCGGGCCTTGGGAAAACAACCCTTGCCGGGATCATTGCCAACGAAATGGGCGTGAACATGAAGATCACCAGTGGACCGGCCATTGAAAAGCCCGGGGAAATGGCGGCAATCTTAAACAACCTGCAGGAAGGTGACCTGCTTTTTGTAGATGAGATCCACCGTTTAAACCGGCAGGTGGAGGAAGTCCTGTACCCGGCGATGGAAGATTTTGCCATTGACATTATGATCGGGAAAGGGCCAACGGCGCGTTCCATAAGGCTTGACCTTCCTCATTTTACTTTAGTGGGGGCGACCACCAGAGCAGGGCTTTTGACAGCGCCCTTAAGGGACCGGTTCGGGATCATCCACAGACTGGAATTTTATTCCGTAGAAGAACTGCAGATGATCATCATGCATTCTGCCCGGATCTTACATGCGCAGGTGGAACTTGCCGGGGCAAAGGAGATGGCGAAAAGAAGCCGGGGAACACCAAGACTTGCCAACCGGATTTTAAAGAGGGTCAGGGATTATGCACAAGTAAAGCATGACGGAACCATTACGGAACAGGTGGCTATGACAGCCTTAGACCTGATGGATGTTGACCCTATGGGGCTTGACCATGTTGACAGGGCGATTCTTTTGACTATGATTCAAAAGTTTTCGGGAGGGCCTGTGGGGCTTGACACCTTGGCTGCGGCAATTGGGGAAGATCCGGGCACCATAGAGGATGTTTACGAGCCTTATCTGTTGAAAAACGGTTTTATCAACCGGACCCCCCGGGGAAGAGTTGTAACTGATGAGACCTATCGTCATTTAGGGCTTGAAATTCCCCTGTAATCTGCTTATAATAAATGTAGTATATTCAACAAGGGATAAGCTATACATTTTGTATGTAGAGGGGGGCCTGATGTCAGTTAAAACGGATACCGAAGTAATCATCGGCGGGAAAGTATTTACATTAAGCGGATATGAAAGTGAAGAATATCTTCAGAAGGTTGCCTCATACATCAATAATAAAATGACAGAATATGGTAAGGTGGAATCTTTCAGGCGGCAGCCCTTAGATACCCAGAGTGTTTTACTTCAGCTTAACATTGCGGATGACTATTTTAAGGCGAAGAAACAGATTGTTATTCTGGAAGAAGAAATCCAGACCAAGGAAAAAGAGCTTTACAATTTAAAGCATGAGTTGATCGCATCACAGATCAAGTTGGAAAACAGCGAGAAAAATATCAAGTCTCTTCAACATGAATTAAATGAAAGCTCAAAAAAAATCATCAGATTGGAAACCGAATTAAAAAATTAGCGAAAGGCTGTCTTTTCAGACAGCTTTTTTGAAACATTGGGTACAATTATGAAAAAAGTGGAATTACTTTCCCCGGCAGGGAACTTTAAAGCCTTAAAGGGCGCAATCCATGCAGGGGCGGATGCCGTTTATTTAGGCGGGGAACGGTATGGCGCCCGTGCCTATGCAGATAATTTTACGGAAGAAGAAATTATCCAGGGGATACATCTGGCCCATGTGTTTGGGAGAAAAATATATTTAACAGTCAATACATTAGTCAAAGAAAAAGAGCTTGACTTTTTGTATGATTTTTTATTACCTTTCTATGAGGCGGGCCTTGATGGCGTAATCGTCCAGGATTTTGGAGCCTTTCGTTTCATTAAGGCACATTTTCCGGGGCTTTTATTACATGCAAGTACTCAAATGACGGTTACGGGATGGCGGGGTACGGAGTTTTTGCAAAAAGAAGGCATTTCCAGGATCGTGCCGGCAAGGGAACTTTCCTTAAATGAAATAGTGGAAATCAAAAAGCGCACCGGCGTGGAAACCGAAGCGTTTATCCATGGCGCCATGTGTTACGCCTATTCTGGACAGTGTCTTTTTAGCAGTATTTTAGGCGGAAGGAGCGGGAACAGGGGGCGGTGTGCCCAGCCCTGCAGGCTTCCTTACCATATAGGCGGGAACAGTGGGCAAAAGGAACCTTATCCACTTAGTATGCGGGATATGTGTACACTGGAAATTTTACCGGAACTGATAGAAGCGGGGATTGATTCTTTTAAAATAGAAGGCCGGATGAAGCGGCCGGAATACACAGCCGGCGTAACGGCAATTTACAGGAAGTATATTGATAAGTACTACGAAAGCTGCAGTTATGACCCGTCAGACTATGATACGTGTGAGGGTGCGGCTTCTAATGGGAAGTATCAGATTGAAAAAAAGGATCTGGAGCGGCTTAATTTGCTTTATATCAGAAGCGGCACCGGACAAGGATATTATCACCGCCATAACGGAAAAGATATGCTGACGTTAACTTCCCCTGCTTATACTGAAACCGATGAAAAGCTTTTAAAAGATATCAGGGAAACCTATCTTGACAAACAGTTGTCTGTTGCGGTCAATGCAAAAGTGACATTAGAGGCCGGGAAATGTGCAGAGCTTACCTTGGAAGGCGGAGGGGAAAGTGTGGTCCAGACAGGGGATATGGTACAGGAAGCCCAAAACCAGCCCTTATCGGAGGAAAAGGTGGTAAGCCAGATTCAAAAAAGCGGGCAGTCTCTGCTTTCGATCGACAGCGTCGAGGTATATAAGCCGGGGGAAATTTTTATTCCGGTGGGAGCGCTTAATAGATTACGGCGGGAAGCTTCTGAAAAGTTGGTAATGCTTCTTGCAGAAAAAAACGGGCAGGGTACCGGAAAAAGGAGCGGGGCCGTGCCGATTGCCGAAGGCGTAGAAGATGCCCGGGAAGAAAAGACAGGCGGACGGCGTAACGGCTTTTTGCTTCATGCCCTTGTAAGGACAAAGGAGCAGCTTTATGCCGCCATAGAGCAGAAAATAGAACGTATTTATCTGGACTATACCTTGTTAGCGGATGAAAAATTAGAATTGCCAAAAGAGAAAACCGCATTTTATGCCGTAACTCCTTTTGTGGTGCGGAACAGGAATGAAGGCTTTCTTGAAATGATATGCCGGGCAGTTTTAGATGGCCTGATATCGGGTGTACTGATCAGGAATCTGGAAAGCTATGCTTTTTTTGAACATAAACTGGCCTCCCGGCAGATGGTATTGGATGCCGGGTTGTATCTTTGGAACCGGGAAAGTATCCGTTTCTGGACGGGGAGAGTGGCAGAATATTATCTGCCTGTGGAATGCAATGCGGGGGAATGGAAAAGTCTCTCTATTTATGATGGAGGCAGGTATCCCGTCCAATCCGTGCAGGTATATGGCAGGCTTCCCATGATGATTTCTGCGAATTGTATCAAAAAGACTTCCGGTGTTTGTGAGAAAGATTCGGGGATCGTTATGATGGAAGACCGTTATGGAACATTGTTCCCGGTTTATCATGACTGCATGAGCTGCTATAATGTGATTTATAATAGCGTTCCTTTATCCCTGCATGGTATGTTTCAAGGCAAAAAACGCAACATGCAGAATTATCGGATAGATTTTACGACGGAAAACTCAAAAGAGACAAGCGCTGTGATCCGTTATTTTAAAGGCCTTGCGGAGGGCAGATCTATGGAGCCGGTATATAGTCAGTATACAACCGGACA
Source organism: uncultured Lachnospiraceae bacterium (assembly GCA_910587295.1). GTDB lineage: Bacteria > Bacillota > Clostridia > Lachnospirales > Lachnospiraceae > Suilimivivens. Next base: position 136,748 of record CAJULP010000047.1, on the reverse strand, counting down.
TTATAAACGAGGAGTTGAATAGATGGAGTTATATGTCAGCGAATTTTCAAGATATGTGATCGCGCTGCTTTTGGTTTTATATACTTATGAAAGTTTTGCAGTATTCCGTTACCGGGAGGAGGAACGAAGGAAAGGGATCTATTTTCGTCAGATTCTTTTGATGTTTGGGTTCCATCTCAGCAGTTTTCTTGTGATCTGTTTTGAAACGGGAGATCTGATCTATCTGTGTTTTTATGCGTTCCAGCAGATCATCCTTTATGCGTCGGTGGTGCTTTTTAAGATGCTGTACCCAAGGACAAACCGGCTGGCTGCCAATAATATGTGTATGCTGCTCAGCATAGGGTTTGTGATCTTGACCCGGCTGGATCTAAACAAGGCAGTGAAACAGTTTATCATCGTTACCGGCTCACTGGTGATCGCCCTGATCATTCCTTATTTTGTCCATAAATTTAAGTTTTTAAAAAACTTAAAATGGGCCTATGCTCTGGTAGGGATCGCAGCTCTTTCGATTGTTATGATTTTAGGGCAGACTACTTATGGGAGCAAACTGTCTTATTCCATTGCAGGCGTGACGTTCCAGCCATCTGAGTTCGTAAAAATTCTGTTTGTGTTTTTTATAGCAAGCGCTCTGTATCAGGCCAGCGGTTTTTTTGAAGTTTTTACCACGGCAGTGATGGCGGCGGCCCATGTGATCGTATTGGTCATATCCAGAGATTTAGGGAGCGCCCTTATTTTTTTCGTGGTCTACGTACTGATGGTGTTTGTTGCCACCAGAAATATTTTTTATCTCCTTGCCGGAATGGCAGGCGGCGGGCTTGCCGCTTTTATTGCGTTCCAGTTTTTTGCCCATGTCCAGATCCGGGTGCAGGCATGGAAGGATCCATGGAGCTTGATCGATTCTGCAGGCGGGTATCAGATCACCCAGTCGCTTTTTGCAATTTCCAGCGGAGGATGGTTTGGGTTAGGGCTTTATAAAGGAACTCCGGGTTCTATTCCGGTGGTGGACACGGATTTTATTTTTTCGGCCATAGCGGAAGAGCTTGGCGTCCTTGCAGCCATTTGCCTGATCTTGATCTGTGTCAGTACATTTATGATGTTTATGGACATAGCGTCCTTGTTACAGGATAAATTTTACCGCCTTACTGCTTTCGGGCTGGGAGTGACTTATATCTTTCAGGTATTTTTGACGGTAGGGGGAGGAACGAAATTCATTCCGTTGACCGGGGTCACACTGCCCCTTGTCAGCTATGGAGGGAGTTCAGTCTTAACCACGCTGATCATGTTTTCCGTCATGGAAGGCCTGTTTATCATCAGGCAGGAGGAAGCAGACAAAGAAAAAATGGAAAAGCGCAGGCGGATTGTAAAGAAAAAGAAGGTAGTTATCAATAAGGATATAGAAGAAGATGATGATGAAGAACCGTAAAACGACACAAAGGAAAAAGAACCGGGAAATAATGTGTGTAACATGGGCCTTTGTACTGCTGTTTGCCGCAATGACTTTTTATATCGCCCACTACTCGGTTACCCATAAACAGGAGCTTATCAATAACAGCTATAACGGCAGGCAGAAAATGCTCCTGGCCCAGAATCAGCGGGGAAGTATCTATTCCGCGGATGGGGATGTTCTGGCAAGGACGGTAACGGATGCGGAAGGCAATGACGTAAGGGAGTATCCTTATGGGAATTTATTTTCCCATGTGGTGGGGTATGCCAGCAATGGGAGATTGGGTGTGGAAGCCCAGGCAAATTATTATCTGATCAATAGCAATGCCCCCCTTTCTGAAAAGGCTGCCCTTGATATCGGCGGAAAAAAATATCCGGGGGATGATGTGTACACCACATTAAATGTGGAATTGCAGCAGGTTGCTTCCACGGCGCTTGGGGTTTATGATGGTGCGATCATTGTAACGGAGCCTTCTACCGGAAAAATTCTTGCCATGGTGTCCAAGCCGGACTTTGACCCGTCACAGATTGAAACGATCTGGGATGATTTGGTTAAAGACGAGGACAGCAGCGTGTTATTAAACCGTGTGACCCAGGGGCTTTATCCGCCCGGCTCCACCTTTAAGATCATAACGGCGCTGGAATACATGAAAGAAAATCCGGATACTTACACCGGCTATCAGTATCAGTGTAACGGCTCCATAAAAAGAGGGGAGGACCGGATCGGGTGCTATCACGGGTCTGTCCATGGCAGTGTAGGATTTACCAGATCTTTTGCCAAATCCTGTAATACCTCATTTGCCAATATCGGGTTATCCCTTGATAAAAGTGATTTTGCAAACACGTTGGATTCACTTTTGTTTAACCAGGAGCTTCCGGTATCCTTCCTTTCCGGGGTGAGCAGGATAGATGTGAACGAAGAAACCTCTGAATCCGACATGATGCAGGTCTCCATCGGGCAGGGAACCACATCCATAACCCCGCTGCATCTAAATATGATCACCTGTGCCATTGCCAACCAGGGAATCTTGATGAAACCTTATGTGGTCGATCATGTGCAAAGCAGTTCCGGCAGCAAGGTCAAAGAATTTTCCGCATCTTCTTACGGGAAGCTGATCGATCCAAAAGAGGCCGGTATCCTAAAAGAGCTGATGGCCGATGTGGTGGAGGAGGGAACCGCAAGCAGGTTAAAGGGGCTTTCTTATACGGCAGCCGGAAAGACCGGATCTGCCGAGTACGGTACGGTAAAAGGCGACAGTCATGCCTGGTTTACCGGTTTTGCCCCGGTAGAGGATCCTAAGATCTGCGTGACCATCATCATTGAAGGGGCAGGAGCAGGAGGTGATTACGCAGTGCCTATTGCCAAAAGACTGTTTGACGCTTATTTTGAAGATATGGTACAATAAACGCAAGTCTGGCGGTCTTGGATGTAATGAGGAATAATTGTCATGAAATTTTATAAATATTTATATGTTGGCGATACTATTAAAAATGTTTCAAAAATAAAGTGGAAATTAAAACACCACGCCGGGGTGTCGGCCTATGTCATCACGATTGCCCAGGGGCAGGACCAGCTTGAGCTGTTTAACAGCGCTTATTTAAAGCAGCGGTATTTCCGTTACCATCCACCGATCGTTGTGGGAATCGCATCCAATTACGACGAGGGGATCAATGTGATCATGCAGATCACGCAGGAATGCCTTGCGCATACCGGTTCCTGTAACCTGAAAGGCTATTTGAAATACAAAGCCGGAAAACAGCAAGAGGTATAATTATGATTCCTGTACTATTGACCATATTAAAGGTAATCGGTGTGGCCTTACTTGTGCTGATTGGGCTTATCATATTTGTGGTATTGCTTGTTTTGTTTGTTCCGGTCCGCTATTCTCTGGACGCAAAAAAAGCAGAAGAAGGTGAGCGGCCCTTTACCTGCCTGGTCAGAGGCACATGGCTGCTGCATCTTTTGAATATCCGTTTTCAGTATCCGGATGCGGCGTACCTGCGGGTAAGGATTTTGTTTTTTAACGTGTTTTGTTTTGGGAAAGAAAAGGATACGGAAGAAAAAGCAGGATCCACCAGATCTTCGGATAAGAAACATGGCAGGAAGGCAGATGAAGATCCTCCACCACCCGCTAAGGAGGAGACAATCCCTAAAAAGGAAACAGCTCATAAATCAGACGGGGATTTGCCTGAAAAAGATATCTCTGTAAAGGTGGATGATCCCACGGAGAAAAAAGAAGCGAAGGAAGCCCCCTCTTTAAGGGGATTTATCCAAAAGCTTCTTTCCATACTGAAAAATATCCGGTACACAATCGCGCAGATATGTGATAAGATAAAACATATTGTAAATAATATCCAATATTATCTTTCTATTCTAAAAAGTGACGCTTTCGGTCAGGCATTTGGTGTCTGTAAGTATCAGATATGGGAATTGCTGCGTTCAATAAGACCCAGGAAGATAAAGGGAAGTGTGTTGATCGGAACCGGTGACCCGGCAGGCACAGGACAGGTATTTGCGGTTTATGGTATTTTGTACCCGTTTTTAGGAAGCCAGATTGTGGTAACACCGGACTTTGAACGTAAGGTGATCGCCGGAGAGATCCAGGTGAAAGGAAAGGCCGCGGTATTTCATTTGTTAAAGGCAGCTTGGATCATTTATTTTAATAAGGATTTACGACATATTTTAAAAATGTTTAAAAGGGAGGCAGCGTAATGGCAGAAAACAATTTTACAGGAGTGATCGAATCATTGATGAAGGGGATGAACACCGTCCTTTCTACAAAGACTGTAGTAGGAGAGGCGACCAAGATTGGTGATACCATCATCTTACCGCTTGTGGATGTGACCTTTGGCGTAGGGGCCGGGGCAACGGTAGGGGATAAGAAAAACGGTGGCGCCGGCGGGTTCAGTGGTAAGCTGACCCCAAGTGCGGTCCTGGTGATCAAAAACGGAAGCACCAAGCTTGTCAATATTAAAAATCAGGATACCGTGACCAAGGTACTGGATATGATCCCTGACATTGTGGATAAATTTACAGCGCCCAAGGAAGAAATGATAAATGACGATGATGCGGTGGATATTGCATTTCCGGAAGAATAAATCAATGATCAGGTGCGTTGGTTCGGGTGGAAGAGACGGGGTTCATCACAGCAGGGGATGAACCCTTTCTCTTATCGTATACGCTGAAAATAGGATAGTAACTAAGGAAAAGGACGGTGATTCGGGTGAAAAGTAAGCTATATTATGTACTGTATTTTTTGTATATCATTGTTGTGTTTTTTGTGCTGTATCTGAACGGGGTATTTACAGGGGAACAAAGTTCTTATACGAATCTGGTCATCAATATTGTATTCCTTGTGATCATTGGGATTCTTTTTGTGATAGCTTCCATTGGCTTTGGCAGGCTTAACAGGATCACTTATGAACTGGAAGATGTTATGTTTCGCCTTCAGAAGGAATATAAAGAGGCAAACGGAAAGAATCTCTGGTCGGAATATAAGGATAAAGCTAAAGTTTTTGAGGAAATCGAACTGCAGGATGCGTTCAATAAGTATCGTATGCAGGCAAAAGGTACCAAGTCCAGGCGGGGGGCCAGTCCATCCTGTGATCTGGGGGAATATATCAATGAGGATCTTTTAGACAGGGCAGGCATGAACTTTTTCAATTCCGGTGTTTCCGGAACTCTTACGGGTCTGGGGATTTTGGGAACGTTCCTGGGGCTGTCTATGGGGATGGGCGCATTTAGCGGAAACGATATTTTTACGATTTCCGACAATGTGGGATCACTGCTTTCCGGCATGAAAGTGGCTTTTCATACTTCGGTGTATGGCATCCTGTTCTCACTGGTGTTCAATGTTGTTTACCGGAGCGTTATGTCAGATGCCTATGAGGTGCTGGATGAATTTTTAAGTGTGTTCCGGCAGACGGTGCAGCCGGCCGGCGTAAGTGATGATGAAAATACGGCAACGATGCTTGTTTATCAGGCAGGTATGGCGGGCACCCTAAAGCAGATGCTGGAAATCATGAAAGGCAATGCAAGGGAACAGACGGTGGGAATGGAACGTATCGTGGATCAATTTACCACACAGATGCAGTCCGCTTTGGATACGGACTTTAAGAAACTGGGAGCTGTTTTAAAAAGTGCGGGGGAATCCCAGCGCGCCAGTGCGGCTGATGCTGCGGAAATGATAGAAGCGGTTACCGCATTGGTGGAGGTAAACCGAAACGTGCAGGAGGCTCTTGCCCGGGTTATGGAAAGGCAGGAGATCTTTGCAGGGCAGCTCGAGGAACAGAAGAAAATGCTGGCGGATACATGTGCTGACATGAGCGATGAGATTAACAGCCAGATCTACACATTTGGACAGATGAGGAATTTATATGAGAAATAGACGCCGGAACAGGGAAGCGTTTAGGGAGCATAGCTATTGGCAGTCCTATTCGGATATGCTGGCCGCGCTTCTTTTGATTTTCATTTTGATGATTGCAATAACCCTGGCCATATACAGGCAAAAAACAAATGACCTGGAACAGACGAGACTGGAACTTGATTCGGCACAAAGTGAGTTGGACGCAACGATCAAGGACCTGGAACTGTCGAATGAGGAGCTTGCGTCTTCCTTAGCGGAGCTGCAGCAGGCTTACGAACAGGCGGCTCTGACCCAGGAAGAACTGAACAGGGCTTATCTGGAGATAGAAAATGCCAGGGAGGAATTGACGGTGACGAAAAAGGAATTGCAGGATATTGTGGGGATCCGCACGGATATCATCGGTGCGCTGCAGTCGGCTTTCAGCAATTCCGCAATGAAAGTGGATGCCCAGACAGGTTCTATCACCTTTTCTTCCGATGTGCTTTTCCGTTATAACAGCGCTTCCCTTACCACAGACAGCAGGGAAACATTAAAAAATATTATCCCTATGTATCTGGATGTATTGCTTGCGGATCAGTTTAGGGATTATATAGCCGAGATCATCATTGAAGGGCATACGGATACGGACGGCAGTTACCAAAGCAACATGGAGCTGTCCTATGAGCGTGCCAATGCGGTGGCGGATTTTTGCCTGAACAAGAAAAACGGACTTGACGAGACAAAGATCGAGCAATTGCAAAAACTTCTTACCGTCAATGGAAAATCGTGGAGCAATCCGGTCTATCAAAAGGATGCTTGGGGGGAATCAACGCAAGAGGTTGATATGCCGTCTTCCAGAAGGGTGGAGATTAAATTCAGGTTAAAAGAGGACGAAATGATTGAAAAGATCGCAGGAATCTTGGAGCAGGGGTAACAATGTTATATCGTTGAGGTAATGAAATTGAAAAAAATATCCTTTGTTGAATTTTTGAGATTAAGGAGGCTTGTTTTCCGCAATGCAAGACCTCTTGACTATACGAAATGGAAACTTCTTTTTGAAAACGGCAGCTGTGATGATTTCCTGTCGGTTTTGTCCTGCTACCAAAATAAGGACGGAGGGTTTGGGCACAACATTGAATGCAACAACTGGAATCCCAATTCCTCCCCTTATACCGTATGCATTGCGCTGGATTATCTGGACGGGGCAGAGGGGCATGAAAGCGGCATTAAAAATGAAATCATTGCGGGTATTATCGGATACCTGGACTCCGGGGCATACTTATTAGACGACGGCTGGGTGGGAATGCAGGGAATCCCAAGCAATAATGATTTTGCGCATATGCCGTGGTTTCATTTTGATTCCGAAAAGGCGGCCAAAGCCGACATTGGCGTGACGAAGCGCCTTGCGGACTTCATCCTCAGATATGGGGAGAAAGACAGCCGCCTTTATAGCAGAGCGGAGGGGCTGAAAGAACGGTATAGACAGTGCGGACAGGTCCTTCTCCATGGGTATCCCGATTACGATCCGGAAGCATTGAACATAAAAGCATATGATGCTGAAACATATCCGTCATGGCTGCCGCTGCCGGTATATTTTATCGGTTCACCTAAAAGCAGTTTTTATCCGGGGTGCAGAAGCACTGTGGACAGGAATCTGGATACCATCATTGACTCGCTGCTTGACACACATGAATTTCAGTTCCCTTCCGATCAGGAGCTTGATGCATATGAACAAAGAAATCCCCATCCGGAGGGCGGGCGCTGGTGTGTGGCGGAACAGACGATCGGAAACTATTATTGGAACAGTAGTTTTATTATACGGGATCTGGACATACTAAGGAAGTTTGGCAGGCTGGATTTTGAGGTGGGAACTCAGATGGATTTTCTTTGTTGAATGAATGGCTGATATCTGCTTTTCATACACGGTAAGGAGCCTTTTTATGTATCAGCCGCTGCACTTCAATACGAAAGAAGAGGAATTTGATGGTGCGGCGGAGCGGTTAAGCTGGTGCAACAGGTCGGATTTTCCTTATGATAAGGTGAAAAGGCAGGCGGAATGCGCCTTATGCCAGGCATATGGCGGCAAAAACTGGATTGCCAGATGGGCTTTATCCGTTCTGACGAAGCGGGGGCATTTCTTGCTTTCCTTGTGGACAGGGGAAATGACATGAAAAATATGAGAGCGATCAACGGAAGCAGTGCGGGCACAATTTCCCTAAAAGAAATTCTTGACTATGTGGAAAAAAGGATCGGAAAAGAAGCAAAGATCAATCCGGCAGGGGAGACGGCTCCTTATAATGGAATGAGAGATTATAGTATCAATACCGCCAGGGCGCAGAAGCTGGGTTTTCAATTTTCTGATCTGCATGATTGGATATACGGACTTTTGGATTATTACATAGATGAGATGTAAACAATGAAAAGCCCTAATCACAATAATAACAGTTATAACCAATCAAAAGCAGAAGTGCTATGATGATCAACCCAATCAGATAATGGCGTGAAAGAAAAAGCATAAGCAGCATTCCTACCGCAATCCAAAATGCAATAAAACCGATTAATTTTTTCATGTGTATATCACCCGCTTGTGCCTCTTACTCTATTATATGCCGGTTTTTATATTTGTTGCAACATTCTTTCTGGTCAAATACATTGCACGGGAAAGAAAAAAGCTGACCGATGACGGCCAGCTTTTATTATGTGCGTATTAAGCTCTCTCAACTTTTCCGGACCTTAAACAGCTTGTACATACATGCATTCTTTTAGAAGCTCCGTTTACTTTACATTTAACATTTTTGATGTTAGACTTCCAGATCCTGTTTGATCTTCTATGAGAATGGCTTACATTGTTCCCAAATAGAACGCCTTTACCACAAATATCACACTTAGCCATCGTTGCACCTCCTAACAATCATAATATACACAACAGTTGTATAATAGCAGAAATTATCAGATAATGCAAGTAAAATTTATATATAAAAAAATATAGTTTCTTTTTTTCCATTTTACGGTTATAATACAATATATATGTTCAAAATATAAGGAGGCAGCCTATGAAAAATTCTTCCATGAAGGGAACTTCTATGAATACTCATATGGGGAATATCACAATTGATAATGAGGTGATCGCACAATATGCCGGCAGCGTTGCTATGGAATGTTTTGGCGTCGTGGGGATGGCCGGTATCAATATGAAGGACGGGCTGGTCAAGCTGCTCAAGATGGACAGTATGACCAGAGGGATCAATGTAATCATTAACAACAATAAACTGACCATGAATTTTCACGTTATTTTGGCTTACGGTGTAAGCATCCTTGCTGTTTCAAATAACCTGATCAGCAATGTAAAATACAAAGTAGAGGAATTCACAGGAATTGAAGTAGAAAAAATAAACATCTTTGTAGAAGGTGTTAGAGTGATTGATTAAGGAGGATTTGCTGTGACTAATACAATCGACGCTAAGATCCTTGCAAAGATGTTCTTAGCAGGAGCCAAAAATCTGGAATCCAAAAAAGAATGGATCAACGATTTGAATGTTTTCCCTGTTCCTGATGGTGATACAGGAACTAATATGACCCTTACAATCATGTCTGCTGCCAAAGAGGTAGCTGCCATGAAAAATCCTGATATGATGTCTTTATGTAAAGCCATTTCATCAGGCTCGCTTCGTGGCGCAAGAGGTAACTCTGGCGTGATCTTATCCCAGTTGTTCCGTGGATTTACCAAATCCATCAGGGAAAAACAGGAGCTATCCGTTCCTATCATAGCAGATGCCTTGGAAAAAGCTGTGGAAACTGCATACAAGGCAGTCATGAAACCCAAAGAAGGCACCATTTTAACGGTTGCCAAAGGGGCTTACACCAAGGCAAGGGAGCTTTCCAACGAAGGCTGTACGGATTTGTCAGCCTTTTTTGAGCAGGTGATCGCTTATGCGGATGAAGTGCTTTTGCAGACACCGGAGATGCTCCCGGTCTTAAAGCAGGCTGGTGTGGTGGATTCCGGCGGTCAGGGCCTTATGCAGGTGTTAAAGGGCGCTTATGATGCGTTCCTCGGAAAGGATATTGATTTCAGTATTCCTGCGGATGCGCCAAAGGCGGCATTTCAAGGTGTTAATACGGTCATGCAGGAAGAGGTTGATATTAAATTCGGTTATTGTACGGAATTTATCATTATGCTCAATAGAAACTTTAACATCAAAAATGAAATGGATTTCAAAGATTATCTGGAATCGATCGGTGATTCTATTGTAGTTGTTGCGGATGATGACGTGGTAAAGGTACATGTACATACCAACGACCCGGGTTTAGCCATCCAAAGGGCTCTTAAGTATGGTGCATTATCTAATCTGAAGATCGATAATATGCGTCTGGAACATCAGGAAAAGCTGTTCCGTGAAAACGCCGCAGGGGAAACAGCCAAAGAAGAGACGCCTATGCCTCATAAAGAAACTGGTTTTATCGCCGTTTCCGCCGGAGAGGGAATCAATGAAATCTTTAAAGGGCTTGGGGTGGACTATATCATAGAAGGCGGGCAGACCATGAACCCCAGCACGGAGGACATGCTGAATGCCATTGAAAAGGTAAATGCGGATCATGTATTTATCCTCCCTAATAATAAAAACATCATTCTTGCCGCTAACCAGGCTAAGATGATGGTAGAGGACAAAAATATCATTGTGGTTCCGACCAAAACGGTTCCTCAGGGAATCACGGCAATCATCAATTATGTGCCAGATCTTCCAATCGAAGAAAACGTGGAAAATATGGAGCGGGAGATCGGAAACGTAAAGACCGGCCAGGTCACCTACGCTGTGCGTGATACGATGATCGAGGATAAGGAGATCAAAGAAGGGGACTATATGGGCATCGGGGATGAGGGTATTCTTTCCGTAGGCGGTATGGTCACGGATGTGACTTTTGAGATGATCTGCGAGATGATGAATGAAGATTTAGAGCTGATCAGCATTTATTATGGCGAGGAAATCTCCGAAGAGGATGCGCAGCAGTTAAAGGATCGGGTGGAAGAGCGCTTCCCTGAATGTGACTTGGAACTGCAGTATGGCGGGCAGCCGATCTATTATTACATTGTCTCCATAGAATAAAAATTGAGTACATCGGTGCTCAATAGGTACAAAAGGGCGGTGGAACCGTCCTTTTTGCATGATATGAAATGTAGAACAGAAATCTACCTGTTCTGGTTTTGAGGTTTAGCTGATGAAGTATTTTGAAGATATCAAGGCGCTTAAAGGAATTGGCGATAAGACCGCAAATCTGTTCCACAAGCTTTCTGTCTATACCGTGGAGGACCTGCTGGAGTATTACCCCAGAAGCTACCAGAGCTTTCAGCCCCCGGTGAAGCTTTCACAGGCGAAAGCAGATGAGATTGTTACGGTGGAGCTTGGTATTGGAACAGCCTTTAAGTGGAAAAAAGCAAGAAACATGTCCATTGGTACAGGGCAGGGAAACGACGGTACCGATCAGGTGTCCATCACGTATTTTAATATGCCATATTTAAAGGGAAAGCTGACAGCCGGCAGCCGGTATCTGTTTCGAGGCAAGGTACGCAGGGAAAAAAACGGCTATCATATGGATCAGCCGGTATTGTATACTTACGAAGAATACCAACAGAAGATGGGGCAGCTTTGGCCCTGTTACCCATTGACCAAAGGACTTCCAAACAGTACCGTCATGAAAGCAGTGCAAAAAGCTCTTCTGGACTATGGCACGGAAGATTATCTGCCTACGGATATTTTAAAGGAATATGAGCTTATGCCTCTTTTGGAGGCAAGATGGCAGATCCATTTTCCGAAGAACCAGGAGATATTGGTCGAAGCAAGAAAACGGCTTGTTTTTGATGAGTTTTTCCTGTTTCTGATCTCCGTCCGAAAAATGAAAGAATACAATGAAGCTGCCAATACCGATTACCCGATGATTGAAACGGCATGGCCGGGAAGACTGATAGACTCCCTGCCTTACCGTTTGACGAAGGCCCAGCAGCGGGTATGGGATGAGGTCCGGCGCGACCTGGTCGGGGGGAAATGTATGAACCGCCTGGTACAGGGGGATGTGGGATCCGGAAAGACCATCCTGGCATTTCTAGCGTTGTTGCTTACGGTATCTAACGGATATCAGGGAGCTCTTATGGCGCCTACGGAAATTCTGGCGGCTCAGCATTTTGAACAGCTCTTTGCCATGACGAAACAATACGGCCTTCCGTTTAAACCGGTATTGCTTACCGGATCCTCCGGCGTTTCGGCAAAGCGGGAAATATACCGGCAGATCAAAGACGGGGAAGTAAATGTGATCATCGGCACTCATGCCCTGATCCAGGAGAAAGTCACTTATCAAAAGCTTGGACTTGTGATCACTGATGAACAGCACCGTTTCGGGGTCAGACAACGGGAGATCTTAAATGAAAAGGGCGGATATGCTCATGGACAAGAACATTCTCATGTCCGAGGACATTCCCATGTCCTTGTAATGAGTGCAACGCCCATCCCCCGCACCCTTGCCATCATCCTTTACGGGGATCTGCATTTATCGGTGGTGGATGAGCTCCCGGCGGATCGTCTTCCTGTCAAAAACTGTGTGGTGGGCACTTCCTACCGGCAAAAAGCATATGAATTTATCTCCGGCCAGGTGAGAGCCGGGCATCAGGCATATATCATATGCCCTATGGTGGAAGCTGGGGAAGAGGAGACGGAAGGACTTGAAAATGTAACGGATTATGGAGAAATGCTGAAAAATACCCTGCCGGCGGATATCTGTGTGGAGATCCTTCACGGGAAGATGAAAGCGGCGGATAAAAAAAGGGTCATGGATGCATTTGCGGAAGGACATATCCATGTACTGGTTTCCACCACTGTGATCGAGGTGGGGATCAATGTTCCCAATGCCACAGTGATGATGGTGGAAAATGCGGAGCGGTTCGGGCTTGCCCAGCTCCATCAGCTGCGGGGCAGGATCGGCAGGGGGAATGCCCAGTCTTACTGTATCTTTATAAACGGTTCCGGGCAGGAACATGCCACAGACAGGCTCAGTGTCCTTAACAGATCCAATGACGGTTTTTTTATTGCCCAGGAAGATTTAAAGCTGCGGGGGCCGGGAGATCTGTTCGGTATCCGCCAAAGCGGGGTGATGGATTTTAAGATTGCCGATATCTTTAAGGACAGCGGACTTCTCTCTAAAGTAAGTCAGACTGTGGATGCGCTGCTCACGGAAGATAAAGATCTAGCGCTTCAAAAACACGAAGGCATCAAACGCTATCTGGAAGAAAATACTGGGAATTTTGTTGACTTTAGGTCAATCTGAAAGTAAGATATAAACGTTGAGAAAAGAAAGGGATTAAAAAAGTGGAAAAGAAAGTTGCAATTGTCACAGATTCAAACAGCGGTATCACACAGGCACAGGCGAAAGAATTCGGTGTAACCGTGCTTCCTATGCCATTTATGATCAATGAGGAAACTTATTATGAGGACATTACGTTAAACCAGACAGAGTTCTATGAGCGGCTGGAGAGTGGTGTGAACGTGGTGACCAGCCAGCCTTCCCCGGAATCCGTATTAAAGCTTTGGGAAGGACTGCTGACTGATCATGACGAGATCGTACATATCCCCATGAGCAGCGGGTTGTCCGGCTCCTGTCAAAGTGCCATCATGTTAGCGGAAGATTTTGACGGGAAGGTGCAGGTCGTCAATAACCAGCGGATTTCTGTAACCCAAAGGCAGTCCGTTTTAGATGCTAAAATGCTGGCCGGACGGGGGATGGATGCTGCCGGGATCAAGGAATTTCTGGAAAACGATAAATTTAACTCCAGTATTTATATCATGCTGGATACTTTATATTACTTAAAAAAGGGAGGGCGGATTACCCCTGCCGCCGCAGCCATCGGAACCATGCTGAAATTAAAGCCGGTCTTACAGATCCAGGGCGAAAAATTAGATGCTTTTGCCAAGGCAAGAACGGTAAATCAGGGGAAGTCCATCATGATGACCGCCATAAAAAATGATATGGAAAACCGTTTCGGAGGCGCATCGGCAGAAAATATCTGGCTGCAGGTGGCGTACACCAAAAACTTAGACGCGGCAGAGCACTTAGTAGAAGAATTAGAGAGAGAATTTCCGGGATTCGACATCGTGTGCAATCCCCTCTCCTTAAGCGTGGCATGTCATATCGGCCCCGGCGCATTGGCAATTGCATGCTGCAAAAAAGTGAAATAAGCAACAGTAAGCGAGGTATTTAAATGGCAAAAGCGGCAGTTTATGATGCGTCCAGCATCACGGTTTTAGAAGGGCTTGAGGCAGTAAGGAGAAGGCCCGGTATGTATATCGGCAGTGTTTCCACCAAAGGCCTTAACCATTTGATCTATGAGATTGTGGATAATGCGGTGGATGAGCATCTTGCAGGCTACTGCGATAAAATATGGGTGACGTTAGAAGCGGATGGTTCTGCCACCATCGAGGATAACGGACGGGGAATCCCGGTGGGAATGCATGAAAAAGGAATCAGTGCGGAACGTCTTGTCTTTACCACCCTCCATGCAGGGGGAAAATTTGACGATTCCGCATATAAGACCAGCGGCGGTCTGCATGGCGTGGGGTCTTCCGTTGTTAATGCCTTATCTACTTATTTAACGGTGAAGGTAAAGCACGGAGGAAATTTGTACGAAGACCGGTACGAGAGAGGGATTCCGGCGGTAGAGCTTGTAGACGGCCTTCCCCCGGTAGTCGGCAGGGCGAAGGGCAGCGGGTCGATCATAAATTTTCTGCCGGATGACACTATCTTTGACAAAACCCGGTTTAAAGAAGATGAGGTCAAAAGCCGGATGCACGAGACGGCTTACCTAAATCCCCAGCTTACCATTATTTTTGAAGACAAAAGAAAAGCGGAGCCGGAGCATATTGAATATCATGAACCGGACGGACTTGTGGGATTTATTAAAGATATGAATAAATCCACGGAAGCGGTCTGCGACGTGATCTACTTTAAAGGAGAAAACGAAGGCATATCCGTGGAAGGCGCTTTCCAGTACATTAATGAATTTCATGAGAATGTGCTGGGATTTTGTAATAACATCTACAATGCGGAAGGCGGAACCCATTTAACCGGTTTTAAAAGTTCTTTTACCAATATCATCAATACCTACGCAAGGGAACTGAACATCCTGAAAGAAAAGGATGCTAACTTTACCGGTGCGGACGTGAGAAACGGCATGACGGCCGTGATCTCCGTTAAGCACCCGGATCCCCGGTTTGAGGGCCAGACCAAGACCAAGCTGGATAACCAGGATGCGGCCAAAGTGGTTTCCAAGGTCACATCCGATGAACTGGTGCGTTTTTTTGACCGGAATCTGGAAACCTTAAAAAATGTGATCGGCTGTGCGGAAAAGGCGGCCAAGATCAGAAAGACGGAAGAAAAAGCCAGGACCAATATGCTGACGAAGCAGAAGTTTTCTTTTGACTCCAATGGAAAACTTGCAAACTGCGAATCCAAAGACGCCTCCAAATGTGAGATCTTTATCGTGGAGGGGGATTCCGCAGGGGGCAGTGCCAAGACCGCAAGGGACCGGGCTTATCAGGCGATCCTGCCTATCAGGGGCAAGATCTTAAATGTGGAAAAAGCCAGCATTGACAAAGTATTGGCCAATGCGGAGATCAAGACCATGATCAACGCTTTCGGCTGCGGCTTTTCGGAAGGCTACGGCAATGATTTCGATATCACCAGGCTTCGTTATGACAAGATCATCATCATGGCGGATGCGGATGTGGACGGCGCCCATATCTCCAACCTGCTTTTGACCTTGTTTTACCGCTTCATGCCGGAACTTATTTATGAAGGGCATGTGTATATCGCTATGCCGCCATTATACAAGGCTATGCCAAGTAAAGGGGAGGAAGAGTACCTTTACGACGATAAGGCTTTAGAGCAGTACCGTAAGCGCCACAAAGGATCCTTTACTTTACAAAGGTATAAGGGGCTGGGGGAAATGGATGCCCAGCAGCTTTGGGATACCACGTTAAACCCGGAGACAAGGATTTTAAAGCAAGTTGAGATAGAAGACGCGCGTATGGCTTCAGAAGTGACGGAACTTCTGATGGGAACGGAGGTTCCGCCAAGAAAGGCGTTTATTTATGAACACGCAAAAGACGCTGAACTGGACGTGTAGACGATATTACCCTGATCAGGGAAAGGATTAGAGCATTCATGGAAGAAAAGATCATTAAAACCGAGTATTCTGAGGTCATGCAGAAGTCTTTTATAGATTATGCCATGAGCGTTATCATCGCAAGGGCGCTGCCGGACGTGCGCGACGGGCTAAAGCCGGTCCAGCGGCGCGTTTTGTATGATATGCATGAATTGGGAATCAAATATGACAAACCTTACCGGAAAAGCGCCCGTATCGTAGGGGATACCATGGGTAAATACCATCCCCACGGGGACAGTTCGATCTACGATGCGCTGGTAGTCATGACCCAGGAGTTTAAAAAAGGCCTTCCCCTTGTTGACGGCCATGGAAATTTTGGCAATATCGAAGGGGACGGGGCCGCTGCCATGCGTTATACGGAAGCCCGGCTTCCCAAGGTCACCCAGGAAGCGTTTCTTGCGGACCTGGACAAGGATGTGGTGGATTTTGTTCCCAATTTTGACGAGACGGAAAAGGAACCCAGTGTACTTCCCGCCAAGTTTCCAAATCTTCTGGTAAACGGTTCCGAGGGGATCGCCGTAGGTATGGCGACCAGCATCCCGCCGCATAACCTGGGAGAAGTGGCGGATGCGGTGAAAGCTTATATGCTGGATGAATCCATTACCACGAAAGAACTGATGAATTATATCAAAGGCCCGGATTTCCCCACAGGCGGAATCGTGATCAACCAGGACGATTTGCTGGATATTTATGAAACCGGAATAGGGAAAATAAAGGTCCGGGGCAAAGTGGATATTGAAAAGGGGAAGGCGGGCAAGACAAACGTGGTAATCAGTCAGATTCCTTATCCTATGATCGGTGCCAATATCTCAAAATTTCTGATGGATGTTGCCGCCCTTTCCGAAAGTAAGAAAACAATGGATATTGTGGATATCTCCAACCAATCTTCCAAAGAGGGAATCCGGATCGTGATTGAATTAAGGAAGGATGCGGATGTAGATAACTTCATCAACATGCTATACAAAAAGACCCGTTTGGAGGATACTTTTGGCGTCAATATGCTGGCCATTGCTGATGGCAGGCCGGAGGTCATGGGCCTGAAACAGATTATTAAGCACAATGTGGATTTTCAGTTTCAGGTTGCCACCCGCAAATATACCACCTTGCTTTCAAAAGAGCGGGATCGTAAGGAGATTCAGGAGGGGCTTATCAAGGCCTGCAATGTGATCGACCTTGTGATAGAGATTTTAAGGGGATCTAAGGATCGCGCTATGGCAAAGGCGTGTCTGGTGGAAGGGAAGACCACCGGAATCAAGTTCCGTTCCAAGGAGTCAAAGGTTATGGCGGCCCAGCTCTGCTTTACGGAAAAGCAGGCCAACGCTATTTTGGAAATGCGGCTGTATAAATTGATCGGGCTGGAGCTGGAAGCCCTGATCAATGAACACGAAGAGACCCTGGCCAATATTTACCGGTATGAGGACATCTTGGAACGGCGTGATTCCATGGCCCAGGTGATCATCAATGAATTAGACCAGCTTAGAAGCGAGTTCGCCATTCCCAGAAGGACCGTTATTGAAAATGCGGCGGAAGCTGTTTATGTGGAAAAGAAAGCGGAAGAGATGGAAGTGGTATTTTTAATGGACCGGTTCGGCTACGCAAGGACCATTGACCTTACGGCCTATGAGCGGAACAAGGAAGCGGCGGATACGGAAAACAAATATGTCTTTCCCTGCAAAAATACCGGCAGGATATGTCTGTTTACGAATACCGGGCAGCTCCACACGTTAAAAGTGTCGGATATTCCTTTTGGGAAGTTTAGGGATAAAGGGATTCCGGTAGATAATATAAGTAATTTCAGCGGTGAAAAGGAGGCCATCATCGCTGCCGCAAGCCAGACCAGCCTGAACCTGTACCGGATGATCTTTGTGACGAAGCAGGCTATGATGAAGATCGTGGACGGCGGGGAATTTGACGTGACCAAAAGGACGGTGGCAGCAACTAAGCTTTCCGAAGAAGACGAGGTGATCTCCGTGGAAATATTAGACGATCAGAAGCAGGTCGTGCTTCAGAGTGCGGAGGGATATTTCCTTAAATTTAATGTGGAAGAAATACCGGAAAAGAAGAAAAATGCCATTGGGGTAAGAGGAATGCGTTTTACCGGGAAAGATTTCGTGGAAAATGTGTACTACACCAGGATAACCGGGGAACAAATGATTTCCTACCGCGATAAACAGGTAAGCCTTTCCAAGTTAAAAACGGCGAAAAGGGACGGGAAGGGAACAAAGATCAGAGTATAGACCAATAGACAGGAAGGAAAACATATGCGCGTAATAGCAGGAAGGGCAAGGAGCCTGAGACTAAAAACCCCTCAGGGATCAGACACCAGGCCGACTACGGACCGGATCAAAGAAACGTTATTTAATATGATACAGGGGGAACTTCCCGGATGTATCTTTGTGGATCTGTTTGCGGGAAGCGGCGGGATAGGCATTGAAGCGTTAAGCAGGGGGGCTTCCCATGCCTATTTTGTGGAAAGCGCAAAAGAAGCGGCAGCCTGCATCCAGGAAAATCTTACCTTTACAAAATTTTCAGATAGTGCTACACTGCTGAAACAGGATGTATTTGCCGCACTTTCCTCTATCCACGAAAAGGAGGCGGATATCATCTTCATGGATCCCCCATATGAAGCAGATTATCATGAAAGGCTTTTAAATGCCCTTAAGGAAAAGAATTATGTGACAGATAACACCCTGCTCATCATGGAAACGTCGAAAGAAAAAAGCTTTGATTTTGCGCACCAGGCAGGCTTTGATGTGGTAAAAGAAAAAATTTACAAGACAAATAAACATGTATTTCTACAAAAAACACTGTGAAAAAGTTTTTCACGGTCCATAGGGAGGTTTTTTATGAAAGCAGCAATATACCCGGGAAGCTTTGATCCTGTTACATACGGACACATGGATGTGATCAGGCGTGCCGCAAATATTTTCGATGAATTAACGGTCAGTGTTTTAAACAATAAACTAAAGACTCCATTGTTTTCTGTGGAAGAACGTGTTAAGATATTACAGGAGGCGGTAAAAGATATTCCCAATGTCAAAGTGGAATCTTTCAGCGGTCTTTTGGTTGATTATGCCCGGTCCCGGGATATCCATGTGGTGATAAGGGGGCTGCGCGCGATCACGGATTTTGAATATGAGCTTCAAAATGCACAGACCAATGCCAAGCTCTCTGACGGCGCGTTAGACACCATTTTTCTGACCACCAGTTTAGAGTATGCATACCTCAGTTCTTCCAGCGTGAAGGAAATAGCCAGTTTCCACGGGGATATTTCTATGTGCGTGCCGGAGTTTGTAGCGGAACTTGTATATCAAAAGTATGGGTTTTTAAAGAAATAAACGAGGGAAAGCGAATGAGCAGTAAGATAGAACAGTTAATTGATGAGATTGAAACATATATTGACGGATGTAAGTATCAGCCTTTTTCCAATACGAAGATCGTTGTGGATAAAGAGGAGATTGATGAGCTGCTCCGTGAACTTCGTATGAAGACACCGGACGAGATCAAGCGCTACCAAAAGATCATCAGCAATAAGGAAGCAATCTTAAGTGACGCCAGGGCGAAAGCGGAAGCGCTTATCAACGAAGCTACCGTCCATACCGACCAGTTGGTCAGTGAACATGAAATCTACCAGCAGGCCTATGCCCAGGCAACCACGGTGGTTAAGCAGGCCCACCAGCAGGCACAGGAGATACTGGACAATGCCGTGATGGAAGCCAATAGTATGCGTGCGGCCGCCATGCAGTATACAGATGATATTCTGGCCAATGTGGAGAGTTTGATGAGCCAGACCATTAAAATGACAACAGACCATTATGAGAGCTTTATCAGTTCTCTAAACCATTATAACGATATTGTTAACGCCAACAGAGTCGAATTAAATCCGCCGGAAGTTGATGAGTATCTGCCCCCGGACCCTATGCCGGAGGAGCGTCCGATTGAAAAAGCTTCCGACGGCTTGAATCTGGACTTAATATAAAAGCTTTGGTTTACCGGTTTCCCTTTTTGGAAACCGGTTTTGTTACAATAAGCCGGCTTGCGAAGCGTGACAGCATTTGTTAACATAAGGACAATGTTTCATGAAAGGATCATTATTTGAAGAAAAAGAGAGTTTGGATCATGATAGCAACGGCAGCCTTTTTGTGTGCCGTATTTATTTTGAAGGGATTGCCCGCAAGGGCAGACGATCCCCTTGTCATTGTGATCGACCCGGGCCATGGTGGTGAAAACCGGGGCGGGGAATATGGCGATTATATGGAAAAGGAAATAAATCCCATTGTTGCGAAGGCCATGAAAGAGGAACTGGAAAAGTATGAGGGAGTGGTGGTCTATTTAACCCACGAAACCGATGTGGACATGAGCATCAAGGACAGGGCGCTGTTTGCGGCGGAAAAAAATGCGGATTTTTTATTCTGTCTTCACTTTAATATGTCCGTAGCCCATAATCTTTTTGGGGCGGAAGTCTGGGTTCCTGCCACAGGAATCTTTTATAGTAAGACCTATGCTTATGCCCAGATCCAGATGCAGGAATTTACGGACCTTGGTCTTTATTCCCGTGGGATCAAGACCAGACTTAACAACCGGGATGAAAATTATTACGGGATCTTAAGGTACTGTACGGAAGAAGGAGTTCCTGCAGCCCTGATCGAACACTGCCATCTGGACAATTCCAACGACCAGCCTTTTTACCAGAAGGGGGAAGAACAGTTAAAAGCTTTTGGGGTGATGGATGCTACGGCCGTTGCCAAGTACTTCCGCTTAAAGTCTGATGTGCTTGGGGTGGATTACAGTGACTATCCGGTGCCGGAAGTTCCGGTTCCGGAGGAGATCGTCCGGCCGGATGAGACAGAGCCGGAAACCTGCACTGTCGAAGTACTGAGCGTGGATGATGCTGCCGGAGAAGTTACGCTTTCGATCCGTGCGGAGGATAAGGACAATTATATTCTGTACTATGATTACAGTTTTGACGGCGGCAGTTCTTATTCTGAGCTAAATCCTTGGCCTAGGCCGGAAGCCTGGAACCAATCCCTGGAGAGCACCACAGTTACCTGCAGCCTTCCCTATGACCAGCCCATCACGCTCCTTGCAAGGGCTTATAACGGTTTTGATCTGTATACCGAAAGCAATCAGGTGACGTTAGATGCCATACCTGACCCGGAGCGTTTAAAAAAGGAGGCTGAGCTTGCCGAAAGACAGAAGGCTCTTTTGCGGGAAGCTGAGCTTCGGAAAAAACAGGAAAGCTATCAGGATGTTGTGGTGGAGGAACCGGTCAAAGCCAAGGAGGACTCTGTGCTTCCTCTTTTGGCAATTCTTTCGGTTATCTTGCTTGCCATGGTCTTTGTTTCCTTTTTTATGGCAAAAAAAATTGATTTGCTGCTAAGAGGTAAAAGAAAACGGTGATTGCGGTCAGGATCATCTTGTGCATGACATATTCCATGATAGAAAGATCCGTATTCCGGATCATGCCGGCAGTCTGAGCAATGCAGGAGAGGCCGCCAAAGGGCAGGACGCATAATACCAGATAGGGTGCGCTTTTCCCCAGAAGGCCAATACCGCCGGTAATCTCCAGAAGGCAGCCTGCGCCGCCGATAAAAATGTGGCCTGCCGGGCCGGGGAGATGTAAGATTCCTGCAAGCAGGATCGGAAAAATGAAAAGAAGGTTAAAGACTACCATATACCCCCCAAGCCGGGCAATATTAAACAGAGCTCCCTCTAAGGACTGGTCCAGTGCGCCAAGCAGAGAAAGGCCCGGACTATCTTCCTGTTTTCCCACATAAGGACAAGGAGTAATATCCCGGAAAAACACATAGCGAAGGAAAAGGCCATAGAAGAAGGGAAGGCCATACATGCCAAATAAATAAATCCCCCAGGAAGAATCCATGCCTGATACAGGCAGCGCCATAGGCAGTGCGAAGCTCAAAAAGTAAACCGGCCCGATGTTATTGCAAAAGGCAAGCAAAAAGGAAGCTTCCCGTTTGGAGATCATTTTATTTTCATAAAGTTGTGCGGCCGTATGGGCGCCCATGGGAAAGCCGCATAAAAACCCGATCACCATGCCATAGACACAGCCGCTGCCAATGTTAAAAAGTCTCCCTAAGACGGGCATAAGAAATTTCACACAGGGATCTACAAGCTTCATGCGGATCATGATCCCTGAAAGTACCATAAACGGAAAAAGGGCTGGAATCATTTTGGAAAACCACAGGGTAAGGCCATTTAGGGAAAGCCGCAGGCATTTTTCGGGAAGGATCAGGATAACGGCTGCTATGGCAATTGCCGCTGCGGCATACACGGAAAGCTTTTTTTTCATAGGGCTACCTTTCTCTAGGCGCATCAGATGTTTTGTGTTATGATAATGATTATGAGAATTGACAGATTATTATGCGAAATGAATATCGGTACCAGAAGCCAGGTAAAGGATTTATTGAAAAAAGGGCTGGTCACGGTAAATGGCAGGGTAGTAAAAAAGGGGGATGTGAAGGTCGATGAAAAGAAAGATACGATCATCTGCCAGGGAAAAGAATATACCTACCGCCCGTTTTTTTATTATATGATGAACAAGCCTGCCGGAGTGGTCACCGCAACCAAAGACGAAAAGGACTCTACGGTCTTAGATCTTTTTTGTAAACAAATGAAGCAGACAGCGGGCGGGCTTGAGGGGATTCCGGTAAAAGACATCTTCCCCGTAGGAAGGCTTGACAAGGACACGGAAGGGCTTTTGCTGCTTACCAATGACGGCGCCTTAGCCCACCGGTTATTATCCCCTGGCAGGCATGTACCAAAAAAATATGATGTAAGGACAGACCTGCCCCTTGGCGCAAAAGAGGCAAAACTTTTAGAAGAAGGGGTGGAGATCGGGGAAAAGGAACCAACCAGACCGGCTGTGCTAGAGCGAATCGGGGATCGGGAATTTTTTCTTACCATAACGGAAGGAAAGTTCCATCAGGTAAAACGGATGTTTGGGGCAGTGGGACTTAAGGTTCTTTCCTTAAAACGGGTTTCCATGGGAAGCCTTCTGCTGGATAAAAATCTTCCCCCGGGGCAGGTCCGTGAATTATCGAAAGAAGAGGTTTTAACATTATGCTCACAAATATAGATGCGGTATTATTTGACTTAGACGGCTCACTGGTGGATTCCATGTGGCTTTGGGAAGACATTGACATCGCCTATTTAGGACGTTATGGCATTACGCTGCCGGGAGACCTGCAGGGAATGATAGAGGGCATGAGTTTCTCGGAGACGGCTGCTTATTTTAAGGAACGGTTCTGCCTCCCAGATCCCTTAGAGGAGATCAAAGCGGAATGGAACCGGATGGCATGGGATAAATATACCCACCAGGTTCCTTTAAAGGCCGGTGCGGATGCATTTATCCAACATTGCCACAAAGAAAATATCCGGCTGGGGATCGCCTCCAGCAATTCCCGCGCACTTGTGGAAAATGTTCTAACGGTGCATGGTGTCATTGGTTTTTTTGACGGAATCGTTACAGCCTGTGATGTGGAAAAGGGCAAGCCGGCCCCTGATGTGTATTTAGAGGCCGCAAGGCAATGCGGGGCAGATCCAAAGCGGTGTCTTGTGTTTGAGGATATCATCCCAGGTATTATGGCCGGCAAGGCCGCAGGAATGAAAGTATGTGCCGTGGAGGATGACTATTCCAGACATCAGGAAGCGGAAAAAAGGCGTTTGGCTGACTATTACATTAAAGATTACTTCAACATTGTATAAAAGAGGTATGCCATGGACAATGGTTTTTTGCCTGTCTGCAGGCAGGATTTGATAGAGCGGGGGATTGATCAGCTTGATTTTGTGTATATTATCGGGGATGCCTATGTGGATCATCCTTCTTTTGGCCATGCCATCATAAGCCGGGTGCTTGAAGCTAACGGTTATACGGTAGGCATTATTTCCCAGCCGGATTGGAAGGATGAAGAGAGCATCTGCGCTTTGGGAAGACCGCGGCTGGGCTTTTTGGTCTCCTCAGGGAACATGGATTCTATGGTAAACCACTATTATGTTTCCGGGAAACGGCGCAGTACAGACGCTTACACGCCTGGAGGCGTGATGGGGAAACGCCCGGATCATGCGGCGGCGGTCTATGGAAATATGATCCGAAAAAAATATAAGGACATCCCGGTGATCTTAGGCGGCATTGAGGCCAGCTTACGGAGACTTTCTCATTATGACTATTGGAGCAATTCCTTAAAAAGGTCTATCTTGTTAGACGCCCAGGCAGACCTTGTCTCTTACGGGATGGGGGAGAAATCCATTGTAGAGATTGCCGATGCCCTAAATAGCGGGATTGCCGTGAAGGATATTACTTTTATTCCGGGAACGGTATACCGGACAAAAGATATTTCAGGAGTGATAAGGGGAGACGGGGATTCCCGTGACGGCATTATGCTGCCGTCTTATGAAGCGGTTAAAAATGACCCGGCTGTTTATGCCCAAAGCTTCGGTATCCAATATCAGAACACCGATGCGGTTACCGCAAAGCCCATGGCGGAAGAGTATCCCAATGGTGTTTATGTGGTGCAAAATCCGCCCATGATGCCATTATCCGTTGAGGAGATGGATGCTGTCTATGCCCTTCCTTATCAGCGCACCTATCACCCTTCCTATGAAAAAGCAGGAGGTGTTCCTGCTATTGCGGAAGTGAAGTTTTCCCTGATCAGCAACAGAGGATGCTTTGGAGGATGCAGTTTTTGCGCCCTTACCTTCCATCAGGGGCGGACCGTTCAGGTAAGGAGCCACGAATCACTGATAAAGGAAGCCAAAAAGATTATAAGTGAACCTGATTTTAAGGGGTATATCCATGACGTAGGCGGCCCTACTGCCAATTTCAGACACCCTTCCTGTCAAAAACAGTTAAAGGCCGGCGTATGTCAGAACCGACAGTGTCTGTATCCATCCCCCTGCCCAAACCTTGATGCGGACCATAGTGATTACCTCTCCCTTTTAAGGAAACTGCGTGGGCTTTCCGGCGTGAAAAAGGTTTTCATTCGTTCCGGGATACGGTTTGATTATCTGCTGGCGGAAGGAAATGATGACTTTTTAAAAGAACTGATCGCCTGTCATGTAAGCGGGCAGCTTAAGGTGGCACCGGAACATATTTCCGATGTGGTCCTTGCCAAAATGGGGAAACCCAAAAGAAAAGTTTATGAACGGTTCATCCAAAAATACAAAGAGATCAACGCCGGCCTGGGATTGAAGCAGTACCTTGTTCCTTACCTGATGTCATCCCATCCCGGCTCTACCTTAAAAGAAGCCATAGAACTTGCGGAATATTTAAGGGATTTAGGATATATGCCGGAACAGGTGCAGGATTTTTATCCAACCCCTTCCACCTTGTCTACCGTGATGTATTACAGCGGTATCGACCCAAGGAATGGAAGGCCGGTTTATGTCTGCAGGAACCCTCATGAAAAAGCAATGCAGCGTGCCCTGATCCAGTACCGGAACCCGGCTAATTATGATCTTGTGGTGGAAGCATTGCAAAAAGCCGGGCGGACGGACCTTATCGGATATGACGCTAAATGCCTGATCCGTCCGAGAAATGCCCGACCGGGAAACAGGCTTTCAGGTGGCAGCAAGCCAGACGGTAACGGCAAGGGGCAGAAAGAAAAGCAGGGGAAAAAAACGGCCAGGAAAAAAACGATCCGGAACATCCATCAAAAGAAGGAGCGGAAACATTGAAAAAAGCAATAAAAGGAACTTATGGATATTTAAAGACCAAAAGAGGGCAGGTGATTCTTCGTACGATCATCTTTTTTGCCCTGCCGCTTGGCCTGTTTACGGCGGGAATCCTGGCGACACACACCAGGCGGAATCTGTTTACGGTGGTTGCCGTCTTAGGATGCCTTCCGGCATGCAAAAGCCTTGTCAACACGATCATGTACCTGCGGGCATCCGGCTGCAGCCAGAAGGCCCGTGAAGCGGTTTTGGCTGCGGAAGGGCGTTTAGTCGGCATGTATGACATGTATTTTACCTCCTACCAGAAAAATTTTGCCTTAAGCCATATGGTGGTGGAAAACCGCGTTATTTTAGGCTTTACGGAGGATGGAACGTGTGATAGCGCGGCCTGTGCAGCCCATATAAAGTCCGTGTTAAGCCAGGTCGGCTTTTCTGATGTGGCCGTGACAGTCACAGACCAGTTAGATAAATATTGCAATCAGTTAAAGCTTTTAAATGAAAAAGTTGCGGGAGGGAATCCGGCAAAGGATGACGAGATCCGGATTGTCCTTTATGAAATATCCCTGTAGGTGAACCATGCGTGAAGTGATCATAAACCAGAATGAAGCCGGGCAACGGCTTCATAAATTCCTCCATAAATATATGCCGCAAGCGCCGTCTTCATTTTTTTACAAGATGCTGCGAAAGAAAAATATTACCTTAAACGGGAAGAAAGCGGAAGGAAAAGAAATGCTTGCGCTAAGCGACAGGGTATGCTTTTTTCTTTCGGAGGAAACCATCTGTAATTTCCAGAATGACAAACCTTTGTCAGATGAATATGATATGGCTTATAAGACCCTTTCCGGCATTTCGATCATTTACGAGGATGACGATGTGCTTATCATGGACAAGCCGGAAAATATCCTTTCCCAAAAAGCAAAGGAAGGCGACCTGTCACTTAACGAATGGATGGTGGGCTGCCTTCTTTCTAAAGGCATATGCACCAAAGAACAGTTATCCACCTTTAAACCTTCTGTCTGTAACCGCCTTGACCGCAATACCTGCGGGCTTGTGATCGGGGCAAAGACTCTTCGGGGCGGCCAATATATGAACGAGCTTTTAAGGACCCGTAAGGTGAAAAAGTTTTACCGCCTTTTGGCAAAAGGACGTGTTGACAGGGAAGAGATTTTGGAAGGATATCTGTTAAAAGACGAGGAAAAAAACAAGGTCCGTCTGGTGCCGGATGCTGACGGGAACGGAGCATCCTATATCAGGACCAGATATTATCCGATCCGGCATTTGGGGGATAAGACTTTAGTTGAAGTAGAGCTTATCACCGGAAAACCGCACCAGATCCGAATCCATATGGCCGGGATCGGGCATCCCATTTTAGGGGATTACAAATACGGGGACCGAAATTGGAATGACCTTTACAAAAAAAAGTATCGGATTAGCAGCCAGATGCTGTATGCCTGCAGGCTGGAGTTTGGAACCTGTAAGCCGCCTTTTGAAGCGTTAAGCCAAAAAAGTTTCAGGGCGCCTGTTCCGGAGAAGTTTTCCCTGATTTTAAAAAGCAGCGGAAACAAGGATGACATTATGGAATAAGGAAGGCAGAAAAAATGGCAACATGGAGTTCAAGGGGGCTTCGGGGTTCCACCTTAGAGGATCTGATCAACCGGACAAATGAAAAATATTTGGAAAGCGGCCTGGCCCTGATCCAAAAGATCCCTACGCCGATTACCCCTATCAATATAGACAAATCCACACGGCATATTACTCTTGCTTATTTTGAGCAGAAGAGTACCGTTGATTATATTGGGGCGGTACAGGGAATCCCGGTGTGCTTTGACGCCAAGGAATGCGCCATAGACAGGTTTGCCCTGCAAAATACCCATGCCCATCAGGTACAGTTCATGGAGCAGTTTGAAAAACAGGGCGGCGTGGCTTTTTTTCTTATTTATTTTGTACACAGGGATTTATTTTACTATCTTCCCTTCCAGATGTTCCGCTTTTTTTGGGAACGTGCCCAAAACGGGGGGCGGAAAAGCTTTTTGTTTGAGGAATTGAACCCGGAATACATCCTGCCCAAAAAACATGGTATTTTTGTTCCCTATCTGGATATTCTTCGAAAAGATGTGGAAGAGAGAGAAAGTATTTGACAATCCAACATGTATTTTGTATACTACCAATAGTTTTACATGCTAATTCATCAGCGAATTAGCACTTTAAATTATTAAAGTAAAAGAGGTAATCTATGAACAGGCAGTTATTGCATACGCCGGAAGGCGTCAGGGATATTTATGGGAAAGAATATGCACAAAAGCTCTGTGTGGAGGAAAAGCTCAGAAGACAGTTTAATCTGTACGGCTATCAGGATATCCAGACGCCGACTTTTGAATTTTTTGATGTCTTTTCCAAGGAGATCGGCACCACGCCTTCCAAAGACTTATATAAATTTTTTGACAAAGAAGGGAATACTTTAGTTCTTCGTCCTGACTTCACCCCTTCCATGGCAAGGTGCGCTGCCAAATATTTTATGGATGAGGATGTACCTATCCGGTTTTGCTATGGCGGGAATACTTTCACCAATACCAGCAGCCTTCAGGGGAAATTATGTGAAGCGACTCAGATGGGGGCGGAGCTGATCAATGACGGGAGTGTGGAGGCGGACGGTGAAATGATCGCCATGGCGGTGGAATCCCTATGCCAGGCTGGGCTTTTGGATTTTCAGGTCAGCATCGGCCAGGTAGAATACTTTAAGGGACTTTGTTCCCAGGCCGGTCTTTCGGAGGAGACAGAGTCAGAGCTCAGAGAACTGATCTCGGGCAAAAACCGATTTGGTGCGGAAGAGCTTTTGATGGAAAAAGGAATCCCTGAGGACCACCAAAATATGATCTTAATGACTTCCGACCATTTTGGATCCGTGGAAGTGTTAGAGCAGGCAAAAAGCATGGAGTTAAATCAGCGTTCTCTAAATGCTATTCTCCGCCTTGAAAAACTCTATCAGGTGCTTTGCGGATACGGAGTAGAAAAATATATATCTTTTGACCTGGGGATGCTGAGTAAATACAATTATTATACCGGCGTGATCTTCAAGATTTTCACTTATGGAGTGGGTGATGCCATTGCCAAAGGCGGCAGGTATGATAAGCTTTTGGGGTATTTCGGGAAAAATGCTCCGGCTATCGGTTTCATGGTGGTGGTGGATGACCTGCTTCTTGCGCTGCAAAGACAAAAAGGTGGAATTGCCGCACCAAAGGACAGCGGGCAGACACTTATTTATCATGCGGGAAATTATGAGCAAATGCTTGCCAAAGCAAGAAAACTGCGCAAAAACGGGATCATGGTCTCCTTGATTCCGGAGACATAAAAAAGGGGAGTGTATAAGATGGAAGAACGGTATCTGACCTTTGCTCTTGGCAAGGGGCGGCTTGCAAATAAAACATTGGAACTTTTAGAGCAGATCGGCATTACCTGTGAGGAGATGAAGGATAAAAGTTCCCGGAAATTAATTTTTGTCAATGAGGAATTAAAACTGAAATTTTTCTTGTCCAAAGGACCTGACGTGCCTACTTATGTAGAATACGGCGCCGCGGATATCGGTGTGGTCGGGAAAGATACCATCATGGAAGAAAACCGCAGGGTTTATGAGGTCTTGGATCTGGGGTTTGGCAAGTGCAGGATGTGTGTCTGCGGACCCCAAAGTGCCAAAGAGCTTTTGATCCACCATGAAAGGATCCGGGTAGCCACTAAATATCCGTTGATCGCAAGGGATTATTTTTATAATAAAAAGCATCAGACCGTGGATATCATCAAGTTAAACGGTTCTGTGGAATTAGGACCTATCGTGGGTCTTTCCGATGTGATCGTTGATATTGTGGAGACCGGTTCCACTTTAAAGGAAAACGGTCTTATGGTGCATGAGGAGATCTGTTCCTTATCGGCAAGGATGATCGTCAATCAGGTTAGCATGCAGATGGAAACGGATCGGATCAGGTCTTTGATCCTACAATTAAAAGAATTATGCGGGAAAGGAAATGAGATAAATGCGTATCGTTGAATTAACAGAAGAAACCAGAAGTAATCTGCTGGAAAATCTTTTAAAAAGAAGCCCGAACAGCTATGGTGAATATGAGCAGACTGTAAATGAGATCATTGCAAAAGTCAGGAACGGGAAAGATGATGCGCTTTTTGCGCTGACGGAACAATTTGACCATTGCAGGCTGACGGCCGATCATATCCGCGTCACGAAGGAGGAAATTAGGCAGGCATATGAAACGGTTTCGCCGGAATTTGTGGAGGTTTTGAAAAAAGCGGCAGAAAACATCATGGCGTTCCACCAAAAACAAATGCACAACAGCTGGTTTTTGCCCGGGGAGGACGGTACCATTTTAGGACAGAAGCTTACGCCCATTGAAATTTCCGGCGTTTATGTGCCCGGAGGGAAGGCAGCTTATCCTTCCAGTGTTTTGATGAACGTGCTTCCCGCCAAAGCGGCAGGGGTATCAAGGATCATTATAACAACGCCGCCCGACGCTTCTGGAAAGGTGAACCCCGGCACTTTAGTTGCCGCGGATATTGCAGGCATTTCTGAAATCTATAAAGCGGGCGGTGCGCAGGCCATCGCCGCCATGGCGTTTGGAACGGAAAGTATCCCGAAGGTGGATAAGATCACTGGTCCCGGGAATATTTTTGTTGCCCTTGCTAAAAAGGCATGTTTTGGCTATGTGAGCATTGACTCTATCGCAGGACCAAGCGAGATCCTGGTTCTTGCCGATGAAACCGCAAACCCGCGGTATGTGGCGGCGGACCTGCTTTCGCAGGCGGAGCATGATGAACTTGCCAGCGCAATCTTGATCACCACAAGCAGAAAGTTAGCCGGCCAGGTGTCAAAGGAAGTAGATGGATTTGTGGCAAAGCTCTCCCGCAGGGAGATCATAACCAAATCCTTGGAAAATTACGGGTACATTTTGGTTGCCGGCGATATGGAACAGGCTATAGCGGCCGTTAATGAGATTGCGTCCGAACATTTGGAGATTTTAACGGCCAATCCTTTTGAGATTATGCCAAAGATCAAAAATGCAGGGGCCATTTTCCTGGGAGAATATTCCTCGGAGCCGTTAGGAGACTATTTCGCAGGGCCTAACCATATTTTACCGACTAACGGCACGGCACGTTTTTTCTCTCCTTTGAATGTGGATGATTTCCTGAAAAAAACAAGCATCATTTCCTATTCCAGGGATGCCTTGTTAAAGGCTCATAAAGATATTGAGCTGTTTGCCGAAAAAGAAGGCTTGACGGCACATGCAAACTCGATTAAAGTAAGGTTTGAAGATTGATTGTACAGGAAGGTGGAATGACGATGGAGCGCAGCGCAAGCATCAGCCGCAGGACGAAAGAAACCGATATTTCATTAACTTTTAATCTGGACGGGAGCGGGAAGAGCCAAATTGAAACCGGGATTGGTTTTTTTGATCATATGCTGGAAGGGTTTGCAAGGCATGGTTTTTTTGACCTTGCCGTTACGGTAAACGGCGATCTTCATGTGGATTGTCATCACAGCGTGGAAGATGCCGGGATCGTGCTTGGAACGGCTATCCGGCAGGCTGCGGGAGATAAAACAGGGATCAGGCGTTATGGTTCCTGTATCCTTCCGATGGACGATGCACTTGCGTTATGTGCGGTGGATCTGTGCGGAAGACCGTATTTTGCGTTTGACTGTCAGTTTCAGACACCCAAAGCTGGGGATTTTGACGCAGAACTGGTACGGGAATTTTTTTATGCCGTATCATACAGCGCCGGGATGAACCTGCATATTAAGATGCTGTCCGGGTTTAACACACATCATATGATCGAAGCAATCTTTAAGGCGTTTGCAAAGGCATTAGACCAGGCTGTATCCAAAGAGGAACGGTTAACGGATGTACTTAGCACAAAAGGAAGCTTAGGATAAAGGACAAACAGATAATGAGCGACATTACATACAAAAAATTTATTCCCTGTATTTACTTAAAAAACAAAAAAGCTGTTTCCGGATTTGATAATGATACCGTGGTAAGCGATGACCCCGCCGGGCTGGCGAAAAGCTATGGGGAAAATAATGCCGATGAACTTTTGGTCTATGACCTTTCAACGGATGATGCCTCCCACGAGGAAGCCCTTGACGTGATTAAAAATATCTGCAGCAAGGCACAGGTTCCCGTGGCCGGCGCAGGGAACGTAAAGCGGATGGAGGATGTGAAAAAGCTTCTCTATGCGGGCTGTGCAAAGGCAGTCCTTAATTATTCCAAAGAGGGGAACGTGGAAATCACAAAAGAGGTATCCCAGAAGTTCGGGAAGGAAAAAATTATTGCCTGTATTGCGGACGCCGCTGAGATAGAAGCCAATGCGCAAGTGCTGACCGAATTAGTCAGTGAAATCATTCTGGTCAATGAAAAGACGATCAAGCAGGCGGTGGAAGTTTCTCCGCTTCCGGTGGTCGTTACGCTGCCGGAGGTTTCTTTGGATAAAATCATTGAATTGTTATCCTGCCAGATCATTTCCGGTGTCACCGGCCCTGCCATTAACGCCAATGTGAAGGAATTAAACGATATCAAAGACCTGTGTGCCGGTAACGGCGTAGCCGTCAAAACTTTCGAGCCCCAGATCAAGTGGGAAGAACTTACCCTTAATTCCGACGGACTTGTGCCGGTGGTGGTACAGGATTATAAGACCCGTGAAGTGCTGATGGTCGCCTATATGAATAAGGCGGCTTATCTGCATACCATAAAAAGCGGCCGTATGACCTATTACAGCAGAAGCCGGAAAGAGCAGTGGATCAAAGGGGAGACCAGCGGGCATTTCCAATATGTGAAGGAAATGAAGGCAGACTGTGATAAAGATACCATTCTTGCCAAGGTGGCCCAGGTGGGGGCGGCATGCCATACCGGAAATCACAGCTGCTTTTTCAATGAGATCATGAAAAAAGAATATGACGAGACCAATCCGCTTACTGTGTTTGAGTCAGTGTCTGGGGTGATCAAAGACCGGAAAGTGCATCCCAAAGAAGGATCTTATACCAACTATCTGTTTGATAAGGGCATTGATAAGATTCTGAAAAAGCTGGGGGAGGAAGCAACGGAGATCGTCATTGCCGCCAAAAATCCCAATGCCAATGAGATCAAATACGAGATCGCCGACTTTTTGTACCATATGATGGTCCTTATGGTGGAAAAAGGCGTCAGCTGGGAAGAGATTACGGAAGAACTGGCTAAGAGGTAAGAGGTTCATACAGCCATAAGAGACAGGGGAAAGTGACAGAAAATGAAAGACTTAGGAATGAAAGATTTCGATATCCGGCAGCTTTCACGGCAATTTGCCGTGCGTTACCTGCATCCGGAAGATATGGCGGCGGTTTATGAAGTTTTAAGGCACAATACGATTTTTTATCAATATCATCCGCCCATGGTGACGATTGAAAGTATCCGGGAAGACATGCAGGCGCTTCCGCCTGGAAAAGGGTATGAAGATAAGCATTATATCGGTTTTTTTCAGGAGGGAACCTTGATTGCCGTTATGGATTTAATCGTACATTATCCCCGGCAGGGAACAGCCCACGTCGGCTTTTTTGCCATGAATGTGGATTTCCAGGGAAAAGGCATCGGTACGGCTATTATTTCTGACAGTATTGCGTATCTGGCACGGCTGGGATTTGAAAAGCTGCGGCTTGGCATTGATAACGGGAATCCGCAAAGCAAAGGGTTTTGGATGAAAAATGGTCTTACTTGGAATGGCAAAGAAATTCCCAATGATTTTTCTTCGTACCTTATCATGGAGAGAACCATCCATGAAGATCAGATCACGATCCGCAAGGCAGTCACCGAGGCTGACAGGGAAGTTTTCTGGGGGCAGCTTCATGACTATTTTAAACGGGATATTTTTCCGGATCCGGATGATAAGGACAGGGCATATTTTCTTGGTGATGAATACTTCGTCCAAATACAAAAAATCCATGACAGATTAAAGGACCGGTGCCATTATTTGTTTTTCTGTGATGGCGGCCAGGATATTGGTTTTGCCCTGCCGGTGATCTACAATTCAGAGGATGGCAAATGCTTTATTCTGGAGTTTTGTGTCTATCCGGAATTTCGAGGGAATGGAACCGGAACGAAATGTGCCATGGCGCTTCTTAACTGGATGAAAGATAATAACGCGCTTTATGCAGAGCTGAATTATGGCGGAAATGAAAGGCGGCTGCATTTCTGGGAATGCGTTGGTTTTATGAAAAATGGCTTTGACGAGTGGGGAGAGCCATTGATGATCCTGCCTCCGGAAGGTGATGTTCCGATCACCGTTGAAATCCTAAAAGACCCGGAGGATTGGCAGCTTAAAAAATTGGAAAACGGATTTTTAAAAGAGATTGGCGAAGAGCTGCCGGATGAAAATGCTTGGGACAGGCTTATCCAGGCCATCCGCAGCGGAAAGATCAGGTTTTTTATTGCCAAACGCGGTTACCGTGCCGTAGGGATGTGCAGTGTGGCAGGAAGCTTTTCCACGTTTGCCTGCACGGATACCGGTGTATTTGAGGATTTTTATATTGAGCCCGTGTTCCGGAAAAAGGGCATTGCACGGAAACTGGCTGAGACAGCGCAGAAATGGTGCATGGAAAACGGTATGGCAAGCCTGACTGTCTGTTGCGCACCCTGTGATGAAGGAATGTATCAGGCACTTGGATTTCAAATCCGCTTAGGCACAACTTTCGCATATTGTCCGTAAATGAAAAATTAAAACGCAAAAAGGAGAAACAGATCATGCTGTGTGTAAAAAACGGAATGATCCATGATGCTGTCCACCAGGAGGCTTTTCGGGGGGATATCATTGTGGAGGATGGAAAGATCATAGCAATTGGAGAAAATTTAAAAGCAGAAGACGCTGCCAAAATCGTGGATGCGGAAGGGCTGTATGTATATCCCGGTTTTGTGGAAGCCCATGGGCATATCGGGCTTGACGGTTATGGTATTGGTTATGAGGGAATGGATTATAATGAAATGAATGACATTGTAACGCCCCATCTGCGCGGGATCGACGGGGTAAAGCCAATGGATGCGGCGTTTCCCCATGCGGCTGCTGCCGGTGTTACCTGTGTCTGCGTAGGACCCGGAAGCGCCAATGTGATCGGAGGAACCTTTACCACCATTAAAACCACAGGGAAGCGGGTAGATGACATGGTGGTGCGTGATAACGTTGCCATGAAGTGCGCCTTTGGGGAAAATCCTAAGAGAGTATACCGGGAAAAAAAGGATTCCAGCCGTATGACAACTGCGGCGCTGCTCCGTGAGATGCTGTTTAAAGCCCGGGAATATTTAGAAAAAAAAGAAGCGGCAGGGGAAGATGTGTCTAAAAAGCCGGCCTTTGACATGAAGCTGGAAGCATTGATCCCCGTGGTAAAAGGAGAAATCCCTTTAAAGGCCCATGCTCATGCCACCGAGGATATTTTTTCCGCATTGCGGATTGCAAAGGAATTTGGGGTAAAGATTACCTTAGAGCATGTGACGGAAGGGCATTTGATCGTGGAGGAGCTTGCAAAAGAAAATGTGCCTCTTGCGGTAGGACCAACCCTTACCAGCGCTTCCAAATTTGAACTCCGCAATAAGAGCTGGACGACACCGGGGCTTTTAGCCGCAGCCGGCTGCCAGGTGTCCATCATTACAGATTCGCCGGTAATCCCACAAGAATATTTACCCCTATGCGCCGGCCTGGCTGTCCATGCAGGGATGGATCCTTTTGCCGCATTGCAGGCAATTACCATCAATCCTGCCAAACATGCAGGGATTGCGGACAGGGTAGGTTCCCTGGAAGTCGGAAAAGATGCGGATATCGTCATTACGGACGGCTGCCCTTTTGAGATATCCACTAAGGTAAAACATGTCCTGATCGATGGGAAGGAAGTTTTTGCCGGAAGAGACACAACGGATCAATAATCTATAAAAAGGCTTGAGGGATGAATTGTTACGATACCTTTGAGCCTTTTGTTAAATGTACTTGACAATGTTTGGAAAAAGTGGTAATTTATTATCATATCAAATATATTCTTTATATTCTTTGGTTTATATATTTCATATTTTGGCAGCTTCTGCCAACTGACCCATTGATTAAAGATTAAATAACAAAGGAGGAACTTTATGACAAAATGCCTAAAAGATTATTTTCCAATGATCAGGGAACGGGAGGAGGTGGTGGAAGAGATCCAAAAAGAGAAAATATGTTATAAGAAATTTTTAAGCTGGCCTGAGGAGCAGCAAGAAGAATTTTTAGATATCTGTACAGGCGTAAAAGGGTTAAAGTTGTTGTATGACGGCTTTTTTAAAGAGGTCATGAATCCGGAGTATGACCCGTTGCGGCTTAGCGATTTCCTTTCTTGTTTGTTAAACCAGAAGGTCAAGGTGATCAGAGTGATCCCCACGGATTCCACAAGGCTTGCAAACGAAAGCGCTCTGCTTGCTATGGATATTGTGGTGGAGCTCGAAGATGGAAGTATAGCAAATGTTGAGATGCAGAGGATCGGATATATGTTTCCGGGGCAGCGGAGTGCCTGCTATTCGGCGGACCTCTTGCTCAGGCAATACAAAAGAGTCAGGGGTAATAAAAAGGATTTTGATTATCGTAATGTCAAGAATGTTTATACGATTGTCCTTTTTGAAAAAAGTCCGAAGTCATTTCATGGATACCCTGAAACTTATTATCATTTTTTTGAACAAAAATCTGACACAGGATTGCAAATGGAGCTTTTGCAGAAATATTTATTTATATCCCTTGACATCTTTAGGGAAAATCAGCACAATAAAGAAAGTAACAGTAAAAGAGAGGCGTGGCTTACCTTGTTTTCCAGTGATGACCCTGATACAATCATGAAGCTATTGGAGAAATACCCGGTGTTTCGGGATATCTACAGGGAAGGCTATCAAATCTGCCTGAATATAGAAAAGGTGATGGAAATGTTTTCTGAAGAATTGTACATACTCGACCGAAATACAGAAAAATATATGTTTGAGGAAATGCAAAAGGAATTAAATGAAATGCGGGAAGAGTACGAGGAAAAACAAAATGAATTAGTTGAGGTTCGAGGCAATTTGGAGGAAACTCGAAATAGTTTAGAAGAAGCTCAGAATAATTTAGCAGAGACTCAGAACAGTTTGGAAGAAGCTCAAAATAATTTAGAAGAGACTCAGAACAACTTAGCTGAAATGAATGAGAAATATGACCAATCTATTAGAAATACTGTGGAAATTTTACGAGACATGGGTTTGCATGACCAGGAAATCATAAGCAAGCTTAGCGTGAAGTATCAGCTGGCAGAAAATCAGATAAAGAAATATCTTTATGACATCTGAATTTTAATGCATCAGACATTCGAATATGTCTGGTGCATTTTATCCCCATACTGCGCTATTAGATGCATTCTTTTTTTAATGATGGAAAACATATATGGTAATATAACAGTATAAGGGGGTAAAATGATGAATCATAAAGCAATAAATCGTTTGAAAGACGAGGTGAGCCCTTATTTATTACAGCATGCGGATAATCCTGTTGACTGGTATCCATGGTGTAAGGAAGCGTTTGAAGATGCAAAACAAAAAGACAGGCCTGTTTTTTTAAGTATTGGTTACAGCACCTGCCATTGGTGCCACGTTATGGCGCATGAGAGTTTTGAAGACAGGGAAACGGCGGAAATCCTCAATAAACATTTTATTTCGATAAAAGTTGACCGTGAAGAACGCCCTGATATTGACAGTGTGTATATGTCAGTATGTCAGGCATTTACCGGCAGCGGCGGCTGGCCTATGAGCATTTTTATGACATGGGATAAAAGACCGTTTATGGCAGGAACCTATTTTCCGGCACGGTCAAAGTACGGTATGCCTGGATTTTCTGATTTATTAAATGAGATTATAAAACGGTGGCACAGCAGCCGAGAAGAGCTCTTACAGTCGGCAGACCAGGTGATAGCACATTTGAAGAAGCCGGAATTTACCCGAAAGAATGTAAATAATGACGTTTTTTTACATCGGGCAGCGCAAATGTTTTCTGACAGTTTTGATGCTGTAAACGGTGGGTTTGGGGCTGCTCCCAAATTTCCGGTACCCCATAATTTATTTTTTCTGATGCTGTATGCAGTGCGGCGTGATGCGTCCGATATGCTGGAAATGGTAGAAAAGACGCTTACACAAATGCGGAAGGGCGGCATATTTGATCAGATTGGTTATGGATTTTCCAGATATTCCACAGACCAGTATTTTCTTGCGCCTCATTTTGAGAAAATGTTGTACGATAATGCTTTGCTGACCATTGCATATACCGCTGCATATACGCTTGCAAGAAAGCGTATATATCTGGACACTGCCGAAAAAACGGCACAATATGTACTTCGGGAAATGACGGCTTTGGATGGAGCGTTTTATAGCGCACAGGACGCTGACAGTGAGGGGATAGAAGGGAAATATTATACTTTCACTTTAACTGAGATCATGAAGGTTCTGGGAAAAGAAAAAGGAGAAAAATTTGCGGCTGCCTTTGATATTACCGCATGCGGCAATTTTGAAGGTGCAAACATTCCTAATCTTTTAAAGAATGGAGATCCGGACACTGACTTTGGAGATGAGATACAAAAGCTGTATGATTACCGGAAGAACCGCTCAAAACTACATCTTGACGATAAGATCCTTATCTCATGGAATTCTATGATGATTGCCGCACTGTCTGTACTTTATCGAGTTTCACATGATAAAAAACATCTTCAGGCGGCGGTTCGCGCACAAATATTCCTTGAAAAGAATTTAAGCGACGGCTCGCGTCTTTCTACAAGCTGGTGTGGCAAAAGACGTTCGGAAAAAAGTTTTTTGGATGATTATGCGTTTTATATTGCTTCATTGATTGAGCTGTATCTTTCTACCTTGGATAAAGATTACCTTGAAAAGGCGGAACAATTTTGCAAAGAGGCAGTGAAGCGGTTTGCGGATGAAAAGAACGGCGGATTTTACCTTTCAGATCCGGATGGTGCGGAGCTTTTCCTGAATCCGAAAGAAACTTATGACGGTGCGGTTCCCAGCGGAAATTCCATGATGGCATATGATCTTGTAAGGCTGTATCAATTGACGAAAAATGAAAAATACAACGAATTGGCAGGTAAACAGATTTCTTTTATGTCCGCAAGGGTACAGGATTATCCGGCAGGGCATAGTATGTTTTTATTTGCAAAGCTGATCTATGATGATCCCCCGGAGCATATCGTCATTGCCGTAAAGGAGGATTCTGACCTGGAAAACGTTAGAAAAAATCTCCCGGTGTTTGCAAATGTGGTCGTAGCTTCAAATAGCAGGGAATATCCACTGTTAAATAACAGGACAACCTATTATGTCTGCAAAAACCACACCTGCCAGAAACCGACAAACAGTATCTGACTATTTATGCCTATGGCGCAAAGGTTTATCGTAATGGCGGCAGCAACCGGCGGGAGCGCCATGTCGCTGCCGGCAATTTATTTCATTTCTTTTTTCCCAAATGCGGTAATTGCCACTGTAAGCATCAGCACAAAAATCAGGATTGCGCATGGCAAAAACGGAAACAGGTTAAAAGCAGTGTTAACGCCTCCGGAATTAAAGTCATGTAAAGAGCAGGAGATCAGATAACCGCTGTAGCAGTAAGGGTAAACAATCCAAAACGGAGTGTTTGCCACTAACACACCGGGGATGACAAGGAGCAGGTTTAAGCCGACGGACAGCAACGGCTTTTCAAATACCACTGTAACCGTCCACATTGCCGCCAGGGCAGGGAGCATGGTCAGAAATAAACCGGCGCACTGTTTTGCCAGGTATATGACAGGCAGCGTTTCGCTGATTCCTGTACGGTTCGCCGCAAGCGACCCGCTTATCACAAAAACCACCAGAAATATGACCATTTCCATAAACAGGTAAAACAGCAGCACGCAAAATTTTGCCGCTGAAAGGGCACAACGGTTAACAGGCAGGGCCAGCATCTTTAAAATCCCGTTGTTCCCCATTTCCCTTCCTGCAAGCATGACGCAGATAACGATCATACTAAACGGGAGCAGATAATAGGCATAGACCAGTGCGCTCTGGATAAACATGGCTGCCCATGCGTTCGTGTAATCCGGTGAAAAATACCTGTGCAGGTTTGCCGCGCCGGAAGAGACCACCAGCAGCGGAGCTAGAAAAACCAAAGGAATCATTTGGCTCCGTTTTATCTTCATAAATTCAATTGTAAGCAATTTCATACCTAAACCTCCTATTCGTAATGTTTTGTTTTTACAGCCCACAGCCCGGCCAACAGGAAAAAGGCTGTTTCCGCTAACGAGAAAATAACGACTATCCTATCCGGCTGTGCGCTCATTGCAACAGCAGGCTTCAGCATGGACACAAACGGGTGTAGGCAAAGCCAGGCATTGTCTGACATAGCCAGTGCCATACCGCTTAAAAATCCCACAACGCCAATCCCAAGAGGCACCCACATGTTTTCAAAGCGGGAAGATATCAAAATCATAAAAGATAGTACGGGCATTGATGTTAAAAAGGAATATCCTGCAAAAGACAAAAGCGTTCCAAATGAAAATGTTCCTGGCGGTAAATCGGTCAGGCCTATTTGGATAAGGGCCATATTTTGAACACTGACTGCAATAAGGAGTGTCATGGTCAAGACCAGGAACTTACAAAAATAGATAGCAGGAACATTTACCGGGAGCATGTACATCTTTTTCACGG
Source organism: uncultured Lachnospiraceae bacterium (assembly GCA_910587295.1). GTDB lineage: Bacteria > Bacillota > Clostridia > Lachnospirales > Lachnospiraceae > Suilimivivens. Next base: position 96,330 of record CAJULP010000047.1, on the reverse strand, counting down.
CGCTTCCTTTGAACTCTATATGATAGATCATACAGGCGGCGGCTATGATGCCGAACATATTTAGGACCATGACCATACCGTAAAGCTGTGTAAGAAGTACGTCCATGGGATCTAACGGCAGGCTAAGAAGGGCATCTTTCCGCACAAGGAAATTGATAAAAGCGTATACTGCCCCCAAAATACCGACAACAGGCATTAACGGGATAACGCCGGAACGTTTTTCCTTTCTGAGTTCGATGGTAATTATTGAAGCGGCCATGTTCATAGCTTTGCCCCCTGTCTTCTTAGTCCGTTGTCTTTTTCTATCATGGATAAAAATATATCTTCCAAATTATTTGCGGAAAATCCGGACTGCAGCGCAGTTTGCCGAAGTTCATCCAGGCTTCCTTCAAATAACAGGCGGCCATGGTTGAGCATCCCGACCTCATCCGCCATCAATTCAATTTCAGACAGCATGTGCGAGGAAATAAGAATCGTGCAATCATACAGGCCGGGCAGTGATTTGATCAGATTCCGGATTTCATGGATACCGGCCGGGTCAAGCCCATTTGTGGGTTCATCTAAGATCAAGATCGGCGGCCGGCCCAATAAGGCCCCGGCAAGCCCTAACCGCTGCTTCATACCCAATGAATATTTTTTGGCAAGCCGTCCGCCAAATTCGGAAAGACCCACAAGCTCCAGCGCGTCTGTGGCGGCGCTTTGGGAAAGACCTAAGATACGGCGGATGATGTCAAGATTTTCCGCCCCGGTCAGGTTGGCATAAAAAGAAGGCGATTCAATAAAAGAACCTACTTCCTTCAGGATAGAAAGACGGTCATCCGGGAAATGTTTTCCGTCGATCAAAAAACTGCCCGTAGTGGGAGCAGTAAGCCCTAAAAGCATTTTCATAGTAGTGGATTTTCCTGCCCCGTTTGGGCCTAGCAGTCCATAAATACTGCCTTTGGGAATGTTCAGTGAAACATTGTTTACAGCGGAAAAGGATTTGTATTTCTTAGTCAGCTGTTTTGTTGTAATCATGTAGTCCATATAAAATATCTCCTTTCATTGCCTTTATGATACCAACGCTTCCTTACAATAACATTCTTCCTGCCTTACATTTACCTTACATTTCACGAAAAGAGAGAAATTAGTTCGGATGATATGGTAAAATAACAAAAGATCAAATGAAAGAGGGAAAATGCCGTGAATGATAACTATCTGCTTGATAAGCGCATTCTGCTTGTTGACGATGAACAGGCGATTTTAGATATGGTTTTGTCTATTCTTACCGAATATGGATTCCGAAATGTCAAGACTGCAAAGAACGTAAGAGAAGCCATGGAAGAAGCCGGGAAGCTTTGTCCGGAGCTGGCAATCCTTGATGTGATGCTTCCTGACGGCGATGGGTTTTGCTTAATGGAACAGCTGCGAAAAAGCGGCGATTATCCCATCCTTTTCCTTACCGCCTGCGGCGAGGATGAAGACAAGTTTAAAGGCTTTGGGCTGGGGGCTGATGATTATATGGTAAAGCCGTTTTTGCCTAAAGAGCTTATATTCCGCATCATGGCGATTTTGCGCAGAAGCTACAAGGATGAAAATCCCCTTGTGAGACTAAGGGGCTGCCAGATTGATTTTTCCCGGGCGGAGGTCATTAAACATAAGGAGCATATCCCCTTGACGGCAAAAGAATATGACCTGCTCTCTGCCTTGTACCGCAATGCCGGGCGGATTGTGACAATTGACGCATTGTGTGAGGCGGCCTGGGGGGATAACCCCTTCGGATACGAAAATTCCTTAATGGCGCATATACGACGCATCCGGGAAAAGATAGAGGAAGACCCATCCAAACCCGTTTCATTAGTTACGGTAAAAGGGCTGGGATATAAATTGATTATGGAAGGAAAATAAAGTGAAAAATACCAGGAAAAGTATACCCAAATTAATACGCCGCTTTGTAGGGATCATGCTGCTGAGCGTCATGCTTCTTGTCATTTTGAACCTTGTCTTTTTTGTGGTGGTCTTTGTGAGAAATACCTCATCGTTTTCCCCATGGGATATGGCGGATGAAGCGGCCGCAATATTGCAGTTGACGGATCAGGGGTTTTGGCTGCCTGATGATATGGCAGCAAGGTTAAAAGAACGAAATGCCTGGGCGATCCTTATCGACGAGGAAACACACCAAGTGATCTGGCATACCGACAATCTGCCGGATCATATCCCTTTAAAGTACACCTTATCGGACATAACAGAGCTGACGCGGGGGTATGTAATGGGATATCCCGCATTTACAGGAAAAGCTAAGGACGGGGTGCTGGTCTTGGGCTTTCCCAAGGACCGTTTTTGGAAGCACACCAGGGCAAGCTGGGATTATGACTTTATTGCCGGCCTGCCAAGAAACATGCTGATCATCCTGGCAGTCAATACCGTTTTAGTCTTTCTCATATATGCCATAGCCAATTCAACGCTGCTGCGTTCCATTAAACCGATCATAAACGGGATACAGGATTTGCCGGGCGGCAGTCCTATACATGTGAAAGAAAAGGGTGTGCTTTCCGAATTGGCTGAAAGCATAAACAAAACCTCCAAAATCCTGCAGGAACAGGCCGGCCAGCTCCGGAAAAAGGAGACTGCAAGGGCCAACTGGATCGCAGGCGTTTCCCACGACATCCGGACACCGCTGTCCACGGTCATGGGATATGCGGGGCAGTTGGAAAGTGCGGAAAATCTGTCAGCGGACCAGCGGAAAAAAGCCGCCGCCATTATAAAGCAAAGCAAGCGGATGAAGGATCTGATAAGCGGCCTGAACCTGGCTTCCAGACTGGAATATGATATGCAGCCCCTTTCAATAAAACAGGAAAATGCAATAACTATCGTCCGGCAGGTAGTTGTGGATTTTATGAACATGGATATCGAGGACAAATTTCCGATTGAATGGAAGACTGCGGATCATTTGTTCTTCTGCTGTATCAATGCCGATAAAAGTCTGCTGAAACGGGCTGTTTCCAACCTGATCCAAAACAGTATAACCCACAACGAAAACGGGTGCACGATTTTTGTTTCTGTTGAAGAAGACAGCCATGATTGCAGGATCTGCGTCGAGGATGACGGAACGGGTATTTCCGATGAGCAGCTATACAGGCTGAACCATACCCCCCATTATATGTCCTGCGAAACTGATCGTGGGGATCAGCGGCATGGTTTGGGACTGCTGATCGTAAAGCAGATTTTAAACGGCCATCATGGGGAAGTTTTCATAAGCCACAGCGGATATGGTGGGTTCCGGGTGGTATTGCGCATACCGAAAACCTTGTATATTTATTGAACACAGCGCATAATTTATTGTGACAACCTCTATGGAGCTATGTTTTATGAATAAAGTAGGAACCGATAAGAAACTGGAATTGATCCGGGCGATCCGTATGCAAAATAATTATGACAGGCAGCTTTTCCGATCCCGGGAAAACTTCTTATATTCTGATGCCCCTTCTTCACGGCACGGGGAGCTTTACTCTCTGGAAGCGGCTGCCTGCCCGGTACAGGATGTTCCGTTTCAAAATTCAGTTCCCGAAAAGAAGGATGAAAGCCTGTTAAAGGGATTCCGGCTGCGTTTTGTACTTGCCATGGTGCTTTTCCTTGCTTTTGTGTACTGCGATATCCGGGAAATCACAATCTGGGAACAGACCACAGATGCGCTTTTCCAGATGATACGGGAAACCGGGCTGCCAATGCAGCTGAATGACCTGATTAAATGACCGTTTGCAGAATAAAAGTTTTCCATTGAATCGGCACTCCAAAATTGTTATACTAACACCTAGAGGAGATGGAACGGTCATGAGAAAATTAGCATTAAATGATGAAATACTATTAACGGTGGAAAAGCCTGCCCGTTACATTGGCGGGGAAGTCAACAGCATCATGAAGGATGCGGAGAAGGTGGATATCCGGTTTGCCATGTGTTTTCCGGATGTCTATGAGATCGGTATGTCGCATTTAGGGATACAGATCATATACGATATGTTAAATAAGTTTGAAGATGTCTGGTGTGAGCGGGTGTATTCCCCATGGGTGGATTTAGACGCTATTATGAGAAAAGAGCATATTCCACTGTTTGCTTTAGAATCCCAGGATTCGGTCAAGGGATTTGATTTTTTGGGGATTACGATCCAATATGAAATGTGCTACACCAATATCCTGCAGGTTTTAGACCTTGCGGGCATTCCGCTTTTATCGAAGGATAGAACAAAAGATGACCCTATTGTAATAGGGGGTGGCCCATGCACTTATAATCCGGAGCCGATCAGTGACTTTTTTGACCTGTTTTATATTGGGGAAGCGGAGACCCGCTACCGGGAGCTGCTTGATCTGTATAAAGCATGCAAAAAAGACGGCGTTCCCCGGGAGGAATTTTTAAAAAAAGCCGCCCTTGTGCCGGGGATTTATGTTCCCTCCCTCTATCAAGTCACATACAGGGATGACGGGACCATAAAGGAGCGGACGGCCCTTTTAGAAGGTCTGCCTGTAACCATCACCAAAGAACTGGTGAAAGATGTTTCCCACACCTATTACCCCGAAAAACCTGTTGTTCCCTTTATCAAAGTGACTCAGGACCGGGTGGTTTTGGAAATCCAAAGGGGCTGCATCCGTGGATGCCGTTTTTGCCAGGCTGGGCAGCTGTATCGGCCGGTGCGGGAGCGGAGCCTTGAAATGCTTGAGGAATATGCGGTAAAAATGCTAGAAAATACAGGACATGAAGAGATTTCTTTAAGCTCCTTAAGCTCCAGCGACTATACAAAACTGCCGGAACTTTTAGATTTCTTAATTGAAAAATGTGAAGAAAAAAAGATCAATATTTCCCTGCCTTCCTTACGGATCGACGCTTTTTCATTAGATGTCATGAACAAGGTGCAGGACGTGAAAAAAAGCAGCCTGACGTTTGCACCTGAGGCGGGCAGTCAACGGCTGCGGGATGTGATCAACAAAGGTTTGACCGAGTCAGTCATATTAGAAGGGGCAAAGTTAGCTTTTGAAGGCGGCTGGAGCCGTGTGAAGCTTTATTTTATGCTTGGGCTTCCCACGGAAACCGAAGAGGATATTCAGGGGATCGCACAGTTATGCAACCGGATCGCAGCGGTTTTTTATGAGACGGTTCCGAAAGAAAAGCGGACAGGCAGGGTGCAGATTGTGGCAAGCACATCTTTTTTTATTCCCAAGCCGTTTACGCCTTTTCAGTGGGCATCCCAGTGTACAAAAGAAGATTTTCTGGAAAAGGCTTACCAGACAAGGACTGCCATCATGGGCCAGTTAAACCAAAAAAGCATCAAATACAACTGGCATGAGGCGGATGTGAGCGTTATGGAAGGGATCATGGCAAGGGGCGACCGGAAACTAAATCAGGTGATCCTTAAGGCTTACCAAAAAGGCTGTCTCTATGATGCGTGGAGTGAGTATTATCAACATGACGTGTGGCTTGAAACCTTTGGGGAATGCGGTGTGGATCCGGATTTTTATACGGTGAGGGAGCGCATGGATGAGGAGATATTTCCCTGGGATTTTTTAGATTGCGGCGTGACGAGGGAATTTTTACTTAAGGAATGGCATAAGGCAAAAGCCGGGCAGGTAACGTTAAACTGTAAAGAACAGTGCCAGGGCTGCGGCGGCGCGCGGTTCCAGACAGGAATCTGCGTTAAGCACCGGAAATGAGGTAATGATAAAATGAGAATCAGGATAAAATTTGCAAAATACGGGGCGGTAAAGTTCATCGGGCATCTGGATGTGATGCGGTATTTCCAAAAAGCAATCCGCCGTGCCGGAATTGACGTGGCTTATTCGGCAGGGTTCAGTCCCCACCAGATCATGTCCTTTGCCGCCCCCCTATCGGTAGGACATACCAGCGAAGGGGAATATTTTGATATCGAGGTCAACAGCTTTACAGGAATCAAAGACCTGATAGGCCGTCTGCAGTCTGTGATGGTGGAGGGTATCAGGATCCTTGATGCCAAGGTTCTTGACGACGGGGAAGGAAATGCCATGGCAAGTGTTGCCGCCGCTTCTTACCTTGTCACATTCAGGAACGAGGATATTTTGCCCAAAGGGTGGCAGGATGGACTGATTGATTTTTACAAAAAGGAACGGATCCCGATCATCAAAAAAACAAAAAAGGGTGAGAAAGAGATTGATTTAAAAGAAAGTATTTATGAGCTGAAAGCCGGACCCCAAAAGACGTCCGGCACAGAAGTCTATCTTTTGTTAAATGCCAGCAGTGGCGGGAACATCAAGCCTTCCTTTGTACTGGAATCTTTTTTCCAGACGATACCGTTTACATTACCGCCCTTTGCGCTTATGATACACCGCCTGGAAACCTATCAAAACATCGGAACGGAAGAAGAAAGAAGATTGGTGCCGCTGATATGGGAAAAATAATTATTTCCAAAGTTTGGGATAAATTACTTTTATTTTTAATGGATGAACAAAACCATCCTGAATTGATCCGTTTTCTTGGCGATGGACCAAAAACAGAGCAGGATATCGTAGGCAATATCTATATCGGCCGGGTCAGCGAAGTGGTTCCCGGCATGGATGGGGCTTTTGTGTCGATCAGCAGCAGCCAGAAAGTTTTTCTGCCTTTGCGCGAATGTAAAAATCTGATCCTGACCAACAGAAACCTTGATCCTGAAAAGGCAATTGCCCTTAAACAGGGGGATGAACTGGTGGTGCAGATCACCAGCGCCGCCGTAAAGACAAAATTGCCGGGGGCTGCCGGCAGCCTTTCTTTTACGGGAAACTACTGTGTATGCCAAATGAACGGCCACGGGATCCATTTTTCCAAAAAATTGTCGCCAGAGCAGATTCAGGAATTAAAACAGGCAATCAGCAATACAGACATTCCGGACAGAAAATGTTGCAGCTTCACCATCCGCACCAATGCGGGCCTTCTCCCGGACCTGGAGCCTCTTTTTATGGAAATGAAGCAGTTTGCAGAACTGATTTCGGAAATCAGACAAACCTGTATGCACCGCACGGTTTACAGCTGCTTATACCAAAATGAAACGGAAACGGTGAAGGCCCTGAAAGGCATCCCACTTGACCGGTACGATGAGATCGTCACCGATTGCCCTGCCGCATACCGGGAGCTGGAACATATTCCTTCTCCTGCAGGCCTGCGCTTTTATCAGGATGATCTGCTTGCATTGGCTAAGCTTTACAGCCTGGAAACCCATTTAAAGCAGGCCCTTTCTAAAACCGTATGGCTTTCCTGCGGCGGATATCTGGTCATTGAGCCTACTGAGGCGATGACGGTCATTGACGTGAACTCCGGGAAAGGAACCAATGTCAAAGGCAGTAAACGGAATCATTTATACTTTAATGTCAATTTAGAAGCTGCTAAGGAAATTGCAAGGCAGCTAAAATTACGGAACCTGTCCGGCATGATCATGGTGGATTTTATTAATATGGATTCCAAAGAAGAGGAGAAAAAACTTCTTCAAAGCCTGGGGAAATGGCTGGAAAACGATCCCATCAAGACAAGGCTGGTGGACATTACGGCCCTTGGGATCGTGGAGATCACAAGGAAAAAAGAGCGAAAGCCGCTTAAGGAATATTTCAAAATATATGACGGGAAAGAAGGAACGACTCATGGAGCAGTTTAAGAACAAAAGAAAAACATCCCCGGCCCACACCAAAGATATGACGGTGGGAAGTCCGTATATGCTGATGCTGGAATTTGCCATTCCTATTTTTTTAAGCCAGGTATTCCAGCAGCTATACAATACGGCAGATGCCCTGATCGTAGGGAAATATTTGGGAACCAATGCGTTAGCGGCAGTGACATCTTCCGGAACGCTTATTTTTTTGATGATCAGTTTCTTTATGGGAACCGCTATGGGCGGCGGTGTGGTGATCTCCAAATATTTCGGAGCGGGAGATAAGGAACAGGTATCAAAAGCGGTCCATTCCTTAATGGCTTTCGGGATTGCCAGCGGCGTTTTGCTGACCGTGGTCGGCGTGGCGTTTACGCCTTTCTTCCTTGTGTGGATGCAGACGGATCCTGCCGTAATGCCGGACGCCGTAATTTATTTCCGGTATTATTTTATGGGCGGGCTGGCAATGGTCATGTACAACATCTGCCGCAGTATCATGAACGCTTTAGGCGACAGCAGGCGTCCTTTATATTATCTGATCTTTTCTTCTGTGATCAATGTAGTGCTTGATATTTTATTTTTGGCGGTGTTTCATATGGGCGTGGGCGGTGCGGCAGTTGCAACCGTAATATCCCAGTCCGGCAGTGTTATTTTATGTATGATCCATTTATTGAAAAAGGGGAATCTTTTCACGGTAGAGTTTTCCAAGATTCGTTTTTACGGAGAGATCTTTGGGGAGATCATCCGCTACGGGTTACCCTCCGGCGTGCAAAATTCCGTGATTGCCCTGGCAAACGTGATCGTACAGACGCAGATCAATTCTTTTGGCGCCATGGCCATGGCGGCATATGGCACCCATGCAAAGATCGAAGGTTTTGCCTTTTTGCCGATCACCAGCTTTAATATGGCCTGTACCACCTTTATCAGCCAGAACCTTGGGGCAAGAAAGTATGACCGGACGAAAAAAGGGGCGGCTTTTTCCATCCTTGCGGCAGTCTTGCTTGCAGAAGCGATCGGCGTGGGTTATTACTTGTTTGCTCCGCAATTAGTGGGGTTGTTTGACCAGACCCCTGGCGTTATCGCATTTGGTGTCCAGCAGGCCAGGACCGTGGCGTTATTTTATTGTTTGCTGGCTTTTTCCCACTCCGTGGCGGCGGTCTGCCGGGGAGCCGGAAAAGCATTTGTTCCCATGTTTATCATGCTGTCCATCTGGTGTGTGGTGCGTATCATTTATATCATGCTGATTATGCGCTTTACCGGGGAGATCAGGCATATTTATATGGCTTACCCGATTACATGGACGATCAGCTCGGTGATCTACCTGATCTACTATCTGTTTTGCGACTGGGTGCACGGGTTTGACAAAAAAGCGGATAACTGAACAGGCTTTACACTTTTTATACAACCCTATATAATAAAATTAACGGTATATGCTATCGTTGAGCGAACAATGAAAAAGTATCAAATAAACGGAAAGGAACGCAGTATGCCAAAAACAGTAAGCATTGGGGAACAGGATTTCGCATCGATCATAACAAACAATGCATTTTATATTGATAAAACACTGTTCATAAAGGAATGGTGGGAAAATTTAGACCGTGTAACGTTGATCACCCGCCCCCGCCGTTTCGGGAAAACACTAAACATGAGTATGGTTGAACAGTTTTTTTCGCTTGACTATGCATGCCGCGGCGATTTGTTTCAAGCGCTTCAAATCTGGGATGAAGAAAAGTACCGGAAGCTGCAGGGAACAATTCCTGTCATCAGCCTCAGTTTTGCAAATGTAAAAGAAGACACATATGAAAAGACAAAAATACGCATCTGCCAAATACTTACGGATTTGTATATCAAGTATTCATTTTTGCATGACAGCGACGCACTGACCTCAAAAGACAGAGAATATTTTGACAGGGTATCAGAGCGGATGACAGATACGGATGCTGTAATAGCCCTGTATAAACTGAGTGATTTTATGTATCGTTTTTATGGGAAAAAACCAATCATTTTGCTGGATGAATACGATACCCCGATGCAGGAAGCTTATGTAAACGGTTACTGGAATGAAGTGGTTTCCTTTACAAGGGGGTTGTTTAGTTCAGCGTTCAAAACCAACCCGTATTTTGACAGAGCAATCATGACAGGAATTACAAGGATCAGTAAAGAGTCCATTTTTTCTGACCTGAATAACCTGGAGGTGGTAACAACGACTTCAGATAAGTATACGGATTCTTTTGGTTTTACACAGGAGGAAGTAATGGAAAGCCTGCGTGAGTGCGGATTGTCTGGGATGGCAGACCAGGTCAGGGATTGGTATGACGGGTTTACATTTGGATCCAGGACAGATATCTATAACCCATGGTCAATTATCAACTTTCTGGACAAAAGGAAATTTTCCGCCTATTGGGCAAATACCAGCTCAAACAGCCTTGTTGGGAAATTGATCCGGGAAGGGAGCGGGAATGTTAAGATGATCATGGAAAACCTGCTTGGCGGGGGAATTTTCCATGCGAAAATAGACGAACAGATTGTGTTTGACCAGCTGGACTACAATGAAAACGCGATATGGGGCCTCTTGCTTGCAAGCGGTTACCTAAAGGTAGAAAAATACGCCATAGATGTTGACACCGGCAAAGAAGAATACGACTTAAAACTTACCAACAAAGAGGTTCGCCTGATGTTTCAGGATATGATAGAAGGCTGGTTTAAGGCCTATGTACCTGCATACAATGATTTTATCCGAGCGCTGTTTGAGGATGATGTTGATGCGATGAATTACTATATGAATAAAGTGGCTCTTGCAACATTCAGTAATTTCGATACGGTCAGCAAAGCCTCTTCACAGGCAGAACCGGAACGTTTTTACCATGGCTTTGTTTTAGGGCTGATGGTGGAACTGGCGGACCGGTACATCATTACATCAAACCGTGAGAGCGGATTCGGGCGTTATGACGTGATGCTTGAACCGAGGACGGAAAGAGATGATGCCATCATCATGGAGTTTAAAGTCCGCCGTTCCCGGAACGAAAAAGATTTGGAAGATACTGTAAAATCAGCCCTTTTGCAGATAGAGAAAAAGCAGTACGCCGCTTTGCTTCATGCAAAGGGCATTGCCCCCGGACGGATCAGGAAGTATGGGTTTGCATTCGAAGGAAAACGGGTGCTGATAAGCTGTTAATGGAAATGCTGATGATACGGAAATGAGGTGAAAATGTTTCATATATTGATATGTGATGATGAACCGTTTGTCTGTAAAGAAATCGAGCAGGCGCTTATTGCCTGCGGGATAGAAAAACAGATTGATGTCAAGGTGGAATCATTTGCATCCGGGGATAAACTGCTTGCGTATATGGGGCAGAATCAGGATATTGACCTGCTTTTTCTTGACATTGAGCTTCCCGGCAGCAACGGGGCTGAAACAGGCGTCAAAATACGGGATGAATTAAAAAATGAAAAGGTGCAGATTGTATATATTTCCAGTTATGAACAATACGCTATGCAGTTATTTCGGGTAAGGCCTTTTGATTTCCTGATCAAGCCTGTGACCAGGCATATGATTGCTCACATTTTTGAAAAGTATATAAGGATTTTTGAGGATAACACACAGTTTTTTGAATATAAGGTCGGACGGCATATGGAAAAAATCCCTCTATCGGAAATTTATTATTTTGTGTGTGAAGGCCGGAAGATCAGCCTTGTCACAGGTAACGGAAGCCGTTCCTTTTACGGGAAAATGAAAGAGATGCACGGAACCTTTGAAAAAGACGGTTTCTGGTCGGTGCATTCATCGTACATTATTAATGTCAGGTATGTAAAGCTATTTAAGGGAAATGAGATCGTCATGTGCGATGACCATACGATCCCGGTCAGTTATGCGTATCGAAAGGACGTAAGGGAAAAAATATTGCAGTTGGGGGAACAGCCATGGAGATAACGGGAACATTATTTTATCTTATGACCAATGTGTTCAGAGTTTATATCTTATACCGGTTCTTTGGGCTGTTCTTGAAGCAAAAGGCTTCCAAAAGACGGCTGCTTTGCTGCTACGTCTCCTTATTCCTGATAAACAGTGCCGGATATTTGTTCCTGGCAAGCGATATGATAAATTTATTGACTAATATGGCCGGGCTTTTCCTTGCTGTTTTGGCCGGATACCAGGGAAGCATATTGAAAAAGATAATTTCTGTTTTTGCAAGTTATGGGATGGCTGTCCTGACGGAGGACCTTGCATGGGTCTTGCTGGTAAAAGTGGCCCAAAAAGATCCGGGGCAGATTGCGGAGTTTGGGTTTTTCTTTGCTACTTTTTTGTTCTTCCTTTTAGAAGCCGTTATCGAAAGGACCATAAAGCTCAGGAAAGAAATTAATGTCTCCCCTTACAAAAACATCATGCTGATCGCTATTCTTTTGGGAAGCATATTTTTGTCAAGTGTTTTAATTGAGGGTTTTTACCATGCCCCAATCCTATTGATCCCGGCGCTGTGCATCCTGATCGCAATTGATATCGCTACATTTTATATCTATGAAAAACTGCTGGATGACTACGTAAAGCTTAAGGAGGAAGAAACGCACCAACTGCAGCTGGCAATGTACCAAAATCAGTTAAAATTGATGCAGAATGCAAATGATGCCTACAAATCTATGCGGCACGATATGAAACAGCACCTGTCTATGTTGACCGGTTATCTCCAAAATGGCGAGAAACATAAAGCTTTGGATTATATATCCCAAATCAATGGGGGGATTGGTAAGGGCAGCAAATATATTGATACAGGAAATAAGGACGTGGACTGCATTTTTAACTACATAACCGGCGAAGTGATTGAGATTGGCGGAAGCGTGGCCACCGATATTAAAGTGCCGGAGGAAATGCCTGTAGATAATTTTGACCTGAACGTGATATTGAGTAATCTGCTGCTCAATGCCTGTGAGGCTGTCAGTAAATGTGATAAAAAAGTAATCCATGCTGCCATGAGGTATGACAGGGGTGCATTGAAAATCAGTGTCCAAAATACCTATAACGGAGAGTTGGAGCAAAAAGGGGATGAACTGCTCTCTACCAAACAGGAAAAAGCCGGGCATGGGATTGGGCTTTGGAGTGTGAGAAAAGCTGTTGAGAAATACGGTGGTGTAATGGAAATAAGTCATACCGAAGAAATATTTAAAGTGGATATTCTTTTATACATATAAAAATTATTGGTTATTGTGGTTGAAAATGAAAACGTGAATTGCAAACCGAGCTTCCCGGCCAAGAGGGAAAGACAGATACAAACAGAATAAAAATCATAGTGAAAGTGACGATACAAAAGCGGGAGGAGCAGAGATGTTCTTCCTGTTTTTTTGTGTGGCAGCCAACGGGGAAAGGAGAAAAAAGATGGCAAAGTTTTTGAGTTATGAGGATCACTACTCCGGAAGTAACAGGGCAGAGAGAAACTAAAAAACAGGCACAGACCACCGGTTGATAATAAGGAGATTATAGCACAGAAAGGGAAGAAAAAACGGGAACCTCAATATGCAATCAACCGTGCATTTAATTATTACCGTTATCCATTCAATAATTACAAATAGAAATTTTTGCAATAAAGGTGTGTTATAGTATACCCATCTTATAAAAATTTATAATGGCTTAGCATAGTAAGCACACAGAAAGGAGTGAGTCCAATGTTTTGGCAAAAACAAAAAGCATCCAGAACTAATGAGTAAATAGAAATCATACGGAGGTAGAAAAATGAAGAAATCTATATGTTTATTAATTTCAATGATTATGATTTTATCTATGGGAAGTGTTTGTATGGCTGCTGAAGGGGATATTGTATACGGCAATGCTGATGGAGTGATAATAGACCGTTCGGAGGATGATGTTTATCCTGTAGCAGATGAGAAAATAATTACGGACGGACATGCAAGGGTGGACTGGGGAAAAGGAGAATTACATGTTTCAGATCCCCTATTTGGTAAACCGAGTGCATATGCAGAAACATATACCTATAGCGGAACGGCATACTGTATATATGCCCAAGCTGGTATGATTGATGACGAGAGTAATTCTTATCTAACTGAGGTAACGAAGGTGAACTGGGCTAGTTCAACAACTTCAGCGACTTTGCTCTCCCCTACTAAAAAATGTGAGTTCATAGGATGCCATGGTATACAGGATACCAGCAGTTCTAAGTGGCAGGAGACCTCAACATATCATAGAGTTAAATAAAAATGAAAAGAAGGGGCTATTGCTAATTTAGTATAGCCCCTCATAAATAATTGGAATGAAAGGAATACGGATGAAAAATAGATATTGTATTTTATGGATAGCATCTTTTTTACTGATATTTATAACGGGATGCCGGAGAGAAGAAAATACAAATGGGTTGGTTTACATGGAAGGGATGGAACATCTGTTGGCATGGAATGAGTATGGATATTATTTTGATGTTTATTCAGAAACGACAAAGGATAAGGTCCGGGATGGGATTATCAATATGGGGAAAAGCTCGGATGATCTATACATAATGGTGGAAAGCGCCGGGCAGGAGAGGAAAATTGCAATCCAAATTTTCATAGATTATGTTCAGGTTCCGATTATAGTTGACGGTAAGGAATATTTTACATATATGATTGATGCGGATGACAGTTTTTCGGAAGAATTTAGTTTCCAGCTGGGCAGTGGGATTGACGAAAGCGTTGACCATAAGATGTTGGCGGCCATGACAATATTTGCCGATATCAATGAGGTAAATATATTGACCGAACGGACATCTGACAGATATTCAATTGCATACGACCTGATATTAAAATTTGGTGACAGTGATGAAAAAAGCCTTGGAACAGAAAGGCTATATGGATACGAAAAACCAAGGGAAAGCTACCAGGCCATGTGGGAAGGTCTGATTATAAATTCTGATCTGGAAGGGTTTAAAAGAAAGTTCCCGGAAAAATCAATAGACGCTACAGCGGGGGAGAAAATTAAGCTCCAATATCATGTCGGCGGATTTCAGGAGCGGCAGGAAGCCATAATCATTTTGTCATTAGGCATGGAGCAAATCCAAATTAATTCACAGGATTATTTGATATGTACTTTAGGTGACAAAGAAATATGCAATGGGATATTGGAAATTGATGCACCTGACGAAGCCGGACTATATGACCTGACAGGCTGGGTGATTAAAAACCCGTTTTCCGGGTCTGAAGTTGAGCACTTGCCACTCAGAGCTACGCCAAGATTTACAATAAATGTACAAGAATGAAACTGACTTGAACAACTATGACAAGCTAATAACAAAGAACGGAGATAATATAATGCATAAGATAATTAATAAAATTCATAAGATGATTTTTTGTTTAGCGGTAGTTATATCAGGAATTTGCGTAAATACAACCTGTAGCTGGAAACTTTACCAGGAAGAGATCCCCATGGAATTACATAAATTAAAAAAATATGAATAAAAGCAGGATAGCAAGGAGTATTGCCCAAAATCTTAATCTTTCAAGCGAAGATAGTGTGATATTGGAATATGGGCTAAAAAAAGTCAGTATGCTTATCGAGGATATGGTTTTTACCTTGATATGTGGATGGGTTTTAGGCGTTATTGTTGAAAGTATGATATTTCAGATTTCATTTACGATACTCAGAATACATGTTGGTGGATATCATGCAAAAAGTGAACATCAGTGTAAAGTGCAATCAGCAATTGTTACTGTACTAGCGTTAATCCTCATAAAGGAAATACCTTTCATGACATGGTATGGATATTTTGCTATAATCTTAACAAGTGTTTTTATTACAGCAAAAGCTCCAGTTGAGACAAAAAATAAGCCTTTATCCGTTAAAGAAAAATATGTTAATCACAAGAAAAGTTGTGTTATACTAATATTATTAAATATTCTATCAGGAATATTCATGTGTCTGCAATGGAATTTTTTTGTTGCACCTCTGATTGTAGCGGTTATTATAGTGGGAATGTTCGTTGGCCTTGAATCATTTCTTGCAAATTATCGCAATGAAGACAACTGTTGAGGCAAGTTATAAGAAAGGCATGGTTATTTTTATGAATAAACAGCATACCTACAAAACAATGAATTTACACAACAGATACCTCTCTGTAATCGCACTTAACCTATGTAAGCAGCTGATCATCATAAGCGGGATATTTGCCCGCCTTGCGCTGATCAACTGCATCGGCTCAAAGGACAGAGCCCACATGATCACCATTTTACTTTTTGTTGCCGGTTCCATCTTCATGGAAAACCTGTTAAACCTCGCAGATGACGCACAGAAATTATGGATTACCAGGAAACATTCCCTGAAAGCCAGGGAAATGGTGGCGCTAAAGCTCGCAGGGCTGCCCCTTGCCAAGCTGGAAGAACATGGCATTCAGGAAATGCCGGAAAAGGTAGAAGATTATCTGAAGCGGTCACTGGACTACTCTATGGCGGTGAGTAACTTCATCAGTTTTGGGGTGCTTGCAGGAACGCTTTTATTTCTCTTAAAAGCAGTGCCTTTCTATGTGGTCCTGCTGCTTGCGGCGTTTATGGCTGCGGGGTTTTATTTCAATGTCCATACCACCAAAAACCTGTTTGGGTTCTGGGGCAGGTACATGTCCACGGCCCGCCGCTTTAATTACTTTTCCGACATACAGACCAGGCGGGAGTACGCATTTGAAAGGCGCGTATACCAAAGCCACAGTGCCATGGACGCACGGTTCGTGGAAGAGTTTGACAAAGCCGCCCGGATCAACCGAAAAAGCGGGATGGCAAAATTTCGAGGGCAAGCCGTTATCGAAGCGATCGTAATATGTGTGACGGTCTTTACCCTGTTTTATTTTGCGCTCCCTGAGACTATCGCCGGGCTGACATTAGGCGGCTATGCCGCCGTGACGGAGGTGGTATCCCGGTTGATGTCCACAATGTCGTCCTGTGTGGAAAGCGTTTTTGCGATAAAGGAATTTCGGGGAATCAACAAAGAACTGTTCCGATTTATGGAGGAAACCGAAAAAAGGGAAAGACTTCCCCTTCCCGTTCAGGAGAAAGCGGTCAGGGGAGAAGAAGTGAACGGAAAAGAAGCGGAAGATGGACTTCTCATATGCCGGAACGTGACGTTCCGCTATCCCGGCAACGATGCGGATACCTTGACGGATTTTACCTTCACCTTCCGGCGGGGCGCACATTACGGGCTGGTCGGCGTGAACGGGGCGGGGAAAAGCACGTTGTCCAAACTGCTGCTGGGATTATATGAGCCCATCGGGGGAGTTATCGGGCATAGTGGGATTTCTTCCACGGCTTTGTTCCAGGACTTCCAAATCTACCCGATTACGGTGCGGGAGTACCTGATGATGGGTAACCATGGCCCTGTTCCCGATTCGGAAATACTTGAAATTTTGGGCGGGCTTGGCGTCACCAATTTACCAGACGGGCTTTCCACGCCCCTGACGCTGCTGACGGAAGAAGGAACGCTTTTGTCAAAGGGACAGTTACAAAAGCTATCCATCGCACGGGCGTTTTTGTCGGATGCCGAGTTTATTATCTTAGATGAGCCCACAGCCAGTTTAGACCCCATATCCGAAAAAGAGATCTACGAAAAATGCATGGAAATTTTCCGCGGACGGACGGTCCTGTTTATCACCCACCGGCTTGGGGCGGTGAAAAACATGGATGAAATCCTTGTCTTAAACGGCGGGAAGGCCGTCGAATCCGGCACCCATGAATCTTTGATGGAAAGGAATGGTGTATATAGAGACTTATATATGACGCAAAGGAGTTTATACATAGATGAAAAATAAGGAAAAGACATTTTTAAGCTGTGTAAAAACCGCCATGGAAATTATGCCGGGGCATTTTTGCGGGATGTTGTTTGTCCATATAGCATATGCCGTCTTACCGGTCTTTGGCATCCAAATGAGCCGCCGGATATATAGCTTTGCCCAGGCATCCGGGAAAATACCCCAGCCCTTTTCCATGCTGCTTTTGCCAGTCCTTCTTTATATGGTATATTTGGTGCTGATGAAAGGCTATGTGGTGTATTACCAGAGGGTCGCCATCCAGTTTGGCGGGCTTTTGGAGTTTGAAAAGAAGGTAAAGATAAAGCTCCATGGTAAGTGCAATGAGGTGGATCTGCTGTGGTATGAGAAACCACAGTTTTATAATAATTTGTGGGAAGCCAAGGTTGCGAGCATCAATATCTACCGGATCGTGGAATGCGGGATTGCTCTTTTAGGCACCGGGCTGAATATTTTGCTGATGTCCGGTTATGCCGCAATGATACACCCGGGATTTTTTGCGTTGATTGTCTTGACGGCTTTCCCGGCTATGGCAAAGCAGGTGACGGAAGGGATGCTGCGGAGCAGGCAAAGGAGCCGTCTGGCCAAGCTGGCGAAGTCAGAAAAAGCATATTACGAATGCCTGACCGGGATTGCTTATGCGAAAGAAAGGTCCGTATATAGAAGCGCCGGTTTCCTGATGGATAAATGGAAGCATGCGGCGGAAAACTATCAGGAAGAAGAATATAAGATTGGTAAATTTGTGCTGTGTGTCAATATGGGCCTTACCCTCTTGAAAGCGTTTGCGGTTTCCGGCATCTACCTGTTTGCAGGTCTGCTATTTTTTGACGGTCAAATCGACTATGCCGGGTTTATGACGGCGATATCAGCCACATTATTTTTGCAGTCCCAGTATATGGAACTGTTTTCCGATATCGGGTACTTCTCCGGTTTCCGGCTGATGGTAAAACCGTACTTTGAATTTATGGACATAGAAAGCCCTGCCCGCCCCCAGCCCCTGACGGAAAAGATGACATTGGGGCATGTAAGTTTTTCTTATCCTGCCGGGCAAAAAGAAGTCCTGCATGATATTAATCTATCTATCAGCAAGGGGGAAAAGATAGCGGTGGTGGGCGTGAACGGCGCAGGCAAGACAACACTGGCCAAGCTCCTTGCGGGCTTATTGCCGCCCACGGAAGGGGGCATATCCGGCCGCCTTTCCGATGACACCTGCGTGATGTTCCAGGATTACCAGAAATATGCGCTGACGCTGGCAGAAAATATCGCAATACAGGAGCTGAGCCCGCACTCACCCGAAAAAATTGAGGAACTCATTGAGGAATTGGAGCTTCGGGTCGTGCCGGAAAACGAGGTTTTGGGCCGTGAATTTGGAACCTTTGACCTTTCCGGCGGGCAGTGGCAGAGGGCTGCCCTGGCGCGGCTATATTACCAGGATGGCCAGGTGCTGATTCTGGACGAGCCGACCTCCGCCATCGACCCGCTGCATGAAAAGGCGCTCAACGATTTTATCCTGCGAAAAAAGAGGGTAGACCAGACCCTGGTCATCATATCCCACCGCTTAAGCGTGGCAAAGCAGGCGGACAGGGTCTTTGTCCTTAATGACGGCGGCATTGCGGAGCAGGGAACACATGAAGAATTGATAAGGGATGAAGGGTCGCTTTATAGCAGGCTTTGGGCGGCGCAGGTTGGCTGGTATCAAAACTAAGAGTTGAAAGAATGCCGGAAATATATTAATCTTGATATAGGGATAGAAAGGGGGCCGGCATGGATATTAGAATTGGTGTAGGCAAGTCGGATTTTGCCGTCCTGCGGGATTCAGGCAGTTATTATGTGGATAAGACCGAAATCTTGTATGAACTTGTGCACGATACAGGCAATGAGGTGACTCTGTTTACCAGGCCCCGCAGATTCGGGAAGACCCTGATGATGAGCATGATGGAGTGCTTTTTTGATATTGGGAAAGACAGCCGTGGGCTGTTTGAGGGGCTTAAGATCACGGGGCATAAAGAATTTTGTGATAAGTGGATGAACAAATCCCCTGTGCTGTTTATTTCCTTTAAGGATATTGAAGCGGAAAACTTTCATGATGCGTATGCTATGCTGAAAGCAAGACTGGCGGATATCTGTAAGAAATTCCCCGGTCTGCCCGGTGATGGCAAAGTCAACAAATTTGATTCCGAAACCTTTACCAGGCTGGAGGGGCAGGAGGGAAATACGGCCGATGTCAAAAATGCCTTAAAAACCATCATGCGGATGATGCACGCTGTTTATGGAAAAAAAGTGATCCTTCTTATTGACGAGTATGACGTTCCCCTTGCCCGTGCAAGCGAAAAGGACAGTGCCGGGAATCCATTTTATTCCCCCATGCTTGACGTGGTAAGGGGAATCATGGGCACGTCTTTAAAGGACAATGAATATTTGGAATTTGCCATTATCACCGGATGCCTGCGCATTGCAAAGGAAAGCCTGTTTACCGGTACCAACAATTTTGCCTCCTATTCCGTGCTGGATGAAGATTTTTCTGAATATTTTGGTTTTTCCGGAGAGGAAGTGGAGACATTGCTTGCCGCAGCGGACCGGGGCGGCGCGGCATCTGTCATGAAAGAATGGTATGACGGATATGTCTTTGGCAACAGTCATGTATATTGCCCGTGGGATGTGGTCAATTATGTATCTGCCCTGAAAAAGAGGAAGGCCGCAAAACCGAAAAACTATTGGAAGCATACCAGCCACAATGGCATATTGCTTGCTTTTGTGGAAAGAAATGATTTTAATGTGGAGGATAAATTTGAGGTTTTAATGAATGGTGGAACAATCAGCCAGGCGGTTTCCGATGAACTGACCTATGATACGCTCCATGAAAGTGAAGAAAACCTGTGGAGCGTGCTGCTTATGACAGGGTACATTACAAAATCAGGCCCGGGCGAGGATGGGGAAATGGTTTCCCTGAAAATACCCAATAGGGAAATTGCGTCTATCTTTGAAGATACGGTTGTCGTGTATTTTAAAAAATCGCTCGATCTGTCAATCCATAATTCCCTTATGAACGCATTGTGGGATGGCGACGAGGACGGGGCGTCAAAACATCTTTCAGAGCTTTTATGGCGGACAATCAGCTACAACGATTACCATGAGGATTACTACCACGCATTCCTTTCCGGCATCTTTGTGGGAAGGGGGTATGAGGTTGACTCCAATAAGGAAAAGGGACTTGGCAGGCCGGATATTTTGTTAAAGGATAAAAATAACCGCAGGGCGATCATTATTGAAGCAAAGAAGTCGAAAAAAGAGTCCGACATGGACAGGGATTGCGGGGAAGCCATCAGCCAGATTATCAGGGAGAACTATGCAGGCGGGCTTTACGGCTATGGGCAGGTTTTTAGTTATGGCGTTGCTTTTTTCCAAAAACAGGCGAAAGTCAGGAAAATTCCCACTTGACAAGTTCCTGCCGCAATGTTATCCTTTATGAGTATGCCGCATAACGAGGTCGAAGTGTGCCATTTGGCGCCACCACAGTTAGCGAGAAACATCAGTTTAGCTGATGAGAAGGAGGTATCCCATATGTACGCAATCATTGTGACAGGTGGAAAACAGTACAAGGTTTCCGAAGGCGATGTTTTAAAAGTTGAAAAACTTGACGTTGAACCGGGGGCTACTGTGACATTTGATCAGGTTGTTGCTATAAGCGACAACGAGCTTAAGGTTGCCGGCGATGTGAAGGGAGCAAGCGTGACTGCAACTGTTGTAGCGCAGGGCAAGCACCGCAAGGTCATCGTTTACAAGTATAAGAGAAAAACCGGCTATCATAAGAAAAATGGCCACAGGCAAGCATACACACAGGTTAAGATTGAAAAGATCAACGCTTAATAGCAGTATGCAAAAAGGTTACTATGACAACCATAACGATTACGAAATCCAAAAACGGGAACTATAAGCAGGTGGTCTGTAAAGGCCATGCAGGTTATGCCGATTCCGGGTCAGATATTGTCTGTGCTGCGGTGTCCATGCTTGTGATCAATACGGTCAATTCTCTTGAAGCATTGACAGACACTGCCATGCAGGTAGAGGCAGAGGAAACTTCCGGTATGATCTCTTTCCGGTTTACGGAAGAGTTAAAGGAAGACGGCAGGCTTTTGGTAGATTCCCTTATTCTGGGGTTGGCAAATGTAGCCGGGCAATATGGCAAACGATATGTGAAACTCAAATTCAAGGAGGTGTAAATCATGTTAAAGCTGAACCTTCAATTTTTTGCTCATAAAAAGGGTGTTGGTTCTACCAAGAACGGTAGAGATTCCGAATCCAAAAGATTGGGTGCGAAAAGAGCTGACGGACAGTTTGTAAAAGCTGGAAATATTTTATACAGACAGCGCGGAACAAAGATCCATCCCGGTCTCAACGTAGGACGCGGCGGTGACGATACATTGTTCGCTAAGGTCGATGGTGTGCTTAGATTCGAAAGATGGGGCAGAGACAAAAAGAAAGCTTCTGTGTATCCGGTAGAGAAATAGTACGAATTATGCTTGGGCTTCAAACATCCTGTTTGTTTGAAGCCCTTTCTTAACGAGTACGAAACTGCTGTAATTATGGTGTTTAGAAAGGGAATGATATGTTTGCAGACAGGGCGAGAGTTTTTGTAATCAGCGGTAAGGGAGGTGACGGCCATGTTTCCTTCCGGCGTGAAAAATATGTTCCAAACGGCGGCCCGGACGGCGGTGACGGCGGCCATGGCGGCAGCGTCATACTGGAAGTGGATGACGGCTTAAATACTCTTACGGATTACCGTCATGTGAGAAAGTACCGCGCTATGGACGGGGAAAACGGTGATAAGAAAAACCGCAAAGGGAAAAATGGCGAAGACCTGATCTTAAAGGTTCCGGAAGGCACTGTTATCAAAGAGGCGGAAAGCGGAAAAGTCATTACCGATATGTCTGGCGAAAACAGGCGTTTTCTGCTTTTAAAAGGCGGACGGGGCGGCAGCGGCAACCAGCATTATGCCACCAGCACCATGCAGGCTCCCAAATATGCCCAGCCGGGACAGCCATCCAAGGAGTTAGAGATCCTGATGGAACTTAAAGTCATTGCTGATGTGGGGCTTGTCGGTTTTCCCAATGTAGGAAAATCCACTTTCCTGACAAAAGTATCCAATGCCCGCCCTAAGATTGCCAATTATCATTTTACCACTTTAAACCCACATCTCGGAGTGGTAGACTTACAGGATGCAAAAGGGTTTGTGATTGCGGATATTCCAGGATTGATCGAAGGGGCATCGGAGGGCGTAGGGCTTGGATTTGAGTTTCTGCGTCATATCGAAAGGACCAAGGTGATCATCCATATCGTGGATGCGGCTTCCACGGAAGGCAGAGATCCCGTTGCGGATATTTATGCCATTAATAAAGAATTAGAATCTTACAATCCGGAGATCGCTGCCCGTCCGCAGGTTATTGCCGCCAATAAAATGGACATGGTCTATGGCGAAGATGATCCGGTCCGGAAGATCAAAGACGAATTTGAGCCTAAGGGGATCAAGGTTTACCCGATCTCGGCGATCGGCGGGCAGGGGATAAGGGAGCTTCTCTACCATGTAAGGGAAATGCTTGATAAACTGCCGGATAAACGACTTATATTTGAACAGGAATTTGATCCGGAGTACATGACCGGAAGTTCCAAGGATCCTTATACCGTTACCTATGACCAAAAAGAAAATGAATATGTCATTGAAGGTCCAAGGATTGAAAAAATGCTTGGGTACACGAATTTGGAGTCGGAAAAGGGATTTACCTTTTTCCAGAATTTCTTGAAAATGAACGGTATTTTAGACGAGCTTGAGCAATTAGGCATCCAAGAAGGGGATACCGTCCGTATGTACGGTTTATCCTTTGATTATTACAAATAGGAGGTAGTTATGACCAGCAAACAACGCGCATATTTGATAGGGTTAGCTATGAATATAGACCCAATCCTCCAGATTGGCAAGTCCAGCCTCACCCCGGAAGTGACTAATTCAGTCAGCGAGGCATTTAATACCAGGGAACTGGTTAAAATAACAGTATTAAAAAACTGCATGGCAGATTATAAGGAAATGGCATCCATTTTGGCGGAAAGGACCCATTCCCAGGTTGTACAGGTAATCGGCAGAAAAATCGTACTGTATAAAGAAAGTAAAGACCATAAGAAAATAGAACTGCCAGTGTGATCGCACAAAAAAGAGGTTGGATATGGTAAAGAAAATCGGCATTATGGGCGGAACTTTTAACCCCATTCATTTCGGGCATTTGCTTTTGGCGCAGCAGGCAAAGGAAACCCTGAATTTAGACGAGATTATTTTTATTCCCAGTGGAAATCCATACATGAAAGATGCGGCCCATGTCCTTAATGGAAAGATCCGGCTTGAAATGACAGCTCTTGCAATAAAAGGGTATCCTGGATTTGGGATTTCTTCCATTGAAATAGACAAGGACGGGCCTTCTTATACTTATGAAACCCTGATGCAGCTTCGCTTGGAAAACCCGCTTTGCCATTATTTTTTCATTGTGGGAGCAGACAGTCTCCTGGCTATGGGAACATGGAAACATCCGGAAAAAATATTTCAAAACTGTTCCCTGGCAGCGGCAGTCCGGGGCGGTGTTTTTGAAGACCAGGCCAAAGAGGCGGCAGCGGATCTGACCCGTAGGTTTAACGCGGATATCCATATCCTGCCTTCCCGTTTCATAGACCTTTCTTCTTCTGAAATCAGGGAGCGTATCAAAAACAGAAAACCAATCCGGTATATGCTTCCCGAAAATGTGATAGAGTATATTGATACACATCAGCTTTATTTATAGATTGGAGGCTTTAAATGAAAACCGCTGACGTGAAAAAGATCAGAAAAAAAATGGAAAAGACGCTGGATGCAAAACGGTTTGAACATACGCTGGGTGTTGCCTATACAGCGTCCGCTCTGGCTATGTGCCATGGCGAGGATATCAATAAAGCAATGATTGCAGGGCTTTTGCATGACTGTGCAAAATGTATAGACAATGAAAAAAAGATCATGATTTGTGAAAAGCATAATATACCGATCAATGAAGTGGAGCGTAAAAATCCGTTCCTGCTCCATGCAAAGGTAGGAAGTTATATGGCAATGAAACGTTTTAATGTCCATGACCCGGATGTGATCAATGCAATCTTGAACCACAATACCGGAAGACCGGGCATGTCGTTACTTGAGAAGATCATTTATGTTGCTGACTATATTGAACCCGGGCGCAGACAGGCACCTGATCTTCCTATGCTGCGGAAACTGGCTTTTCAGGACCTTGATCAGGGATTGCTCAGGATCCTGGAAGATACACTGCATTATTTAAAAGGGTCAGAAATGCCCATTGACAATATGACCCAAAGAACCTATGATTATTACATTCTTTCAGATAAACGGAGGAAACAAAATGACAGAGCATAACATGCAGGATGAAAAAAGAATGGCAGGCCTTGCAATTCTTGCGTTGGAGGAAAAAAAGGCAGAAGATATCCGTGCGATCGATATTAGCCGGGTTTCTGTCATTGCCGATTATTTTATCATTGCAAACGGAACTAACACCAGCCAGATTCAGGCCATGGCTGACGAAGTGGAAGAGCAGCTTTATAAAGCGGGCTATCCTTTAAAACAAAAAGAAGGATATCATAACGCAAACTGGGTGCTTATGGATTTTGGTGACATCATTGTCCATATATTTGACAAAGAAAACCGTCTGTTTTATGATCTGGAGCGGATCTGGAAAGATGGTTCCATGGTTGAACCAAAATCTCTAAAAGATTGTGTAAAATAAAGCAAGATAAGCAGCACAGGAAACGATTCTTGGATAAAATCGTTTCCTGCAGACTGCCATGGTTCCAAGAACCATGTTATATTTAATTTTGTGTTCTTTCCCTGCTTCCCATATACATATAAAATGTGATCAAATACAGTCCGCAGATACCTACGATGGCATAAATGATCCTTGCGAGCCAGGACATATTACCAAAGATAAACGCCACCAGGTCAAAAGAAAAAAATCCAATCAGCCCCCAGTTGACAGCTCCAATGATAGCCAGTGTCAACGCAAGGCAGTCTAAAAATTTATTATTCATTTTGCTACCTCCCTGAAAGTCTTTTGGCTTTCAGTTTTATTTTTGCCTAAAATCTTAAAAATATGTAAATTCAAAAGTTGACAATATTTTTGTTTATGTGTATAATCGTATACAAAATAATTTTTGAGGAGGAAAAATTATGAGAAACTTTAAAAAAGTTTTAAGCATTGCACTTGCAAGTGCAATGGCAATGGCATTACTGTCAGGCTGTGCAAACGGTTCCAATGATTCCGATGCTTCAGCAAATGACAGCGCTCAGACAGAAACAGGTGCTGACAACACTCAGACAGAAACAGGCGCTGACAACACAGAAGCAGCTGAAAGCAATAATGAAGCTTCCGGTGCAGACAGCGAAGCGGCAGGCGGGGAAGTATTTAAGATCGGTGCGATCGGACCTGCTACCGGCGGAGCCGCCGTATACGGCCTTGCCGTACAAAACGGCGCTGACCTTGCGATCAAGGAGATCAATGAGGCTGGTGGTATCAATGGCGTTATGATCGAGTACAATTTCCAAGATGACGAACTTGACAATGAAAAGTCTGTCAACGCATACAACACATTAAAGGACTGGGGTATGCAGATGTTAGTCGGAACCACCACCAGCGGCTGTTGTATTGCGGTTGCCGCTGAAACAAAGAACGACAATATGTTCCAGTTAACACCTTCAGGCTCTGCGGTTGACATCTTAAAAGATAACGACAATGTTTTCCAGGTATGCTTCACAGACCCTAACCAGGGTATCGGTGCGGCAGAGTATATCGGTGCAAATTCCGTAGCTTCCAAGGTAGCGGTCATCTACGACAGCTCCGACGTTTATTCATCCGGAATTTACGAGAAATTTGCCCAGGAAGCTGCAAATCAGCCTTTTGAGATCGTATCCGCAGAAGCTTTTACCGCTGATAACAAGACGGATTTTTCCGTACAGCTCCAGAAGGCAAAGGATGCAGGCGCTGAACTTGTATTCCTTCCTATTTACTACACGGAAGCATCCCTGATCCTGACACAGGCAAACGGCATGGGCTATGAGCCTAAGTTCTTCGGCTGCGACGGCCTTGACGGTATTTTAAACGTAGAAAACTTTGATACTGCTTTAGCGGAAGGTGTTATGTTGTTGACACCATTTGCAGCGGATGCGGAAGATGAAGCAACCAAGGCTTTTGTAAGTGCATATGAGGCTGCATATGGCGATACACCGAACCAATTTGCGGCAGACGCATATGATGCGGTTTACATCATCAAAGCCGCTATTGAAAAGAGCGGGGCAGCACCTACTGACAGCGTATCTGATATCTGCGAAAAGCTGAAAGCGGCAATGCCTGAACTTTCTGTAAACGGTCTTACCGGGGAAGCGATGACCTGGGATACCGACGGTGCAGTCAACAAAGCGCCTAAAGCTATGGAAATCGTTAACGGCAATTACTCTCTTATTCAGTAAGAAATGGCCAATGAGGGTTGCAAAGACAGCAACCCTCATTTTTTAACTTGATTGTATTACTGTTTATCTGATATAATAAATAGATAAATTTTTTACATAGAGGTGTTTTCATGAGTTTTATATCCTATTTGATCAATGGAATAAGTTTGGGAAGTGTATATGCAATCATAGCGCTTGGATATACCATGGTATATGGAATTGCAAAGATGCTTAATTTTGCACACGGCGACGTGATCATGGTTGGTGCGTTTACCATATTTTATGCCGTCAGCATGCAGGGGCTTCCTCCCCTTCTTGGCATTTTACTTGCAGTGGTGCTGTGTACGGTGCTAGGAATTGCAATTGAATATGTTGCATACAGGCCGCTCCGGCAGGCAGCGTCCTCTTTGGCAGTACTGATCACGGCAATCGGCGTAAGTTATTTGTTACAAAACCTTGCGCTGCTTATCTTTGGTGCAAATACGAAAGCTTTCACTTCCGTAGTGACGATTCCCGCAGTCAAGCTTGCCGATGGGCAGGTTACGATTTCGGGTGAAACCATCGTGACCATCATCTGTTGTATTGTCATCATGATCGGACTTACCGTATTTATCAACAAGACAAAGGCAGGACAGGCCATGCTTGCAGTCTCCGAAGACAAGGGGGCGGCACAGCTTATGGGAATCAACGTAAACGCAACTATTTCCCTGACCTTTGCAATTGGCTCGGCTCTTGCGGCCATAGCAGGTATGCTGCTTTGTTCCGCATATCCGTCCTTAACTCCCTATACCGGTTCCATGCCTGGTATCAAGGCTTTTGTGGCTGCTGTATTTGGGGGCATTGGTTCCATCCCGGGGGCATTGATTGGCGGAATTGCCTTAGGGATCATAGAAATACTAGGGAAGGCATACATATCCTCACAGATGGCGGACGCAATCGTATTTCTTGTTTTGATCATCGTCCTTCTTGTTAAACCTACTGGTATTCTCGGAAAGAAGATTCAGGAGAAAGTGTAACGCAAAAGGAGAACGGATATGAAAACTGATAAAATAAAATTAAATAAAAACTTTAGGGAGAATATTTTGACATATGGCATTGTGATCCTTGCCTATATCGTTATACAGATCATGATCGGTACCGGAAATATCTCAAGCTTGATGCAGGGCCTTTTGGTTCCCTTGTGTACCTATGTGATCCTTGCGGTTTCCTTAAACCTTACGGTCGGTATTTTAGGCGAACTGAGCCTGGGGCATGCAGGCTTTATGTGTGTAGGCGCTTTTGCCGGTGCTTTTTTCTCCAAATGTATGAAAGATGTGATCACGGTTGGGCTTTTGCGTTTTATCCTGGCTATCTTGATCGGTGGTATATGCGCCGCACTGATCGGCTTTTTGATCGGCATGCCGGTACTTAGGTTAAAGGGCGACTATCTGGCAATTGTTACCCTGGCCTTCGGGGAAATCATAAAAAATGTCGTAAATGTTCTGTATATTGGCAAAGACAGCAAAGGGATCCATTTTTCCATGAAAGATTCCTTATCGTTAGGACTTGAAGAGGAAGGGGAAGTGATCATAAACGGGGCGCAGGGGATTACCGGAACTCCGAAGGATTCCACTTTTACCATTGGCATTATCCTGATACTTCTGACCTTATTTATCGTCCTTAACCTGATCAATTCAAGGGATGGCCGGGCGATCATGTCCATAAGGGACAACCTGATTGCGGCGGAATCCATTGGGATCAATGTTACCAAGTATAAATTAATGGCATTTTCCGTTTCGGCGGCTCTTGCGGGGGTTGCGGGAGTGCTTTACTCCCATAACTTAAACAGCCTGATGGCAACGCCCAAAAACTTCGGATATAATATGTCCATCATGATATTGGTATTTGTGGTACTTGGCGGTATTGGAAATATCCGTGGTTCCATGATAGCGGCCGTCGTCCTTACGCTGCTCCCGGAATTACTGCGCGGTCTTAATAATTACCGGATGCTGATCTATGCGATCGTGTTGATCATTATGATGCTCTTTAACTGGAGCCCTAAATTGATCGAGCTTCGCAAAAGATTTTCACCCAAGCGTCTTTTAAAGAAAACCAGGGAGGTGCAGTAGTATGGCAGTTTTATTAGAAATCAAAAATCTTGGCATTTCCTTTGGGGGGCTTCGGGCGGTGGATGATTTTGAACTATCCGTAAAAAAAGGGCAGCTTTACGGCTTGATCGGCCCAAACGGCGCCGGGAAGACTACGGTGTTTAACCTGCTTACCGGTGTTTATAAACCCAGCGAAGGGATCATTACACTTGACGGCGTTAATATCACCGGTTTAAAGACCATTGAGATCAATAAAGCAGGTATTGCGCGTACCTTCCAAAATATTCGATTGTTTAAAGACCTGACTGTGCTGGATAATGTAAAAGCAGGCCTTCATAACCATTATAAATATTCAACCATCGAGGGGATTCTGCGTCTGCCCAAGTACTTTAAAACGGAAGCGGCAATGAACGAACGCGCAATGGAATTGTTAAAAGTATTCGAGCTTGACGGTGAGGCTTCTTACCTTGCGGCAAACCTGCCTTACGGCAAGCAGCGTAAACTGGAAATTGCAAGGGCGCTGGCAACAGGCCCTAAGATCCTTCTTCTCGATGAGCCGGCTGCCGGAATGAACCCGAATGAGACCATTGAACTGATGAACACAATACGTTTTGTCAGGGATAATTTTGATATGACCATTCTTCTCATCGAGCATGACATGAAGCTTGTATCCGGAATCTGCGAAGAACTTACAGTTTTGAATTTCGGCCGTATCTTGGCCCAGGGGAAGACCGGTGATGTTTTAAGCGACCCTCAGGTGATTACGGCCTACCTGGGTGAATAACTGATACGGGAGGAAGAATGTTATGGCAATGCTTGAAATAAAGGATTTAGAAGTTTATTATGGAATGATACAGGCTATTAAAGGCGTATCTTTTGAGGTAAACGAAGGGGAGGTCATCGCCCTTATTGGCGCTAACGGCGCCGGGAAGACCACGATCCTCCATACCATCACCGGTCTTTTGGAAGCCAAAAAGGGAACCGTTACCTTTGACGGAAAAGATATCACCAAGGTGCCCGCCCACAGGATCGTTACCATGGGAATGGCACATGTTCCGGAAGGCAGGCGGGTATTTTCAAACCTTACCGTGTTCCAGAACCTGAAAATGGGGGCCTATACAAGAAAAGACAAGACGGAGATAGAAGAGAGTTTAAAAACGGTCTATAAACGGTTTCCCAGGTTGGAGGAACGCCAAAACCAGCTTGCGGGAACCTTAAGCGGTGGTGAACAGCAGATGCTTGCCATGGGAAGGGCATTGATGTCTCATCCCAGGATCATCCTAATGGATGAGCCTTCCATGGGACTTTCCCCTATTTTCGTTAACGAGATTTTTGATATCATCAAAAAAGTAAGCGCAGGCGGCACCACCGTGCTTTTGGTGGAGCAGAATGCCAAAAAAGCCCTCTCTATTTCTGACAGAGGATATGTTTTGGAGACGGGCAATATTGTCCTTAGCGGGAAATCCGATGAACTGTTAAACAATGACTCCATTAAAAAGGCTTATTTGGGCGAATAACGCTTATGGCGAATATGGTTATATCATTTCAGGAGGTGTCAATATGAATGATAAGATTGTGATCACGATCGGAAGGCAGTATGGAAGCGGAGGGCGTACCATAGGGCAGATGCTCTCGGAAAAGCTGGGGATTCATTATTATGACAAGGAGCTGCTAAAACTTGCTTCCGAGGACAGCGGAATCAATGAAGCTCTGTTTGTGGGTGCCGATGAGAAGCTGAAAAGCACCAGATTATTTAAGATTGCCCACAGCGTATACCACGGCGAACTGATCCCGCCGGAAAGCGACGATTTTGTCTCCACTCAGAACCTGTTTAATTATCAGGCCAAAATTATCAAAAAGCTGGCGGATGAGGAGTCCTGCATCATCATTGGACGCTGCGCTGACTTTATATTAAAAGATTACGATAATGTGCTCAGTGTTTTCATCCACGCCCCGCACGACTACTGCATGGAACAGGCGGCCAAAAAACACAGCATGTCACCCAAAGAGTTAGAGCGTTTTATTGCAAAGACTGATAAGCATAAGGCGGAGTACTATAAGTACTATACCGGCAGGGAATGGACAGACGCAAGGAACTATGATCTGTGCCTGGACAGCTCCAAGCTTGGGTTTGACAGGTGCGTGGAAGAGATCGTTGCTTATATGCATGTGCGATTTAAAAACATATGAAACTAATGTGTAAGAGAAAGAAGATAAGAGAGCTTTTTATATGATATAAATATGAAAATAAAATCCCCCGTAAAGCTACGGGGGATTTTTGACAGGTATATGTTTTATGTGTCGTATCCTGCAGAAATGAAACAGCAATAAAGCCCTGTTGGATTAACGGAAAATACGCAGCACGCCGAATACCTTACCAAGAATCTGGCAGTCATCAACAATGATTGGATCCATGGAATTATTCTCCGGCTGGAGCCTTATATGGCCGCCTTCCTTATAAAAAGTTTTCACTGTTGCTGAATCTTCTATCAGAGCAACTACCATATCCCCATTCTTTGCCGTGTTACACGCATTCACAAAAATCTGGTCTCCGCTGAAAATCCCGGCATTGATCATGGAATCCCCTTTCACATTTAATATGAAAGATTCCCCGTGTGGAACCACTTCCGCCGGAACAGGAAAGTAGCTTACGACATTTTCTTCTGCAAGGATAGGAACCCCTGCCGCAACCTGACCGACAACCGGAAGGCTGACCATTTCGGTACGCACCATCTGGAAATTTTCATCGCAAATCTCAATCGCACGAGGTTTCGTGGGATCTCTTTTGATATAACCGTTTTTCTCTAACGTTTCTAAATGCGAGTGGACAGAAGAAGTGGACTTTAAATGCACCGCTTCACAGATCTCCCTCACCGCTGGCGGATATCCCTTTTTTAAAATTTCTTCTTTAATATAATCTAATATTTCCTGCTGTTTCGCACTGATCTTTCCGTACCCCATGAAAAACCTCCCTTTCAATTTCTATATTAAAAGTATAACATAGGAAAATGCAAAAAGCAAACATATATTCCAAATATTTGTTCGATTTTTCTTCTCAATCTATTGACACAAGAATGTTTGTTCGGTATAATTCAATAAAAGGAACAGATGTTTGCAACGTACGTTCTGCTATACGGCATATAATCTGTACAGAGACCGGACAGATGACTTTACATACACTTTGATTATGGAAGGAAGGGAAGGCGGATATGAATACAAGTGAATTAAGAATCAAAAAAAACCAGACAAGAAGAAAGCAGGAGCTGCGCCGCCGTATGGTTGCCGGCGTTCTTCTGCTTATCCTGACAACAGCCAGCTCCCTGCTATTTTTTAGCTTCAGAACGAAAGCGCAGACCAGCGATGACGAACTGTTATATAAATATTATAAAAGCACCATTGTAAAATCCGGAGATACCCTGTGGAATTTCGCAGGTGAATACGGAGAAAGCAGATATTATGACAGTAAACAGGACTATATCCGTGAGGTCATGCTGATGAACGGGTTAGAGGATGACCAGATCACGGAAGGACAGTATATTATTCTGCCCTATTACAGCCCGGAATTTGTCAGTTAAATAAGCAAATCACAGACCGGTATCTATAAGCTATCATTTTTCCCTGAGCTGGACCGCATTGGCGGCCATCCTGCGCCTTGCATCCTCCTGTGCCGCATAGTGCTTGCGTGTTGTGTTCACATCCTTATGGCCTAAAACATCCGCTACCAGATAGATATCTCCGGTTTCTTTGTATAGGGCAGTGCCATAGGTGCTTCGAAGCTTATGTGGTGTGATCTTCTTTAAGCTGGTTACGGTGGAAGCGTATTTTTTTACCAGATTTTCCACTGCCCGGACACTTAAGCGGCGGTTCTGAAGGGAAAGAAACAATGCATCCTCATGGCCTTCCATAGGGATAGTATGGTATCTTTTTTCCAGATAATCATGGAGGGCATCCGCTACTTCATCCCCAAAGTATACAACCGTTTCATAACCGCCTTTTCGCCGGATCTTGATCCCGTTATTTTTAAAATCCACATCATTAAGGTCAAGCCCCACACATTCGGAGACACGAATCCCGGTTCCTAAAAGAAGAGTAAGCAGCGCCGCATCACGGAGCTTTGTTTTATTGTGGTACTTTAACTGGCTTTTTGACAGCTTGGCACCTTCTTCCACCTGATCCAATAAAATAGCAACTTCATCAGCATCCAAACGAACTATTTCCTTTTCATGCTGCTTGGGCAGGGGAACTAATGCCGCCGGGTTGGTCTTGATTCTTTCTTCACAGTAAAAATAATTATAAAAGCTCTTTAAAGCGGAAAGCTTTCTCTTTTTCCCGCGTTCATTGTTGGAATATTCTTTTCCGTCTTTTTTATAATATGTAATATATTCCATGTATTCTTCGATATCTTCCCTTGTAATCCGATCCATGACCTCCAGGGGGAAATCCTTGATCTCCATTTCATGGAGTGCAGGATTACTGCTATGTAGGAACTCGAAAAATACCCGCAGATCATAGGCATAGGCAAGCCTTGTCCTTGAAGAAGTATATTCCTGTATGCCACGGAAAAATTGTTTGCAAAAGGGCGGAAGAGCAGCGACCACTTCGCGCATTTTTAACGTATTTAAATTATTTTGTTCGTCATGATAATTTTTACTGTTTTCCATGATCTAGATACCATCCTTTTATTGTGCCGCTTTGAATTGCCGTAAACATTCTTTCCTTAACACCGGGATTTTCCTGATTTAATCGTTTCAAAAGCTCTTTAACATATTCTCTCTTGGTATGCCCGTCAGCAGGGCAGGGGCTTTTGACTACCGGCACCTGATTTTTATTGACGAAACCGACCACATCCGCTTCTCCCATATAAAGCAGTGGCCGGATCACGGTCAAGTCCATCCTGTCTAAGTAGGTGACTGGCAGGAATGTGTGGAATCTGCCTTCATAGATCAGCGACATCAGCATAGTTTCCACCACATCATCCTTATGGTGGGCGTAAGCAACCTTATTGCAGCCTGCGGCCTTGATTGCGTCATTTAAAGCGCCTTTCCGCATTTTCGCACATAAGGAGCAGGGATTAGTTTCTTTCCGCTTATTAAAGATAATATCCGCAATATCAGTTTTTACAATTGTGTATGGAACTGAAAGTTCCTTGCATATTTCCGTGATCTTGCCAAAATCCAGATTGTCAAATCCTAAATCCACGGTGACCGCATGAATCTGAAATGACTTGGGATAAAAACGCATAAGGCCGTGAAGAGCGTACAATAAGGTAATGCTGTCCTTGCCGCCTGAAATGCCTATAGCAATCTTATCGCCTTCTTCAATCATTTGGTAATCATCTATTGCTCTGCGTATATAGCTTAAAACTTGTTGTAACCTCATATAAAAACCTTGCCTTTCCGATTTCAATTTATTCTATCACATTTTCTGATTAATTCCATAGTATCTTTCTAAAAAAAGTGCTATACTTGTATTAAATGACTACAAGGAGGACGGGAGCCATTCCCAGCCATAACATGAAATTTCGATTTGAAAAAAAGTACTTAAGATTTGCATTTCTTACATTTATTGTAGTAGCTGCATCAATTTGTTTCTATTATCTGGTCTTCCACGGAGACCGCTTTTCCAACCAGATCAATGCATTATTTACGGTGGTAAGTCCCGTATTATACGGGATTATTATTGCGTATCTGCTTACCCCCCTGGTTAATAGCATTGAAATGTACCTGTTAAGTCCGTTGTTTGCCAGAAATGACCGGGAGATCACGGCAAAAAAGAAAAAATATATGCGCGTCATTTCCATTTTGGTAACCTTAGTCATTGTCGGGATATTGATCTATGGATTTTTTTCCATCCTTATCCCCAATATTGTCACAAGTGTTAGAAGCATTGCAATACAGCTTCCTTTATACATTGACAACCTGACTAACTGGTCCACACAGTTTTTGGCGGATAACCCTGATATTGAAGCGATGGTAGTCCGGTTCCTTGACAGCTACTTTGAAGAATTTACCAGTTATCTGAATAACAGCATAGTTCCTCAGATGGAAGCCCTTGTAAAACAGGTATCCTTAAGCCTTATTAGTTTACTTAAAGTTCTTTGGAACTTTATTATTGGTTTTGTGATTTCCATTTATGTCCTTTACAGTAAAGAGTATTTTGCCGGGCAGGCAAAGAAGATTGTTTTTGCGCTCCTTCATACGAAATCAGCTAATCAGTTTATTAAGGATGTCCGTTTTACCAGCGATACCTTTATCGGTTTTATCAGTGGGAAAATCATTGATTCCTTTATTATCGGTATTATTTGTTTTGCCGGAACCAGTATCATGAAAATGCCTTATGCTCTGCTGATCAGTGTTATTGTGGGAGTGACCAACGTCATCCCGTTTTTTGGTCCGTACCTAGGGGCAATCCCATGTACCGTTCTTATTTTAATGGTCAACCCAGTAAAATGTATCTATTTCATTTTGTTTATATTGGTGCTCCAACAGGTTGACGGAAATCTGATTGGTCCTAAGATCCTGGGGGAATCCACAGGTTTATCCGGATTTTGGGTCATTTTTTCCATCACTATATTTGGCGGAATTTTGGGCGTTCCCGGGATGATCATCGGCGTTCCTTTTTTTGCCGTCCTATATGCAATGATACGGCGTATCACCAACAGGATGTTAAAGAAAAAAGGCCTTCCCACCGAAACCGAAAAATATCTTGATGTGGATTACATTACCGGAAAAAACGTGTTTATCCCCAGATTAGATGAACATAAAAAGAAAAGCTTTTTCAAGCTTGGGAAAAAAAGTAAAAAGCCTTCCACAAGCTATACGGATAACCATGAAACGAACGATTATACCAGTCAGCGGCCGGAAGACCTGACAGCCAAAGACATATTGCCAAAAGAGGAAGGCATGATCCAACAAGAAACCAAACAAGAGAATGAAAAAGGAGAGCAGGAGCAGTCATGAAATTGATCATACAACGGGTACGACATGCATCAGTCACTGTCGATCAAAAGATCGTTGGGGAAATAGCGAAAGGATATCTGGTCCTTGTAGGTGTATGTGATACCGATACGGAAGAAATTGCCGAAAAAATGGTTCGAAAAATGTTGAACTTAAGGATTTTTGAAGACAATGAAGGAAAGACTAATTTGAACCTGGAAAGTGTAAATGGAGGATTGTTAATTGTTTCACAATTTACATTATACGCAGATTGCCGCAAAGGAAACCGTCCGTCTTTTACCAAGGCCGGAAATCCTGATTTAGCCAGAAGCCTTTATGAATATGTCATAAAGAAATGCGGCGAAACGGTTCCGCATGTTGCTCAAGGGATGTTTGGAGAGCATATGGAAGTTTCCCTGGTCAATGATGGTCCATTTACCATAATTTTAGATTCAGACGAAATTGGTTTACATAATTAGATTATGTAAACCAATTTCTCTCAAAGGAGGAGAATCCGTGAAACTGATATTAATTGGTATCATTGTTTTCTTAGTCATATTATATATATACACTTATGTGCGGTACAAAAAAATGAAGAATAGCCGTATCAGCGCCGTGGAGGACTTTAAAAACAAATACCATAAAAAGACTGAATCTTCATCTAAAAAACAGTCAGACAGCCTTAAAAGTTATACAACAAAATATAACAGCACATTGGATTACGTGGATCGTAAGCAGCTTGCGGAAGAAACCATGGAAATGAAGCAGCCTAAGATTGTTCCAAAGAAATTACGATTTTAAATCCTTAAACAGGTATCAGTATCTGCAAGCTTAACGAATCAGTTGGCCTGTACGGCGTGCTGCCATGATGGAAACCTAGCCAACTATTCGTTAAACTTGTGTTTTGCGAATAGTTGTATTTAATCCGCCAAACCCTTATTTTTACTTTCAAAGTCCTCCACATACTGGATGATCAATTTAACAGTGCCTTCCTCGCCTAAAACGCTGCTGTTGATGCAAAGATCATAACTGTCAGCCCGGCCCCATTTTTTGGAGGAATAATAATTATAATAGCTTTGGCGTTGTTTATCTTTTTTGATGCACATATCCTTAGCTTTACCGGCATCTAAGCTATAGCGTTCCATAACGCGCTTGATCTTTGCGTCTTCATTCGCATAAATGAATATATGCACACAATTTTTTAGATCGCTTAACGCATAATCTGCGCATCTTCCCACGATTACGCAAGGCTCTTCATGGGCAATCTTTTTAATGGTGTCAAATTGCGCCAAAAATACCTTATGGCTGATTGGCATATCCACAAAATGGGATGCGTTATAACCAAAGGAATACGTATCCATGACCAGATTATACAAAAAAGAATTGGTCGGGCGTTCATCGTGGTTTTCCAGCATTTCCTGGCAAAATCCGCTTTCCTTTGCCGCTCTTGTCAACAATTCCTTGTCATAATATTTTATACCAAAATACTCTGCAACCTTTTCCCCTATTTCTCTTCCGGCAGATCCAAACTGACGTCCAATTGTAATGATTGTATTCATACTGATTCCTCCATTCTTGCACATTATACAAATAAATGTGCTATTAAATTCTAATTCTAGTAATATTATACACAAAAAATGCTTATTGTACAATATTTTTCCTACTGCAAAGAATTTAAAAGTTTTTCAAAATATTCCGGCAGGGGCGCATCTGTCTCCACGTACCTGCCTGTAGCAGGATGCTCAAATCCCAGGGTCTTTGCATGCAGCGTCTGTCCGGTAAGGTTATACGGATTGGTTTTGGGCCCATATACCACATCGCCCAAAAGCGGATGTCCTAGACTGGCCATATGGACCCTGATTTGATGGGTCCGGCCCGTTTCTAGTACGCATTCAATGTAGGCAGCGTTTCTCATACGCTGTAAAACCCGGTAATGGGTAATGGCTTCTTTCCCGCCCTGCTTTAACACAGCCATCTTCTTGCGGTCTGTGGGATGACGGCCGATCAGCGTCCGGATAGTTCCCTGGTCATCTTTTAATACTCCCTGCACGATCGCATGATATTTCCTTACGATGGTATGCTCTTTCAGCTGCCTGGCTATCTCACTATGTGCATGGTCATTTTTGCAGGCAATAATAGAGCCTGTCGTGTCACGGTCGATTCTGTGTACGATTCCAGGCCGCATTACACCGTTAATGCCGCTTAACCCGCTCCCACAGTGATACAGCAGCGCATTGACTAATGTTCCCTCATAATGGCCGGGGGCGGGATGAACGACCATCCCTTTCGGTTTATCGACCACGATCACATCCTGGTCTTCATAAAGGACAGATAAAGGAATATTTTCCGGAAGAATATCCGGCACAACAGACGGGGGAAGGATTAACCTTATGACATCGTCCACATTGACGCGGTAACTGGGTTTAACCGTTTTATCATTTACCGTGACTGCGTTTGCAAAAAGTTTTTGAATATAAGAACGAGACAAAGAATCCATAAGTGCATTCAGGCACTTATCGATTCTCTCGTCTTCCATTTCTTCAGTTACCGTAAATTGAAATTCATTCTGTGGATCCATATCATTTCAATTCCCTGAATTTCCTTTGTTTAAAGCTAAGGAAATAAAAGTCGTTTTCTTTATACACAAAAAGGACATGTATGATCAAAACTATCGTGGAAAAAGTTACATACATATCAGCCACATTAAAAATAGGAAAATTGATCAGCACGATATAAATAAAATCCACTA
The DNA here is from genome assembly GCA_910587295.1 of uncultured Lachnospiraceae bacterium. Lineage (GTDB taxonomy): Bacteria > Bacillota > Clostridia > Lachnospirales > Lachnospiraceae > Suilimivivens. The sequence goes on along the minus strand of CAJULP010000047.1, from coordinate 57,659 downwards.
CATAATCCAGCCGCAGGCGGTCGATCAGATTACCGATAGCACCTCCCGCAATCATAACAAGCAAAATATGAATGCGGTTATATTTTTTTTGCAGTGGAACTTTTACTATTACATAGGCGATCACACATAAAAATATGATGGCAACAAATACAAAAAAGAACTTTTGGTTTTGGAGCATCCCAAATGCCGCACCACGGTTTTCAAGGTAGTTAAACTCCAACACACCATTGATAATATTAAATGCGGGCTGGTTTTTTAACTTCTGGACCGCAATATACTTTGTGTACTGGTCAACCGAAACTAATAAGACCAGAAAAAGAATATCCAGCAGTAGGATCTTATTTTTTTTCTTATTCATCATCAATCATTCTCTTCCACATAATGTATTTCAGATAATGCATTTAAGATATCCTGGTCAGTTACCGTCTTGTCGATCACGGCTTTGCCGACCTTCTTAAGGAGAACAAATTTGATCTGCCCATCTTCCATTTTCTTATCGGACTTTGTGAGCTTTAAAATTTCCTCCGGGTCGATATCTTCTATAGAGATCGGGAGATTAAAGGGAACAAACATATCCCTGATCTCATAGTATTCCTCCATAGAAAGCCATTCATGCTTCCAGGAAATAAACGCGGCGGCAACAGCGCCAAGGGCAACACATTCCCCATGTGTCAACGAGAAATTTTTATACTTTTCTATTGCATGGCCGATAGTATGTCCAAAGTTTAAAAGCGCCCTCTCCCCCTGCTCGCCAGGGTCCTTCTCCACCACAAGCTTTTTGACCATACAGCTTCCTTGCACCATCTCTAAAAGGGTTTCCGTTTCCCGGTCATTGATCTCATACATATTGTCAAGAAGCCATTCGTAAAAGGGTCCGCTCTTGATAAGTCCGTGCTTCATGATCTCCGCAAACCCGCTGAAATACTGACGGTCATCCAAGGTTTTTAAGGTACCCACATTCATATAGACAAGCTTAGGCATGTAAAAAGCACCTACCATATTTTTGAACCCGTCGAAATCCACGCCAGTCTTCCCGCCAATTCCGGAATCCGCCTGTGCCAGCAAAGTAGTGGGAATCTGCACAAAATCCACGCCCCTTAGGTAGGTTGCCGCGGTATAGCCGGCTATATCACCCACAACACCCCCGCCAAGGGCAATCAGAAGGTCTTTTCGGTCAAATCCTTCCCTGATTAAAAAAGTGTAGATTTCTTTTACGGTATCCAATGTTTTGTTTTCTTCCCCTGCCGGAAATGAAAATAAGACATGTTTGCGGCATTTCCCCTTAAGGAGTTCCATCACTTCATCGCCGTAAAGGGAAGATACATGGCTGTCCGTTATGATACATACTTTCCTGTTTTCAATGGACAAAGGGGCAAGCTCATCTAAAAGCTCCCCAAAATCTTCTGAGAAAATAATGTCATAGCAAGGCTTTTTTTGATACATAACATTTAAACGAGTACTCATATCGGCTGTATTCCTTTCACAAATAACGGATGTCTGGCAAAGCCCGGCATCCGTTGTTTTCGTTGTTTTGCTTTATCATCCGGTTTTACATACCATTATTGATCGGAACATCAAATGACCCTGATAATATTTCCTGGAAATCACCCGATATATCCACAATCGCAGGTGTAATGATAAATATGTAATGTGAAATCTTCTGGAGATTGCCGCTAATGGCAAAACAGGAACCGGAAGTAAAATCTATGATCCTTTGGGCGATATCCACATCCAGCCCCTCTAAGTTAAGTACCACTGTCCGGTTGGCAAGCAATGTTTCCGTAATTTCTCTGGCATCTTCAATGGATGTTGGCTTGATCACACAAACTTCCATGCCATTTCCCGTTTTCTTGGTAGGCCGCATAGGCGTGACCTTTGGCGTTGTCTTTTTGACCGTTCTTTCATCTTCCACGATCACATCGTCTTTTACTACGGATTGCTTCTGGGATCTGTTATCTATAATCGGTTCATCATCGTAATCATCATCATAGAAATCATCATCGTCGTTCAATTTCATGTAGTTAATAAACTTGTCCATTACACCCATTCTGGTATCACTCCTTACAATAAATATTGCCGTTCCCCAAAAATACCGGTTCCGATGCGGACCATAGTAGCCCCTTCTTCAACAGCAACCATATAATCTCCTGTCATTCCCATGGACAGAACATTCATATTAACATTATCAATGTTTTTCTTAGTTATGTCAACAGCTAATTGCCGCAGAATTTCAAAGTATTGTCGATTTTTCTCTGAATTTTCTACAAAAGGTGCTATTGTCATCAACCCCTTAATACGAATACCTGGCAGCAATGCGGCCTGACGGACAAGCTCTGTGGTTTCTTCCGCAGCGGTTCCGAATTTACTTGTTTCTCCAGCAATATTGACTTCGATCAAAACAGAAACTGTAAGCCCTTTTTTCACGGCTTCCTTGCTGATCTCTTCCGCAAGACGTAAAGAGTCCACACTGTGGATCAATGCCACCTTATCTACAATATATTTTACTTTGTTTCTCTGCAGATGACCGATCATGTGCCAGTGGATGTCCTTTGGCATGATCTGGTATTTCTCTACCAGCTCCTGTACTTTATTTTCGCCAAACTCCCGGCAGCCATACTGATAAGCCTCCATCAGCATGGAAACTGGTTTTGTTTTGCTGACAGCTATCAAGGTAACCTCACCGGGATCCCTGGATGCGTTTTGGCATGCCCTTTCAATATTTTCCTGCGCTGTTTTAATGTTTTCCCTGATCATTTGGTCTGCCTTCCTTTTGCATACGCACTTAATTATAAATAAATTCGTCATCCTCAACGGCCTGGGCGTCCAGCACAATATAATCGTAGGCACTTAACCCGTACTGTGTGTTGGACTTAACAATAGAATATTCATCATTATCATAAAGGACATCAATCTGTTTAAAATCGGCATAGCCTTTATTGATATTATACACACCGGTAAGGCTTCCCCTTTTACTAAGTGCATATTTTTCCGTGGATTCAGGTTTCAAGATATATTCCCCGATCCGTAAAGAGATATCGTCCAGGTAATATTCCGTTTCTGTTTCACCATGAATGGCCGTTTCTACAAATTCCGTTGTCACGGTTCCGTCTTCAGCATAAGTTTCCCGTAAAACGCCGTCACTGTTTCCGTTTCCGCCTTTTGTGACGTATTCTTTCGGAACAATAAAGAACTCCTTTTTCACGATGGAGGAATTAGGGATCTTAAGGCCTGTTTCATCCTCTAAAATAAGTTCAACGTCTATAAAACGGTCGGTACAGAACGTTACCATGGAATTATTAAAGGATAATTCTACAAAAATCTCACCTGCCTCATTGGTATGCCGCGATACTTCACCCCATGAGGTATCCTGATTTTTAAGGAATTTCACTTTCACAAATTCCTTTTCCAGTAACTCATCCGCTTTATCGGAGTCAACTTGTATGACGATGGACCAGTCTTCATTTGTGGAAAGCTTATAAACCGGATCTCCCGCCGCAATCAATTCATTGCTGATCAGCTGGGTCTTTTCGTAATTCCTGACGTCAAAATCCGCTTCCGTAAGCTCCTGTGCCGTTTTATCCTCATAACCATCCATAGAATAGATCACGATCCCGGTATCCGGTGCATTACAAAAGGAAATGAGCTCTGCAATCCCCGCCTGGTTAATGGAATCAATATTCTCTAAAATGTTAGCGTTGGCAAGCTTTAATACCGTGCCCTGTACACTGAACTTAAAATCATACACGGAGGAAAAATATTCCGGATCAAAGTTATTTACAAACCCCAAAATCTCGGATTTCAATTCCGCAAGATCCTGGCTGGTAAGGGTACTGCCCGACACTTCCGTATTCAAATAATCTGCAAGTCTGCCTGACTCATCCAGTGTATAGACAAGATTGCCAACACCTACCCGTTCTCCTTCCCGTGCATAATAGTTCACATAACCGGCCTGACTTGCCGTAATGATCTCCTCATCCCTTAAAGCGATTCCTTTATAGATATTATTAGTGGAAAGGGAACCCACCGTGACCTGATGGCCTTCCACATGTTTTTGTGTGAAATACATAAATACACAGATTACAATATACACCAGGATGACGGCAAAAATGACCATGCCAATATTGATATTGAGAGGCTTTCGGTATTTAACAATCTTATTATTCCTGTTTTGCTCCAAATCAACACCCTCTGCTTATTTTAAGTTTCCAGAATTTCCTGTCTTTTAAAAAGCCCCGGGGTGTCCCGGGGCTTTTATGTAAATTATAAAGAAGCAATAATTTTCTCTTTAACAGAAGCCGGCAATTCCTCTTCATCTAATGAAATGCTCAGGATAAAATCTACCCCGAATACTTCACTGATCTTTTCAAGCTTTTTGATGATCGGTTCCACATTCTCATCCTTAATGCATGCAATCTTTAAAAAGCTGTCAAAATACATCTGTTCCAAATCATGATCCTGAGAAATAATCCCACAGACAAACCCGGTAAATTCGTCCGAATCGCTGATCAAATAAGAAGAAACATCTATCAACCTGACTTTGTTATTTAACTCATACATGTGTTTGGTACTTTTGTCCAGATACACGATATTTCCGGATGCCGTAAGTATTTCATTGTTAACCTTATCCAATAAATGTTTTGTCTTGCCCTTCCCCTTTTTTCCAACTATTAACTGAACCATTGGTCTTCCCTCCTGAAGTATATTGGCTTATGAACGCTTCAATATGGCCTAAAATCATTATAAGTGATTACAAGGTAAAAAACAACTGTTAATTGACTATTTCCTCCAACAAATCTGTCATCTGTTCATAAAGTGCGTCCCTGCCCTCAGAACGCATAATGATTGATATGTAAGGATTGCTGGATGAATCCCTGGAAATCAATACCAGACAGTTTCCTGCCGCATTGGTGGTACCTGTCTTTCCCCCTAAGACGGTAACGCCGCTCGGTACCGTGGCATTTCCCTGAATATATGCATTAGAATTTTTGACGGAGATATCCTTTTCAGCTCCGTTTTTATCATAATACACGGTAGTGTAGTTGTCCATCTGGATGATCTCATTAAACAACTGATATTTAACGGCTGCATTCATGATCAGGTACATATCATAAGCTGTGGTATAATGGTTATCATCCGGCAGGCCGTGGGGATTGGTAAAATGAGTGTTAGTGGCGCCAATGGCTGCCGCTTCCTCGTTCATCATTTCCGCAAACCCTTCTAAAGAGCCGCCTATCCCTTCAGCGATCACTACCCCCGCATCATTGGCAGAATTAATAAGGAGCAGATGAAGCGCCTGGTTTAAAGTCATCTGATCCCCTTCCTTGATACCGCACACCTGTGCACCCGGCTCCTGAAGCCTTACATTGCCGGAGGCAGTAAGCTTCATATCCGTAGAACCATGTTTGATGGCCACAAGGGCGGTCATCACCTTGGTCAGGCTGGCAGGATAAAGCTTCTCATGAATATTTTTTGCATAAATGGTATTTTTTCTGTTAATGTCAAACAGACCTGCAGCGGATGCCCTTGACATGTCCACCGAATCTAAGAGAATCCCGTCGGTGCCTGCAACACAGATATCTTTGGCAAAGGGGTCCGCTAACTCACTGCTTTCCTTCTGATTAACGATCCTGAAACTGCTGATTTCACTGGAAGCGGTATAAGGCATCTCATAGGAAACCCTGCCGCAGCCTTCGCAAAAGAATAATAACAGTATAAGGAAGAGTAACCCGCAGGTTCTTTTATTTGTACATTTCACGCCACTCCATGTCTCCTCTGTCTAACGATTTGATCAGCAATTCTGCAGTTGCCAGATTCGTTGCTAGCGGAATATTATGCATGTCGCAAAGCTTGACCACATTGTTGACATCCGGCTCATGCAGTTTCGAAGTTAACGGGTCGCGCAGAAAGATCACAAGGTCCATCTGATTATGTTCGATCTGTGCGCCGATCTGCTGCTCCCCGCCAAGATGACCGGCTAAAAATTTATGGACATTTAAGTTTGTGACTTCCTCAATCAAACGGCCTGTAGTTCCCGTTGCATACAACTCATTCTTTGTTAAGATCCCCCTGTAAGCGATACAAAAATTCTGCATCAATTTCTTTTTTGCATCATGCGCAATCAATGCAATATTCATATTGACATACCCCCTTCTAGTATTCAACAATAGTTATCACACACTCTTCTATTATACATCATTTTTCCCTGCATTGTAACCCCACATTTAAAACAAATCCAATTCCGATAAAAGAACTGATCAGTGAAGTAAGCCCGTAGCTGACAAAGGGCAGAGGAAGTCCGGTATTGGGTAAAAGATAAGTGACTACACCAATATTCACAAAGCCTTGAAAGCCTATCATTCCCCCCACTCCCGACGCGATCACCGTACCGGCCAGATCCTTCGCTCGCTGTGCGGTCAAAAAACACTCCACGCTGATAAGGGTGATCAGCACGATCACCGTACATGCTCCGGTAAAACCAAACTCTTCCCCTATCACCGCAAAAATAAAGTCTGTCTGCTGCTCCGCAATAAAATCTGCGTTCTTTACGGAACTGATCTGGTTATTTTTGTAGCCTTTTCCGGTAAGCTGTCCGGAACCGATCGCCATCACGGAATACTCCTGTTGGTAGCCTTCTGCATTTGCATACTCTTCTTTGTTTAAAAAGGCAACGATCCGGTTTCTCTGATACTTATTGATGATCTTCTGGTCCGGCTGTAATATCAGAGTAAATAAGATGATCCCAAGGGGAACCGCCACAGCCAAAAAACCTGCGATCACCTTAAAGCTGAGACCACCCGTAAACATGACTACCGCAAAAATCAGACAGATAATGATCGTAGTGGACAGATCCGGCTGGTTGATGACCAGTGCCGCCGGAATCAAGAACAGGACACAGGATAAGGCAATATACTGGAACGTATTTAGTTTTTCCTTATGCAGATAGATAAACTGAGCAAAAAACAAGATCAATAAAATTTTGGCAAGCTCCGAGGGCTGGAACCGGATTCCAAGGATCGTCATCCAACGCTGAGAAGCGTTTGTCTCCTCACCCCGGAATATGACCAGCGCCAGCAGCACCAGGTTAAACAGATACATTGGCCAGTAAAGTTTTAAGAGCACAGAGTAATCAAACAGGGAAATAACGATCATCAAAAAAGTTCCGGCCACAAAGCCGGCAAGCTGCCTGCCCTGCAATGCCGGTTCGGCGCTGCCTACCGCAATAACTCCGATAGATGCCAGCGCCAATACAAAGATGACCAGCTTAAAATTATAATGTCTTATCCTGTAATGCTTCAGCATATTGCTTATCTTAGTCCTTTCAGTTTACATTCTTATGTAGATCCAAAATGGGGATATTGGCGTAAAGAGTCGGTGTTTTATCCCGCCCCTTACGGTCTGTTTTGGCAATTTGTATCTCCATGCTCTGCGTATCAATTTTCATATACTTGGAGATTACCTTTGCAATATCCGTTTTTATCATTTCCATCATCTCCGGGGAGCAGTTTACTCTGTCGGAGATCAGGAGAATTTTCAGACGATCCTTGGCAATTTCCCTTGATTTTCTTCGATTAAAAAAATTTCTGACACCCATGCGGCCACCTCCTAATTCTTATGGAAAATTCCTGACACCCTTGTCCAGAAAGAAACACCTTTTTCAAATTCAAGAAAGGGTATTTCTTTTCCAGCCACCCGGTAGCATATATTTTGATATGCCTTTCCTGCCAGAGAACTGTTTCCAACCAGCGGCTCTCCCTGATTGGTAGCTATGACCACACTTTCATCATCGGGAACCACCCCGATCAGGCTGATAGCAAGGATATCCACTACATCGGCCGCACTCATCATATCCCCCCGCTTTACCATTTCCACTTTAAGGCGGTTTATGATCAGATCAATTTTCGTAAAATCACTTGCCTCCAATAAACCTATGATCCGGTCAGCATCCCGGATTGCCGAAACTTCCGGCGTTGTCACCACAAGCGCCCTGTCAGCGCCTGCAATGGCATTTTTAAACCCCTGTTCAATCCCTGCCGGACAGTCTAAAATGATATAATCAAACTGCTCCCTGAGCTGTCCTATCATTTTCACCATCTGGTCAGGGCTGACTGCCGTTTTATCCTTTGTCTGTGCAGAAGGAAGAAGATATAAGCTCGGATGCCGCTTATCTTTGATAAGTGCCTGCTTTACACGGCATTTTCCTTCTATCACGTCCACAAGATTATAAACAATCCTGTTTTCCAGCCCCATGACAACATCCAGGTTGCGCAACCCGATATCCGTGTCGATCAAGACAACACGTTTTCCCATGGCAGCAAGACCGGTTCCAATGTTTGCGGATGTAGTGGTCTTTCCCACACCGCCTTTCCCTGATGTGACGACAATTACTTCACTCATTTAAAAAACCTCCATAATGAATTAATCTCGTCCCCTGAGAAAGCCGTTAAATTGGCAATTCACTCAGTAATTCTTTTGTGATGGATTCAATCATGACGCGATCGCCTTTTACATATGCAATTTTAGGCTGTACCTTGGGTTTGATCGACCATTTAGCCCCTTTTTCCTTTAATGTATATTTGAAATCACCTATTTTTAATTTTTCAGGTGACATTTCAAGCGCTGCCACATAATGTCCGGGGCTTCCATTCCCCCCGGCGTAAGCTTCCCCAAACAAGCCGCCAAGTACGATAATATCCTTAGCGGAGATAATGGAAGACCCGGGATAAACATCCCCTAAGATCACAATACTGGATTCGGTTTCCAATACTTCGCCGTTTTTAAGCGTTCCCCGGTAAAACTGCCCTTCTGAACTGGCGCCCTGGGTATGTTCAGTATCTGTTTGCTGCAAGGCTTTTACAAAATGCTGGTTCGTCTCATCGTCTTCCCCCACCAGGCAGATGATTCTTAAGTTAGAATTTTGGGAAATTGCCCCCAGAATCTGAAATTCTTCCTCATTGGACAAAACTCTGTCCTTAATGGACAGCGCCATCTTGGCGTCCTTGAAAAAGGCACTGGACTCCCTGAATTTATCTTCCACATCTGAAAGGATTTCGTCAAAGGGAATCTCCGGATTTAAATGAAGCACGATCCCGCTGGGAAAACTTTTTATTACCACAGAATTTTTCAAAATTTTTCAACTCCTTGCCAAAAACATATTTTAGTCTGTTACTGTAGTGGATACCGTAACCTGAGTGGCCTTTCCGTCGATGATCTCGTTTTCATCCCTGAGGCCAAAATAATATTCAATGATATCCCGGGTAGTCTGAGCCGCATAACTGGATGAATAGCTGTACGCTATCCTTGTTGCAATGGCTATTTCCGGTTCTTCATAAGGGGCATAGCACACAAACAGCGCATGGTTGGCCCGACGCTTGTTCTCCTCCGCCGTACCGGTCTTTCCTGCCACGTTTATTCCAAGACCCCGGTAATGGGAATTACTTTCCACCACCTGCCGCATCCCCTGATGGATGGCATTCCAGTAAGAAGGCTCCATGTCAATGATATTCCGCACCTTTGCATGATTGTCCGCAAGCTGGACTCCGTTGCGGTCCGTGATCCGATCGATCAGTGTGAGGTCATAGCAGGTACCGCTGTTGGCCACCGTGGTCACATACCTGGCAAGTCCTACCGTGGTAAAGCTGTGGTTGCCCTGTCCGATTGCTGACCTGACAGCATCTTCCGTAGAAACCTGAGGGGTGGTCTCTTCAATTTCGATACCGGAAGTATCCGTAAGCCCATACAGTCCGGCATACTTTTCCAGTTTTTTAAGGCCGGTGTCTGAAGAATAGCTTTCACCTGTCATCCCCAGCCGGTAGGCCATTTCATAAAAGTACACATTGCAGGAATTGCCGATTCCTCCTGAAACATTCAGTGTTCCATGGCCGCCCCTGTTCCAGCAGGTAGGCGGCGGTTCTATCTTGTCAAATATCCCGGAGCAGAAAAACGTGCTCTGGGGAGTTATGATCTCTTCCATCATTCCGGCGGTAGCGGATACCATCTTAAACGTAGAACCGGGAGCGGTTACCTGATAGGTGGCATAGTTTCTCATGGGCGTGGAAAGGTCGTTTAACAGTTCCGAGAAATATTCCGCATCCACACCGTTTGCCATCCGGTTATTGTCATAACTCGGATAAGAAACCAGAGCAAGCACATCCCCGGTATTCACATCCGTGATCACAGTCGAAGCTGAATGGGGGTCTAATGCAAGCTGGGCAGGCGTGATATCCAGATTGCGGATTCTGTCCATCATGAAATTGTAAGCGGATATCCCTCCCCTTTCAAACAGATCCTTATCTTCCTCGGAAATCTCCACAACATCCTGCTCTAACAGAATCTGGCAGATCTGATTTCCCGATATCACATCTTTTTTGATCATAAAACGGTAAATCTTTTTGGTAAAATACGCATCCTCATCTAACTGGTCCATAATATAGCCAACCATCTTTTCGTAGATCTGCTCCGAATCAGAATATTGTCCGTCAAGGTCTAATTTGGATACATCAATCCAGTTCATGGAAATACAGTATTTAAGATACTCGTTTAAGCTGATCACCTCATCGGTGGTCCAGGCAATATAGGTCTGGTCCTTCACGTCCACCCGGTCACGCACAATGATTCCATGATCATAAAGCATTTCCGCTATATGGCTTTCATAAACCTGATATTCCATGTCTAGAGTTTCATATGGAGTCATGCTGTCTGTGAGCTCCTTTTGAAGCTGTTCAAAAACATATGCTTTATGAGCCTTGTAGGCATCGTATACCTGTTTTTCGGTTTCTCCCGCATTCCGCTCTTTAAAATGGTCTGTGTCTATCACATTGTTATTGATCAGAGCAAAATAAACGTCATAAATAGGGATCTTAATCTTACTGCTTGCGACTTCTGAGGTGTCAAATTCCTTTGCATTGATGATATTGGTACACAAAATACCTGCAAGCCTTTCCTCCAAGATCTTATATGCTGCAATCTGGAGGTCTTTGTCGATCGTAAGGTAAATGTCATTCCCTGCAGCCGGCTCCACATAATCCGCGGTCTCCGTCACCTTCCCCACACTGTTTACAAAAATAGTCTCGCTTCCTTTGGTTCCCTGAAGTTCGCTTTCCATGGATTTTTCGATGCCCAGCTTCCCCACGGTATCGTTTAAGTCGTAGGCTTTGCCGTTTTCCGATGATTGCAGTTCCTCTAGATCTTCCTGAGAAACTTTTCCGGTATAGCCGATGATCTGGGAGAAATAAACACTGTCCACATATTTACGGACGGTATCTTCCACAATGGACACCCCTTCTAATTCCGGGGCATTTTCCATCACTACCGCAACGGTTTTTTCACTTACATCAGAAGCAACCGTGGTCGCAATATACTTCTGGTACATATTGCTGTGCATATCATAGCGGATAGTCAGGATTTTCAGCGCCTCTTCCCTGGTATATCCTGCTCCAGGAACAAAGGTTTCTTTTGTGGTATCCGCATCATAATCACCAATCCGGAACCGATCCCATCCACACAGATAATCCATGACTTCCTGGGCGGAAGCCGTGCGCTCTTTCACTTCAAGCTGATCAATGGCGGCATGTCCATAAACATCCGCAAGGAACCGCAAAAGCTGGGTACCTTCCACCGTAAAAACATAATGGCCGCTTTTATCTAAGATGATCTTAAAGTCACTTACAATCTTATCACCGCTGTCCTCTATCATCTTGATCAGTTTATGGATTGTGGTGTTCAGATTCTGGTTTTTATAACGGCCGCTCTCATATACATCCTCAATCGCAACGGAATGAGCCAGCTCGTTATAAGCCAAAAGATTCCCGTTCCTGTCGTAAATGCATCCCCGGCTTCCTTTAATGGTGCGCTCCTTCCTGATCTTCATCTGAAAGGAATCCAGATACTCCTCCCCATGAACGATCTGAAGGTCGAAAATCCTATTGATCATGATACCGCCGATACAACACATGAGGATAACCAGGAAAAAGGACCTTGAGGTTATCATATTTATCGTTTTTTCTTTAAAATTCTCAAACAAACTTACGTGCACTCCTTTGTTCCGCTTCTTCCAATTTTTTGTTAAGCCACAGGATCAGCGGATATAATAGCAGCGTTACCAAAATGGTGTAGACCATTTCCGGCAGAATAATATGTAAAAAATAAAAACCTAAGTTAAATTTCCCCCTGAGTAAAAATAAGATCACATAATAAGAAAATCCATAGATCAGATCGCTTACCAAAATAAGCACCAGCGGGAGCTTTATCTCTTCCGGGAAGAAAATACGGTTGAATTTACCGTTGGCATACCCGATGTACATATAAATCATAGCGTTAAACCCTAACACATTGGCGAAAAAGATATCAACCAAAAGCCCGCAGAAAAAACCGTACAACAGCCCAGTCTTTTCCCCCCGCATAAACCCGAAGGATGCCGTCAGCACAATCATTAAATTCGGCACAATGCCGCCAAAATCCAGCCCTTGAAAAAACGTGGTCTGGAGCAGGAAGCACAGGATGATCAAAATCACGGATATGATAAACCTTCTCAAACTACTCTCCTATTGTCTGCTTTAATTGGGTGATCACAAGCACCTCTTCTAAGTGTTCAAAATCAACAGCCGGTGTGATCAGTCCGGACTTGGTCAGATTATTGGAATCCACATTGACCTTGGCTATGTATCCGATCAGGATTCCCGGAAGATATTTGTCACTTACGTTGGAAGTAACAATCTTATCGCCTTCCACCACCCGGTCCGCATTGTCGATCAGCATTTCAAACCGTATCATCCCTTCCGCATACTGTTCCAGATCTCCCCGGACCATCAGATTATCCGATGTGGAAAGTACCATGCCGCTGGTATTGGAATTGTCATCTATGATGGACATGACTTTTGCCCAGTCCGGCCCTACATCCACGATCCTGCCCACAAGTCCGCTTCCGGCCATAACATTCATATCGGTTAAAAGCCCGTCTTCCGCACCTTTGTTGATCACGAAGGTGTGGAACCAGTTGCTGGAATCCTTAGCAATGATCCGCGCTCCAATCTTTTCATACTCATCATACTGGGAATCCAGATTGTACAGTTCCCTGAGGTTTGTCAGTTCATAGCGATCCTGCTGCAGCTTGATATTTTCTATGGTCAACTGGTCGATCTGTTCCTGCAGGTTTTCATTTTCCTGAAGGAGCGACCGAATCTGGACAAGTTCCTTTGAACGGGTATTCAACCAGCTTCCCGCTTTGCTCACCCCGTTTTGCAGCGGCGTGATAACAAAACCGCCAACCGCGCTTAACGGAGCGCTTAATATATCGGTGCTGAACGTTAACACGATCAGACCTGTGCATAACAATGTTAAAATAAAAAGGAGATATTTACTGGGTATTGTAAACTTCTCTCCTTTTTTCTTTATAATAGGACTCATCTGCTCATTCCTTCAATTGAATAGGCCACTGACTTATAATTATCATCTTTAATGATCTTGGAAAGACCTAGTGCGACGCTGGTCACCGGATTTTCCGAAACATTAACTTTAAGGCCTGTTCCCTGTTGCACCAATGCGGCAAGATGGTTCACCTGGGATGCCCCGCCGGTAAGATAAACGCCATGACGGTAAATATCTGCCGCAAGCTCCGGCGGCGTCCTCTCTAAGATCACTTTAATATTATCAATAATCGTGTAAAAATGTTCAATCAACGCCTCATCAATAAGCTTTGTGGGAAGCTCCCTCTCCACCGGAAGACCGGTCACGATATCCCGCCCATAGACCAGTGCGCCTTTTCCTGCTTTCTCCAGATCTACAGCCGCCATTTTCACGTTTTCCGCTGTCTTTCCACCGATGATCAGGCTGAACTCACGGCGCACCGCCGCCCTGATGGCATCGTCAAATTTCTGGCCGCCTACTTTGATCAGTCTGCTAAGAACGATTCCGCCCAAAGACAGGATAGAGATCTCCGTGGTGTCAAATCCTACATTGACGATCAGTACACCCTGAGAATTTTTTACGTCGATATCCATCCCCAGGCCGTCTGCCACCGCCTTTTCCACTACCATGATCCTTCTTGCCTTTACTCCCGCATCCCGGATCAGGTCATAAAAAGCCCTCTTTTCCACTTCCGTGACGTCAGTAGGAACCGCAATATAGTAATCACCCGGTTTAATATTGCTCCGGCAAAGGTCACTGATAAAATATTTGACCAGAAGCTCCATGTTTTTGATGTCGGCAATCACGCCATTAGAAAGCGGATAAGAAATATGGATATTTCCCGGCGCTTTTTCATGCATATCAAAAGCGGAATCACCATAGGCAAATAATGTGTTCTTGTTCTCAATGGCGATCATGTTCTTTTCAACTAAGATCGTATCATCGGAACGATTATAAATTTTAATATTATTGGTTCCAAGGTCAATACCAAATGCAACGTTTGACAAAATAAGTACCCCTCTTTCTATATTAGCTCTTCTTTTTTCAGGCTGATAAATGTACCGTTCCCTAATATGATATGGTCGATCAGAGGCATGTCCATCAACTCGCCTGCTTCTTTCATCTTTTGCGTGATCTGGATATCATTCCTGCTGGGGGCGGGGTCTCCGCTTGGATGGTTGTGGAGCAGCATAAAACTGCTTGCCCGGCAGGTAAGCGCCTTAACAAACACATCCCGGGTGGATAACAAAGAAGCATTCACCGTACCCAGCGATATCATATATTCTTCGATCAACTGCAGCCTGTTATCAAGCAGCAACAGCAATATTTTTTCTTTTTCCTGGTGGCGCATCTCTTCCATATAGTAATCCGCCACCGTTTCCGGCGCATCAAATTTAAGCTTAGCGGCGGCTTTGTGCCTTGCCATGCGGATTGCCATCTCCGCCATACACTTGATCTTTACCGCCTTTACTTCCCCGATACCCGGTATCTCCATAAGCTCCTGCACTGATAAATGGTGAAGCCCGTTTAACCCTTCTTCCTTACTGGAAGCCTTAGATAGGATTTCTTCCGCCAGTTTCAGCGCCGGAGTATTTTTCGTTCCGGTTCTTAAAATAATGGCGATCAGTTCCTCCTCCGTAAGCGCTTTTGGGCCAAGGGCAAGGAATTTTTCATAAGGCAGCCCGTTTTGTAATACATTAATTTTGGTCATCCATTTCCTTTCCTATCCCTTCTCTCAGTGGTTACGGTCATATGCACCGCATAAGACCGGAAAGAAAACGCTTCCGGTTTTTATATTAGCACAGTTGGCAATTTATGTATACAAATTTCATATTTTTTTTATAAGTTTCGTTTGTCAAAATCCTTCAGGATAATCCCTTTTTCTACCAGTTTCTGCATGCTCTTCATAATGCCGAATTTGCCATGCTGCCAGGTAAGGCCGCCCTGAAAGAATACGCTGTAAGGCGGTTTTATGGGGCCGTCTGCGCTTAGCTCAATAGACGATCCTGACACGAATGCGCCTGCGGCCATAATCACCGGGCTGTCATATCCCGGCATATCCCAGGGCTCCGGCGTCACATGCCCGTCCACCGCAGCCGCCTGTTGGATTCCCTGACAAAAAGCGACCACGCCTTCCGGGCTGCCAAAGGTTACGGCCTGGATGATGTCATGTCTTGTTTCTTTTCCGTCCGGCAAAACGGCAAATCCCAATGCCTCATAAATGTTTGCTGCAAATACGGCGGCTTTTAATGCGTTTGCCGTAACCGAAGGAGCAAGGAAAAGTCCCTGATAAAAGGCCGGAAGCGCCGCTAAGGATGCGCCCACCTCCTTGCCAAGTCCCGGCGACGTCAGCCGGTATGCGGCATTTTCAATGCATTCCTTTTTTCCGGCAAGATACCCACCGATGGGGGCAAGCCCGCCGCCGGGGTTTTTGATCAATGAACCCACCACAAGATCGGCTCCCACATCTGATGGCTCTTCTTTTTCTGTAAACTCCCCGTAGCAGTTATCTACCATGCAGATCACATCCGGTTTGATATCCTTGACAAAATGGATCAGTTCCCCAATCCGCCTGACCGAAAGAGTCGGTCTGGTCTGGTAGCCTTTCGACCGCTGGATGGTCACAAGCTTTGTCCTTTCATTGATGGCATTTTTGATCCCTTCATAGTCAAAGCTGCCATCAGAAAGAAGATCCACCTGAGAATAACTGATGCTGTATTCCTTTAAGGAGCCTTTTGAAGGACGGATGCCGATCACTTCCTCCAAAGTATCATAAGGCTTCCCAACCGGGGAGAGGAGTTCATCCCCGGGCCGCAGATTACTCATAAGCGCCAAGGCCAGCGCATGAGTGCCGCAGGTGATCTGAGGGCGCACCAGCGCATCTTCCGTATGAAATATATCCGAATAAACCTTTTCTAAGGTTTCCCGTCCCAGGTCATTGTAGCCATACCCGGTAGTTCCTAAAAGGCAGGCTTCACTGACCTGATTTTTCTGCATGGCAGAGATCACTTTTAACTGATTGTATTCAGAAAGTGCGTCAATCTCCTGAAAGCGGCTGTTTAAAGACTCCCATAAACCTTCACAAAATAGATAAACCTCTTTTGATATCCCTAATGTTCCATATAATGTACTTTCATAATCCGGCGTCAATTCTTCATCCTCCCAATCTACTGATACATTCTTCCATATAGGCTAATATTTTCCGGTCATCATAGTCAAAGTCTTTTTTGTGGATCCAGATCACATCCCGTTCCCGATGAAACCAGGTGAGCTGCCGTTTGGCAAAATGCCGGGTGTCCCGTTTGATCTTGCTTACTGCCTCATCAAGAGTGCCGTTCCCATCCAGATAATCTAAGAGTTCCTTGTAACCAAGCCCCTGCATGGATACCATCCTCTTGTGATATCCCATATTTTTTAATGCCCGGACTTCATCCAAAAGCCCTTCCTCCATCATCAGGTCCACCCGTTTTTCTATTTTTTCATACAGAACATCTCTGTCATCCGTAAGAACAAAATAGCAGAAATCGTAAGGGGAAAGGCGTTTTTTTTGGGTTTCGTTATGGATGGAAATGGGATACCCGTTAAGCTCATAAAATTCCAGTGCCCGGATCACCCGCTTTTGGTTGTTTGGATGAATCTCTTTTGCCGAGACAGGGTCTATTTCAAAAAGCTTCCTGTGCAGAGCCTCCCCTCCATATTCTGTAGCGAAATCTTCCAACTTTTTTCGGATTTCCCCGTGGTTTTCTTCTTCGGAAAAATCAATGTCATACAAAAGAGCCTGAATATAAAACCCGGTTCCTCCTGCCACCACAGGCAGCCTGCCTCTTTCATAAATCCCGAAGAGGGCTTCCTTGGAAAGTTCCTTAAAGCGCACCACGTTAAACTCCTCATCCGGTTCCAGCAGGTCGATCAGGTGGTGTGGGATCTCTTCCATTTCTTCCACTTTTATCTTTGCGGAGCCGATATCCATATGCTTATAAACCTGCATGGAGTCGGCAGAAATGATCTCCCCGTCAAGGCGCTTTGCCAGCGCAATGGACAATGCGGTTTTCCCTACCGCCGTAGGCCCCGTCAAAATGATCAGTTTTTTTCTGTTGTTACGATCCATTTCCTTCATCATCAAACAATCCGTTTAAATTTCTTTTCCATCTCATATTTGGTCATAGATATGATAGTAGGCCTGCCGTGAGGGCAATGATAAGGGTCCTCTAAAGTCAAAAGTTCATCAATAAGCGCTTCGGCCTCTGCCATAGCCATTTCATGATTTCCTTTTACCGCAGCCTTACATGCCATGGACGCCAGCTTGTGTAAGATCACGTCCGGCGTACCCTTCATAGGATTATCCGCAATCTCATCCAAAATATCCATAAAAAATTCTTTTTCACTACATCCGTACAAATCCGCCGGCATCCCCCGCAGAACATAAGATCCGCTGCCAAAGGCTTCTATTTCAAATCCAAGGGCCTTAAAGTTTTCCGCCATCTGCAGCAAAACCTCTTCTTCCTTCCCCGTTAAGGTAATGACAACGGGAGGGTTTATCATCTGTGCGGAAACCGACTTAGCTTCCAGTTCTTTCACAAGACGTTCATATTTTACCTTCTCATGGGCGGCATGCTGGTCAATGATAAACAGCCTGTCCTTAAAGGCAACCAGCCAGTAGGTATGAAAGACCTGACCTAAGATCTGATATTCCTCTTTCGACTGTTCCGAAAGGAAATGCTCCTCAAACAGATCAAGCTGCACCGGCTTTTCTACCAGGATATGATCCGCCGCTTTGATCACATTTGTGCGCAGATTTGAATGCATACCTGCATTTTGGGCCGTTTCCGGCATAGAAACGCTTCCTATGATACGGTTAGGGGATGTTTTTTGCAGTAAATCCGCCACTTTCGGCCCATCTGTATGGTACTTTGCTTTTTCTTCTTCTATCATCTGCATCCTGTTTATTTCAAAGGGTTCCGGTGATTTCTCAACTCCTTTTGACGCCTCTTTTACTGCCTTTTTCACATCTTCCACAAGCTTCACGTCAGGGATCAGCTCCTGCTCCTTAAGGTGGTCAAAGACTGCGTTTGAAAGTTCCTTATATAGTTCTGCTCCCTGGTGGATCCGGATCTCCATCTTAGAAGGATGGACATTCACGTCAATAGTATCCGGGTCCAACTCGAAATGAAGTACATAAAAGGGAAACTTATGCTGCATCAGGTAAGTCCGGTATCCTTCTTCCATGGCTTTCATGAGAAGGTCGCTTTTCACATACCTGCCATTTACAAAGCTGGTCTCAAAATTCCTGTTAGAGCGGTTGCATTCCGGCTTACCCAAAAAACCACTTACGGAAAATCCCTGCCCTTTTAAGGAAAAAGGGATCAACGCTTCCGCCATGTCTCTTCCGTAGATTCGATAAATGATTTCCTTTAAATCCCCGTTTCCGGAGGTTTGGAACCGGATTTGGCCGTTGTTTACAAACTTAATGGATATGTGGGGATGGGAAAGAGCCAGATGCTCCATCATATCGGCAACATATCCTCCTTCCGTCTGGGGCTGTTTTAAAAACTTCTTTCTCGCCGGGGTATTATAAAATAAGTTATGCACCAGAAACGTGGTTCCTTCCGGCGCACCCACTTCTTCCGGCTTTTCCGCCACTCCCCCTGCTATGGCATAACGTATTCCCGTTAAGGAATCCGCCGTCTTGGTGATCACTTCAACCTGGGAAACTGCCGCAATGCTGGATAAGGCTTCCCCCCGGAAACCAAGGCTTTTGGTATGGCTTAGATCGTCAATGGTAGTGATCTTACTGGTTGCATGGCGCAAAAAGGCTTTCTGGACCTGGTCTTTTTCTATGCCGCATCCGTTATCCGTAACACGGATCAGGGATATCCCGCCTTCTTTTATTTCCACGGCTATAGCGTCAGCGCCTGCGTCTATGGCGTTTTCCGTCAGTTCCTTCACCACGCTTAAAGGTCTCTCCACTACCTCCCCGGCAGCAATCTGGTCAATCGTGTTTTGGCTCAATAAATTTATCTGGGGCATATGTCACCTTCCTTTACCACCTGTTTTTTAGTTTATTCTGCAGCCTGTATAATGTGTTTAACGCGTCAAGAGGCGTTAAATTAGACACATCGATCTCCTTTAACTCATTGAGCACATCTTCATCCGTCACGGTGTCAAACAAAGACATCTGTGATAAGTCCACCTCGTCATATTTCACGGCTTTGTGTTTGGTATCCTTCTGGTTGACTGCTATGCTCTGGACCTTTTCTAATACATCGTTGTCCACAAGCTGTCCTAAGATCTCCTTGGCCCGGTCGATGACCATATCCGGCACACCGGCAAGTTTTGCCACCTGAATACCGTAGCTTTTATCCGCACCGCCTTTTATAATCTTGCGCAGGAAGACGATATCATCCCCTTTTTCCTTCACTGCAATGCAATAATTGTTTACATTGCCCATCTTTCCTTCCAGCTCCGTAAGCTCATGATAATGAGTGGCAAATAAAGTCTTTGCGCCAAGAAGCTTTTTGTTGCTGATATGTTCGATCACCGCCCAGGCAATGGAAAGACCATCAAACGTGGAAGTTCCCCGCCCAATCTCATCCAGGATAAGCAGGCTGTCTGCCGTGGCGTTCCGTAAGATATTCGCCACTTCATTCATCTCCACCATAAAAGTACTCTGGCCGCTTGCCAGGTCATCCGATGCGCCGACCCTGGTAAAGATCCGGTCCACTATACCAATATTGGCGCTTTGCGCCGGAACGAAACATCCGATCTGCGCCATCAAGACAATCAGCGCTACCTGCCGCATATAAGTGGATTTCCCTGCCATATTTGGCCCGGTAATGATGGAAACACAAAACTTATTGTTGTCTAAATGAGTGTCATTGGCAATAAACAGATCCCCAGTTATCATCTGCTCCACCACCGGATGCCGGCCCCCTTTGATGTCAATCACGCCCTTTGCGTTGATGGACGGCCGGACATAATGGCAGCGCTCCGCAACGGCCGAAAAGGAAGCAAACACATCCAGTCTGGCAATGGCTTTTGCGGTTTTTTGGATCCGCTCCATTTCCCCCGAAATGGCATCTCTGATCTGGCAGAACATATCATACTCTAAGCTATAGAGCTTATCTTCCGCGTTTAAGATCGTATCCTCCAGCTCCTTCAGTCTTGCGTTGGTATACCGCTCCGCATTGGCCAGGGTCTGTTTCCTTATGTAATCCTCCGGAACCATGTCCTTAAAAGAATTAGTCACTTCATAATAATACCCGAACACCTTGTTATAGCGGATCTTCAGATTCTTGATTCCCGTCCGCTCCCGGTCCTCTTCTTCCAGCTTGGCAAGCCAGTCCTTCCCTTCCGTCTTGGCATGGCGCAGCGTATCAATGTTTTCGTCAAATCCATCCTTAATAATCCCGCCTTCCCGCACAGAAATTGGCGGCTCCTCATAAATAGAATTTTCGATCAAACGGCAGATATCGGAAAGATCATCAATCTCGTTATCTATTTCCTTTAAAAGTCCGGCGCTAAATTCAGACAAAAGAGTCTTGATATGGGGCAGCATTCTTAAGGAATTACGGAACGCAATCAGATCCCTTGGATTTGCCGACTTATAACTTACCTTCCCAAGAAGGCGTTCCAAGTCATAGATGGGATTCAAATACTCCCTAAGTTCATCTCTTATCATAGACTGTTTGGATAAAGCCTCCACGCAGTCAAGCCTGCCTAAGATCTGTTCCGTGTCGATCAGGGGCTGTTCGATATACTGCCTTAAGCATCTCGCTCCCATAGCCGTCTTGGTTTTGTCCAAAACGCCAAGCAAAGATCCTCTTTTTTGTTTTTCCCGCAAGGTCTCCGTAAGCTCTAAATTCCTTCTTGTGGAACTGTCAAGAAGCATATATCTGCTGGTAAGGTAAGGGTATAAATGGGTAAAATGATCCAGGGAATTTTTCTGCGTATCCGTCAGGTACAGCATCAATGCACCTGCGGCAATGATGCCTGCTGGAAAATCTCCAATCCCCATCCCCTGTAAGGTACTTACATGAAAATGCTTTAACAGGCTCTTCTGGCACCTGTCATCATCAAAAAAGTGCGGTTCCAGCGGATAAATGGCAATACCAAGCCTTCCCTTTAAATCCTCAATATCCACGCCGCTTACCAAAAAAGCGTCATTACAAATGATCTCGCTGGGATGATATTTGTTGATCTCATCCAAAAGCTTTTTCGTATCTTCTATCTCGGTCAGGTAGTAATCACCCGTAGTCACATCCGCAACGGAAAGCCCTGTTTTCCCCTGAAAAAAAGCAATGCTCATAAGGAAGTTATTTCGGGTCTCATCCATGGAATAAACGTTCATATTGGTTCCCGGCGTGACGATCCTCACCACATCCCGCTTCACAAGCCCTTTTGCAAGCTTTGGATCCTCCACCTGTTCACAGATAGCCACCTTATATCCCTTGGTGACCAGCTTGTTCAAATAGCCGTCTACCGCATGATAAGGAATCCCGCACATAGGCGCCCGCTCTTCCAAACCACAGTTCTTCCCGGTAAGCGTGATCTCAAGTTCTTTGGATGCGGTAAGGGCATCTTCAAAGAACATCTCATAGAAATCCCCCAGACGATAAAACAGGATACAATCATGGTATTCTTTTTTCGTCTCCAGATACTGTTGCATCATTGGTGTCATTTCAGCCATTATTTGCCTCCTGTATCTCCCCTGCATAGTAAAAACCATGACATTCCTTTAAATAGACCGGAACAATCTTACCCACAAGGCTCTTATCTCCCGGAAAATGTACAATGGTATTGTTAGACAGCCTTCCGGTCAAAAGCGCCGGATCCTGTTCGTTTACTTCCTCCACCAAAGCATCCAGTGTCTGCCCCTTAAGGCGCCGGATCTGCTTTCTGGCCGTGTCCTGGACCACATTTAAAAGCCGGTCAAAGCCTTCTTTCATGACGCTATCCGGCACCTGGTTTTCCATAGCTGCCGCCGGTGTTCCCGTCCGTTTGGAATAAAGGAATGTAAATGCATTGTCGTATTGCACCTGTTTGACCATATCTATGGTAAGGTCCACATCTTCCGGCGTCTCCCCCGGAAATCCCACGATAATATCCGTTGTGATGGCAAGATCCGGTATTTCCCTTCGCAGTTTTTGCACCAGATCCAGGTAATCCTCCCTGGTGTACCTGCGGTTCATTGCCTGTAAGATCCTGGTGGACCCGGACTGCAGCGGCAGGTGCAGGTGGCGGCAGATCTTTTCCGAATGCTTCATCACCGCAATCAGCTCGTCCGATAAATCTTTTGGGTGGGATGTCATGAAACGGATCCGTTTGATCCCCTCAATCTTTTCCACTTCCTGCAGCAGCCTTGCAAAGGATATAGGGTTTTTGAGGTTACGCCCATAGGAATTGACATTCTGCCCAAGCAGCATAACCTCCACAACGCCATCCGCCGCCAGGCTTTCAATCTCCCGAAGGATATCCTCCGGCTCCCTGCTCCGCTCTCTGCCCCGGACATAAGGAACGATGCAGTAACTGCAGAAATTATTGCACCCAAACATGATATTGATTCCTGATTTAAACGGATATTTCCGCTCGGTGGGAAGTTCCTCTACAATCTGATCCGTGGAATCCCAGATATCAACCACCGGGTCTTTTGATTCGAACATGGTTACTAAAAGTTCCGCAAATTTATAAATATTATGGGTTCCAAAAATCAGATCCACAAACCGGTAGCTTTTTTTCAGCTTTTCAATCACGGAGGGCTCCTGCATCATGCAGCCGCAAAGAGCAATCCTCTTGTGGGGAAACTTTTTTTTCATACCGCCTAAATGCCCCAGCCGCCCGTACACACGCTGGTTGGCGTTATCCCGCACCGTGCAGGTATTGTAAATGACAAAATCCGCATTTTCATCTTCTGTCAGCTCATAGCCTGCCGTCTCCAATATCCCTGACAGTTTTTCGGAGTCCCTTGCATTCATCTGGCAGCCGAAGGTGACCACCGCACAAGTTACGGAACGGTCAAGGCGTTTCCGTTCCGCTTCCACGTACCGGCGAAGCTTTGCAATAAAATAGTGCTGCCGCTCCGGTTCTTTTGCAGGTGGTTCTAAACTAAGATCTATTTTTTCGAAATTTATTTCATCATACATATTCTCTTGGTGTTCTCCCTTATCTTTTATAGGTTAACGTCATCCGCATGCTGTTTTATATGAAACACATTATAGCGCAAAACCTTCCCAGCGTCATCAAAAATCTGTGCCGCTTATCCGGTATAAATAATAGCGGCCAGATCTGCCGCAGCGCTCTACCACATCCAGATCATGCAGGATGTTCAGCACCAAAGCGGCAATCTCCTTCCGCTCCCTTATCTGCTCCCCGAAATCTTTTGCGGTGAAACGTTCCGGAAGCCCTTCGGGAATCAGGCCAAAATAGTCTTCCCTGCCGTTGATCCTAATCTCATCAAGCAGCGCCGCCGGGATCCTATCGTACCGCATTGATCCTTTTTTCTTATCCCGGCTCCATCCGTTTAACAGCCGGTACTCCCTGATCTCCAAATAGGGGAAACAAAACCTCAGGTTCGGGTCATGTAAAAATGGCTTAATCTTGTATAACTCAGAAAAAGCTCTGTAAACAGAGCCTTTTACCGTACTTTTTCTTGGTTTGGAACATTCCCCCGTATTTTCGTCAATCCATGACAGGTACTTGACCCGGGGAATGGGATAAACAACCGTTATCGGATATTGCCCAAGAAGGCTTTGCAATTTCTTCCGCATCGGCGCAAGGCTTCCCGTCTGGATCTCCATGATTTCCGACCCGGTAAAGATATCCGCCACATAGCCGCCTACGGAAATCTCCTGCATGTCCTTAGCGGGCGCATAATAATCCTTAAGCACCGCATGGAGGGTCTTTTCCTGATATGTGCCGATGCCGCTCCCCTGCCGGATGCTCCCCACGATGCTGCTTCTGCATCTTTCAAAACGTTCTGCGTCCACTTTTGTCTATTTCCTTTCTAGGAACAGCTTCCTTGAGATGAAATTGTAGACCATGACCACGGCGGTTGCGATCACCGTGCCTGCCATGACCATCAGATCCTCCGTTAAAAGATCCTTAAGCGGTTCACTGTGCCTGTAGATTCCGTCCACACAGATATACATGACAATCTCATTGATCACAAGACCAATGGCGGATAAGATGATGAACACCGTAAATTCCTTCTTCTTGTCCATCTCCTTCTTATGGGTAAACACATATTTAATGCTTAAAAGATAATTCACCACTGCTGAAACCACAAATCCGAAGAACTTGGCGATAAGATAATGGACACCCAAAACCCCGGATAACACGTTGGTCACGCCAAAGTCTACAAAAAAGCAGAAAAAACCCACGATTCCGAATTTGATAATCTGGTCGATCAATTGCTTCATATTAACCTCCGCACAATGCAAAAAATAGAATTGACACATATTGTATTATACATGACAATTCTAATTTTTTCACCATATTTTTTATACCGAATATCTTTTCTGCTTCCGTTTAATCGGAAATACACGCAACAGGGGCTATTTCTACATCAGTTTTATTATCCGGGTCATCCATATTCCCCAACAGTTCAATCACTTCCGTCTCGGTCATATAGGAAACACCTGTGATTTTGTTTTCCACATCACGGACAATTTTAATATTGACAGTTCCTTTTGGGTTCATATTCAACGTGTAAAAGGATTTGTTGGGCCGGATGTCTAAAAAAATGTTGACAAGCTGGCCCTGGTAATAGTAGTCCTTTCCATCCATTGTAACGCCCACAGCCTGGTATTCCGCCGTCTGCGCTTCAGCCCATTTTTCCTTCAACTCGTCAAATTCCTCACCCCGGTTCAGTTTATCAAAGAGAATGGATTGAAATGCCCGGTTTCCATCTTCCAAAGCCCTGTCCAGCCAAAGTTCCAGTTCCGCTTCATCCATACAGTCCGTCAAGATAGAGAAAAACGCCATTTCTTCATCGGCATACGCTTTTTCGGCGAAGCCGGCAAACAAAGCAGAACTTGTGTCAAGCCAGCGCACAGCGACAGAGAAGAAAGAATTGTCACCATCCGCATAAAGCTGTTCCAGCCACATCTTTTGCGTATTTTCATCCAGCCGGGAGAAGGTGATTTCAAACAGAGGCAAACTGCCGGCTTTATAATACCGATCTATCTCTGTAGAATTATCCTCAATACTCACACCGGCTTCTTTGGTTTCCATTTCTAATGAATTGCCTGCATTTATCGAATCTGGCACATCTGCAGCGGCGGCAGTAGAATAAATTCCGATGAAAGCTGCACTGAAAATAATACACAACGTCAGCATACCCGTCAGAAGCCGGATTGCTTTTGATTTTTTCTCAAATTTCATAATCGCACCTAACCTTTCTTTTAACAGTTGTTTATTTTCGCTTAAAGTAACCGCGCCGAGATTTTCTTTGTATCTCCCAATCGCGGCCATCGCGTTAAGCAAGGTTTTCCCGTAGTCCTGTGCATGGCTGCATCCCATTTTTGCGAGAACCGCCTCATCACAGGAAAATTCGCACGCCCTTGTGACTTCCCGGCTCATAAGAGATACAAGCGGGTTAAACCAATGCAGGCAGACCGTAATCTGTACCAGCCACTTATAGATCATATCCCGCCGTTTGTAATGCGTCAGCTCATGCAGAACGATATACTGAAAATCTTTTTCGGAAATGTCCGCGCTTGGCAGTACGATACATGGATGGAAAAAGCCAATCAGTATGGGAGAAGAAATCAACGGATTGACACATAGTTCTATCGGTTTTTTAATACCATCCCGCTCCGCCGCAATAGAAAGCCGGTCTAAAAGTTCAATGTCAGAAACCGGGGTCAATCCAGCATGGATATATTGCATAAAGCCCTGATAAATCGTTATTTTTCGTATCAGCAATCCCAGCGCGGCCACCAGCCACACCAGCCAGATATGATCGATCAACAACACTCCAATATCTTGAAGTGAGTGGGCAGTTATGACATCATCTGTCGGACTACTTACCGTTTCATTGTAATGTTCCGCCTCAACAGCGGGAGCGGGATTGCCTCCCGGAACTTTTCGTGGGAGCTGTTGCTGCGGCGGTAAAGGAGCGGTCTGGGATATTGTCTGATCGACAGCCTGATATACCCTCCCCATCAGGCTTACTTCCGGCCCGAACGGAAGCAGCAGCCGCAAAACAACAGCCAGCCAAATATAATACTGCCATTGCCGGCTGATTTTGTTTTTCAAAAACTGTTTTCCCAAAAGCAACGCCAAAATAAGTAAGCTGCCGGAAAAAGACATGGACAATAAAATTTTCAAAACCGTGTTCATTACTGCTCTTTCCCTTTCTCCAACAGCTTTTTCAAGTCCTCGTATTCCTCGTCTGTCAGCAAGTCACCCATGATCAAATTGGAAACCAGACCTTTTGCGCTGCCTTCATAAATCTTGTTCAAGAAATTTTTTGTCTGCGCTGTCTGGTACTCCGCTTCCGAAACAAGCGTGGTATATTCGTTGTGGCGTCCGATTTTCTTTGCACTTAAAAAGCCTTTGTTCATCAGACGTGATAGGAGTACGATTAAAGTATTCTTTTGGCACGGCTTGCCTCTTGCTGCCAGCCCGTCCATGATATAGGGAAACAGTGTCACATCCTCCGGATTTCCCCATATAATTTTCATAATTTCAAGTTCGGCGTCGGATAATTGCTGCAACATGCTTTAGCCCTCCTTATTGTATAACATGATGTTGACAATAGAAATATAACACGATGTCGTCCTTGTGTCAAGTCTATAATAATATCTTCCCTGTGCAATAAAAGAGGTCCACCACCTAAGTGATGAACCCTTCACTGCCAATCAGCACTTTCTTTCCACAAAAAGCAAATCCATACTTTCGAATACGTTCTTCCGGTATCCCTTTTGCCACAAGTTCTGCCTGGTAATGCTTCTCCTTAATTTGATTCAGGGCTTCCTGTACCGTATCGGAAAGCTCCTTTTCATCTGTATCCTGCACCTTAAATTCTATAATGACGGCATCATTTATAATACCGCCATCCGAAGCGAAGCCGGGTGTTGCCCTCTCCTCTCCTTTCGCCATCATCCTTCGGGACTCTAATATCACGTCATACCTTCCAAAGCCACTCTCCCTGTTGGAAGTGATGCTGTATCTGTCTGTCAGTTCCACCATCAGCCCCAGCACAAAGCCATGATAAAAGCGTTCCGGCTCTGCTCCTGAAGGATTCCTTCCCGTGTCAAAATAGCTGAACATTTCCACTGTCACTTTATTCATATAGTTGTTCATAGCTTTCAGGTCATTTATCAGCAATGCCTTTATAAAATCATTATAGTCCGCCCTCACGCTGCCGAACCATTTCCTGATCATATTCCGGAACATCACTTTTACTTCAAAGTTGGTCAGTTCCAATTCATAATCTTCTCTCCATTCACCAAATTCAGAAACATAGGCTTCATACGCTTTTACCTTCATATAACCGCTGGCAAGCAACAAGCTCCAAAGGGTCTGTTCACTTCCGTCTAACATGTCATATACAATCTGTTCGTCAATTTCCGTCCGGATGGATTCCCCCTGCAATAAACGCTCAAAGGTTTCCTTTACCTTTCTGCTGCCCTCACGCACCAGCTTTCCCACAAGGCTGTTGGAGCTGGTGTTTGCCCAGTAGGCGCCAACTTTCCCTTTATCAAAAAAATTGATGATAGACCAGGGATTGTAAATATCCTTTCTGTTTCCGAACATAAATCCGTCGTACCAGTCCTTCACCTGCTGCTTTTGCCCTGACAATCCAAATTCATCCAATGCGGCAAAGACCTCTTCTTCCGTAAAACCAAAGCTGTCTGCATATTTTTCAGAAGTTGTGGTCACTACTTCAAGATTATTCAGGTCGGAAAAAATACTTTCTTTACTGATCCTCGTAATCCCCGTCATAAGGGCACGCTCCAGATAGGGATTCGTCTTGAAGGTGGCATTAAAGAGGCCTCTTATGAATGCCACCATCTCACCCCAGTATCCGTTTACATAGGCCTCCTGCATAGGCGTGTCATATTCGTCCAAAAGGATGATTACTTTTTTCCCGTAATATCTGCTAAGGAAACCGGACAATGACCGCAAAGCTGCCGAAGCCACGCCATCTTCCATATCTGCACAAACCTTTTGATAATAAGATTTCTCCTTTTCGTTCAGCAGATTTCCTTTTAGCAGAAAATCATTGTTATTATATTGTTCCTCTATGGTTCGGCAGATCGTCTCCCTTGCCGCCGCAAAAGAGCTGTCCTTAATGCCGGCAAAACTTAAGAAAAGCACCGGATAGGTTCCCTGCAGTTTTTTATATTTTTCACTTTCCCAAACCCTGAGGTCATGAAACAATTCTCCCCTGTCTTGATAGTTTGTGGAAAAAAACTTTTCCACCATACTCATATTCAGGGTTTTGCCAAATCGCCTCGGTCTTGTGATCAGCGTTACACTATCCCCGCTTTCCCACCATTCCCGTATAAAATCTGTCTTATCAATGTAAAAATATCCATCTTTTTGAACTGACTCAAAATCCTGGTTTCCAATGCTTACCGTTCTAGCCATGACGCACCCTCCTGCTTACAGTATATCAAATGTTACCGTCCACGTAAATGACCTGCTGTGTTTCCACGCAGAATGCCGCCAGCTTTCCTCCCGCCACGCATGCGCAGTCCAATGCTATGTGCCCATGTTCCCTGTACACTTCCGCTTTCCCCCAGCCTGGGATTAAAACCGTTGGCGTATGTCCCGTAACCAGAAAAATATTTTCCCCAGGGTAATATCTTTTGGTATAATCCGCCCGCTCCTCCAGAAAATCGTACAATTCATATTCATCCATCCCTTTGTCAGGCAAAAAATTGGAAAGCCCTGCATGGACAAGCCTGTATTCTGCCCCGTCATGTTCTATCACTTCATATAAAGACGCCCCGGCAATGTAATCAAGGATATCCGCCTGTTCCCTGCGGCCCAGCTCCCGGAATTTCTCCGCCGTGATAAGGCCGCCGTCCTGCAGCCATAGCTGATAATCCAGCATAATTTCCCCGGTCAGGTAATTGTCGTAATTATCTTCCGTAATCTCCACGGACAGCTTTTTCATAAGCGCATACATGATGAAATCATGGTTTCCTAAAATAAAAATGACGTTGGGGCGCTTCATCATATCTTGGAGCACCTTGATTGGTTCCGGCCCCCGGTCCACCACGTCGCCGAGCACATAAAGCTCATCCTTATCAGAAAAGCCAATCTTCGCAAGCAGTGTCTGGTACTGGTCGAAACATCCGTGTATGTCAGAAATCAGGTATCTCATTTTTTATTCTCTCTACCCCAATTTTCTAACGCATCTAAAACATCATTCAATGTATGCAAGCTTGTTTCATTACAGAACATGACAGTACCACCATTGACAGCCCCACCAAGAGACCCCAACGCCCTCTGTCTGGCAAAAGGTCCGCAATAGGAACTGGCAGCTGTACTTAAGTACTGTCTTACCGACATAACATCCCCAACATTAGGCATTACCTGGATAACCATGTCCATATTCATCTCTCCTTCCTCCATTATGGTTACATTATACACAAAAAAACGCCTTGTCAATAATAAAAATAATCTTCTTAAATTTATGAATATATTACTGCGTCAAAACATGACACACTGTTCCCACAATCGAGTAAGGAAGTTTTTCCCCTGCTTGATTGCGAGATGTGCACCACACAGTAGCAATTTCCATGTCCACTTCAGCGCACATGTGTATCTCTGTGCATGAAAAGAGACCCACCACCAAGGTGATGAGTCCCTGCCTTTTTAATTATTGCAATTACAGCCGGAATCTGCCATCTTACAATCTTACTGGCATGTATCCTCACACCCGCAGGAAGAACCGGGATAAGGGATAAAGGGTCTGGGTTCCGGGCGTCCGTCATTTCTGCACCCACACCCGTCATTCCGATCTCTGTCACGGTCACAATCCCTGTCTCTGTCACGATCTCGGTCGCAGTCTCTGTCTCTGTCACGATCCCGGTCGCCGCATCCACAGCCATCATTCCTGTCACGGTCACGGTCTCTGTCACGGCCGTTACCGCAATCTCTTCCTCTGGTATTGCATCCGCCAAAGCATCCGCATCCGTTGCCGCCATCATTACCACAGCAAAGCAGCAATAACACTAAAAATAGACAATTCATAAGCTTTTACACTCCTTTTTGTTATGCTTTATTATATGCATAACCCCAAAAAGAGTTATAGAGCCTGCCGCCTTCTTAAAACTTTCCGTCTGATATAAGCAAAGGTCCTATCCTCCCCATACTCTGCCAACATGAGCAAAAGCTTTTCTAAAAGTCTTTTGGTCTCGGGATGGAGAGGCGCTTTTTCCCTGCCTGACTTATAATATTCCCAGGGGGAAGTACTGGTATAGTCCTTTCCGTTGTACACCTTACAGGCGGCAATCCGGTCCATCAGCATTTCCACCACATATTTGGAAGGCATGGGAGCAGGCGCCATGCCGCCCGCAATGTCCTTGGTGCTGTAATCAATCCAATATTCATAATGGTGCTTATTCCTTCCTTTGTGATGGAGCCAGGAACTGGAATAGCCGATTGCTTCCCGCTCGGCATTATTGGGGCTTCTGTTCCCCTGGTAATACTTTGCGCCCACCCAAAATTCACTGGGGCTGTATTTTGACATGTCATGAAAGATCCCCTGCCAGTAAAGCCCAACTTTAAAGCATCCCTGCATGACAAGATATTTATGGTAAGTAATGGTCTTAAAATGTTTCCAGATTTTCATCCAACAGAACCTCTGCTCTTTATTCTTGCTTTTTTATCAGCGCCCCTTCCCTTTTTCTTCCCTGTCTGGAATGGGGTTGACTGATAGATAGAAACACTCCTTGCGGATATCTTAACGGTATCCTCAGAAAGCACCGTTCTTTGTTCCTTGTCACCCTTAGATACCGTTATCAGTTTCTCTTTTTCCATCGCTTCGTAAGGAAACGCGGTATCCGAAATTTTCACCCATGCCTGCCCTGCCGGGAGCTTGGGCAATGCCAATTGGTGCGCCTGCCAGTGCATATTATAGGCAGTATAAAAGAACGGCTCATCGCCTTCATACTGGCCGCAAAGCATAGCGCCCACAACCCGGCTTACATAACTAAAGTCAGGCCTCCATGCCTCTGTTCCGTGATAAGATATATCAGGGTATCCGCAGGATATGGTATCCATCACCTTAAATTCTTCCTGCCGGTGGAGGATTTTATACTCCTTGCGAAGGTGGATCAGAAAACGGGCATGTTCCAAAATTTCATTTGTAAAACGTGTGTTTTTCCATTTGACCCATCCTGCTGCATTGTCCTGGCAATAACAGTTATTGTTCCCATTCCTTGTATTGGCAAATTCATCCCCGCCAAATAGATAAGGGGTTCCCTGTGACAGAAAAAGAAAAGAAAGGGCGTTTTTCATCTGCATAGACCTAAGCCCTAAAACGGCAGTTTTCTTTGTTTCCCCTTCTACCCCGCAGTTCCAGGAATAGTTGTAATCCGTTCCGTCCCGGTTATCTTCTCCGTTTTCTTCATTATGTTTTCTGTCATATGAAACACTGTCATACAGGGAAAATCCGTCATAATCAGCCAGATAGTTGACTACGCCGCAGTCTGGCGGATTTCGTCTCTGGTCTGTCAAAACATCATTGATAATCCCTTCATCTCCTTTCAGGAAACGCCGGATATCATTTTTAAAATTACCGTTCACATGAGCAAAGTTTCTAAAGCATTTGTCAGCGGCATTTACCTCCCCCTCCGGGAAATGATCACACCAGATTTTCGTCCTGCCCAAAAAAGCTTCTTCAGAAAGCATCCGGAAAGGAATATGATATCCACTTAATCTGACGCCGTCAATGTGATATTCCTTTACCCAATGTTTGATTACTTTTAAGATATAAAGCTGCTTTATCTGAGGCGGGAAATAAAAATGCATCATAACTTCGATCCCGTTTTGGTGGAAGGCCTTTACCATGGACTTAAAAGATAAGGATGGGGAGTTCCCTGCGCAGTAAGAGGCTTTAGGCGAAAAATAGTATCCTTCCTGAAATCCCCAGCAGTTAAGGCGTATATTCCTCGCTGCCTTTTCCAAGTCATCATCCGGCATCCCCAAAGCATACCCTGCTCCAAATGGCTCCCGCATACATTCCTCATACTCATAGCAGGGCATCAATACAACCGTCGTTATTCCCAGATCCTTTAAGTACGGGAGTTTTTCACAAAGTCCTTCAAAGGTTCCCCGATTCTTGACACCGGAACTTTTATGCATGGTAAACGCCCGCACGTTTACCCCATATAAAATACTGTCCTCATAAGGGATTTGCAACGGAAAATCGTCCTCCCAGTCAAAGTTTTCCCACAAAAAACCGCCCCAGGCAACTCTTTCTCTGTTTTTGCCTGCGCCCCATTTTTCCAGCCCTGTAATCC
This sequence comes from uncultured Lachnospiraceae bacterium, assembly GCA_910587295.1. GTDB lineage: Bacteria > Bacillota > Clostridia > Lachnospirales > Lachnospiraceae > Suilimivivens. The sequence goes on along the minus strand of CAJULP010000047.1, from coordinate 24,777 downwards.
TTTCGGCATAGCTGTCGGTCTTTTTGTTCTCACCAATATAATATTGGTATCTGCATGTAAGGACCCCATCCCCTTTGATCTGTATACCAAAAAGGGTTCCCTGCCTTCCTTCTTTTGAAAATGGGATTTTCGTATGCCGGCCTTCCTTGTCAAACAATACCACACCACATTCTTTGTCACTGCCGGGGCATTCCGCTGCTAATCGTATTCCATCCTGAATAGGAAACACTCCCGGTTCGTCTGGCTTAAAATAGCTTACTTCCCAATTTTTATTCAAATTAACCTCCTTATGATGCATGTCCAATTCTGTCTTCGGTTGTTTCCATTTTACCACAAGAAACTTAAGTGGACAAGCCAGTCATGGGCATGATCCTGTCAACTGAGGTCAGATTTTATTTGCAAATAAATTGCATATAGACTGATAAACTGTTAAAATGAAAAAGAAACATGTCAACCAATCACCAAATGGAGGATTCTTATGAATAAAAAGGCTGCCGATCAAAACACCTTTCAACATCCGGAAGAAGACGATGAAGAAATGACTGTCACACTGGAGCTGGAGGACGGAACCAGCGTAACCTGCGCTGTTGTCACAATCCTTACCGCCAACAAACAAGATTATATTGTCCTTCTCCCCTTAGAGGAAGATGGAGAAAACCATGACGGCAATGTATGGTTTTACCGCTATTCGGAGAATGAATCAGACCCCAATGAAGAGCCTGTCCTTACTTACATTGAGGATGATGAAGAATACGAAATGGTATCTGACGCATTTGACGAATATTTGGACAGCGTGGAATTTGATGAACTTATGGAAGTTGAGGATGAGGAGGAATAAGTCCTTCCAAATATCTGGAAATGGTACGCCCCCTTTCCCTTGTATAATAAATATGCAATTCCTTTTTGGCTCTTGTGATGGCAACATACAGGAGCCTTCTTTCTTCCTCTAACTCTTTTGGAGACGCACATCTTCTCCCGGGAATGACACCTTCATTTACATCCGGCAAATATACACGGTCAAACTCAAGCCCCTTTGCGCCATGCATGGTAAGCAGGCGCAGACCTTCCCTTACGTCAGTTTCTTCTTTTACCGGGTTTTTCTTTTCCTTCTCAACAAGATAGCGCTTTAAATCCGTTCCCGGAATATAATCCCCAAGATAACGCTGAATCCGGTCAGCCTGGCTTTTAAACAGCGTTTCTCTCCCAGCATCCGGCGCTTTTTCTTCCAGGTACCGGTCATACCCCAAAGCATTTCGAAACAGGGAAATGGCTAAATCCGTAGAAAGCCTCCCTGCAAGTTTGAGCTGGGTCCAAAAGCCTTCCGCCTGTTTTAATAATATCGGATTATTTTGGTAATAACGCTGGAATTGAGTCCACATTACTGTTTCAGTAGTAAGCGCTTCCCTGACAAAAAAACGGTTTGGCTTGTTCATAAACCGGATCAACTGGCTGCGCCGATTCCCCAGATAGATAAAAGATAAAAAGGCAGTCATATCTTCCATGATAAAGCTTTTGAGAATGTCCTTATCAGAAACTTTTTTCCCGAAAACAGGAATCTGCATTTTCTTGAAAAATCCCTGGTACTGTAAAAGTTCTATATTGGTTCTAAAGATCACGGCAGACCGGTTCAGGTGTTCCCGGTCGAGCCCACACAATGCTTTTCCCAGTGCATTTTCTTCTGCTTTTCTGCTTTCAAAGCCGCAAACATGAATACACCCTCCTTGCTGCATCGGATAAAATTCTTTTTCAAACCGGTTTTGGTTTTGGCTGATCACTTTTTTGGCAAGAGATACGATTTCCTTTCCACTCCGGTAATTTTCTGTCAGCATAAGCTTTCTTGCATTTGGAAAATCCGCAAGAAACTGTTTCATGATTCCAGGCGAAGCCCCCCGGAAACCATAAATAGCCTGATCGTCATCACCTACTACAAACAGATTATTCTGCGGTACGGCTAGAAGCTTTAACAACTGGTACTGTGGTAAATTGATATCCTGAAACTCATCGGCAAGAATATAGGCAAACTGCATCTGGTATTTTTGTAAGACTGCAGGCTGCGTTTGAAAAAGTTTCAGACATTCCACGATCATATCATCAAAGTCCAGCATCTTCTGATCTTTCAGATAGCGCTCATATCCATCTTTGATATTCCGATACGCCTCAAAGGACAGTGTTCCCACCTTTTTAAGCCCGTCATTTCCATTGCTTAGATCCCCTTCATCCAGTCCTGAAAAATTTTTTCCGCGGCTGATCTCGTTTACAATATCAGAGACCAGGTCATAGGCAATTTCTTCCCCCAATCCCATATTTTTTAACAGGTGTCCGATCAGCTCTCTTTTCTGGGATTCCCCGATCAGAGAATAATCATTTCCACTGGATTGGCGCAATATCTGCCAGCAGATACTGTGAAAAGTTCCAAAGTGGACCTTTTGGGCATTTCTATGGCCGGTTCCTTCGGAATTTTCATAAAGCTCTGCAACAGACGTCCGGAAACGTTCTTCCATTTCCTTTGCTGCCGCTCTGGTATATGTAATCACAAGGATTTTGTCAGGATCAATCTGACATTGACGAATAAGATAAAGAAGTCTTTTTATGATCGTGAATGTTTTTCCACTGCCTGGTCCGGCGATGATCTCAGCCGGACCCGACAGATGTTTTAATGCGTTTAACTGCTGGCTGCTAGGCTCTCTCAAGAAGCATGATACCTTTCCTGATTCTGCTTATGGATTCTTCCTTGCCGAGAAGCTCCATGATCTCGGTGGCCCCGGCAGGCGTCATCTGCTTTCCTGACACCGCGGTCCTCACCGGCCAAAGCACATAACCGTTTTTACATCCCTTCTTTGCCACAAAATCAATCAATAACTGGTAAAGGGCATCATTCCCATAATCCTCCTGCCGTTCTAAGACGGGAAGGAGTTCTTTTAAAACTTCCAGGGAAGATTCTTTTGTGGTCTTCATTTTTTTATGTTCATACATCGCCGTATCATATTCCGGAAGCTCCTGCAAAAAATCTAAAAGCCCCGGGATATCCGGCAGGATTTCAATCCTGGTCTTAACCATGGCGGCAAGCTTGACAGTATCCATATCCTTTGAAACTGCCTGCCTGATATAAGGAAGGGCCATCTTATAAAACGCTTCCTCATCCATGGCCTTCATATATTCCCCGTTCATCCATTTCAGCTTTGTGTAATCAAACACCGCAGGGGATTTTGACATATGATGGTAATCAAATATGCCGGCAAGCTCATTAAGGGAAAAGATCTCTTCGTTGCTGTCCGTGGGGCTCCATCCAAGCAGTGCCACAAAATTGATCACCGCTTCCGTTAAAAAGCCCTGCTCGATCAAATCTTCATAGGAAGAATGGCCACAGCGTTTACTCAACTTATGGTGCTCCTCGTCCGTGATCAAAGGACAATGCACATAGACCGGTACCTCCCAGCCGAAAGCCTCATAGAGCCGGTTATATTTAGGAGAAGAGGAAAGGTATTCATTTCCCCTTACCACATGGGTAATTCCCATCAGATGGTCGTCCACCACATTTGCAAAATTATAGGTGGGGAAGCCGTCTGATTTGATCAGAATCATATCGTCAAGCTCCGAATTATCTACCGTGATATCCCCATAAATCTCATCATGAAAAGTCGTGGTGCCTTCTGTGGGGTTATTCTGCCTGATCACATAAGGCACCCCTGCTTTTAACTTTTCTTCCACTTCTTCTTTGGATAAAGAAAGGCAGTGCTTGTCATAAACCGTGATCTCCTTTCCCTCCACAATCTGGGTCTTTAAGTTGGCAAGACGCTCTTTGTCACAAAAACAATAATAAGCCTTCCCGCTTTCCACCAACTGTTTGGCATATTTCAAATAAATGCCCTGCTTCTGGCGCTCTGACTGTACATATGGGCCCACGCCGCCATCCTTATCCGGCCCTTCGTCATGGATTAAGCCAGTTTTTGCAAGAGTCCTGTATATAATGTCAACCGCCCCTTCCACAAACCGCTCCTGGTCAGTATCCTCTATCCTTAAAATAAAGTCGCCCCCTTCATGTTTGGCGATCAGGTAAGCATAAAGAGCCGTCCTTAAATTCCCCACATGCATCCTCCCCGTAGGGCTGGGTGCAAACCTTGTCCTAATCTTCATCTTTTTCCTCCATCTCCGGTATCTTTTTATCGGCTGATGCCTTAAACCCGGCAACTTCTTTCATTGCCTGAGGGATTGCGATATTGGTTCCGGCACCTGCCACACAGCCTCCCGGGCATGCCATTCCTTCGATCAGGCAGCCGTTCTTTTTTCCGGCTTTTGCAAGCATCAAGATCTTCTTGCATTCCGTCAGGCTTTCCGCATGTTCAATATTCACATCCACGTCAGGATAGTATTCTAAAATACATTCCTCAATGGCGCTTGCCACACCGCCGGCCACGCCATAGCCTCTTCCGGCTCCGGTTGCGTCATTTAACTTATCATGAGCCTCCACCTCTTCCGGCAAAAGTCCTCTTGCCTCAAACATTCCCGCTAATTCCTCAAAGGTGATCACAAAATCCACATCGGAGCGGACCGTCCTTCTGGAGGCTTCCAGTTTTTTGGATGCGCAGGGCCCGATAAACACCACGCTGGCATCCGGATGGTCTTCTTTGATCTTCCGTGCCGTTGCCACCATCGGGGTTAGGGCGTTGGAAATCTTATCAATGGTCTCCGGAAAAAACTTCTTCGCCAGCATAGACCATGATGGACAGCACGAGGTCAAAAGAAACGGCAGTTTTCCGGCAGCGACTTCCTTGACATAATGCTCCGCTTCCACCATTGCCCCCATGTCCGCACCAATAGCTGTCTCATAAACATCATAAAAGCCAAGCTCTTTAAGCGCTTCCTTTATCTTATCCGGAGTGGCCTCTTTGCCAAACTGTCCTACAAAGGCAGGTGCAACCTGGGCTATGATCTTCCGGCCGGACTGCATGGCACGGATCAGCTGGAAGATCTGGGATTTATCCGCAATGGCGCCAAAGGGGCAGCTTACCATGCACTGTCCGCAGGACACGCACAGATCCGTATCAATATAAGCACGCCCTTTCTTATCGCTTTTAATGGCATTTACGCCACAATGGGCAAGGCAGGGGCGGATCTGATGGGATATGGCGTCATAAGGGCAGATAGATTTGCATTTCCCGCATTTGATACATTTATCCTGATCAATGACGGAGTGCCCGCTTTTCATAGAAATTGCACCTTTCGGGCAGACTTCCCTGCAGGGGTGGGCCACACAGCCCATACATTTATCCGTCACCTCATACTTATTTTCCGGGCAGGCATTACATGCCGAAGGAATCACCTGCATCAGCGGCGGTTCGTAATACTTTTCGTCGATGTTGCTTTCTTCCAGGCCCTGGGTCACATGGACCGGCATGTTTTCCGGCCGCAGGGAAAGCCCCATGGCAAGCCGGATCTGTTCGCGCACAATGGCTCTTTCCCGGTAAATACTGTCATATTCAGACTCATCATAATCCACTATTTTATAAGGAAGCGCTTCCACATCATCCTTCAGATTCTGGGAATGATAGGCAAGGTTTGCCACTTCCTTAAAGATCCGTCTTCTGTTTTTACGTACCTGCGTGTTTATTCCTCTCATTGCGTTCCTTTCCGTATCAGTTATTACATCTATTTTTACACAAACCACATAGGAAGTCAACCAATAAGGCTTCCAATCTGAAATACCAGCGTTGCCATAAGCCATGCGAAAACAATCTGGAAAAGAGCAAGCTTTAAGGTAAATCCGGTATCCCCGCTTTCTTTGCGTATGGTGGCTATGGCCGCCGCACAGGGAACATACAAAAGCACAAAGATCATCATACAATACGCATTTAACGGTCCAAAGGACGGGTCAATGCTTTTCAAGTTTTCAACCACCGTTTCCATACCGGCTGCCCCTTGCGCATTCCCCACGCCAAAAAGTACGGAAAAACTGGATACCACCACTTCCTTTGCGGATATGCCGGCAATGAGAGAAACAATGATCTGCCACATACCAAGTCCTGCCGGCCGCATGATAGGCTCTAACCATCTTCCCACCATGGCCCCAAAGCTGTCTGCAGGGGTTAAGACCATTCCCGACATCCCGAAATTAAGGACAAGCCAGATGATGATCGAGGCAATAAAAATGGTAGTGCCAGCCTTGGAAAGATAATCTTTCAACTTATTCCATACATAGATCCGTATCGTCCGCCCGTTCGGTCTTTTGTACTCCGGCAGCTCGATCAAAAGATTGTCGTTGGCCGTTCCTTTTTCAAACGCATGAAGCACTCTGGCGATGACGATGGCAAGCACCATCCCGATCACGTACATGGAAAAAGCCGCCACATGGGCAAACTGTCCAAAAAACATTCCCGAAAAAAGCACATACACAGGAAGCCTTGCGGAACAGGACATAAAAGGAGTGATGATCATCGTACGCCGCCTGTCCTTTTCTGTCTCTAAGGCTCTCGATGCCATGATCGCGGGAACCGTACAGCCAAATCCTAAGACCATAGGCAAAAACGCCTTCCCGGAAAGTCCTGCTTTTCCCATGATCCCATCCATCACGTAGGCAACCCTTGACATATAGCCGCTGTCTTCCAAGATGGCAAGGGCAAGAAACAGGATTGCAATATTGGGGATGAAGGTCAGGATACCGCCTACCCCTGCAATGATGCCATCCACGATAAGGGACTTGAGCCAGGATGCGGCATGGATGCCCGTAAGAAGTTCGCTTACCCCTCCTGAAAAAAGTTCGAGGAAAGACTCAAAATATCCCTTAAGCCAGTCTCCAATTGTAAATGTCAGGAAAAAAACCACTGCCATGATGCATAAGAATACCGGAACTCCCCAGAACGGATGAGTCAATACCTGATCGATCCGCTCCGTGCTGTCTTTTTTCTTCTTCCGGTAAAACATCACTTCTTTTATTATATGTTCAATAAAACTATATTTAAACTGGATGATCTCCTTCTCGTAGCTGCGGTCCACAATGTTCGTAACCTGCAGGGGATGTTCCGTTTTAACATCCTCATCATCTTCAAGAAGCTTGATGGCATGCCATCTGACTGAAGAATGCGTCGGATAATGAGCCTGCATGATAACGGAAAGCTTGTCAATCTTCTCCTCTATCATGTCGCTATAGTGCAGGATGTCTCCCTTTGACCCTTCCTCGTAATGATGGATCACCGCATGGAGCAGGATGTCAAGCCCTTTGCGCTTCGCCGCGGAGACCGGAACTACCGGGATATCCCCTAAAAGTTCCGGCAGCCGGTGAAGGTCGATTTCCATTCCTCTCTCTTCCACCACATCCATCATGTTAAGCGCTAACACCACCGGCTTCCCTAGTTCCAAAAGCTGTAAGGTAAGATACAGGTTCCGCTCTAATGAAGAAGCATCCACCACATTGACGATCACCTCAATATCATCGTCCATCACACAGCTTCTGGTCACCTTTTCTTCTATGGTATAGCAGGTCAGGGAATAGATCCCCGGCGTGTCGATCAACGACAAGGGAACGTCTTCATATTCCGCCTCCCCTTCCATCCGCTCCACCGTTACCCCGGGCCAGTTGGCAACCTTTAATTTCGATCCGGTTATTGCGTTAAACAGCGTTGTCTTCCCGCAGTTAGGATTTCCCACAAAAGCAACATGTACTCTCTGGTCGTTTTTCATAATCTGCCTCCATTTTTACCGTGTTTCTCTCACTTCAATGCCCTGGCTGATATGTCTGCCGATGGCAAGGCGGGTTCCGCGCACACGGATGATCAGCGCCCCGTTCTTTTTGCGGTTAAGCACCGTGACCACTGTTCCGTCGTTTAACCCAAGGGCCTGGAGCCTGCGGGTAATTCCTTCTTCCACATATAAGCCCTGTATTTCATAATTTTTCCCTGTTTCACTCTCAAATAATGACATTACTTCCACCTCTTTTGTGAAGAAGATCATTTTGGGTAATTTCTCCGATACCATTAAATCACAAAGTATAGCTCTTTGCAATCGTTTGTAAAAAATTGTAACTGCATAATATCCCCAACATACTATATTATTAAACTATTTATTTTTTATGAAAGGTATCTTATGCAGGATTACAATTTTAATGAATATTTTGACCATTTCCCTATTGCAATGGCTTATGTTCCCTGGCAGCAGCTCACTAAAATATTTGATGATCTGGATGCGGCATACAAGACCGGTACTATTTTCCCTGAGCTCGAAAAACCTTTTACAGGAAGGAGATGCACAAAATGAATAACAAAGCTTGTTCCGACCGCCGGCAGCTTTTCCACGATATCGGCGTCATTGATTTCGTGATCGTGGAAATGACAGAATATCTCGACACGCACCCCACAGACAAGGACGCCATGGATTATCTGAGCCACTATGTGCGCATGAAAAATCAGGCTATGCGCGAATATGCCATGAAGTATGCGCCTCTTAGAATATCCGATACGGATGGCTGTAACCAAAAAGAATGGAAATGGGCGACGGAACCGTGGCCTTGGGAAGGAGAATGTTAATCTATGTGGAGTTATGAAAAAAGACTGCAGTTCCCTGTAAATATCAAAAAACCTGATGCAAAGCTTGCCCAGGCAATCATGTCTCAATACGGCGGCCCTGACGGTGAACTGGGTGCTTCCATGCGTTACATTTCCCAGCGCTATTCCATGCCTTATAATGAAGTGGCGGCAATTTTAACGGACATTGGAACGGAGGAGCTTGCCCACCTTGAGATGGTATCCACCATCGTGCACCAGCTCACCAGGAATTTATCCATGGAAGAGATTGAGGAATCCGGGTTTGCCAATTATTACGTGGACCACACCGTCGGAATCTGGCCTATGGCAGCCGGGGGGATTCCCTTTAACAGCTGTGAGTTCCAGTCTAAGGGAGATGCTATCACGGATCTATTCGAGGATATGGCAGCAGATGGGGCGATTTTGGAAGAACAACCTGATGAAGCGGGATGAAAACGAGTCTGCTCTGGGTATGGGAAGTATCAAGGAGGGATCACCATTCTCCATTTCAGAGCCAAAAGCCGCCCCGTCTGCAACGACCAAAATTTTCTCATTCAGAGTATCTGCAACATGTGCAAAAATATTTGATTTTCCCTGTGCACTGATACACCTGATCTTACCGCCTTTCACGCAAATACTATGAAAAAACTGAAAGCCGGAATTGGAGTCCTCGGTGATCACCTTTTTGGGTTTAACTGTCTGAATGAAGTCTGTCATCTGATACAAATGATAAAATTCATTATAGGTACGCTTCAGGGTTCCATACTTACCCGAATTGCGGATTCCATAAATCTCCTCCACGCCGTACGGCAGGAACGGAATGCCCTCTCTGGTTACAATCACATAATAGTTATCCGTGTCCTGAATAGCCGCAAAATCATTACTCGCAACAAAGTCATTTCCTTCGTCAATAAAAACAATACAATCCCTCATCATGGAAAGCTGCCCGGCCCATGTACGGCCTTCCAGAACCGTACACTCCTTATCACAAGTAAGCTCTACTCCGCTGGCAGAACCATTTTCAAAATGCTCACGTATCATATCTACCAGCGTTGTTTTGCCCGTTGCACTGTTCCCACGGATAACGGTTATATTTCTTTTTACTTCAAAATCATATCGGATACGCTTATTCTGTACAACAATTCTATGACTCCCTTTCATGTGCAGCCCCTCTCATACATACAGTCCGGCAATCGGAACAAGTTCTCTCATGCTGTGGACAATCTGATCTGTATTCATGATACGAATATCAAATATCCCCTCCCCAAAGTCCATCAGATGACGCAGATTAATTGTGAGGTCGTCCGTCTCTGCCAGCCTCAGAATCCATTTGGCACAGTTATCGCCGCAAGTGGAAGCATTGAATACTTTCGAACGCTCATTCTTCATAAGAATCAGCGTTTTCACACCCCCGGAAAGCGCGGTCGGTACAATTTTTCCCATGACAGGACTGTCAATCACCGCACTGTCCAAAACAACGGATTTGTCCACGTCAAGAATCATTTCTCTTGCAACCGGATCGGTAATCCACTCATCTTCGTAGGTATTTTTGAAATATACTGACGTATTAAAGATGGCCTCCGGCATATTGCCGTAATAAATATTGAGCATTTTCGTTTCCCTCCCGCTAAGGTATATATCCTTATACATGATCTTATGAGTATGAAATTTGTATCACCGAAGTAAACCGATTCTTTAAGTCTCAAGTCAGTCTCAAAATTTTATAAAAAAATGAGACTGATTTGAGACTTGAAATGAGACTTGCTATAGTCCATTCCTGTAAACCCTTGAAAAACCGCACTTTTTCAGTCTCAAAGCGGTTCCGGACTGTTTGAGACTACATGAGACTCACTTGAGACTGAAATGAGACTGAGATTTTATAGAGTCCATGTTGAGGTGTTTTTATCATATGCTGCACCTGTGACTCTTTTAATTTTTGCGTAATCTCTGAACACGGTTGCCCTTGAAATATCCAGTTCTGCCATAACCTGCTCCACTGACAAATGAATATTTTCACAAATCATATCATAAATTTTCTGTTCTCTTTTCGATAATGTCTTACTTTCTTTTGCTGACTCTGCCGCTATTTTATTCAGAGGAATAGAAATTTTAAAAACATCATCTTCAAACAGTTCCGGCTTTCCGCCTTCAGAATAGATTGGCGTATATTTATAAAGATTTCTGACCCCGGAGCCAATTGTGTCAGTTCGTCCAATGTTGGCAAAAAATTGCTGTATCAATGGATTTTTAGGATATGGCGTAAATTCATCGCTCATGATATTTCCATGCCGCCTGGGCACACACCAGTTCTCCGTTTTTAACCAGTCTTTTTCAATAATCAGCTTTGCCGGATAAGCACTGGAAAAGTCTCTATGGACTAATATATTGCCAATGACCTCTCTTGCTATCAGATCTCTTATACTTGTATTTACATTATCTACAAGGAAGAATTTGTCAGAAGTATGCTTGGCAACAAACTCCATAAGAAGTTCGTATGATTCAATCAAATTAGTTGCAACCTGCAACCTGTCATCATAACGGTCTAAATTTTCAATTCGGCAAATCGCATCTGTTACGTAGCCTGGGCAACAGGAACGTATCACTTCATCTTTACCAAACAACAGGACTCCTGCCAAATTGTATCCCTGCACTCCCGATGAAAAATCCTTTTCCCATAATCCAGCACTTTTTAATATATCCTGATCCGACATTTGTAGCCAGTCATGCTCCGGTTTGCGGCTCTTGACAAGATTCCGTACCTTATTCATCAAATCCAACCGTAAATCATCCAGTGAAACATAGGGGAAAATTTTATGTTCCACATAGGTGTTACTTTTTCTATTGTACATATTTTGAAGCTGAATGGGTGAATCTGTGATATCCATATCGCCATCTTCATTCCGGTCATATATCCTGTTAGCACATTTTTCAACGGTAGATGTAGGCGGAACATACACCCATAACAACATCATTCCGTCATATTCTAACTCTTCTATCGACAAGTATAAAGTAGGCGACATCTTATCCGGATTGTTTAACTGATTCACGAAATTTTTCTTCATATCTTTGATCATGTTCCGGTTAAGGCCTATTGGAACTCCGCCATCCTTTACCCCCATAATGATGTACCCGCCATAACGATTGGAAAATGAGCAAACTGTCTCATACACATCATCATAAATCCCATTCTGACATTCTTTATATTCTATTGTTATCTTTTCATCTTTCGAAAGCAATTGACGCATTAACTCTGTTGTCATTTTCGTCGCCTCCTATAAAAACTATTTGCTTGCAATTTCTCTGTCCTTTTCACTTAAAATATTTATCATAATTCATAACACACAGAACATATAAAGCGGATGGAGAAATACCTTCTGACAATGCAATATTGCTTATACTCGCAGTCTGTAAAAGAAACCCTCTTTCATCAGTAGGTATATTTCCCGGATTCCTCTCCTGCATATCATCCTTTGCCAGCTTACACAAGCGTTCCCTTTCAAATTGCGGGTATTTACTTATTTCTTCAACAACTTCATCTGCAGTAACACTATCCTGTGCCAGTGCATTAAAAATACCGATATACTTCTCAATTGCCTTCCTGTCATTCACTTGCATTTTAATGCCTGATATACGGTCGCACCATTTTGTGTCCGAAAATATCCCACAGCATACTCTGGATTCTCACTTTCAGTTAAAACATCAAAGCTGCCATGTAAATGAAATACTGGTACGATACCTGAAACCAGATTCTCTATATTGTGATCATAATTTGTGGTGAAAATTGAATCAAAACCACTTAAATACTTCCTAAGAGATTTCTTTGTCTTTTTTTCCAATGAAGTAATTATCTTTTGGATTTTTCCATCATTATAAATTACATCAAGTAAGACTCTTTTAAATGCTATTGTAGCGCCTATACAGTCCTTTTCTAAATCCTGATTTTTAAGGAAAAAAACATGAACCAATAAGAGCCAGTCTTCAATCATAATTTCATGTGGCTCTTGAATCTTTTGAGTATATCGCTTTTTAAAATCATTTACAGCATTTTTTGTTTCAACATCCTGAATGTATTGGTCATACTTTCCACGCATGAGACTGTTGGCCTCTGTTACAAATCCCTCTACAATAGCAACAATTTCCTGACCGCTTATTGTTTTCTCAAAAAGCGAGTCATATATCCCCATTTGTGCTCTATACTTTATTCGCTGAATAATAAATTGACTGGTAAATGCGCGTCCACCAAATTATATGTCAAAACCGTTTCCTATCAGTAAATGTTTCTCCATATTTCCACCATATCTTTATAATATTTCCCAGCTTTCTATTTATTCAACTATAATAATATCAATTACAATATTAATCCGCAATACATTGTTTTTCAGTCTGTTAAAATTTCAGACTTACAAGTCAGAAACTATTGATTTCGACGAATTATTTAGTATAATGAAAGTAAGAAAACCAGGAGGTGCATCATGACTAAACTTATCAACCGCCCTGAATATATGAATCAGCTGATTCAAAATAGAGATGTGGATCTGGTTAAGATTGTTACAGGTATTCGCAGATGTGGCAAGTCATCCTTGTTGGATTTGTTCCATCAATACCTTTCTGATAACGGAGTGGCTGATGCCAACATCATTCACATGAATTTGGAATCCCTGCGTTATCGTAACCTTTCAAACTACCTTGCCTTCTATGACTATATCAGCGAACGCATTCCGAATGATAAAAAGACCTATCTGATATTCGATGAACTGCAGGCTGTTGAACATTGGGAAAAAGCAATCGAATCTTTCCGTCTCGATTTTGATGTAGATATCTATATCACCGGCTCCAACGCATATCTGCTTTCCACGGAGTTTTCTACACTGCTTTCCGGCAGGTATGTGGAAATCCGCATGCTGCCGCTGTCGTTTAAGGAATTTTTAACTTTCTATGAGTTTGGCCCTTCTGTTACGGTAGAGGAAAAGTTCCAGAGATACCTGCAGTTTGGCGGTATGCCAATTTTAAGGGAATACCAGTTTAACGAAGCAAGAAGCATTCAGGCACTGGAAGGCATCTATTCCACTGTCGTGCTTCGTGATATACTACAACGCAACAATCAAGCCGATCACGGAATACTGCAGAAGATCATGCTGTTCCTTTGCTCCAACATCGGCAATATCACATCCCCCAACAGCATCGGCAATGTCTTATCCGGCGAAGGTGATATTCAGAACGGAAAAGGTAAAAATGTCGCAGGCAAAACAGTAGACAAATACATCTCCATGCTGCGAAGCGCATTCATCTTCTACTCTGTCGGAAGGTATGATGTGAAAGGCAAACAGCTTCTGAAAACGTTAGGAAAGAACTACATTATTGATATGGGTTTCCGCAATATGCTGCTTGGCTATCGTGATGCAGACCGGGGCCACATCATTGAAAATATTGTATTCTTGGAACTGATCCGCCGTGAATATCGTGTGTCTATTGGCAAGATTGGAGAAACGGAAATCGACTTTGTAGCTGAAAAGCCAAGTGATAAACTGTATATCCAGGTAACGGAAAGTATGCAGCTGCCGGAGACCCGTGAACGAGAACTCAGGCCACTGCGTATGATACCTGATAACTACGAAAAAATCGTATTATCGATGGATAGAAATTACATCAATTCTTATGATGGCATCAAGTCCTTATATTTAATTGATTGGCTGCTGTCCTGACCAAAAGAACTCTGTTAAACATTAGGGTAAAGCATCTCTTTGGAGGTGCTTTTCTTATATCCGTTTATAGAAAAAAGCTTGATTTCTATGGAAATTTCCTATGAAAATGTTTTCATAAGACCGGCATAACGTACAAGTAACCCCACATACGTTATCATATAACCGCAAAAGGAAGATGACATAATGCCAAAGCAAGACTCTTCGATTCTTTGTAAGAATATTTTCAAAAATGGTAAAACCAATACTTCCAAAGACAAATTTACCGACATATGGATCAGCCTCATCAACCAACTGGAAAAGAACAAAAAAACAATAATTCAAAAACGGTGATTTATGAATATGAAAGTAGCTATCTACTGCCGCTTATCCGAGGAAGACAAAAACAAACAGTCTGAAACCGATGACTCAGGCAGCATCCAGAATCAGAAATCCATGTTGTTACATTATGCCATGGAACAAGGATGGGAACTTTACAATATTTACAGCGACGACGACTACGCCGGGGCTGACAGGCGCCGCCCGGAGTTTAACCGTCTGTTAAAAGATGCGGAACAGCACAAATTTGATATTGTCCTCTGTAAGACACAGTCACGTTTTACCCGTGAACTGGAACTTGTGGAAAAGTACATACATGGGCTTTTCCCAATTTGGGGCATTCGATTTATCAGTATTGTTGACAACGCCGATACCGCTAACAAAGGCAACAAAAAATCCCGCCAGATCAACGGGCTTGTTAATGAATGGTACTTAGAGGATATGTCCGATAATATCCGCAGTGTTTTGACGAGCAGACGAGTAAACGGTTTTCACATCGGCGCATTTGCTCTCTACGGTTACAAGAAAGACCCTAATCAAAAGGGACACCTTGTAATTGACGAAGAAGCTGCCGCTATTGTCCGTGAAGTGTTTAGCTTGTTCTCACAGGGGTACGGAAAAACTGCAATCGCCCGTATGCTGAACGACAGAGGCATACCGAATCCAACGGAATATAAGCGTCTGCATGGCCTGCGTTACCGGCAGCCCAAAACCCAAAGCAGTACACTTTGGAAATACTTTGCTATCTCCGATATGTTGACAAATGAAATGTATATCGGAAACATGGTGCAGGGCAAATATGGCAGTGAATCCTATAAAACAAAGCAGAACAAACCCCGCCCTAAAAGCGAATGGTACGTTGTCGAGGGAACACATGAACCGATTATTGACCGTGAACTATGGAACAGAGTACAAGTTTTAATCGCACAAAAAGCAAAGCCTTTTCATATTGGCACAATCGGTCTGTTTGCAAGAAAAGCCCGGTGTGCCAACTGCGGTTACACTATGCGCTCTTCTAAAAATAAGGGCAGGCATTATCTGCAATGCCCAAATCGCCATATAGCAAAAGACGCTTGTATTGGATCCTTCATCTCTGTTGACAGGTTGGAGCAGCTTGTTACCCAGGAGCTAAACCACTTAATAGCACAATATCTCGACATAGACGAATTAGAAAAGAACATAGAATTTTGTGATAACTTTAAAGAACAAAAAAACCGTCTACTTTCTGATATTGCGGCCTATGAAAAAAAAGCGGCGGAATATTCAAAGGGGATTCGAGAGCTTTACATGGATAAGGTCAAAAACCTAATATCCGAAAATGATTATGTAGAAATGTCAAAGGAGTTTACCACAGAACGTAACCGTTTGGAGTGCGCAGCCGCAAACGATAAAAAACAGTTGTCCGAAATTGAAAAAAAAATTGCGGCTGATAGTGACTGTCATAAACTGATCGAGCAATATACCAGCTTGAAACACCTTACCCGCGAAATGGTAGAAATTCTAATCGACTATATATATGTCGGAAAACGTATCCCGGGAACAAAAGACGTTCCAATCGAAATTCACTGGAATTTTTAACATTATGAACTTATTAACCAAAAGTTGTTCTTATATAATCGTAGCAGAACAAAAGGCACGCACTACCTATGATAATATCTTGCGTCTTGTTAAAGATGAGCCGGATGTGTACGAACCAATCAAGTTTTTGCGAGCGCGGGAAGTGGTGCACTTCCAAAGGTTTGGTGAAGCACTGCGCATCGTCCAGGATAAGCTGGATTCCAAGAACTTCTATGCGTTCAATCCGGAATTTGACAGGTGTAAATCATAAGTCAGGATTTTACTGCCTTAAGTTAGTTTTAAGTATAAAGCACCGGTCAATGGATCGGTGCTTTCAAACGCATACATCTTCCACTTCATGTTCCCTTTATTGCAGGTTCTCTATTTTATCCATAATAAATTGTGCAAGTTCATAGGTCGCCGGTTCCAGATGATCTTGGCATCCCCATCTTTACTGGCCCCAATATTATCTATCATAATCATTGCCGCTGCTTTCTTGCTGTTAAAATCTGCTTTTCCCTGACTTAGACAAATTCACAACAACATCCGCACCTGTGCTTTAACATTCCAGTTTCCCAAGCTGGTCATTATAATGCCAGCCAAACCAAAAAACTCCGGAATCCCTTTGGCAACGCATCATTTGCCTATGCCCCCGCTTCGGATGCATTGTGTTTTCTTCCGTTACAGCTTAGGATAATATACGTTTTTTCCCAGCTTACGTTCTGTAATTTTCATAATTTTTGCAATTGCCGCACTTTCAAAGCTCCAATAACCAACATATATGTCATTATTACTGCTATCTGATCCATACCATGATGTATCTTTATGTTCTTCGTACCACCCATTTAAATATTCAAGCAACACTGATTCCTTGTCATCTGACAAATAAATAGTTTCCAGTTTGCCATATACAGCCGGGATGGTAAACTCTCCTTCCCATTTTATATCTGCTTCCTTAAGATATATTGCCAGAAATTTTAACAATTTATCTTTGTAAATCATATCTCTATGATTATTTATCAATATTTGAGCCTTTTTATTATTATCAAGCAAAACGGAAAGGGCAAGCAAATTAAGCAATGATTCATAATCTATCTTAGTCATTTTTGTTGCAGTATCAATGGCGTCATTTAGAAACGCAATAAGCCCGCTTTTCTTAGTTCCCAACGAAAACTCTGCATAAAGCAAATCAATCTCAAAGTTTAACAGTGATAAATTAATCCTTTCCGCTTTGCTTTTATCATCTCCGCAAGTGGATAGTTTTTCCTTTTTCTTCCTAATTCTTTCTTTTTGATATGCTATATAATTTTTAAAATAATCAATACTTTTTCTATTATCTCTAATCATCTTTTTCATCTCCTATAACTTGGTCTCCGTTTTCATTAAAGACCTGCACCATTTTTTTATCCTTACTCATGTTTCCGTCTTTGTCAACGGTGCTTACATCAGCAATACTTATTCCACCCAAATTCTCCCCGTAACTGTAATGATATACCTCCTTGGATACGCTGCCAGGGTTGTCCTCATAAGCATCCCTTATTTCATCAGCTTTCTCCTTTCCCACGGCACCATCTAACCGTTTGTCAATCCATGCATCTGACATTTGGTCTGTGCCATCAGCCAAATTCTTATTTAATCTGGAATGGTTAACTTTGGCATCAGAAATTACATAGGATTTTGTTCCATCCGGGTTTGTCTTTTCATATACCCCATCAATTCCCTGACCGGATTTATGTTCAAGGTCTGTAACTCTTGGCTGATGGATTGGCGTATATCCTTTACTGATATAATATTGATCCATTAACATTTCACCAAGATTCCCCTTCTCAGCATCCGTGAGCTCTTCTCCACGTGCAATTTTCTCAAATGCTTCTGCAATAGCATCTTTTTGCATTTGATCGATCTCTTCTTTTGTTAAATCTTTTGTCTCACCATCACTATTTCCGGCATCCTTGCAAGTATTCTGACTAATTTCCTGTTTCTTTTCAAACTCTTCCCATGAATGAATATCAGATATCTGCTCTTCACTATACCCGTATTCCTCTTTTAATATCCGCTTTTGAAAATCCGGTAACCCTTCGCACTTAACACAGACCGCCGTATAATCCTGCGGGTTTATATCATCTCTCAAGAAAGAAGGGATATAGGTTTTAATATCCCTTTTTACTATATCAGTAACCTCCCTATAAATATCCACTGCCTCATTCATCATTAGTAGACCTCCGCTATATGCTCTTTCCATTTTTCCATAATTATTTTAAATTCAGGGTCTTTTTTCGTCTGATTAATCATCAAACATTGGATAAAAATTAATATATATTGAATTGGCATTTTCCTAAGTCCCGGGTCAATATTGCACAAAATGTTTTCATTCCAATCTTCGTAATCTCTGGAATCCACTGCCCGTTCAATAGCGCCATAACCCCCGTACAGCTCTGTAACAATAAAAGAAATATCTTCCGGCGAATTATTCTTTTCACTAAAAATGACTTTATGGATGCTCTTTTTAACATGATGGCTTACTGACAGGGTTTCAATCTTTTTTTCAATGTCAAGCCTGTCTTTTTCGTGGTCATGCACCTCGCTGATTACCGTATCTATCATGTAGCGCAGTATATCTTTCCTGATTTCTGACTGAGTTATGATCCTTCCGCCATAACCGTATTTATACAACACTTTATCCAGTTTGTCATTCTTATCATCTTTATGATACTGCCCGAACTGGCATAACACAGCTTCCTCCCAATCATTTTGATATACAGCCGCACATCCTTTTTCTAATTTGGATAGCTCTAAAATCTGTTCGTCCGACAGTGCCATTGACCTTCCGACGATTTCCCTGTCCTCATGTTCAGGCAGCCTTAACACGATTTTAGTATTTGTATTCCGGATCACTGCCGTATCTAAAAGATTAGGTGCCTGGTCTACGACAAAAAATCCTTCCCCATATGTCCGCATTTCCGCAATGGCATTTGTAATCATTTCAACTGATTTTCCAATCAAATTACCTGATTCTGCGGATTGCTCCATAGAGGTCTTTTTCAACAGGTTGTGCGCTTCTTCCATCACCACGATATGCCTTAATCTCTGGTTAGGGGCAAATTCCTCTGCCATTCTATATTCCTGTAATTTCATTACAAGGATTCCCATAATCAATGACTTGGTTTCCATGGCCCCCACCCTGCTTAAATCCACAATAACATTACGGTTAAACAGGTCATCGTCACTTAATTCTTCCGAGGTAAAGATTTGGCCATTTATCCCAACCATTAGTGATTCAACACGCGTACAAAGCGCCCCGATATAGTCACCCTTGTTATCCTTTGAAAATGCGCTTGTGTTCAAAATAACATTAATATTCTCCAAAACATCCGCAAAGCATGGAAAAACTCTTTTTTTGTTAAAAGAATTCGTCATATCCCATCCGCAACTTTCATAAGATTTAATCACGGCATTTTTTAAAATAGCCGGCATAGCGGCATACATAGGCCAGCACACATTTAAAATTTCGACAAGCCTGTCAATATGCTCCAATATATGTATATCTTCCGGGAAAGAAAACGGATTGATTTTTAGCAGCTTCATTTTTTTAGGGTTTGTTCCATATACTTCTGCCATAATCCTCGGATGCTTATAAAATGCATGTTTGTACTCGCCCTTAGCCGGTTCAATAACCATAAAATGGATACCTGCATCTATATCATGTATTTGTTCAAGGAGCTTATAAATTGTATTTGACTTACCGGTTCCTGTAGACCCTGTAACAAACAAATGTGAAGTAAGGCTGTCCAAATCAAGCTCTATATTTCCGGCATCTATCTCCCCTAAATTATAAAGTTTCCCGATTGGCAAAGCCCTGTTAACCTTCGATGCCCTGATGACATTTCTTCCAAACGGCACTTTATAAACAACAGAAACCCCTTGGATTGACTTCTTAGGGAACCCCATTTGGATTGACAATTCTTTGCCGCTGACCAATGACGCCGGGGTGAATATCATTTCACTGTTTAGTGCTTTAAATCCCGGATGCGTAAGCTTTGACATATACCCCAAAATCTCTTTGACATCATTACCAGAATCTTCAATCCCCCATGTGTTTACTTTTGCAACTTGAATATTGGAATTTTCACCGGAGATCAGCGCATTAAATATACTTGACGCAAGCATGTTGTCACCAATATTATCTGACATAATATAGGTGCATGAACTAAAGGCACCGTAACTCCCACACTCTTTTAACCTCTCTATTTGTGTATCAATAGAATCAAGTATGCTTTTGACGGTCCTGTTTTCCACCGAAAATGAAAGCGTCCTGCCTGCACCAAGTGTTTTTGAATATCCGGAAGTCTCCGTATCCCCTTCAGCATAATTTTCATTTGTTCCATCCACACGTGCGGTAGTATCAGCCATACCGCCACTTTCACCATGGGCCTTTGTCTGGCTCTTATGATTTGATCCTATCAATCCACCAGCAACGCTTCCGGCAGCCTTAATAGCAGCTGCCCCCATTGCCCCTGCGGCGGCCGCTCCCGATGCAGCTACCCCTGCGATTGCCGCCCCTGCAACTGCCGCAATGCCTCCTGTTGCAACCATTAATCCCATAGCGGCAACCCCCGCAATTCCAACGGCAACCGCTCCTTTGTTTGAAGTTTTTCCTTCTGTGTAACTGTTAGAATCTGACCAGCCAGTTTGATTTGTGTGCGACTGGCTGACAGACGTATTGGTGCCAATAGATTTCGTATAATTTTTTGAGTACTGTTCGGAATTGGAAACGCTTGAAGTTTCATTCATTGACATATCGGTTTTAGCAAATCCCGAAAGCTGTGAATATAATTGTTCCAAACTGTCTTGTACCAGGGTGCTTTCCTGATTACTGACCGGATCCGCTATCGTTAATACTGTATATTTCTTACCATGCAATGAATCTATCAGTTTTTCAATCCCCTGAACATATCTTTCAATTTCCCCGTCCTCATCCCTCAATGAAGCAATGTTCGACACAGCCGATACAATTTTATATTCTTTTAAGCCATCTAGTTTAGAATCTGTTGCATCAGTGCCAACAGGTTCAACCTTGGAACCATGGAAATTTCCTTCAATACTTCCCTTAAGCGTATCTGTTAAGTCAGGCGTTAACCCTTCCTCATTATTCTTATTTATTAATCCAACCCAGAAGGACGTATCACCACCTTCACCGGAAATCACTGTGGCAATACTGCAATTACAGATGTGCGCTGCCCTTGCTATTGTCGTCAATTTCTCAATAAAACTTTCATCCTGATTATATACAAGCTTCGTAAACTTATAAAATCGTACATAATCAGACATTTTCTTACTTTCTATATCTTTTGGAAGGCCAACCGTCTGAAACGTTGTCAGATTGTTTAAATACTCACGTTTTAGTATTGATGCCGATTTTAAAAAAGAAGCCTCCAATTCATTAAAATCCCGAATTTCAGTCTCCGAAAAATTCGCCAATTCACCCATCTGATTACCCTTTCCGCACCTGCTATGCCCAAAGTCTTTTTGCGCCGAGTTCTCTATTTTTGACTTGCAATCCATAAACTTTGCATCTACTTGAACAGCTTCTTCAGCCACATGCAAAGTTTCTTCCACCACATGCAAAGTTTTTTCAGCCGCTTGGAGCGATTGCCCGGTGCTTGCCCAAAAGGGGGCTTTTCCCTCTCTTGCGTTTTATTTTCCACCTTTTCTACTCCCTGATCCGCAAAAATAACTGAGCCTATCTCAATGACTGCCTCATATTTTCTCCTGGAAAAGTTATCCATCATAAGCTCTACAATATGCTTATAATTACTTAGTGTTTTTTCTTTATTAAATTCCGCACCGTCATCTTCATCAAATATATCTCCTAAACTTGCACTTGCATATTCTGTTGAATCTTTAAAGGATTTAAAGAAACCAACCACATATGCCAACCTCGCTAAAGTTGATTTTACCACTCTCACATTATTTTTACTGACATACTCCTTCACTACAGGATTAATTTGGGTCATAAACGAAACCTCCTAATTGATATCGGTTATACTTTTTATTTGTTCTAAATAGGAATCCAGTTCTTTCAATTGCCTTTGATGGTTTTCGCTGTTTAATTTAGAAATATTTTCTTCGGACAATCTTTCATTTAATTCCTCCACAATTTTTTCAATACTCTGGCTAAACCTGTCCAAATAATTTCCAAAGAATTTCTTGAACGCTTCTATACTTCTTTTAGCCTCCTCAATAATTTCAGCTACATTTACGTCGGAATGAGCTGAAATCCCTAATATGGCAGCCGTAACCGCCTCCTTGTCAACATATGTAATCTCGCCAATTTTTTCTGTATACGTTTCTGTTATTTCTTTAGGACGCCAGAATGTCCACCAATGTCTGTCAGGGTTCGGTACCTGCTTTGAACACTGCTTCGTAATATCCTGCCGTGAAGTCACTTCTCCGGCAACTTTTTTTAAATCATCAAAATCAAATTTTTTGAGTTCTTTCACTTCTCTGAAATTGAACCCGGCAATTTCCATCCCTGCTTCGATGGTATTGATATACTCATTATACTTTTTTAAAATTTCATTCCCCTTCTGATATACAGCGTCATTTACCATTTTTTTAATTGTTCCGTCTAACGCCTTCTCAATTTCAGTTACCTCTATTTCTAATTTCGCTACCAATGCTTCCGCATCTGTTTTTTTTAATTTTTCCTCTTTAGACAGCCTGATTAACGCATCATCAACTATTCTCTTAAAAGCTGAATTGACAGCCTTACCGGTATTATCTCTAAGTAGATCTGGAAGTTGGTAACTCCCTATTTCCTCTTCAAATTTTCTTTTGCTTTTTTGTCTTTCTTCCTTTTTTGCTTTAATTTCCTCAATCTTTTTCCTTGTGGTTTCCAGCTTCCTCTCATCATCACATAAGGCATCCAAAAATTTCCTACGCATTTTTCCCTCATCAATCGTGCCGATGATGTCATTTACGGCATCGGATACCTTAATTGGATATGCGTATTTCTCCATGTACTCTTTTATTGAATATTCCAACCCTTTTATCCCTGAATGAATCAGTGCAATTTCGTATTTATCCTTTGATTGAATTGCCTTACGTAAATCTGCATTTAATTGTTTCTTTACACCCTGTGATACTGAAGCATACTCATCAAATTTAACCTTTGGGTCACCCATATTAAACATACCTAATTTGAGCTCATAATTGTACCCCTCAAGTCCATCAAATTCGTATCCTGACCTATACTTATAAATATCACTGGCCAGCCCTGCCGTTACCGGAAAAATTCTGGGGCTGTTTATCCCAAACTGTGAAAGGTACACTTTAGTATCCGCAAGCAGCTTTTCTAAAGTCTGGTCCTTCTTCATAATCCATACATCAACTCTATTGATTACAAATATAAATCTGTCATTGGCCTGTTTCCCGCCCTTTTTTATTTCATATGCGATATGATATAGTAATTCTTTATCACTTTCAGTGCGCAGCTTCGTGGCGTCCATCACATAAATTACCGTAGACATGCTTTTTACATCGTTAATAACCGCTTCGGCAATCTGCCGGTGTCTTACATCATCCGTGCCATCCGGACCGGGGGTATCTCTTAACAGTAATCGTATTCTATTTGCATCAACTCCCGGTATATCACTATAGATACGTACTGTGTATACAGAAGTATTATCATTTATTTTTTTGATATCTTCCAGCCCTGCGTTTTTCCCCTCGCATACTAATTTACCGTTTTTATCATAAGCTCCATAGGTAACCGTCTGCTTCCCGCTATCATATATTTCCATAATTTTTGCGGTTGTCGCCGCATCCCCCGTAGGTAAAAGTTCCGAATGCATGAGGGCGTTTAGCAGAGTAGATTTTCCGGAACTCATTGTTGCCAACACAGAAATGGCAAAAGGATCCTCTTTAATCTGCCTGATATATTTTTCAATAGCCTCAACCTGCTGTAACTCAAAAAAATTTTTGCTCTTCATCTCCGCAACTAAATTTGACAGCTTGGACAACATATCCTCATCGCTGGACAATGATTGGGAAGTCAGATGAAACGACGTATTTCTTTCGCTGTGATAAATATTGTCAAAATAGTCTTTTAAATCTATAAAATCAATCTCACGCCCGATAAATTCTATATTACATTGAGACCCATTATTATCTTTGTCAATTGCTATCCCAAATCCGGGCCATGCATGGTCTTCATCAAACCAGATCTGTAATCTTTTACCATTAATACCACTGCAAAGTGTTCCGTTCTTATTTAAAGATACCCCATTTTTTTTAATACTGGCTACATTTTGATATGGATTGTAGCTTACGATGTAATTTGCCATTTGCATTACCACCTTTCATCTTTTGTCCGTATTTTATCCCCAATTTAGATTATCTGGATATTCTCCCCCTGGCTCCTTATCCACATATCAATCCCCTTCCCGAACACCTCCGCACTGACCGTATAAACCCCATTCTCCTCATCCAGGATCTTAGCCGTCGGCAGCCTGTCCAGCACTGCGTCAATGTCCAATCCGCTATATTGGAATGGTGTTAGTCAGAAAATGGGGTGATGGATTTTTAAAGTCCGGATTATAGGACATCAAATTTGTTATCGTAGAGTTATCAAACAAAAAAGGATGACTACTATGAGTAACAATAACCGCATTAAACTGACCAATATTATT
>CAJULP010000046.1 GCA_910587295.1 uncultured Lachnospiraceae bacterium | reverse complement strand
ACTTCGTGCCAAAGGGATGGCAATGCGTAAAATAGCAGAAGAAACAGGATGCTCTGTAGGGTACGTGCAGGGTGTATTGAGTGACCCTTCAAAGCGGGGCGTTCAGTAATCAATTTCTGAACGCCCAATAAAAAGAACACAAGCAATGACATCAAAAAGAAAAAATGAAAAAGTGCCAACTAACACTTGACACATACGAGATGTTACAGCAAATTGACAAATTGCCAACACTTCTTGCTTGCCAGTAAAATACGGAAACTATATACTTGATACAACAAACGCAAGGAGGATTTTATAAGTGAAATTTAATGAAAAACTTATGTCTATTAGAAAAATGAAAGGTTTATCGCAAGAGGAATTAGGAATGGAACTTCAGGTTTCAAGACAAACTATCTCTAAGTGGGAATCTGGGCAATCTTACCCGGATTTTCAAAGATTAGTTATGTTAAGTGACTACTTTGATATGACTTTAGATGAGTTGGTAAAAGATATTGATGTTCAAGATGTACGCAATAAAAATTTAACTGATGAGAAAGTGGCGTCAATTTATTTAGACGTTGAAAATGTAAAAAACAAGTCCAGAAAATTAATAAAAATCTTTTGTTATGCTGGTGTCATTTTGTTGGGAATAGTTATTTTAGGCTTTATTCTGCATTTGTACTTTCCCGATATAGAATGGCTTTGGGGAAGCACTCAATAACTAATCATTTAGCAAATCCAGCCGAGCCAGTCAACGGCAAGTAAATGGGCTGCGCTCACCGTTGGCAGCTCATCTGCCCTTGCTGGCTGGTAATCAAGGGGCGACAGCAAAAAGTGCTGCCGCCCCTCTGAACAATAAAACGAAAGATATTCCATAACCGGATCCAGGTCCAATATAGAAAATATGTTAAAATCCACTGAAAAGTGGAGGTGAAGAAAAAATGGAGTGTATTGGAAACCCGGCGTTTTCAAAGGTTGCGGGTTTCCGAGAGTACTCATGGACTAATATGGAGGGGCAGGTTTCATGTCATGTGAAATTGATTTCACAAAAATTGGAAAAAATTGGCGGATATTTTATATAGATTGTCAATTTACAATAGTAAAAATTGGTTATATTATAAATGAAATCGATTTCATGCGATAACACAAGATACTTAAAAGGAGGAAGGGCTATGTTGCAGCAAGTAAATGTAAAATTTCAGAATGTTGAACAGATTAGACAGTTTATTAACACGATTGATAAGTTTGACACCAATTTTGACTTGGGGTCAGGGCGCAGGACAGTTGATGCAAAATCCATCCTTGGGGTGATGGCATTGGATTTCAGGGAGCCGCTCCGGTTAAGATATCATTCGGATGATAAAATGATCGAAGAAAAGATTGCTCCATTTTTGGCATAAAAGTAACAGAAGCGGGAAAATCAACGGAGAATCCAAGCCGTGTTTTACCCGCTTCTGCATTATGGTTTTATTGATCTTAGAGTAAGAGGCAGTACATATGAACATAGCAGAAATTGCGAAAATGGCGGGTGTGTCAAGTGCGGCTGTTTCACGATATTTCAATCATGGATATATCTCGGAGCAAAAGCGGGAGTCCATTCGCAAAGTTGTAGAAAAAACAGGTTACAGGCCTTCCATCCAGGCGCAGACATTGAGGACGAAAAAGACCAATATGATCGGCGTAATCGTTCCTAAGATCGCATCCGGATCAATTGGGAAGGTGGTGGAAGGGATTCTTTCCGAACTAAACCGTAAGGGATATCAGATGCTTTTGGCTGTGGCACAAAATGATCCGGAAATGGAATTAAAATACCTGTCTTCATTTTATGATAATCAGGTAGACGGTGTGATTTTGTCCGGAACGGTCTTTACGGATGAACATGAAAAAATGATAAAAAATGCATCTGTTCCCGTGGTGGTCGTAGGGCAGTGGTTTCCGGGCCATTGCTCTGTATTTCATGACGATTACCATGCGACTTATGACCTTACGAAAACAATCCTGGAAAGAGGAAGAAGGAAGCTGGGTTATATCGGTGCATTGTTACAAGATACTGCAACGGGGCAGCAGCGGTATAAAGGATATTGTGATGCGGTGTGCGATATGGGATACGCAAGCCTTGCCGGCAACTTTGTAACATCTGATTTTACCGTATCCGCAGGATATGAAAGAGCAGGGGAATTGCTTGGCAGATGTGGGAACTTGGATGGGATTGTGTGTGCAACGGATACCATGGCCATTGGAGCGATACAGTATTTAAAAAATCAACATATCAATGTTCCCGGGCAGATATTAGTGGCTGGTCATGGGGATTCTGACATAGCAAGGATGATGGATCCGCCGCTTATGACAGTCCATTTTTCTTATGAAAAAAGTGGGGTAATTGCGGTCCAAATGTTGATGGAGCAATTAGGACATGAAGAAAGCGTCATGAAAGAGGTTAAATTGGGATACCATATCGTGGCATAATGCTATCCTGCCCAAGGCAGCGGTGATCGCCAGCCAGATTCCGTCTATACCAAGCCATTGGGGCAGCAGTAAAACTGCTGCAACCTGAAACAACAGTGTCCGCAGGAAAGAAATCAGTGCGGAGATCAGCCCGTTTCCCAGTGCGGTAAAGAATGCGGATGCCAAAACATTTATCCCCATAAACATAAAGGCGATGCTGTAAACGGCAAACCCGTGCCTGGTCAGTTCCATCAGCGCAGTATCGTAGCTTACAAAAATCCGGGCAAGCAGACCGGCAAGCCCGATTGCAAGCGCCGTCATGGTGATTCCGCTTATACCCATAAGAAGCAGACTTTTTTGAAACAGGTTTTTAAGTTCCGGAAGGTTCCCGGCGCCGTAGTGGTAGCTGACAACAGGGGCGCAGCCCACGGCATATCCGATGAAGACAGCCATAAAAATAAAGTTGACATACATGATCACCCCATAGGCAGCGATACCATCCTCCCCGGCAATGCGCATGAGCTGATAATTGTAGAGGATGTTGACCAGCGAAAGGGAGACATTGGTCATTAGCTCGGAGGAACCATTGGTACAGGTTTTTATCAGGATCGAAAGTTCCTTTGCGGGTTTTGTCAGGCGAAGAAGGCTTGTATTCGGCCGGGCAAAGTAAACAAGCGGGAAAAGCCCGCCTACAATCTGGCTTATGGCAGTGGCAATTCCGGCACCGGCAATCCCCCATTGTAAGACGCCCACAAACAAAAAGTCTAAAATAATATTTGTAAGCCCTGCCGCAACCGTGATGATCAGCCCCAGGGTGGGCTTCTGGGCAGTCACAAGGAAGGTCTGGAACAGGTTTTGAACCATAAACATAGTAAGCGATGCAAACAGAATCCGCCCGTACAAAATGCAATATTCCAGAATCTGTCCTTCGGCACCAAAAAGCCGTGCGATTGCAGGCATCATAAAAAAGCCCAGAAGGCTTAACAAAAGACCGGAGACGATGGTGGTAAGGACGATCAAAGAAAAGCATCGGTTGGCTTTTTCCCGAAATCCCTGGCCTAAGGTGGTGGCAACGATGGCGCAGCCGCCGGTTCCCAGCATGAATCCCACGGCGCCGAACAGCATGGGGAAGGGCATGATCAGGTTTACCGCGGCAAAAGCGGTTTTTCCCGCAAAGTTGGAGACAAAAAGACCGTCCACAACGCCGTAGATCGAGGTAAAAAGCATCATGAAAATAGAAGGCAGCACGAAGCGCAGCAGCCTTTGGTAGGTAAAATGGTCTGATAATTGAATTTTCACAGTGGCACGTTTCATTTCCTGCTTACAATCCTTTCTCTGTAAATTCTGATATACTCCTGAAAAAGCCGGAGAAATTCCTTTCCCTCTCCGGGTTTCATTTCCGCAAAGATCCCGGCTTCCATCTGCATGACGGGTATGATCTTTTCACTGACAAGTTTTTTGCCGGCATCGGTCAAAAAAAGGTGTTTGTTTTTTCCATGGCCCTTTTGCATGGTAAGATATCCCTGTTCTTCCAGTTTTTTTGCGGAAGAATTGATAGTGGTCCTGCTTACATGGTAATAGTCGGCAATGTCCTTTTGCATGCAGCCGCTTCCCATGGAGACCAGGGCATATAAAATATCAAAAGCACTCTCTGAGAGACTGGACTTTAATGAGACTTCGTAATACAGATCCATAAGCTCCTTGATCAGACGGTTAATTTCCTTTAATTCAGGTGATTCTTTATATTCCATTTTGCTCCTCCGGTTTTCTTTCCTTTCAGGCAATGTGCCTTGACATTTTTACAAATCCGAAATCGGATATAAGCTATCTTAGTACGATTTCGGATTTATGTCAACAGTTTTTTCTTGTTGCATTCTGATAATTAAGATATAATGAGGTAAACTTCCATACTATCACTTGGCAAGGAGGAACAAATGATGACGATAGGAACACATATGTCGATTGCAGGCGGGATTTTGCAGGCAGCGGAAAACGTGGTGAAGATGGGGGCAGACACCATGCAGATTTTCAGCCGTAATCCCCGGGGGTCAGGCTATCGGGTTTATGATAAAGAAGAAATAGAGAAATTTCAGGCGCTGCGAAGGGAAAACGGTTTTGGACCACTGCTTGCCCATGCCCCATATACGTTAAATCTTGCCAGCGGCACGGAGAAAACTTATGAGTTTGCCTGTATGGTCATCAGGGAAGACGTTGAGAGGATGGATAAGCTTGGAATTGAAAACATCGTGTTCCATCCGGGAAGCCACACCGGAATCGGAGCCGAAGCGGGAATCCGGAACATCATTGCCGGCCTTGATATGGCTCTTACGGGAAAGGAAAATATCATGGTCTTATTGGAGACTATGTCCGGTAAGGGAACGGAAATCGGGGTAAGCTTTGAGGAGCTTAAAAAGATCCGGGATGGGGTGGAGCATCCGGAACAGATTGGGATCTGCCTGGATACCTGTCATGTGTTTGCGGCCGGGTATGATATTGTAAACGATTTGGACGGGGTACTTGATGAATTTGACCGTATCTTGGGGATTGATCTGCTCCGTGCGATCCATCTAAACGACAGTATGATGCCCTTTGGGTCACATAAGGACCGCCATGCGGTGACAGGCAGCGGTGAGATTGGCATGGACGCCCTGCTTCGTGTGCTGGATCATCCCTTACTTTCCGGGCTTCCCTTTTATCTGGAAACACCTCTTGACGACCAGGGGCATAAGGAGGAGATCAGCCGTATCAGGGAAGCACTGGCACAAAAGAGAAATTTGTCAGGAGGCGGGAAGGATTGATAACGATAGAAAACGGACATTTTTCGGTCCGTCAGATCTGTGAGTCCGGACAGTGCTTCCGGCTTACTTTTTTGGAAGAAGTGAAAGATGAGGACGGGCGTGTCAGCCTAAGGTATGGCCTTCCTGCCTTTGGAAAATATTTAAAGATAGACCAGTGCGGGCAATGTGTCAGTTTATCCTGTCCTGAGGAAGAATTTGAGTCTGTCTGGAAAAGCTATTTTGACCTGGAGGAGGACTATGGAAGGCTGATCTCGTCTATTGATCCGGAAGATGCTTATCTTTGCAGGGCTGCGGAATTTGGCAGCGGGATCAGGATTCTGCGGCAGGATTTGTGGGAGATGATCATATCTTTTATCATATCCCAGCAGAATAATATCAAGAGGATCCGCCACTGTATCGACCTGATCTGTCAAAGATACGGGGAAAAGAAAGCCGATGATGAGGGCAATGTCTACTATGCGTTTCCTACGCCAAAGGCCCTGATGGATGCGGATTTAAAAGAATTGTATGCCTGCAATCTGGGCTACAGGAGCCGGTATGTGAAGGAGACGGCAGCAGCCGTCTGCATGGGGGATGTCAGTCTGGACGCAATCCGGGGGATGGCATACCGGGAGGCAGTAGCGGAGCTTAGCAGGCTTTGCGGGGTGGGAGCCAAGGTTGCTAACTGTATTTGTTTGTTTGCGCTGCACCACACAGACGCGTTCCCGGTGGATACCCACATAAATAAGGTGTTAAAGGAGCAGTACCCTCAAGGGTTTCCTTTTGAACGGTATGCGGGATACGGGGGGAGCCTTCAGCAGTATATTTTTTATTATGACCTGATGAATGGAAAGAAACAGCAGGGAGGACGGTAAAAGTGATAAAAACGGTATTATTTGACTTGGACGGCACTTTATTGCCTATGGACCCGGAAGATTTTGAGTGGATCACTACATATGAAAATAGCAGCTATTGTAAGCCCAATCCGGCATATTATTTTGAAATTATGAGAAAATTGGACGCTGATCGGCGGAATGTAAACGAGGATGTTTTATGCTGAACCGGATGCTTAGTATGGTCTATATTTTAATGAATAAGGGAATGGTCACGGCAGGGGAGCTGGCGGAGCGGTTTGAAGTCTCCGTAAGGACAGTATACCGGGATGTGGAAGCCTTAAGCATGGCAGGGATACCGGTTTATGCCAAAAAAGGAAAAGGCGGGGGGATCTGCCTGACAGAGCAGTTTGTCCTTGATAAGATGCTGATTTCAAAGCAGGAGCAGGGGGAGATCTTAGCGGCGCTGGTAAGTCTTAAGGAAACAGGGGCCCAGCATGAGGAGGAAACCTTGCGCAAGCTGAGGGATTTTTTTAAGGCGGAGCCGGAAAACTGGGTGTCGATTGACTTTTCTGATTGGAGCGGGAGAAGGAAAGAGCTGTTTGAGAATCTCCGCTATGCCATTATCGGAAGACGCGTGTTGGAATTTGATTATTATGGACAGTATGGGGAGATGACGAGGCGGGAAGTGGAACCAGTCCAGCTTCTTTTTAAAGAATATACCTGGTATCTGCGGGCTTTTTGCCGCAAAAGAAAAGCCATGCGCCTGTTTAAGGTTCTGAGGATGAAACGCCTCAAAGTGATGGATGAGATCTTTAAACAGGACGGAGAGCGGTTTAAGATGCAGGAACCAGAGGTCTTTGTGGAAGAACCGGATACGTTTGAAATGAAAGTCCGGATCAATAAAAAGGAAGCTTACCGGGTTTACGACCGGTTTGATGAAGAGGAAATCACAGTGCTTCCGGAGGGGGATTTCCTGATCTGCTTAAGGTGCGCCTTGGATGACTGGGTGTACGGTATGATCCTGTCTTTCGGCCCTTCGGCAAAGGTGCTTTCTCCTGTGGAAATGAAAGATGAGATCAGGCAGCGGATCCGGGAGATGGGGAAATTATATGAATGAAAATTATTTTTTTAATATGACACACAATGCGTCATATTAAACCTGGTATAGTAATCTCATCAAACAAAGAAAGAGAGGATTACGAGAATGGAATTAAAGATTTGTCAAAGCTGTGGGATGCCGATGCAGGAGAATCAGTACGGAACGGAAAAGGATGGCAGTGTCAATGATACTTTTTGCTGCTACTGCTATAAAGACGGGGAGTTTGCTCGGCAGTGCAGCATGGAGGAAATGGCAGACTTTTGCGCACCTTTTGAAGTGGAAGGCGGTCGTGCCAAAACGCTGGAGGAAGCGAAAACGATGCTGATGTCATATTTCTCTACATTGAAGAGGTGGCAGAATGATTGAAATACCGGAAAGCTTTACAATTGCTAGGCAGCTGAATGAGCATGTAAAGGGAAAGCGGATCGTACAAGCCCATACGGCGCATACGCCTCATGGTTTTGCTTTTTATAGCGGAGAGCCAGAGTTTTATTCTAAGGTGATGGAAGGGAAAGTGATTGGGAACTCTCTTGGCATTGGCAGTATGGTGGAACTGGAACTGGAGGATGAAAAGGGAGGACCCCGGTACAGCTTTGTGATCGGGGATGGAACGAACATCCGCTATCATCTGCCGGAGGAAAAGCTTCCTCAAAGGTATCAGACCAGGCTTGATTTGGAAGACGGTTCTTTTTTAGTCTGTACGGTACAGATGTATGGAAGCATGTTTTTGATCCAGCCGGAGCTGTATGATAATTTTTATTATCAGGTGGCCAGGCAAAAACCGTTCCCGGGTACGGAAGAGTTTGATTATGAGTACTTTTGCTCGTTAAAAGAAGACCTTTCGGGAACCACATCCGTAAAGGCTTTTCTTGCAACACAACAGCGGATTCCCGGGCTTGGGAACGGGGTCCTGCAGGATATCCTTTTCCTGTCGGGCTTACACCCCAAGCGGAAGCTTAGCACCTTAAAGGAAGCCCATTTTAAAAAGCTGTACGACACGATGCTGGATGTGCTCGGGAAGATGACGGAGGCGGGGGGCAGGGATACGGAAAGGGATCTTTTAGGAGAAAAGGGCGGATATCGGACACTTCTTAGCAAGTTGACGGTGGGAAAGCCCTGTCCATACTGCGGCAGCAATATCCAGAAAGCAAGTTATTTGGGTGGAACGGTGTATTTTTGTCCGGAATGTCAGGAGTAGGAAATTTCCGGAAGCTATTTTAATGGAATAAATAAGGAAATGGTGGTATGATAAAACATAGAAAGACTAATTTTTGAGCCTATCCCCCACATGGGATAGGCTCATGTGGAAAGGCATGGTATCAATATGGAAAAGATCACAGTATTATGTTATGCGAAATGCAGCACCTGCCAAAAGGCGCTTAAGTGGCTTGACAGTAAGGGAATCAGTTATGAGCTGCGGCCCATCAAGGAAAAAAATCCTACTGTATCGGAGCTTAAGGAATGGTATCAAAAAAGCGGACTGCCTCTTAAGAGGTTCTTTAATACCAGTGGGAACTTGTATAAAGAATTGCAGCTTAAGGATAAACTTCCGGATATGTCGGAAGAAGAGCAGCTTGCGCTCCTTGCAACGGATGGTATGCTGGTCAAACGGCCATTACTGGTGACGGAGGGCTATGTCTGTCCGGGATTTAAGGAAGCGGACTGGGAAGCGAATATTTGACTTTATGGATTGGAATTATTATAATATTATCTGCATGAAGTTTAGTATATAGAAAGAAGGAAATAACATGACAAAGATTGATATTGTATCCGGTTTTTTAGGCGCAGGGAAGACCACGCTGATCAAAAAGCTTTTATCCGAGTCTCTTGCCGATACAAAAGTGGTACTGATTGAAAACGAGTTTGGTGAGATAGGGATCGACGGCGGATTTTTGAAGGAGGCGGGGATAGAGATCAAGGAGATGAACTCCGGATGTATCTGCTGTTCTTTAGTGGGAGATTTCGGAACTTCTTTAAAGGAAGTTTTGCACACATACGAACCGGAGCGGATTTTGATCGAGCCTTCCGGGGTTGGGAAGCTCTCCGACGTAATGAAAGCCGTACAGGATGTGATCGACACGAAAGACGTTGCATTAAACAGCGCCGTAGCGGTGGTGGATGCTTCTAAGTGTAAAATGTATATTAAAAACTTTGGGGAATTTTTTATCAACCAGATTGAATATGCAGGAACCATTATCTTAAGCAGGACAGGCGATATTTCCAAAGAGAAGTTAGATAAAGCGATTGAGCTGATCAGAGAGCATAACGAGAAGGCAGCGATCGTCACGACCCCATGGGATCAGATCGAAGGAGATGATATCCTTGCTGCCATTGAGGGCGCTAAGGATCTGGAGGCCGAGATGATGGCTGAGGTCATGGCACACCATCATGAGGAAGAGGAACATCACCATCATCATGAGCACTGCCATCATGACCACGAGGAGGGGCATGAGCATTGCCATCATGACCATGAAGAAGGGCATGAGCACTGCCATCACGACCATGACCATGGACACGGTCCGGAGTGCAATTGCGGCTGCCACGGTCATGACCATCATCACCATCATGCGGATGAAGTCTTTGCGAGCTGGGGAATGGAGACCCCCACGGCTTACAGTAAGGATGAAGTGGAGCGGATTCTGGAAGAACTTGAGGATGAGAGTAAGTATGGCTTTGTCCTTCGGGCAAAGGGAATGGTCCAGGGAACGGAAGGCGGCTGGGTCTATTTTGATTATGTTCCCGGTGAGAGCAATGTTCGGAATGGAAGGCCCGACGTGACAGGGAAATTCTGTGTGATCGGTTCCGGTTTAAAGGAAGATGCGTTACACCGGCTCTTTAGCAAATAGAAGCAGTTTGAAAAGAAAGAAGGTAAGACATGAAACCGGTTTATATGATCAATGGCTTTTTGGAAAGCGGGAAAACAGAGTTCATCTGCTATACGGTCGAGCAGCCCTATTTCCAGATCAAAGGAAGGACACTTTTGATTGTTTGTGAGGAAGGGGAAGGGGAGTATAGTGAGAAGATTCTTAAAATGAGCCGTACGGACATGGTTCTTATTGAGGATGAGGAGGATTTTAACACTTCCCATCTGATCGAGCTGGAAAAGGAATACAAACCGGAACGTATCATCATAGAGTATAACGGTATGTGGAACTTTAAAAATATGAAGCTTCCGTTTCATTGGAGTATCGAGCAGCAGATCACTATAATTGATGCTTCCACATTCCCCATGTATTTCACTAATATGAAATCTCTTTTGGCGGAGATGCTTCGCAAGTCAGAGATGATCATCTTTAACCGTTGCGACGATATAGAGGATCTTAGTTCCTATAAGAGGAATGTAAAGGCAATCAACCAGAAGGCGGA
Source organism: uncultured Lachnospiraceae bacterium (assembly GCA_910587295.1). Taxonomy (GTDB): domain Bacteria; phylum Bacillota; class Clostridia; order Lachnospirales; family Lachnospiraceae; genus Suilimivivens. Next base: position 13,847 of record CAJULP010000046.1, on the reverse strand, counting down.
CATTATTTTCGAGGATTCGGAAGGGGAAGTGAACCAGATTTTTGAAGAGGATCTGCCTTACAGTCTGGAAGATCCGGTGATCAAGCTGGATAATGAAGGATACGGGATCTGGTATCTGGACAGCCTTGACCATCTGGAGCGGTATACGGGTAAGACTGTGCAGTTTGTGGCGATGGTCTTAAAGCCCTCGGATTTTCCTGCGGGTTATTTTGTGCCGGGGCGGATGGCAATGACCTGCTGTGCGGATGATATGGCGTTTCTTGGTTTTGTGTGTGAGTACGATAAGACGGATATCTTAAAAGATAAGCAGTGGGTGCAGGTGACCGCCAGGGTGGATAAAGAATACTTTGCCGATTATGGCGGAGAGGGTCCGGTATTAAAAGCTATCAGCGTGGAGCAGACGAAAGCGCCGAAAGAGGAGATCATAAGTTTTATGTAACGAGGAAATGAAGATATGTATCAGTACACGATGACACAATGGTTGTTTTTCTTTTATTTTTACTGTTTCTTTGGCTGGGTCTTTGAGTCCGCTTTTGTATCGGTAAAAAGCAGGAAGTTTGTAAACCGTGGGTTTATGAGAGGACCCTTTCTTCCTATTTATGGAAGTGGGGCGATCATGATGCTGGTGGTTTCCATGCCTTTTCAGGATAACCTGATCCTGACCTACCTGGCAGGGTGTGTGGGAGCTACGGCGCTGGAATTTGTCACAGGAGTGGTTATGGAATCGCTCTTTAAGGTGCGGTACTGGGATTATTCAAACCAGAAGTTTAATTATAAAGGGCATATCTGCTTATCCTCCACGGTGGCATGGGGATTTTTGACTATTTTTATGACCGGAGTTTTGCACAAAGGCGTGGAAAAGTTGATTTTTGCAATACCATATATGGTCTTGACTTGTGTTACAGCGGTGGTGACGGTCTATATCATTATTGATTTCACGTTGTCCTTTAAGGCAGCGCTGGATCTGCGGGATATGCTTATGGGCCTGGATAGGGCACGGGCGGAGTTATTGCGTATTCAGAAGAGGCTTGATGTGATCATCGCAGTGGCGAATGATGAGATCGAGACGCGCAGGCAGGAAAATAGTGAGAGGATGGACGAACTTGCGGATGAGATTGAAAACAGGTTCAATTCTCTAAAAGAGCGCATGAGGCTTCAACCCTCTGAATTTATCGAGGATGTAAGAGAGGAGATCATCGAGCTTCGGAGCAGATATACGGTTGAAAAAGAAAACAGGATTCGGTTTAAAGGGCTTAAGGATATCTATCAGAGAAATATCATTAAGGGAAACCCTACATTGTATTCCAAACGATTCAGTGAGGCTTTGGAGGAATTGAAAAAGGCGGCTGAGGAGAGAAGGAACAGGAAATAGGTACGGCTATGAAGATCATTATTTCACCGGCTAAAAAAATGAATGTAGATCCGGATACTTTTGCGGCAGATCGGATGCCGGAATTTGTAGAGGATGCCAAAATCCTTATGGATGCGGTAAGGTCTTTAGACTATGGGCAGGCAAAGGCATTGTGGAAATGTAACGATAAACTGGCCAGGCTGAATTATGAACGTTTTAAGGTCATGGATCTGAACCGGGCCCTTACCCCTGCGGTCATGGCATACGAAGGGCTGCAGTATCTGCATATGGCACCAGCAGTGTTTACAAAAGAGGCGCTTTCATACATTGAAGAGCGTCTCCGTATTTTGTCCGGATTTTACGGGGTATTGCGGCCTTTTGACAAGGTAGTGCCATACCGTCTGGAAATGCAGGCGAAGCTGTCCGTCGGAGAAAGCCGGGATCTGTATGAGTTTTGGGGCAGCCGTCTGTATGAAAGCCTGACAGCGGATGACGGATTTATTTTAAACCTGGCGTCAAAGGAATATTCTCAGTGTATTGAAAAATATGTGGCGCCGGATGTTGTTTTCCTTACCGTTATATTTGGCCAATGGAAAAATGGCAGCGTATGGCAGAAAGGAACAATGGCGAAAATGGCCCGGGGCGAGATGGTGCGTTTTCTGGCGGAGAACCGTATTGACGATCCCGAATCCATTAAGGAATTTAAAGAGCTTGGGTTTCATTATGAGGATGCACTGTCCGATCAGAGTAAATATGTTTTTATTACTGCAGAAGCATGCTTTTAGTGGATGCAGGTCAGATGGCGGCACGCTTTTTAAACTGCATGATCATTTCTCTTGTAAGGCTTAAGTGATCGTCGGTTAATGTGATCTCATCCCGCTTAAACCATCCGGCTTCCGCCAATTCATTTCTGTCAAGCGTAATCCGGTCAGAGCCGTCTAAGTCGCAGAAAAATCCCAGCAGCAGGCTTCCGGAAAAAGCCCAGGGCTGACTTTTATAATAGCGGATATTTTTAACTTTTAGCCCTACTTCTTCCATCACTTCCCTTGCAACGGTCTGTTCCGCACTTTCCCCAATCTCGTTAAAACCGGCGATCAGGGCATAGTTGGTGTAGGGGTGCCCGGCATATTTGCTCATCAGAATTTTATCCCCGTTTAAAACCCCAACAATGACGGCGGGAGAGATGCGGGGGTAGACCATATTGCGGCAGGAAGGGCAAAGGAGCATACGTTCCTTGTGGTCCGGCTTCATTTCATGTCCGCAGCGCCCGCAGAATAAGTTGGTCTGGTACCAGCCGAAAAGATGGTGTGCGGTAATACCTGCAAAGGAAGTGGAACGTGACATTGCTGTGCGGAAAATACGTACATTTTCGTATGAGTAACCGGGCAATGTTATGTAAGGGAAGGATTCATCTTTTTCATTAGGAACGGGCCCGCCGTACCTGCACCTGGCTGGAGCAGCCAGAAAATATCGGTGTTGGTCAATGGAAAACAGATAGTGACAGGAAATATGGAAGCTTTTAAGCTCATTTAAGGTCGGATATCTGAGCTTATCGTCCACAAAGCGCACCAGCACCGTGTTTTGGTGGAAGACTAAGACCAGGTCGTTGTCCTTAGGCTGTGTATGCAAATATTCGTTATGGTATTTCCTGGGGTAAATGTCCTGTATCATTTAAGGCGTTGTCCTTTCACGGTAATTGTTATGTCTGAAACAAAAGATCTGTTTCTATGTTATAATAGATTGCAGGAATGTGCAAGCGGGAGAGGTAAAAAAGGAGGGGCAGTATGGTAAGGGAAAGCAGGAAGGAAGATTTAAAGGAAATATTGGAACTGTATCTGCACCTGCATGAGGAATCGATCCCGGAACAGTCGGTTCTTATCGCGGACATGGGAGCAGATCATGCAGGATATAACAGTACAGATAAAACAGCATTTATTCAGTGGCTTCCATTACGGCAAAATTTATTTCATGACAAGAGGGATTAAATATGAGTAATGTTATTATGATGTGCGGAGTATGTGGTTCAGGTAAAACAACTTACGCAAAGCAGAAAGAAAAAATGGGTATGTCAGACTTTCGATAGATGAAGAAATGTGGAAAATTTATGGAAAGAAAGATATTGATTATCCGGATAGTCGTTATGAAGAATTATCAGAGAAGGTAGAGGTTATGCTTCGTGAGAGATTAATTCGCCTTATGAAAGACAGGAAAAACGTAGTAATTGATTTTAGCTTTTGGAGTAGGGAAAATCGTGATTTTTATAGGGCGATCATTAAAAAAGCAGGGGAACGACATTTGATTTCTCTGATTCTGCGGTAGAGCGTTCCCATTCCTTATTGTGAAAAATAGGAGTTGTTTCATTCATGAATATATAAAAACCGCAAACCCTTGATTTTACTGAATAATCCTTGGACTTGCGGTTTTCTATAAAAAAGCAGATGACGGGAATCGAACCCATTATCAAAGTGCTAAAAATCCAGTAAAATCAAGGGGTTCAGCGATTTTGGTTTGATAGGTTTTGATAGGTTACCAATCAAATTAATTTTCAGAACAGAAATTTACACAAGAAAGGAAGAATTCTGTACATCGTGGTAATTGAATATGGTAGGACATTTAAATAAGTCCTTTATCAGTCACAGCAACATGATTGATAGAGGGCTTATTTATGTGGCTTATCTAAATGGCTACAAAAAATTATCACAACCAACTCTTAAAACGCCTGCATGAGCCTCACAGAGCGTTCCAAAAGCATTCCATGATCAATTATCCCAATAACTTAAAATGACAATTTCATAGCAATAACAAATGGCAAATCATAAAGGAGGGCTTAATGCAATGTACGGTAGAGTGACTAAATATTTCCATGGCAGGAAGTTTGGATTTATCCGGGGAGAGGATGGCAACACATATTTTATCCATCACTCGAGATTGAATGGAGAATATATTGATTCAGGCTATTATGTATTCTTCAAACCATTCCAAAATGACAGGGGTGATTATAATGCAAAAAATATCATGGTGATTGATGCACCGGAAAGGAAAAGAAAGCATGGCAATACACGTAAAAAACATGAAAGAATTATCAAAGGCAATACAGCCGGTATTACTGAAAATGACTGACAAGTTGGCAGACAGAGTATATGAAAATCTGAATTATTTTCTATTGGATTATTATGAGGGATACGACCCGGCAAGCTACCAGAGGACAAAAGACTTCCTTTATTCGGCTGTGAAAGTAGAAGCAAAGCCGTATAAGGACGGTGTAAAGGCAAGTGTGTATATTGATTATGATTCTTTGACCGGATATAGGAACGTGACCGGATATCAGGTGGCAAAGTGGGCTGATGAAGGTAAGCACGGAGGAATCGAAGTAGACCATAAGCCTCACGTATGGCAGGATACTATGGATAACACAGTCAATAATGGTGATCTTTTGAAATTAGCAGTTGAATATCTGAAAAGCAAAGGTTTTTCAGTGAGAAGTTAGAGAACAGAAGGGAGAAATACAATGTCAGTATTGAAAAAAGAATTTATAGACAGGATGGCAGAAACAGGCGGTATTACAAAGAAAGCTGCCAGATTAGGATTCGATTTATTTATTGAAACTCTTATGGATTGTATGTATGAGAATGAAAAGGTAATGATAAAAGGATTTGGAAGATTTGAAATGAAGACTTATAAAGAGAGGAAAGGCCGAGTGCCTTTAAGCGGGGAAGAATGTATTATACCAGAACACAAGAAGATGAGGTTTTACGCAAGTGAAAAATTGGCTGATAAGATAAAAGAACTGCAGGAGGACTAAATACATATGGGATTGAATGACAGGACGCAAAATTGCGTTGAATGCGAATTTATGAAGATGTATGATTACGGCAATATGATTTATTACTGTGACCATACAGACAGAATTGACGATATGGGTAAATTAGGTGCGGATTATTTGCCAAAGACAAGCCCTGTATGGTGTCCGTTAAAAGAAAAAATAGTATAGGAGATATTGAATGCAATTCAAGGATTTAGAATGGAAAGATGTCATATCAGATGATGTTATTGTATGCAGCCATTGCGAGATTAATTTGTGTGGCGTGATCAAGATGGAATTCCGTATCAACCATGAGCCAGAAGAAAACAAACATATTTTATACTGTTTTGGTAAGGGCAGTATCAGGAGATTAAAGCCTGAAAAGTATGATTCCGTAGAATCTGCAAAGAATGCGGCATACAGGGCATATAGCAATGAGATGGCAAGGATCAAGAAAGCGATTGATTATCTGGTTTATACTGAAAATAGTAATAATAATGATTGACAACCATTTGGTGGCGAGTGAAATTTAACGACAACTATTTGGTGGTGGTTGAAAATAGCAAAGGGAAAGTTCCCGTGTCTAATTATAAATAATTGCCATTACAGAGCAACCAAAATAAACTGTAAATCTGAAATTCAAAAAAATCTGATAACTATTAAATCAATTTGATTGTGTGATTCTTCACAATAATTCCATTAAATGATGAAAACTAAATATAGAAAAATAGATCAATAAGGGACTTAAAAGAATTAAGACCCACTGATGTAAAGGGCTGAATGAAATGTTTAGTCCTTATTACAATGTAAAAATTTAACATTTCTGGTCAGAGAGTGTAACAAGATGCAAAAGTCAAATAATGAATTTTTGTTAAGTTTTTGTAGAAGAGTAATTATGTGATGTCCCGAAAATGGGATGTCACATAGAAAAAGAGAAATTAAAGAGAGAAGTATAAAAGTAGAAGTGATATTTAGTGGCAATGAATCAATTATTAGATGAAAGGAATAACCGATGAGAAAAAACAATTACAAACAGAAAACCAAATCTTATCCCCGTTAGGGGTAAGAATGGATCTCTTTTAGTAAGAGGTATCTCCTTTAGTAGCAGTATCGGAATCGACAAATTGATGTCACCTTGTCCTAGGAGAAATTAGGAAAATCGACATCTATTTGTCGAAAACGAAACTTAGGCTGAATTGATTTAAGAAAGGATATTGATTTATGTACAACAAAAATATTAAACCAATTTACAATTATGATTTACAAGAATGTAACCTGTTATTTAAGAAAGGCATTCATCCTATCGGTTGTGGTGTAGGAGATAAAGACGGAAGAGTATTTCATGTTTTTATGGCTGATAGAAGATATTTTGATGCTGTAAAACTAATTCAATACGAAAGTATGGAAAAATAATAAAAAAAATTAGATTAATTTATTTGAAGGAGATATTATTTTATATGAAATTATTTTTGGATAAACAATTAAATACAAATGACAAGGAAACAGCTATAATAGCAATACTTAACGGAATGTATAGCAAGAAATATGATCATCTCAGTACATCTGTCAGTTTGATAGGGTATGAAATGACAGGTAAGTTTTTAAAATCATCAAACAGAAAAGAACGTACCATAATTGAGGGGATCAGAGATGCGATACAGTCACTTGTTGATAAAGAAATTATAGAAATCATAGATAAAAACAATGACAACTATATTTTCTCTAGTAAAGGATTAGAGGTAAATTCCGATCAGAAAAAGTTTGTTGTATTGGAACAGTGGGAAATGCAGTGTATATTTGAAAAGGCAAACAAACCTTTTAATGTGTTCTCGTTTTTCTGTTCATTGATTGGAACGATTAATAATCAAACTAAAGAATGGCATATGCCACAAGATGAAATGTCTTCATTATGGGGATATGGGAAAGAGACCGTTAATGATTATCTGGAACAATTAGAGAAAATGCAGCTTATATATGTGTATAGGCATAAAAAGCGGAGGTCAAATGGTACATATTACAAGTTGAATAATTCATATGGGAGATATTGCGACAAAGATGCTGTGATTGCTGAAGCGCAAAAATATTCTGATACCGTGGAATGTGAAGATTTTGTTGAGAAGCTTGACAGAAGGGCAATCAAGCTAAGATACAATGCTTACTGTAATGATGCGAAAAAGTATAGGAATAACTTTGATGCGGAGGTTGATTTGTGTAGACAAAGTATTACATACAATAAATTACTGAAATACAAACCAGTAGAAGGTTATTATGATGGTGAATATAAACAGGGTGAATTATTGGATTTATCTGTATTTCCTGATGAAGTAAGAAATGCAGTCGATGACAACTGGGGTGAACCTGTACCCATGGAACATGATTTCAGTATAGAAGAAATGTTGGATATGCCTACAGAGGGTGAGGTTCTATCAGAACCTATCCTGATTTAATATAGAATGGTAGGTTCAAATGAACCTGGCAAATAGTGATTGCATAGGACAGGATGACATATGCAAAGATGAATCTCATGGTGAATGCAATCATGAGTTATTTTGCGTTACAGGAAAAGATTTGGATTGTATTGATATAGATGATCTGTATTGATGCGCTTCGACAGAATTGACGGAGCCGGTCTGGGGTGTCAAAACGCCACCCCAGATTCAAGGTAAGTGCGATTCTACACTTATTTGATTAGGTGTGTCGCATTTCACGACATACCTATAAAAGGATCTGTATTGTGTCCATAGCGGACATTCTATTATAATGGCTACCCTGTTTCAGGGCAGAGGGTTTCTCCATTTGTAGAAAAGCTCATTATAATTGTATCCTTTGAAATATGTGGTTATTTGCCGATTAGTCCGATTGGAAGGAGTAAGGTAAACATTAGTTACCTTGAATACAAAATAGTAAAGGGAGTAAAGAGTATTTACATCCTTGAAAGCAAAGTAAATCTAAAAGTCGTTAAATGCAGCTTTAGAAAGCAAAACTTTTGATAATTGCAGAGCCTAAAGTAGTAAATCGCTACCTTAGAAAATCAAAGGAAAAAGTTTTTACTTTGAAAATTTTCACTTTCAAAGGTGAAAACCTGATTATGTATGGGAAAAACCTATTTCCGTTCAAAGTGAAAAACTTAAACCAATAGCATCGGTTACAAACCCAACCCCTATAAAGGGATGAGTTTTTCGCAGAATTGTGTAAAAGGTTGCCCCATGGTGGTACAACTGCAAATTAAATTCGCAAGCGATTTCCAATTTGAATAATCCTAAGCCGATACAAACGGCTTAGAAAATATCTCTATTATTTCCCCCCACAAGCTGGGGAAAACCAATGTTCCCAATTCTGAAACAAATCGTACAGAAATTACGAGTGGTTATACCACGTTTTCGCAGAATTGAGATATCCCCAATTTTGGGGAGATGTTTAAAAATTGTGGTGTCAATATTTTTGACATCTGAAATTACCTACAACTGAATATAAGATTATATCAGGGAGCCGATTCTGGCTTCCTTTTTAGCGTTCGTATCCAAACGAATGCTGTCTATTATCATATCGAAATTGAAAGGAAGTATTAGAAGTAAAATGAGCAGTAAAAAAGTAACAGAATATGAAGAAACAAAAATATGTAAGAAATGCGGTAGGATTTTGCCAGTAGATAAATTCAGGATAGTGAAAGGACAATTCTATAACCCATATTATCTTAGTCAGTGTAAAAAATGTGAATATATATACCAGCGTGAATATTTAGAGAAAAAGAACAGGATTCAATTCCCTGATGATATGGAAATGCTGTTCCATAGGCATTATAAAGATATTAAGCCTGAAAGGATACTTGATATTTCTAATTTTAAGTTTATTCCATTAGGTACAGATGAAGTATTTGTGAAATTAATGGATTATAAGAATACATGGTTATCAAATTATGGAAGGGTGATCAGATATTCAGATGGTAAATATAACCTGTTACAAGGAAGCTATGATAAATATGGAGCTTTATTCTATTCGTTAAGGAAAAATGTATTTTATGATGGAAAGTGGATTTATAAAAGCGTACATTTATATGCGGCTAAAGCAGTAGTAGAAGAATTTATTGTGAATCCTGATAAAGCGAATAATGTTTACATATGGCACAGCGGATTCGATAAGCAGGATCATTACTACAGAAACCTATATCCATTAAACCAGGAACAATATAGGGTTGTAAAAAATCATTTCAATAAAACCGGCGATGATTCAGAAGAATTTATCTTAAAAGTAATGAATGATATAAGATACAAGCCTGATGATTGGAGCAGAAGATGTATGGAGCATGTAATGTGCGGTATTGGTTATCGTGGGAGTGAGAATGTAGACTGTACATCAGAATCTTATTTAAAATGGCATGACATGATTAATCGCTGCTATAATGCAAAATTTCATGAGAGACAGCCACAATATAAAGGATGTACTGTGTGTGAAGAATGGCTGAATTACAGTAATTTCAAGGTATGGTATGACCGGAATAGAATAGCTGGTATGTCATTAGATTTGGATAAGGATATTCTTTTCAAAGGGAATAAAGTGTATAGTCCTGAGACGTGTTGTTTTGTGCCACATGCGATTAATACGTTATTTCTGAATGGTAAGAAAAACAGGGGTGATCTTCCTTTAGGTGTTCATTTTGATAAGAGTAAGGGGAAATACCGCGCTGAAATGTCATTCATGGGTAGACAGATTAAACTTGGAACATTTGACACTGCTGAATCTGCTTTTGCCAGATATAAGGAATATAAAGAAGATTTTATTAAGGATATAGCGGGACAGTATAGGGATGTTATATCGGATAAGGTATATGAAGCGATGATGGACTGGATGATTGAAATTGATGATTAAATTTAAGGAGGACATTTTACAATGACAGATTTTGAAAAGAAGATTAAAACAAAACTGATTGAAGATGAATATGCGGAGAAATTTCACCGATTAGATACGGAGGCATCTATAGCGCATATCAACCATGATAATCAGGAATTATGCAGGATCAATGAGAAACGGGTACAGCTTGAAGCAGAGATGCAAGTTGAAAAGAATTTATTAGGATTTTAAGATTGGAGGACATTTAACTATGAACAAAACAAATACAACGCAATCAACATTAAATATGGTTAAATCAGTATGTGCGGAGCGTGACCGTAAGGAACGTGACAGATTGAGAGCAAACAGGCTTGAAATGGATAAAAGGGATGAAGCTGAGAGGGAAAGAGTGCAGCATAGTAGCAACCTTCTCAATTCTTATATTGAAAAGGCAATGGCAAGAGAAGAACAGCAGAACCAGAAGCATAATCAGATTTTACAGAATATCCATGATGAGAGTGTGAAAAGAAAGTCAGAAGACGCATACAGGACAAAAGAGGTGGTAAGTGCAGTAAACAGAGGTATCAGGAATGCGGAGAAAAAAGAAGAAGATAGTAAATCATGGGATGCTTTTATGGATCGGAATAGAAGATTGCTTGATAAGGGGATAGAATCGGTAAAGAGGGAACGGAATAAGACGTATTTTAGTTGATTGGGAAGTAGAGTAGGGTGGTTGATTATAAGGCATATCGGATGTAAAAGTCTGGTATGCTTTATTTTTTTGCGGAATTATTGCTATATCATATCTTAAAGATTATAATTGTAGTATCTTGATACAAGGGGGATAAACAATTATGGTTATAATTGGTGATGAAATTATTAGTGGGTTTATCGGCGAAGCTATCAGTAGATGTGTAGATTTTTCATGGACAAAAATAAAGGAAGCGGTAAAGAACAGAAAAAATAAACATCAGAATATGGAATCACAAATATATAATGTGGTTGTGAATGTACTTAATCAAATAACCTATAATAAATTTGAGAACGATCAGGACAAGATATATCAAGCCGCTGAAAAGCTGTTAATTAGTTATAAAGATAGTAGATGTGACAGTATAGAAGTTGTGAGGGTGGGATTACAGATTATTGGTGAAAATGTTAATAGCGATAAATATATGGAATTCAAAACGCTATTATACCAAGAACTTAGTAAAGATGATTATAAAGAATTATATCGTCAGATAAGATTATTTCAACAGGACGAAGAAAGTGGTAGGACATCAAGAATAGAGCAAAAGATTGATATGGTACAACAAAGTGTTGATGAAACTAATCAGGTATTGAGTGTTTTTAAGGAAAGTAATAGAGAGGTGGATAATGGTCAAAATAAGAAGCTGGTAAAAAGCAGAACACAGGAATATGCTGATAAGTGGAATGAAAATATGTTTCTCAATAATTTTGATAAGAGAGATGAAAATGCTGGTGTAAATATCAAGTTGGGTAGGGTATATTTGGAGAAACATTTGCCTCACTATATATGGTATAAAAATACTGAAAATAATCCATCAAGTGACTTAAAAGAATTATTATCAGATTATATAAATGAAAAAAGAGACAGTAAAATGCTTTTGATTTTTGGGCAGCCTGGAATTGGGAAAAGTACACTCATTACATGGATAACTGTTAATTTTATTGACAGGATTAATGATATTTTAGTATATAAATTTGCTTCTGATCTTGGAAATGTAGATTGGAAAGGTGAAAAAATATCCGATAAGATATTGGAAGAATTGAATTTAACGCATAGTGATTTAAATGGAAAAACATTGATACTTGATGGGTTTGATGAGGTGAGTATTGAATCAAATAAAAGGAGAAATATATTAGATAGTTTATATGGTGATTGGATATATAATGGAAATATAAAAAACTTTTCATTAATAATTACGTGTCGAGAAAATTATGTTCAAAAATTTGCTATACTAAAATGTAAATATATTACATTACAGACATGGGATGAGATGCAAATAAAGAGCTTTTGCGATATCTATGGAGCGAAAACAAAGAACAGAGTATCTGAAAACACGATAGAAAAGTTGTATGAAAAAAAGGAAATATTTGGTCTTCCGCTTATTCTATATATGGTCTTAGCATTAAATATTTCTATAGAAAAAGAAGGTTCTATTGTAGATATATATGATAAAATTTTTTCATTAGATGGCGGTATATATGATAGATGTATAGATAACAAAATGTTTGCAGATAAGCATAGAATTGGTGTAATTAAAAATCAAATACATCAAATTTCAAGAGAAATTGCAATCTGGATGTTTGAGAATGAGGCAAATAAAGCGAGTATTCCGCAGGAAGATTATCAAAAAATATGTAGAAATATTATACAAGATACGAATAAAAGTAAAGAAATAGAGCAAGACTTTTTAATTGGTAATTTCTTTAAGCTAGTGAAACATTGTGAAGGTATAGAAACAGAAAAGTTGTATTTTGTACATCGAACAATTTATGAATATTTTGTAGCAGAAACCATTTATCGTTCAATAGAGAATGCTATGATAGAATTGTCTATTGCGAGTCAAGAAGAATTAGCAAGGAATATTGCAATATACTTAAAACAAGGTTGCGTGAATTATTTTATTGCAGAGTATTTACAATATAAGATTTTAAAATTATATTCTAAATTAAACGAAGAAAAACAAAAGAGATTTTATCAGTGGTGGGAAAACGCAGTATATTTAATGATGGAAAATGGAATGTTTTATTATACAGAAAAGGGTGTTTCATTCTTTAAAAATATAATTGCTGCAGAATGTCGATGTTTTTTAAATCTATTAGAAATATTAAGGTTATTAATGTGTATTGATAATCGAACATATATCATGGAAAATGCTAAAGGTGAATTAGTCGAAAAGTATATAAAGTGTTGTTGTATAGAATATAAAAGGTTCAGTAATGATAAAATAATGGATTTGAGCAAAATGTTTTTACAGAAAGTGAATTTGAAGGGGATACAATTAAAAGGAATATGCTTGAATCAAGTAAATTTGGAAAGAACAGATTTAGTTAATGCCGATTTGTCTAAATTAGCTTTGCTAAAAGCAGATTTGGCATATGCGGATTTAAGGGGAGCCAATTTAGAAGATGCGGCATTAATGGAAGCTGATTTACGAGGAGCAGATTTAACAAGAGCAAATTTGTATGGTGCAAAGTTAGATGCAGCAAAGCTAGTAGGGGCAGATTTGAAAAAAGCAGATTTGAGAGGAATTGATTTAACCGGAGCATATATAGAAGAAGTATATTTGAATGGGGCATTAATGGATGACTATCAAGTACCGCATTTTGAAAAGAAACTTAATTTACATGATGTAAAAATATTTATTAATAAAACGAAAGAAATAGTAAATTATGATGAATATTGTGGGAGTAAAGAATAGAAAGATAATACGGGAAAGAATATCTATAGTAGAAGAATTCATGTAGTAATATAATCCCATTTACTGTATGATTTCTTATATATATTAGGATATTATCTATCCCAAAATGTGTATGTTTTCTTACAGTTATTGGTATGCGGTGAAATGTTCGGTAAAAATAGGTGCTCTATATAAGGGTATATGGTGATATAGGGTGGTAAATTTCTGTAGGATTTAAACATACCCCCGCCCCCCCCTATTTATTTAGTGGATTGCTCTATTTAAATACTGTATTCTTGCTCTATAATCAATGGTCTATCTTTAAATTCTGGACGGAATGATTATGGGTGATAAGCTGATAGGGTAATAAGGCTGTGGCTGAAATTTTAAGATGTATATTTGATTATTGTCGATAGGGGATATGTTTTGTAATACTGTT
>CAJULP010000045.1 GCA_910587295.1 uncultured Lachnospiraceae bacterium | reverse complement strand
TGCAATAATATTGGTCAGTTTAATGCGGTTATTGTTACTCATAGTAGTCATCCTTTTCTGTTTGATAACTCTATGATAACAAATTTGATGTCCTATAATCTGGACTTTAAAAATCCATCACCCCATTTTCTGACTAACACCATTTATTAAATGATCATTGCTAAAAATTCCTTGGCTGCCCTGGATTGGCAAGCCTTTTCCTCCGTCACGACACAGATCTGGCGTTTTGGGATGATCTTGTTAAAGCGCAGTTCAAACAGCCTTCCGTTCTCTAAATATTCCTGTGCAAAATCCCGCACCACACAGCCAACCCCTAAACTTCTAAGGGCAAACTGTACGATCATATCGCTGGTGGCAAGTTCAAATTCCGGAGAGATCCTCACACCGTTATGGCGCAGGAAATCCCCCATGTAAGTTCCGGTACTGGTGACCCCTTCCAAAAAGATAATGGGAAGTTCTTCCAACTCCTGCAAATCCAGCATACGGTTTTTGTACTGGATAAACTTCCGCCCGGCCACAAACACATCCTCTAACTCCCGCACCTCTTTCACGGAAAGGTTCTGCCGCTTCTCAAAGGGGGCGCTGACCACCCCGAAATCAATTTTCCCCTGATGAAGAAGATGCAGCGTCCTTGGGGTAGGGGCGTTATTTACCGTCACTTTGATCCCCGGGTACTGCTCGTGAAACTTTTCAAGGAAAGGCAGCAGATAATATTTCAGCGTCATATCGCTGGCCCCGATCTTCAATTCCCCACAATCTAAGCGAAGCATGGAAGAAACCATCTTTTCCCCCAAAAGGATTTTCTCATACCCTTCCCTTACATACTCATAAAGAATCTGCCCTTGCTCCGTAAGGCGGATTCCCTTAGACGCCCGCAGGAAAAGCTTCGTGTCAAGAGACCGCTCCAACTGTTTTAAGACCTGGCTCACCGCAGGCTGTGAAACAGAAAGCTCCGCCGCTGCTGCCGTCAGGTTTTCACATTTGGCCACATGGTAAAACACCTTATAATATTCCAGATTTTCCGCCACCATATCCTCCTTTCCCGGTCAGCCGCCTTTATCCCGGAAGCTCTCTCTGTAAAGGAAATTCCATTCCCCTTCTCCACTTCCCTTCCGGATCATCCTTAAGGAGAAACAGGCTTTTCTTTCCCAAAAAAGGTCTCATATTTTGGATCAGCGCCTGCTCATCCTCAATAAAAACCTCCTCACCGGTCAACGCTAAGATCAGCTTTGACCTTGCATGAAATAATTTAAGATGTGCCGCAAGCTGTTCCAGTTTCTTGTTTTCCTTCCTTTGTCTGTAATCTTCAAAACAACCCGATGTCTGAAGAAAGGAAAGAGGGATCACCTTATTTTCCATTTCCCTGTCACTTTTCCATAAAAGCAGGTTCATCCGCACATTCCGGAATACTTCACTGTGCATTCGAAGAATGCCTGCAATCTCCCCGGCAAAATCCCGCACATACTGATCCGGCAGGCCGCAGTCAACCACCAGCGTCATTTCCAGTACGCCTCCGGTATAGTTGCCCGGCACATGCAAAACTCTCTCCACTGCGTTTTTCAGGTTCATTTTCGCCAACAATTCCATCGAAAGTTCCTCACCCCTTGTTTTCACGTATCCTTTTATATAGAAGCAACATCGATCAGCGTAAAACGGCCGTTGGCATTTTCCATACTGGTTACCAGCGCCCTTGCCGTATCCATGGCCGTGATACAGTTGACCCCGGTCTCAATGGCTGTCCGCCGGATCAAAAACCCATCTCTTGATTTATCCCTTCCCTGGGTGGGGGTATCGATTACAAGGTCAATCCGATGGCCCAGGATCAGATCCATAACGGTAGGTGATTCCTGGGAAATCTTGTTCACCTTCCTGGCCTTGACCCCCGCTTCGTTTAAAGCCGCCGCAGTGCTTCTGGTGGCATAGATCTTGTACCCCAGCTTTTCAAACCGCCTGCCAATCTCCACTGCTTCCCCTTTATCCGCGTCTTTGACGGTAATGATCATCTGCTTATGCCTGGGAAGATCCACCCCCGCTCCCAAAAACGCTTTATACAAAGCTTCGTTAAATGTCTTTGCAATGCCAAGGCATTCCCCGGTGGATTTCATCTCCGGCCCTAAGCTGATTTCGGCCCCCCGGATCTTTTCAAAGGAAAACACCGGCATCTTCACCGCAAAATAATCTGCTTCCGGCTGCAAGCCCGGCTCATAGCCCAGTTCCCTGATGGTCTTCCCGATGATCACTTCCGTGGCCAGATCCACGATCGGGATCCCTGTCACTTTACTGATATAAGGAACCGTACGGGAGGAACGGGGGTTCACCTCAATCACATAAACCTCTTCCCCGATGGCAATAAACTGAATGTTAATCAATCCTTTTACATGCAGCGCTTTTGCCAGCCTTCTGGTATACTCCCCAATCTTTTCCTTCACCCTGTCGGTAATCGTGTGCGCCGGATAAACGGAAATACTATCCCCGGAATGAACCCCGGTGCGCTCAATATGCTCCATAATGCCGGGAATCAGAATATCCGTGCCGTCGCACACCGCATCCACCTCGATCTCCTTCCCCTGCAGGTATTTATCCACCAAAATCGGGTGATCCTGTGCGATCCGGTTGATGATCTCCATAAACTCTTCTATCTCTTCGTCGGAAATGGCAATCTGCATTCCCTGTCCGCCAAGTACATAAGAAGGGCGCACCAACACCGGATATCCCAGCCTGTTTGCCACTTGCTTCGCCTCCTCGGCGGTATAGACCGTGCCCCCTGCCGCTCTTGGGATCCCGGTCTGCTCTAAGATCTTATCAAACAGCTCCCGGTCTTCCGCCGCATCCACATCTTCCGCCTTCGTTCCCCAAATGGGCACACCCATTTTCATCAGGCTTTCCGTCAGCTTAATGGCCGTCTGACCGCCAAACTGTACCACCGCCCCGTGAGGCTTTTCTATCCTTACAATGCTCTCCACATCCTCCGGGGTGAGGGGTTCAAAATACAGCTTATCCGCAATGTCAAAGTCGGTGCTTACGGTTTCCGGGTTATTATTGATGATGATCGTCTCATATCCCGCCTTGGAAAAGGCCCATGTTGCATGAACGGAACAATAATCAAACTCAATCCCCTGCCCAATCCTGATCGGCCCGGAACCTAACACCAGAACCTTCTTTGGCGGATCGGTCTTGACCGCTTCATTTTCACTGCCGTAAACGGAATAATAATAGGGGGTGCTGGCCTCAAATTCCGCCGCACAGGTATCTACCATCTTATATGCCGCCACGATCCCGTTATCATAACGCATCTTTTTAATTTCTTCTTCCCCTATGCCTGTAAGCCGGCTGATCACACAATCCGGAAATTCCATCCGTTTCGCTTCCTTTAATAAAGGAAGCGTCAACGGCCCCGTTTTCAGTGCCTGTTCCATTTCCACCAGAATTGCAATCTTATCTATGAACCAATGGTCGATCATGGTGATCTCATGGATCGTATCATAATCGATCCCCTTTCGGAGTGCCTGCGCAATCACATAAATCCTCTGGTCGTCCACGATTCGCAGCCGTTCTTTTAAATCCTCCCCGGAAAGGCCGCTAAAATCATAACTGAACAGACAATCCACATGCTGTTCCAAAGAACGGATGGCTTTCATCAACGCGCCTTCAAAATTATCACAGATGCTCATCACCTCGCCGGTGGCCTTCATCTGCGTGGTAAGAGTTCTCTTTGCCGTGATAAATTTATCAAAAGGAAGCCGGGGCAGCTTTACCACACAGTAATCCAGCGTAGGCTCAAAGCTTGCATAAGTCTTTCCCGTAATGGCGTTTTTGATCTCATCTAACGTGTATCCCAGCGCAATCTTCGCCGCAACCTTGGCAATGGGATAGCCGGTAGCCTTACTTGCCAGCGCGGAGGAACGGCTGACACGGGGATTTACTTCAATCACGCAATACTCAAAGCTGGTCGGATGAAGGGCAAACTGCACGTTGCACCCCCCTGTAATCTCAAGCTCATTGATAATGTTAAGGGCGGAGGAACGGAGCATCTGATACTCCTTATCTCCCAATGTCTGGGAAGGAGCCACCACCATACTGTCCCCGGTATGGACGCCTACCGGGTCAATGTTTTCCATATTACACACGGTAATGCAGTTGCCTGCACCATCCCGCATCACTTCATATTCGATCTCCTTCCACCCGGCAATGCAGCGTTCCACCAAAACCTGTCCCACCCGGGATAAACGCAGGCCGTTTTCAAGGATACTTTCCAATTCCGTTTGGTTGTGGGCGATCCCCCCGCCGCTTCCCCCAAGGGTGTATGCCGGGCGCAGCACCACCGGATAACCGATGGTATTGGTAAACGCGACCCCGTCCTTCACGCTCTCTACCACCTTTGACGCTGCACAAGGCTCCCCGATCTTTTCCATGGTGTCCTTAAATTCCTGCCTGTCTTCCGCCTTCTTGATGGTGGCAGCCGTAGTGCCTAAAAGCCTGACGTTATGGGAGTGCAAAAACCCTGACTCTTCCAGTTCCATGCCAAGGTTTAACCCGGCCTGCCCGCCTAACGTTGGCAGGATACTGTCCGGCTTTTCCTTTTCAATGATCTGCTCTAATACCCTGGCAGTAAGGGGCTCGATGTAAACCTTGTCCGCAATGTTTCTGTCCGTCATAATGGTTGCCGGATTGGAGTTCACTAAGATAACCTCCATCCCTTCCTCTTTTAAGGAACGGCAGGCCTGGGTTCCGGCATAATCAAACTCCGCCGCCTGGCCGATCACGATAGGACCGGAACCAATCACCAGGACTCGTTTTACGTTTGGATTTTTAGGCATCTTCTCCCACCTCCATCATCTTGATAAACCGGTCAAACAGATAGCCCGAATCCTGAGGCCCGGGACATGCTTCCGGATGGTACTGCACCGTAAAGATATTCTTCCCCACATAGGAAAGCCCTTCATTGGTTCCGTCATTGACATTCACAAATGCCGGAACTGCCACATCAGGATCCAGCTTTTCCATATCTACCACATAGCCGTGGTTCTGGGAGGAAATATATACCTTTCCGGTCTTTAAATCTTTCACCGGGTGGTTGCCGCCCCGGTGCCCGTACTTCATCTTAAAGGTATCCGCCCCGGTTGCCAGGGCCATAAGCTGGTGTCCCAAACAGATTGCGAAAATCGGGATCTCGGTTTCATAAAGTTTCCGGATTTCCTGAATGATCCCCTCACATTCCTTGGGGTCGCCAGGGCCGTTACTTAACATGATCCCGTCCGGGTTATCCGCCAAAATCTCTTCCGCCTTCGTAAACGCCGGATATACCGTCACATCACATCCACGCTTTACAAGGGATCTTGTTATATTTTCTTTGGACCCGAAATCCAAAAGCGCTACCCGCTTTCCTATTGCGTCCGCCGCACATGTTATCTCGTATTTATGGGAACAGGTTACTTTTTCTACCACATTTCCGGTGGTATATGCTCTAAGCTTTGGAAGAATTTCGTCCAGATGATAAGATTCGTCAGATGTGATCATGCCATTCATCGTTCCCTTCTTGCGAAGGAGTTTGGTAAGCGCCCTGGTATCAATACCGGCAATACCGGGAATCCCCTGCTCCATCAAAAAGTCCTGAATGGTCATATCTGACCGGAAATTACTGGCCAAACGGGATAGCTCCCTGACGATAAGCCCTGCCGGCCACGCCTGTTTCGACTCCATATCTTCCCTGCAGATACCATAATTGCCAATCAGGGGATATGTCATACAAACCGCCTGTCCGGCGTAAGACGGATCCGTCAGCACTTCCAGGTATCCTGCCATGGAAGTATTAAAAACGATCTCACTGATCATTTCCCTATCGGCGCCGATATGAATCCCCTCGAAAACAGTGCCGTCTTCCAAAATCAAAAAAGCCTTCATCTGCCCTGTTCCTCCCTTTCCTGTTCTTTTTCACTCAAATCGTTTAATTATAGCACAAGGTAAATAAGGCTTCAACACTAAATTCCCGTTTAGTTGGGTTACATGGTTAACAATACCGCCCTAATAAGATGAAAAATCTACGTCACCACGCTCGGATAAAGCATTCGCGAAATGGTTCCTTAAGATTTTTCATCATATTAGGGCTGGTTTATTGGCTCATGTAAGTCCAACTGGCTCTTCGACTACATTTCTGACCACTACGTAGCTGGCTATTTGACGCAATGTGGCATAGATAATGCTATTAGCGGCAGCCAGCCAAGTAGTGGATTCGAACTTAGTGGAATGTTTCGTTGGATTTATGTTAGCCAAAAGCCAGAAAAGAAAGCAATAAAAATCTTAAGGAGCCATTTCGCGAACGCTTTATTCTAGCGTGGTGACGTAGATTTTTATTTCCTTCCCTTCGGATATTTAGACAACCCTTTTAACCCAACTAAACGGGAATTTACCTTAAGAAAAAATTTACTTTTTTTGTAAACATTACTACAGTTTCTCTCGTTATATCTGGTATAATAGTATTGCATTGAAATCAGATAAGGAGATTAACTTACCATGAGCGAAAAAATACTTGTAGTTGATGACGAAAAAGAGATCACAGACCTGATATCTCTCTATCTTAGAAATGAAAATTATACCGTCCATTCCTTTTATGACTCCCTAAGGGCCTACGAAGCCACCCAGGAGGAGGACTTTGACCTTGCCATCTTAGACGTGATGATGCCTAAAATGGACGGTTTTATGCTTTGTCAAAAGATCCGGGAACAGCACAATTACCCGATCATTATGCTGACGGCAAAAGAAGAGGAAATCGATAAGATCACCGGCCTGACCCTGGGTGCGGATGATTATATGACCAAGCCATTCCGCCCCTTAGAGCTCCTTGCCCGGGTAAAGGCTCAGCTTCGCAGATACAAAAAATACAATGCCCCTGCTTCCCAGGAGGATTCCCATATCATCACACAAGGGGGCCTTATGCTTAACAGCCTGACCCACGAATGTACCCTGGATGACGAACCGCTTTCTCTGACTCCCACGGAATTTACCATTCTCTATGTGCTCTGCCAAAAAAAAGGACAGGTCATCAGTGCCGAGGAATTGTTCCATGCGGTCTGGGGGGAAGAATACTTCAGCAAAAGCAACAACACCATTACCGTACATATCAGACATATACGGGAAAAAATGAACGATTCTTTTGAAGATCCCAAATATATCAAGACAGTCTGGGGGTGCGGTTACAAAATTGAAGGCTAAAGACAAAACAAAGTTTATCATTTATCTGGTGATCTTCCTTTTGCTTGCAGTTGGCATCGGATACGGGATCTTTTACCTGTTTGACGTGACCTTTAACGGTTCCGTGCTTGATTGGCTTGCAAAAAACTACTTCTACACGGAAACACAGTATGATTTCCAAAGTAATAAATTTAGTTATCTCTACCGCCCTAACTGGCCAAAATTAAAAGGGCTCTTGCTGACTATATTTTTTATCATGCTAATCATTTATGTGCTCACCGTCTATCTGGTATCTCATTACCACGGACGCAGGATGGCGCAAAAGTCTATCTCCAAGACCAGCAGCATGCTCTACACTTACATGCACCACGATCTTGACTCCGCGGACGTTTTTCCTCCTGCTTACGCAGAGGTAGCCACTCAGATCGTCCAGATCAAGTCCACTATGCAGCGGCATGAGCAGGCCATCAAATACGAAACTGACCGTAAAAACGACCTGATCACCTACCTGGCCCACGACCTGAAAACACCCTTGACCTCCGTGATCGGCTACCTGGATCTATTGGAAGAAGCTTCCGACATGCCCAAAGAACAGCAGGAAAAGTACATCCATATCACCCTGGAAAAAGCGCTGCGGCTGGAAAAGCTGATCAATGAATTTTTTGAGATCACACGCTATAACCTGCAGCAGATCGTATTGGACAAAGAACCGCTGGATCTTTCCTTTATGCTGATGCAGCTGACAGATGAATTTTACCCTCTCCTCACCAGCCACGGCAACACTATTGAGCTGCAGGCGGAGGAAGACCTTTCCGTGTTTGGGGATTCCGTAAAGCTTGCCCGGGTTTTTAATAATATTTTAAAAAATGCCATATCCTACAGCTATCCCAACTCCCCCATCAAGGTCTGTGCCGGCAAGCGTGAAAAGGATATTATCATCTGCTTTATGAACCAGGGAAAGACCATCCCCACCGAAAAGCTGAACGCTATTTTTGAAAAGTTTTTCCGTATGGATGAAGCCCGCAGCACTAACACCGGCGGCGCCGGCTTAGGACTTGCCATTGCAAAAGAGATCGTCACGCTCCACGGCGGCACCATCAATGCTTCCAGTGAAAATGAGCTGACCACCTTCACCGTGACACTTCCTATTTATTAATGTGCTCTATATCTGCAGCGCAGAATGAAACATCATTCTTTTTTTTCTTTCAAAACAAGCAATATAGAAAGAGCCGTTGCAAGCAGATCACTGATTGCAATATCACCGCCATATTTTCCCAATTGGCTGTTATAAACAAGGCTGATAAATCCCATAGCCATCTGCGCTGCCCAGAAAACAAAACCGCAGGAAATAATCTGTCCTATTACAGTAGTGCTTGCAGCTCCTGTCACACCCCAATCAAAAATAATAATGAAAACAGCGTCCAAAATAACATTTATGACTGCCCCTATCCCCGTTACGCACATTCCCAAAACCGGTTTTCCCGACACACGGACAAAATCGCAAAATAACTGCGATAGTCCTTGAAAAACACATCCTAAAGCCACAATCCGATAATATAAAACCGCATATGGGTATGCGGTTTCCGTAACCCCAAAAACTTTTAAAATCGGATCGGGAAATATCAGCAGCAAAGCACTTAGTATGATTTCAAACACACAAGCAAGCACCAAAGCATTTCCAAAAGACTGATAAGCCCGCTAACGCGGAAGTTCCGTTAAAGTTGCCGACAAACATTCTATCCACAATATTATAAATAGCTGTTATCAATAGTGAGATAGCTGCCGATTTCTCGACAGCCTTAACATTTTCATGAAATATTATCAAGCATTTTTTCAATCACATTGAAAAAAATATCCAGCTCATTTTGCGAAATATCTTTCGTTAGCTCATCTTCCAGTGCGGTAATATCCGCTATCACCATATCCTTATACTGCAATGCTTTTTCACTGACAACGATTCGTTTCATTCTTGCGTCACTTGCCATAGCTTCCCGATATATCAAACCGTTTTTCTCCATTTTTTTCAACAGTTCGGTTGCTGTTGGCGGGCGCAGACTATATTCTTCTTCTATGTCTTTTTGAAAAACATCGTTGCTTTGAGCTAAAATAAAATGCAGCACTCGTTCTTGAGAACCGCTGAAAGAATCCTTACTTGAAAAAGCATCAATTTTTCTGCGTAATTTATTTGACAACTTGCTGACATAACGTGCTGCGTGTTTATCGTGTTCCATATTCCGCCTCCATTACTTAGTAACCTAAGTATAATAAATGTCCTTGTAAATGTCAAGTCAGTAAAATAAATTTCTCTCTGTACTCTTAGGAATACCAGCACAAAGCCAGATCTGCCGTTGACGGAGATTCGGGAAGGTGATTTGTATTTATTTACCAAAATTCCCCTTGTTCTGATAAAAAGTAATCAACGAATAAATACACACAATTATAATCCAAATACCAATTCCCAGCAAAAATACAAGATTTTTGTTTGGCACAAACAAAGCAAGCAAACACTGAATAAGCCCAAAAGGAATTGCCGTGTACCCAGCAAATCTATGCGTTTTTTGCCAACATAGTTTATCTTTTAGAATCCAAGGCAATTTAAACCCAATCCGGCTGCGATAAGGCATTTGCGGTAAAAAATTTCCGACTAATACCATTAAGCCCCCCACGATAAACACAATGCCTTTCATGTAATTCATTTGTAAACCGCAATACTTAGCTACCGTGACAAAATAGAAAAGAAAAATTCCAAGTCCAAAAAGATTAATTACAGTTAGCGTAATATCATTTCTCACTTCATTATCGTTTTTGGAGATTTTGTGAGGAAAAAAGGCCGCAATAGCTAACGCAAGCAAAATAACAAAACAAACCCCAATAAAAACCCAACGGGGTGGGCTTTGCACAAACAAAGGTATTTCGCTGGGAAAGTATTTAAAGCATAAGGCTGTTCCTATAATGAATATAATCAAGAATATCATATTCAGACTTCTATATTGTTTCATTCTCGTTTCCTTCTTTTCCTGTCGATTTATTTGTATCAAAAAATTCTAAAAATGCGCCTAAAGTTGTTTGCAATACAGAAGCATTAAGGGAATAAGTAACGGACATCCCTGTCCGTTCGCTTGTCACTAACCTTGCTTCTTTCAAAATATCAAGGTGTTTTGATATAGCAGGCTTTGAAATCGTAAAGTTTTCAGAAATTTCCTTCGCCGTCATATCACCATTTGCAAGCAGCTTTAGGATCTGTCGTCTTGTATCATCTGATAAAGCTTTGAATACAGGAGTCATCTAAACAAATCTCCTTTCCATATAATACTGTATTCATTTTCTCTTGTGTGTAAATTGATGGTAGATCAAATACGGAACAGGTGTAAGCAGCAGGGCAAAATACTTACTTGCATACCAGCCTGCTTCTCCATTCACATCAAAATGGAAGGGTATCTTGTCTGGAAGGAAAAATGTTGCCACAAACAATATGACAAAGGTTCCAATCAATAACACCGCAGGGATCATTTTCTTCTTACTCATAGCTTCTTCCTCCTTTTGATTAACATATTTTGAAAGATTACTCTTGATGAGACACAATTCCTTTACACACAAGTAAAATCAGAATACATACACTGCACAATAAAAAGGTTATAATGTCTCCGGCAGCGAATCCGTTCTGAAGCATTTTTGATGCCACAAAGAAATACCCTATTGAAATTGCGATACAAAGCAAAATAGAAAAAAACACATTAACATTTTGCTTGATCGCTTCTATTTCATTTGTCCATTCCAATTTTGGACGTTTCATGTCGATCAATACTCCGATCAAGTTCCATAACGCTGCAAATAATATGCCAACGAAAGAAATTACTCCAATCTGGATATAACCATAGTTAAAGTAAACCTTGAATATTAAGCAATTTATGATAATCCCCATAATCGAGATACTTGTAGAAAACAGGACTTTCACAAACGCTTGCTGCTTTAATGAATACGGAATGATCTTCATTATCCAAAAACTTGTTCCCTCTCTGGAAAAACTGCTTGAAGCCACTACATTGATTGCGGATGTTAGTACGATTACCGCAAGCGCAGACAGTACCGCATAAAAGGAAAATTCCGGGTCTGATACCAAGGCTCTTATTTGTTCAGTACTCTCTGCGGCTGCACTGATCCGAAAAGACAGCGGCAAGTATGATACAGAATAGCTTTAATCCGGGATGAAAACGGATATACGTATTATAGAACGGGAACGGTACAATATAATCATTAACCCAGTTCATTAAGTCTCGTTCTGCGCCTATTTGCCCATTTGATAATAGAACGCCAATCACGCTGCCTGCAAAATACACTATGATTCCTGTTACTGCCAGCATTGTCCTCATACGTTTAAGAAGCATGGCAATTTTCAAGCATATTGTCACAAGAACCGCCAAAGGGAACACAACAATATGAGGAAGTATAGCTGCCGCAGAGATATATGTAATTATCGCAGAAATGTCTCCCATATATTGCGTTTGGATTGTACACACAGGAAGCAGCAGTAAAATTTCAATCCCATAGCAAAACAAGATTACTGTAATGTACTTACTTGTAAAAATGTCGCATGGCCTCATTGGAAATAACAACAAGTGTTCCATATCCTTTGAAAAGCAAAAAATATTTATCAGCAGGAAGGCGCTCACGATCGATAGTATCATCGCCACTGCAAACAGCGCAAACCGACCAAACAAAGCTTCCAGCCCCAGCTCGAAAAGTCCATCATAAAGCTGCCCAAGCATTTGAAAACAGTAGTAATAGAACACACCTATAATACTTAAAACAAAGCAAGTCAACACAATAAAGTAGATATCAGGGCGTTCTTTTAACTTATACCGAAAATTCAAAAAGCTGAAATTAATCTTACTTATTGTTTTACTTAATTGAAAAACCTTTATCCATCGGTACATCATTAACCACCTCCAAATAAATATCCTCCAAAGACATATAGGAAGAGTTATCTCGAAGCTCGATTGTTTTCTTAATCGTTCCAGCTTGCATGATGACAGTTTTATCACACAAATTCTCACAAATTTCCAATATATGAGATGAAAATAGAACAGATTTTCCGTAGGCCGCTCTGGATTTGATCAAATCCTTTAAGACCTGAACAGCTTCTACATCCAGTCCCGTCATTGGCTCATCTAACACCCAAAGCAGGGGATCATTAACCAGGGATGCTATAATAGTAATTTTTTGCTTTGTTCCATGAGATAATTTTTTAATAGGGCTATTCAGATATCTTTCAACCTGAAACGCTTCTATCAACGGAGTATAAATTTTACCTCTTGTTTCAGAAGATACTTCGTACATATCCGCTATAAAATTCAAGTATTCCTTTCCCGTAAGATTGTTGTATATATCGTGGCTGTCAGAAACATAGTTAATTTGTTTCTTGTATCGCATGGGATATAGATACAGCGAATAGTTACCAAGGCAGATAGTGCCTTTTTCAAGCGGCAGCAACCCCAAAATCAACTTTAAGGTTGTAGTTTTCCCAACTCCGTTTTTCCCTAACAGGCCAACGATTTCTCCATCTAATACGGAAAAAGTTAGATCGGTCAGCACAGGTACATGAGGCTGATAATGAAAAGACAGGCCGGACACTTCTAACAAATAGAGCACCCCCTTCCTAGCTTTTAACCATTTAGTTAATTGGTTATTTAAAGTATAGCACTGGGTCTGAGAAATGTCAATACAAGAAACATCTTCATATGTGTCAAGTGTTAGTTGGCACATTATAAAAGTAAATTATATTTTCTTAACCAAATCTTAGGACTATTTCAATTTCATATTAAGCACATTCCTCTCTCCCTGGGATAGAATTTAAAAGCAGCGGCCAAATATCAATAATCCTGCCGCTTACAGCAATAAATTACCAGGGAGGTCTTTATATGAAACTATCAGATATACAAAATACAAATTTACCAAGGATCGCCGTTCTTTTTGGCGGCAACTCCTCAGAATACCAGGTTTCCCTATCTTCCGGATCCGCCGTGCTGCGTGCCATCGACACCGGAAAGTACATGCCAATCCCTGTTGGGATTTCCAAGGAAGGACGCTGGTTTCTCTATGCCGGTGATTATGATGCGATCACCGCCGACCGCTGGCAGGAATCCGGAAAGTGCTTCCCCATTTACTTCTCCGGTGACCAGTCCGCCCAGGGATTCCTGATTTCTATTCCATCCAGTGAATTCTCATCCAATGAACTTTCATCGGACGAGACGGCCAGCCCCCGCCTTGTTCCCTTATCCGTACAGGCAGTAATCCCCGTTCTTCATGGCAAAAACGGGGAAGACGGAACCGTGCAGGGACTTTTTGCCCTGCTTGGCATTCCTGTGATCGGCTGCGGCATTTTAAGCTCTTCTCTCTGCATGGATAAAGAAAGGGCTCATCAGATTGCTTCCACTCTTGGCATTTCTGTTCCCGCATCCTTTTGCGCATATGAAGGCATCTCAGAAGATGAACTTTACCGGGCGGCAGATTCCCTTGGGTATCCGCTGTTTGTCAAGCCGGTAAGGGCAGGCTCTTCCTTCGGCATCACCTGCATCCAGGATAAAAGCCAGCTTCTGGCTGCCGTAAAAGAAGCTTTCCTTTATGATACCCGCATTATTATAGAAGAAAAAATTGAAGGATTTGAAGTTGGCTGCGCCGTCATGGGACGAAACTTTAATCCTGCTGGGGAGCTGACGATCGGAGAAGTGGACGAGATTGAACTTACGGACGGATTTTTTGACTATACGGAAAAATACACCTTAAAGACCTCAAAGATCCATGTGCCTGCAAGGATTTCCCCGGAAAAGACAAAAGAAATCAAAGATACCGCCGCCCGGCTTTACCTGGGGCTTGACTGTGATTACTTTGCCCGCGTGGATTTGTTCTTAACGCCGGAAGGAAAAATCTATTTTAATGAAGTCAACACCATCCCAGGCTTTACATCCCACAGCCGTTTCCCGGGCATGATGAAAAGCCGGGGGATTGAATTTCCTGACCTTGTCAATCGATTAATTGAAATGGAGGTATAACATGCCAACCCTTACCAAGAAACAATCTCCTTATTTTGCGGCATCCACAGTTTATGAACACCTGACTTTCACAGAAAAAGATATTACCACAGGAAACCTGGTCTTAGTCAACCGGGAACATCCGATCTGCGCTGATCCACCCAGCCATGAACTGATTGACATAAACTGCCAGCAGCCTGACCTTTTATCTCCCCATAAAGGAGAGTTTCAAAATCAGCTTTCCTGCCTGGATCATCCCGTGGAAGAAATTTACCTGCAAAAGCAGGCTGCCACCATGCTGTTTTCCCTGATCAAGAAATCCGGCGCCGGCGGACGAATCACTGCCGTAAGCGGCTGCCGTTCTCTAAGGGAACAGACTGCCATCTGGGAGGAAACCGTTTCCGGAAAAGGGCTTGCTTTCACTGAAAAATATGTAGCCCGGCCCGGCTGCAGCGAGCACCAGAGCGGACTTGCCATCGACCTTGCAAAATCCGCTCCTTCCATTGATTATATACGACCTCATCTCCCACGGGAAGGTGCGATTGCTGCATTCATGCGCCTTGCACCCCAATTTGGTTTTATCCTCAGGTATCCGGAAGGCAAGGAAGAGATCACCCGGATTGGTTATGAACCATGGCACTTCCGCTATGTGGGCTTTCCTCATTCCGTCATCATGACAGACTCTCAGATGACTTTAGAGGAATACCTGGAAATGCTGGAAAACGGCACCTCTCCTTTAAAACCTTTTACTTATACCCAGGACGGTGCGCGCATAGATATTATATATCTGTCCATGAAAAACAGACAAAAGGTGGAAGCCGAATTTTCGGATGTGCTTCCCCATACCATCTCCGGAACAAATAAGTCAGGCATTGTCCTTACAAGATTCCGCAGACATTAATCTAAAGCCAAAGGAGCACCGATGAACAACAACAAATCCACTACCCGGCAGCAAACTCAGACCGCCATTGATCCATTCCGCTTGGTGGCAGCTTTTTTGATCGTGGCTATACACACGGCGCCGCTATCCACTTTCAGCGAAACGGCAGACTTTCTTTTTTCTTACTGTTTCGCCCGGATTGCCGTGCCATTTTTCCTGATGACCACCGGATATTTTGTGCTGTCACCCCTTATTTCAAAAAAATCCGGCTCCATGAACCCCCGTCCTCTTGTTTCTCCCTACAAGCGTTTTTGGAAAAGCATGAAAAAAACAGCATTGCTTTATCTTGGAGCCACAGCACTCTACCTTCCGGTCAATATCTACTCAGGAAAGCTCCCTGGGCTTAACGATATTTTTAAGGTACTTGTTTTCGACGGAACCTTTTATCATTTATGGTATCTTCCCGCCACATTACTCGGCATGCTGCTCCTTTTCCTTCTCTTCAAAAAATGCAGTTCCCGAATCCTTATGCCAGTCTGCGTAACCCTTTACCTGATCGGCCTGTTGGGGGATAGCTGGTACGGCCTTGTCTCAAAGCTTCCGCCTGTCAAATCCTTTTATGATGTGCTGTTTTCCATCAGCTCCTATACACGGAACGGCTTCTTCTATGCCCCAGTCTTTCTCTTAATGGGTGCGGTGGTTTCCCACAGGCGCATCCGCAGGCGTTTTGACACCGTCATGATCAACCTTACGGGAACATTGTTTTTCCTGCTTTTGATGCTGGGCGAAGGCTTTTTATCTTTTCATTTAGAATGGCAGCGGCATAACAGTATGTACCTGTTCCTGATCCCCTGCATGTATTTCCTCTTCCGGCTTCTGCTCTGCCTTCCGGGAAAAGGAAAACCTATGCTCCGGCAGGCTACCTTATGGATTTATATACTGCATCCCCTTGTGATCATACTCATCCGCGGTTTTGCAAAACTCACCCGCCTTACCCCTTACCTTGTGGAAAACAGCCTGATCCATTACCTGGCAGTCTGCGCCGCAAGCTTTATCCTTGCACTGGCCGTCACAGCGTTTAGCCCTGTGCTTGCAGCCCTTGCCACAACAATATGGAAACAGAAACTCCCCCGAAAACGGCGTTAGAAAGGAAACCTATGTATCAAAAGACACGTGCGTGGATCGAACTGAATATGGAAAATCTGGCATACAATGTGGAACAGATGAAATCCCGTCTTCCCGGTAACTGCCGCCTGATGCCCGCAGTAAAAGCAAATGCTTACGGCCATGGCATGATTCCTGTCGCAAAAGCTTTGAACAAGCTGGGAATCCGTGACTTTTGTGTTGCCGCTGCCAAAGAAGGCGCCGAGCTGCGGAAAGCCGGGATCGAAGGAGAAATCCTGGTACTGGGATATACCCACCCGGAGGCCTTTCCTCTACTCCTTAAATATGACCTGACGCAGACGGTAGTGGATGCCTCCTATGCCAGACTGCTTGCCGGCTACGGAAAAAAGTTTAAAGTACATATCAGCGTGGATACCGGTATGCGGCGGCTTGGCGAGCGGAGCGAGCACCTCTCATCCATCCTCTCTTTCTGGGAATACCAAAACCTTGCCATCACTGGCTTATATTCCCACTTATGCGTGGCGGACAGCCTTTCCCCGATGGATATCCAGTTTACCCTGATGCAGTTCCAGCGCTTTGACACCATCATAGACGCCCTGCGCCAAAAAGGGATCAACGGGTTTGCCACACATATCCAAAGCAGCTACGGGTTTTTAAATTACCCGGAATTTCACTACGATTACATCCGCCCCGGCATTGCCCTTTACGGCTGTAACAGCCTTTTATCCGACCAGCCGCGGCTTACCCTTTCCCTGCGGCCCGTCCTTTCCTTAAAGGCACGGCTTGGAAGCGTAAGGCCGCTGCTGCCCGGAGAAAGCGCAGGATACGGGCTTACCTATACCGCATTAAGACCCATGGTCATAGGAACCGCATCCATCGGTTACGCGGACGGTATCCCCCGCTCCCTTTCCAGCAACGGATATGCCCTTTTAAGGGGCAGGCGCGTTCCCATCATCGGGCGGATCTGCATGGACCAGCTTCTCCTTGACGTAACGGAAATCTCAGACGCTGCCCCCATGGACGAGGTAGTCTTTATTGGCAGATCTTCGTTTACGCAGGATGACCAGACCTTCTCTGATGAAATCAAAGCGGAAGAGCTGGCATTACAGGGCCAGACCATCAGCAACGAAATTTTAAGCTGTCTGGGAGAACGGTTGGATCGAGTCGTGCTGTAATTGCCACATTCCATCCTTCATTTCGCCTTAAAAATCCATACCAATATCGGTATCAGGCATACCGACATCCAAACGCTAAGCCAGATATCCCGCCCTGTGGCAAAGCCGCTTAAAAGAATAAACAAAAACAGGGCGGCCGCCAGCGCATTTACGTTTACCAGCCGGAACAGCCTTCTTTTCCAATTGGAAATATTGGTGTCCGTTATTTCCTCCGGATGGGTCATTGTGCAGTACACCACCGCTCCAAACCGCCCGATCACGCGCTCCGCCGTATATTCCACGTTGTCAATGGTAAAAACAGGGTACATCCCTTCCTTCGTAATATAAATATGCAGATTATTTTCATCCGCATAGGCAAGCAGCGCCTCCGTAAATTCCTTAGAATTCATTACCATGGTGTCCGGCCGGAAGGTGAATGACCTTACCTTCTCCTCCTTCATGATCTGCTTATAATCATTGACGATCGACATGAAAAATCCCCCTTTCTTTTCTATCTCATCCATTTCTAAAAGCACCCTGTCCACATCCAGGGTCTCCAATCTGGCATCACATAACCCCTTACAAATATTGATACAGGATTCCAGCTCGCTTTTTTTCCTGACCAGGTCTTCCAAATGCTTTTGGATCGCTGTTCCGATCGGAATTTCCTCTTCCAGAATCTGATGGATCTCCTCTAACGGCATGTCAAGCTTTCGCAGCATCTTGATTACCTGCAGAATCCTCAAGTCTTCCCCGGTATACTCTCTATAGTTATTTAATGAATTTCTCTTAGGATGAAGCAGCCCCTTTTTTTCATAAAAACGGATATTCTGTTTAGTAACTCCAGTCAGGTTTTCCAGCTCATTGATGTTCACTGCAGCCCACCTCCTTTCTTTGATAACCCCACTATACAGGTTATAGTAAGTATAATGTCAAGTATTTTCACAAAAAAATTCATTGTGCTATCTGTCATTTTTTGCTAGAATGATTTTGTATTCTATAAAAAGGGGGCATTTTATGAAGAATGTTGAAGACTATATACGGAGCATTCCGGATTTCCCGGAAAAAGGAATTATCTTCCGGGATGTGACCAGCATATTGCAAGATCCTGATGGTTTGGCGCTGGCTATTGATTCCATGAAGAAAAAGCTTGAGGGAATTGATTTCGACGTGATTGTGGGAACTGAATCCAGAGGGTTTATCTTTGGCGTTCCAATTGCTTATTCCCTGCATAAAGGATTTGTTCCGGTCCGCAAGAAGGGCAAACTTCCATTAGAAGTAGTCTCAAGGGAATATGACCTGGAATATGGCAGTTCGGTAGTGGAAATGCATAAAGATTCCATTAAACCCGGACAAAAAGTAGTGATCGTGGATGACCTGATTGCAACAGGCGGCACGATAGAAGCAAGCATTCAGATAATTGAAGAGCTGGGCGGCGAAGTAGTGAAGGTGGTCTTCCTGATGGAACTATCCGGTCTTAAGGGAAGAGAACGCTTAAAAAGCTACGACGTGGACAGCGTCATTATCTATGAAGGCAAATAAAGGTACTTATTGTACCACTTATGAGAAAAGGAGAAAGTGATGTTAGAAAAATGGTTTAAACTCAAAGAAAACAACACAAACATCAAGACGGAAGTGGTTGCCGGTGTTACGACATTTATGACAATGGCATACATCCTGGCAGTCAATCCGTCCATTCTGTCCGAATCCGGTATGGATGTCAATGCGGTCCTGATGGCAACCGCCCTTGCGGCATTTATCGGTACGCTTGCCATGGCGCTTTTGGCAAATTATCCCTTCGCGTTAGCCCCCGGGCTTGGACTTAACGCCTACTTTGCCTACACAGTATGCGGTTCTATGGAGTATTCCTGGCAGATTGCGCTTTTGGCAGTATTTATTGAAGGTCTGATTTTTATCGTTCTTTCCGTGACCAATGTGCGTGAGGCAATTTTTAACGCCATTCCTATACAGCTAAAGAGAGGCGTATCCGTAGGCATCGGTTTATTTATCGCCTTTATTGGCTTCCAGAACGCAGGTATCGTGGTCAATTCAGACTCCACCTTGGTCACCGTCATCAATTTCAGGAATGATTTCCACACGGCAGGCATCAGCGCACTTTTGGCGATCATCGGCATCTTTATCATTGTAATCCTCCATGTAAAAAAGGTAAAAGGCGCTATCCTGATCGGTATTTTCGCAACCTGGATCCTTGGAATCATCTGCCAGCTGACAGGCTTATATACGGTCACACCTGACGCTGGATACTACTCCCTGATCCCTTCCTTTAGCAGTTTCAGTTTCAGTGCCATCGGCCTGACGTTTGGGCAGTGCTTTAAAGCAGATTTTAGCGCAATCAAGATTGCTGATTTCATCGTTATCATTCTTGCTTTCTTATTCGTAGATGTGTTTGATACATTAGGAACATTGATCGGCTGTGCAAACAAAGCAAACATGTTAGATAAAGAAGGAAAGCTTCCCCGCATTAAACAGGCGCTTCTGGCAGATGCCGTTGCAACCAGCGCCGGCGCAGTGCTTGGTACTTCCACCACCACCACCTTTGTGGAGAGCTCCGCAGGTGTGGCTGAAGGCGGCCGGACAGGTCTTTCCTCCGTTGTGACCGGATTTTTATTCCTGCTTGCAATCTTCCTTGCCCCGATCTTTACCACGATTCCCGGCTTTGCAACGGCTCCGGCTTTGGTATTTGTAGGATTTTTGATGATAACGGCTGTCGTACAGATTGATTTTGAAGATCTGACAGAGGCAATACCGGCTTATCTGTGTCTCCTTGCTATGCCTCTTTTATACAGTATTTCCGAAGGGATCGCTGTGGGCGTTATCTCTTACGTAATCATCAACCTTGTATGCGGCAAAGCAAAGAAGATCACACCGCTTATGTACATACTTGCAGTATTGTTTGTCTGCAAATACATTTTCCTGTAATACGCAAATACATCTCTAAAAATAGTATAGTAAGCGACAATTATTTTTGCCGTTTACTATACTATTTCTATTTTACCATAGCATTACCGTACGAAAGGCTCGGCTGACCATTCACGGATAAATCCGCTGTAAGCGTCAATCTCAAACTCATATTCCATGCCGTTATAGATTATTTTCCCTTCATACAAAAGAATTCCGTCATCATCATCAATTTCAAATTTCCGCACATCACTCTCAGCCGCACCCGGAACCTGAGCAAGAGCCAGTTGCTGCGCCTGTTCGGCTGTTATGATATTTGATCCCGGCTGTGAATAGTACTCCGCATCGTAATCAAAGCTAATAACCGCTCCAGTATATGCATCAATTTCGTAATCATACTCTTTGTAATCCGCTGTATAAAACTCCACGTCATATTCCCACTGTCCATCATCCACTTCCAGAAGAGAACTGACGAATGTCACCTGATTTTCTTCCAGCCCCGCATGCTCCAGCGCAATCCGTCTGGCCTCCGCCTCCCCAATATAGGCATCCGAACCAGTGTCCGATACCGCCGGAACAGCAGCTTCACCCCCTTGTCTGAAAGGAACCACATCAGAAACAGCCGGGCTTGGTTCTACCGCCCTTTGTGGTTCTGCAGCTCCTGCCGTTCCCTCCAGTTTCGCCAGCTCTGCATCACCAGTCTGACTATCTTCCATATCCAATAATTTTTCCGCATTGATTATTACGCCAGTAAGGGCATCAACATCATACTGGTAACTCTGTCCAGCCGCCTCAAAACAAACCCGATAATAATCCAATCCATCACGCGTGTCCAAATCCGCATTAATGAAGCTTATCTCCTTCTCTGTCAACAAAGCCGCTTTCAAGGCCGTTTTCTTTGCCGACTCCGCACCAATATAACTCATCTGCCCCTGCTGCCGGCCACAACCGGTAAAAAGAACTATAAGCACCCCTATAATGCATAAAAATATTTTTTGACTCATAATAATCCTCCTTTTTTGTTTCTGGATTCAGTATAGT
The DNA here is from genome assembly GCA_910587295.1 of uncultured Lachnospiraceae bacterium. Taxonomy (GTDB): domain Bacteria; phylum Bacillota; class Clostridia; order Lachnospirales; family Lachnospiraceae; genus Suilimivivens. The sequence goes on along the minus strand of CAJULP010000045.1, from coordinate 20,072 downwards.
ATGCCAATATGAAATCTACATGAAATCCTAACATAAAAAAAGAACCGGATCAGGCAAATGAAGGATAAAAACGCTGCCCACTTGCGGAATACTCTCCATCGTCATATACCCGCCATGAATCTGGGCAATCTGCCAGACAATAGAAAGCCCCAGCCCTGTTCCTCCTTCGCCCCGGGCCGAGTCCGCCCGGTAAAATCGCTTCCAGATCTTATCCTGCTGCTCAGATGGGATTCCAATTCCATTATCCCTCACTTCCAGCAATATTTCACCTTCCTTGCGTCTGGCCGATATCCATACACAGCCGTCCGGCCTGCCATATTTGATTGCATTTTCTACCAGGTTCCATAGCAATCTGGACAGCAGCGCTGGGTCAACGGCAGCCGTAATCTTTTCCGGCATTTCCAAAATCAGACGGTGGGAGCCACATGCCCATTCCTCAATAAGGCAGCTTAGCAGCCCGTTTAACTCAACGTTCTCCAAATGAGCCACTTCCGTTCCCTGCTCTAGCCGGGTCATGCTCAGAAGCTGATCAATCAGCCGGGACATTTTATCCGCCTGACGGTGGATCATGGCAATGGTCTCCTTCCGCTCCTCCATGGTTTCATCATACTTTTCCGCATATTCACATGCTCCTGTGATAATAGACACCGGGGTACGCAGTTCATGGGAAGCATCGGATGTAAACTGTTTTTCCGACTCAAAAGACTTCTCCAAACGCTGAAACAGTTGATCAAAAGTGGCGGCAAGACAGGAAAATTCGTCTTGGCCCGGCGGCAGCCCAATACGGCTGGACAAATCCTGAGCCTCGTTGATAGATGCCGCCGTTGCGGTAATACTGTCCAAAGGGCGGAACGCCCTTCTCGCAATCCAATAACTGCCCAAAGCGGCTAACGCCATAAAAACGGGCATGATAACAAAAGCCACCATCAACATATTATGAGTGAGCTGGCGGTTTTCAGGCGCCTCCATCATGCCCCTCAGCCATACGCCGCTCTCCCATCCCACAGGAAACCACAAATCCAGCACCAGATACCTTTCATTTCCGGTACTTACCATGCGGACCATACCGTTTTGAAATCCCTCTTTCATTGTAACGGATACCGGAAGCCTGCCAGCTAATAGCGCTTCATCCTTACTGTAAACCAAAGTAGACACTCCGTTTTGATAAAAAACAAAATCACTTCCCAAATCCAACCTTCCGTTGGATATAGAGGTCTGTGCCAGATTGCTTCGGACGATCCGTATCAGCTGTGATATGGCAGTTTGGTCAGCAACCACCCTGCTGATAGACAGCATAAACACCAGAAGCAGTCCAGCAAGCAAACCAGTCAACAGCGTAAGCCATACGGAAATCCGGATTTTCACAGAAAACTTTTTCATTGCATTTCCTCAGCTTCATCTATCCTCAATACCCAGCCTACGCCTCTGATAGTATGGAGCAGCCTGGGTAAGTTCCCACTGTCAATCTTCTTCCTCAGACGGCTGATGTACACATCCATGTTATTAGAGCTGCCTGAAAATTCATAATTCCATATCTGATCTTCCAGCTGCTCGCGCGAAAGTACAACACCCTTATTCCGTATCAAACACTCCAAAACAGAAAATTCCTTTGGAATAAGGCTGATCTCCTTTCCCCCCCGAACAACCGTCCGTCGTTCGATATCCACGGTCAAATCAGCAATGGAAAATTGATTTTTGCGATTTCCAACCTGCTTTCGCGTCATAGCGCGGATTCTGGCCAGAAGTTCATCAAACGCAAAAGGCTTGACCAAATAATCATCCGCACCTAAGTCTAATCCTTTTACCCGGTCAGCCACTGCATCCTTAGCCGTAAGAAACAGCACAGGCGTTTCAAAATTTCTGTTCCGAAGCTGTTTCAGCAGGGAAAAACCATCCAGCTTGGGCATCATCACGTCCAATAAGACAGCGTCATACTCCGCTCCAAGCAGGTAGTCCAGTGCCTCCTGCCCATCAAAGCAGCAATCCACGTTGTATCCTTCTTTCTTTAGTGTTTTTGCAATCAGATGGTTCATATCCGGCGCATCTTCAACTACCAGAACCCTCAAAATAAGACACCCACTTCCATCAATTAATTTTTACTTAAAATAGGAAACCCCTGACTCAAATATCTTCATATCCTGTTCCCCATAGATATTGATAGCAACGCCTTCTCCCCGGCGTTCCGCATGAGCCATCTTCCCAAAGCACCTGCCGTCAGGAGACGTAATCCCTTCAACCGCACAATAAGAACCATTGATGTTCCACTCCTCGTCCATGGAAACACTGCCATTTGGATCACAATATTGAGTTGCAACCTGCCCATTCGCAAACAGTTGTTCAAGCCACTTATCAGGAGCAACAAACCTTCCTTCCCCATGGGAAGCGGGGATCGCATATACGCCGCCAAGCTCCGCTCCCTTAAGCCACGGGGATTGATTGGAAACCACTTTCGTATATACCATCTTGGAGATATGGCGGTTAATGGTGTTAAATGTCAGGGTCGGTGAATCATCTTTCTGCCCGGTGATCTCACCATAAGGCACAAGCCCTAACTTGATCAGTGCCTGAAAACCGTTACAGATCCCAAGTGCAAGTCCATCTCTTTCCTGTAAAAGCTTCATTACCGCTTCCTTCATATGCTCATTCTGGAATGCGGTGGCAAAGAATTTTGCGCTTCCGTCAGGTTCATCACCTGCCGAAAAACCGCCTGGGAACATGATAATCTGAGCCTTTGCGATCTCTTTTTCAAATACTTCCACCGAACTTCTGATATCCTGTGCTGACTGGTTTTTAAACACTTTGGTGATCACATCTGCGCCAGCGCGCTCAAAAGCTCTGGCACTGTCATATTCACAGTTGGTTCCCGGAAATACCGGGATAAACACGGTAGGCTTCGCCACTTTATTTTTGCATACATATATCATCTTTGCCTGGTACAATCTATCCGCAACAGGCTCCGTTCCTTTTTCTGCCTTAGTGGGGAATACCTTTTCCAACTTGGAACACCACGCATCTAATGCTTCTTCCATGGTCAACGTCACATCCTGATACCGGAAAACAGGTTCTGCAAGGACTTTGGCCGCTTTACGGATATTAATCTCTCCAGCCGCCCCTCCTGATTCTTTTTCCAAAAGAAGCGCTGCCGCATCTTCTGCACCCATTTCAAGTACAAGGTCGCCCAGACAGTTCTCAAACAAATCGCCTGCTTTTAATACGTCTTCCACCTCTAATCCCAGCTTATTACCGAAAGCCATCTTGCTTAGCCCCGCCACAAGACCTTTCGAGTCAAGCGCATAGGCTGCTTTCACTTTCCCTTCCTTCATCAGCTTACCGATAAAACGGTAAGTCTGCATCACGTGCTCATAAACCGGGATATCAAATTCATCCTTGTCAAACCAGAACTGCAAGAGCACGTCTCCTGCTTCTTTCAGTTCCGGGGTAATCACATCTTTTAAATCCGCCACGTTCACAGCAAAAGAGACCAAAGTTGGCGGCACGTCAATTTCATTAAAGGTACCGGACATACTGTCCTTGCCTCCAATAGAAGGAAGTCCATAACCAATCTGGGCATCGTATGCGCCCAGAAGAGCGGCAAAAGGCTGACTCCACCTTGCCGGGTCAGAAGTCATACGTCTGAAATATTCCTGGAAAGTAAAACGTATCTTTTCAAAATCACCGCCTGATGCCACAATCTTAGCCATGGATTCCGTCACTGCATAAACCGCACCGTGGTAAGGGCTCCAGGAAGAAAGCTCCGGGTCAAACCCATAGCTCATCATAGTTACCGTTCCCGTCTTCCCTTCAAGCACAGGCAGCTTGGCAATCATAGCCTGGGTTTCCGTAAGCTGATACTTGCCGCCGTAAGGCATCAAGACGCTTGCCGCACCTATGGAGGAATCAAACATTTCAACCAAACCCTTTTGAGAACATACGTTCAGGTCATGTAACGTGCACAGCCACGCCTGTTTGATATCACCCGCTTCTTTATATTTTTGTACCTCCGGTATGGCAGTCTTTTTTAGATAATCCTCTTCTTTTTTGGGAATAGAGACCTTCACGTCCGTTTCCTGATGGGCCCCATTGGTATCCAAAAACGCACGGGAAATATTTACAATTTCCTTCCCTCTCCACTTAAGCACCAGCCTGGGTTCTTGGGTCACCACTGCAACCGGAACGGCTTCCAAATTTTCTTCCGCAGCAAATCCCAGAAACCTACCCACATCTTTCGGGTCTACCACTACCGCCATCCTCTCCTGGGATTCGGAAATAGCAAGCTCTGTTCCGTCAAGGCCTGCGTATTTCTTGGGAACCTTATCCAGGTCCACGATAAGACCAGGGGCAAGTTCGCCGATTGCCACGGACACGCCTCCTGCGCCAAAATCATTGCACTTCTTGATGATCCTGCTGACCTCTCCCCTGCGGAAAAGACGCTGGATCTTACGCTCTGTGGGTGCGTTTCCTTTCTGTACTTCAGCGCCGCAGGTCTCTATAGAGCTTTCCGTATGTACCTTGGAAGATCCAGTAGCCCCGCCGCAGCCGTCGCGTCCGGTTCTTCCCCCAAGAAGAATGATCACGTCATCCGGGTCAGAATTTTCCCTGATCACATTAGCCCTCGGAGCTGCCCCCATGACTGCACCGATCTCCATACGCTTTGCCACATAATCAGGATGATAGATTTCTTTCACATAACCGGTTGCAAGGCCAATCTGGTTCCCGTAAGAGGAGTAACCGCTGGCTGCCCCCCGGACTAACTTTTTCTGGGACAGCTTTCCTTTTAACGTTTCCGATACAGGCACAGTAGGATCTGCAGCACCGGTCACGCGCATTGCCTGATACACATATCCTCTGCCTGAAAGAGGATCGCGGATCGCACCGCCAAGGCAGGTTGCCGCACCACCGAAAGGCTCAATCTCCGTAGGGTGGTTATGGGTCTCGTTTTTGAAAAATACCAGCCATTCTTCCGTCACCGGTCCGTCACCGTAATCCATCTCTACCGGCACCACCACGGAACAGGCATTGATCTCGTCGGACTCTTCCATATCCTGAAGCTTTCCGTCCTTTTTAAGCTTCCGCATAGCCATCAGGGCAAGATCCATCAGACAGACAAACTTATCATCCCTGCCTGCAAAGATCTCACCTCTAGTGTCTAAATAACTCTGATATGTAGTTTCTAGGGGTGCACGATAGTACCCGTCCTCAAATTCAATATTTTTTAATTCCGTTGAAAAAGTGGTATGGCGGCAGTGATCCGACCAATAAGTGTCAAGCACCCGGATCTCTGTCATGGTCGGGTCTCTATGCTCCTCGGAAACAAAATAATTCTGGATATGGAGAAAATCCTTAAAAGTCATGGCAAGCCCTAAACAATCGTAGAGTTCTTTTAATTCTGTCTCCCCCATTTTCCTAAACCCATCAAATACCGCAATATCCGCAGGTTCGTCATACTCGGTGATAAGGGTTACGGGCTTCTCCATTCCCGTTTCCCGGGAATCAACCGGATTGATACAATATGATTTTATTTTACCTAATTCTTCAGGAGTCAAATCCCCTATAATCAGATAAGTGACCGCTGTACGGATCACCGGCTCCTCATCCTCTTTTAAAAACTTCACGCACTGCATTGCGGAATCTGCCCTCTGATCAAACTGCCCCGGTAAAAATTCTACGCTGAACACATGACCGTCAGAAGGGATCTCAATGTTTTCCCGGTACAAAACATCCACCGGCGGCTCAGAAAATACACAGACAGCCGCACGCTCAAAGGTTTCTTCCGAAATATTTTCCACATCGTAACGGATAAAAACCCTCACATCCCGCATACCGGAAATCCCAAGGTAACTGCTGATCTCTTCTTTCAGCTCCTTTGCCTTCACCGCAAAAGGGGCCTTCTTTTCTACATAGATACGTTTTACATTTCCCATGGTTCGTTTATTTCCCTCCATTTTGATTTATTACTCTTCCATTACTAATCCCTGCATCACATACATGATCTCCCGGTCAACCGCAGTCTCCGAAATCCCTCTTGTATGAGATGCAATTTTAAGCCCTTCCAACAGATACATAATGTTTCTGGCACATCCCCGTGGATCCTCACAATAAAATTCCCCACTTTCAACCCCTTCCTGAATCAGTCCTTCCAACACATGTACCGCCGCATCAAATTGCTTCTTTAACAGGTTATCCCTGCCGGGGATATCATTTGCAAAAAAATATTCATAGGTTGCTTTCCCTAAAGAATTCTGCTTATTCAACAACTCTTTTTTCTGTTCTTTCAAAAATATGGCAAGGATATCCGTAGGTGTGGTCTCTTCCGTAATGCTCTCGGCAAACACATCATCCGCATCCTCCTGTTCCATCTTAAGTACTTCCTCGAACAATTCCTTCGTGCTGGAAAAATACAGATATAAGCCCCCACGGCTGATCTGGCATGCTTCCACGATATCTTTCATGGTCACTTCTTTATATCCCTTGTCCATAAAGATCCTGCGTGCCGTTTCTATAATATATTTTTTCTTTTGTGCTGACTTTTCACTCATATCCCCCAACTCCTAATCATGCTTTACTTATGCACGCGGACCGTCCCAGACTTCCAGTATTTCCTTTATCCTCTTAAGGCCATGGTAAAACACGCCGTTTTCAATCCCCTTTGGCCAAAGAGCTGACTTTGTCATCCCACCAAGCACATACTTAGCCATTATGTCAAAGACAATATTTATGTTTTTAAGTTCTGCCCTGTCAATGATCCGCAGCTCGTCCTGCTCTGTCCGGATCCTGTTCCTAGAAAATGTATAAACGTAATTCCGGTCCATCAGCCCGGTAGCATTCATTTCTTTCACAAAGCCAAGCAATGTACTGTCATATACCGGTATCACGATAGATTTCTTCGGCATATCCGCCCCCTGGTAATGCTTCGTCATGTCGTTTCCAGATTTTTCCTTAAGCCATGGCAGATACCGGAATATCTGCCCCAAAGACTGCCTGTATTTACTGATTAACTCCTGTCTATATATATTTTCTGTCTCCATAATCCCTTTACTCCCTTTTCCTGATGTATGCTGGTATGACAATGCCACAACGTGGCATACAACTCTTATTTTATCACAATTGTCACGAAAAGGGTATAAAAAAAGAATCCCGCAAGCGAGATTCTTTTTTGTATTTATTATACACACTGGAATTTTGCAATGTAGACCGGGAATGTATCCGTACCTTTTACTTCCTTTCCGGCAGTGATGGTAACATTCTTGTCAGTAATCAGATATTCCACGTTGGCACCTGCCTCGACCACCGTATCCTGCATCAGGATACAGTTCTTGACTTTAGCGCCTTTTGCAATCCTGACGCCACGGAAGATTACGCAGTTTTCCACTTCGCCTTCAATCACGCAGCCGTCGGCAACCATTACATTCTTTACTTTAGCGTCTTCAATATAGCGGGTCGGGTTATCATCACGTATCTTGGTATAAATAGGCGTTCCTGAGAAAAGAGCATCCAGATTATAATCATCCAAAAGCTTCATATTCTCATCAAAATAACTCTTCATATCGCTGATACGCGCCACATATCCGTCATACTTGTATGCCTGCACATTCAGCTTGTTCAACTGAGGAAGCAGCACATCACGCTCAAAAAATTCCTGTCCCCGTACAAAGGCGGTATTCACCATGTCGATCAACATTTCGCGTTCAATGATAAAGATATTCATGGCAAAATTCTGGACCCCGTGAGTCCTTGTATTCACATAGATTTTCTTTATCCTGCCGTCATCAATGTCAAAGGTATAATAAAAGCCCTTATCATTGGACGGATACTTAAATACGCTTTCCGGCAGCTCCTGCTCGTTATAAGCAATGGTCACATCCGCCCCACTTTGAATATGCGCGTTTAACATATCGCTAAAATTAAAGTTCACCACAATATTCGTGTCTGTCATGATCACATATTTTTCTTTTTCATCTCTTAAAAAATCCAAAATATTTGCCAGCGCAGTCACCCGCCCGGTGTAAGGTTTGGATTCTTTTTCAGCAAAAGGAGGGAAAATATGTAAACCGCCGTTTTTACGGACCAAATCCCATTCACGTCCGGAACCTAAATGATCCATCAGGGAATGGTAATTGTTATTGACCATAACGGAAATATTGTCAATACCGGAGTGGGACATACTGGACAAGATAAAGTCAATCAAACGGTAACGGCTGGCAAAGGGAATGGAAGCCATCAAACGCACATTGACCAGCTCCGGAACCAAAGCATCATAACTGTTTGGGAATATAATTCCGAGTGCACTTGTATTTGATTTTACCATTGTTCTTCACCACCTTCTATATTATTTTTCACCATGGCGTTGGGCCCTACCACGGCGTTTTCTCCGATCGTGATACCTGCGCCAATCGTGGCCACACCATTTTCATCACCGGAGGGCATAGCTCCTACCACGGCATTTTCTCCGATCGTTACGTTTTCAGCTACGATACAGTGTTTCACCACCGCACCCGCCTTGATGGTCGTACCGCCCATAATGACGGCATCTTCTACTACTGCCCCGTCTTCCACCTTCACGCCGGCAAAGAGGATGGAATGTTTCACGGTTCCCTTGATCCGGCAGCCATCGGTGATCATTGCATTTTCCACCACTGCCCCTGCACTGATCTTATGTCCTGTCATACCGCTGTTACGGCTGTAGATTTTCCAGTCTTCATCAAAAAGGTTGATTCCGCTGTGCTCGGGATCCAAAACTTCCATATTGGCTTCCCATAAGGAGGAGATAGTTCCTACATCCTTCCAGTATCCGCTGAAATGATAAGCATACATCCGGCGGTTGTCACGAAGGAGGTTGGGGATGATATTATTCCCAAAGTCATTTTCTGAATTTGGGTCTGCTTCGTCTTCTTCCAGATATTTTTTCAGGATATCCCAGTTAAATATGTAAATACCCATGGATGCCAGATTAGATTTCGGGTTTTTAGGCTTTTCCTGGAACTCCGTGATCCTGTCAGTCTCATCCGCCACCATCAAACCGAAGCGGGGCGCTTCTTCCCACGGAACTTCCATAACTGCCACGCTGAACTCAGCATCCTTTTCCTTATGGAATTTCAGGAAATCGCTGTAATCCTGCTTGCAGATCTGGTCACCGGAAAGAATAATGACATATTTGGGGTCATAACGCTCAATAAACGATATGTTCTGATAAATCGCATTGGCTGTGCCCTTATACCAATCTGACCCGCTTGCTTTCTGATACGGCGGCAGCACATGAACCCCTCCGTAAAGGCGGTCCAGATCCCAAGGCTGTCCGTTACCGATATATTCGTTCAGCTCCAGCGGCTGATACTGGGTAAGGATACCTACAGTATCAATGTCTGAATTGACACAGTTAGACAGCGGGAAATCAATGATACGGTATTTACCGCCGAATGGAACTGCTGGTTTTGCAAGCTTCTCGGTAAGCGCGTACAGGCGAGATCCCTGTCCACCGGCAAGAAGCATTGCAATCATTTCTTTTGCCATATTACTATTCCTCCTACTTTTTGCTTTATAGGAAAATTATATAACATAATCTAGAAAAATGGTAGAAAAATTATCCATTATATTCAAAAATTTTTCACTTTTTCAAAGGAACACGCAAAAAACAGCAAAAAATGTACTATCCTTCTGTTTATGTACCTTCTATAGATTCATTTTAATAAAGCAGACACCACAATTTCTGTGATACATGAAACTGCCGCATCGGCGGTATGATAAAAAGGAAAAGGGCAGCTACGCTCAAGCAAGCTTGAACGCAGCCACCCCTTTTTTGTCGCATCGGCTGTTTATACGCTCGTTACATCATCCCGCCCATGCCGCCGCCGGCAGGCATTGCAGGTGTTTCTTCTTTGATGTTTGCAACAACGGATTCCGTTGTCAGCAATGTGGATGCAACGCTGGTCGCATTCTGTAATGCGCTCCTTGTCACCTTAGCGGGATCAAGGATACCGGCGGTCACCATGTCCACATATTCTTCCTTAAGGGCGTCAAAACCTACGCCTACTTCGGACTCTCTTACCTTATTGATGATGACGCTTCCTTCCAGACCGGCATTCGCTACGATATGGTACAAAGGAGACTCTAATGCCTTAAGTACAAGCTGAGCGCCTGTCTTCTCGTCGCCTTCCAATGTCTCAGCCATCTTTTCCACTTCCTTAGCTGCATGAACATATGCGGAACCGCCGCCACAGATGATACCTTCTTCTACAGCTGCCCTTGTAGCTGCAAGTGCGTCCTCAAGGCGAAGTTTTGCTTCCTTCATTTCAGTTTCCGTAGCAGCGCCTACACGGATCACCGCTACGCCGCCTGCCAGTTTCGCAAGTCTTTCCTGTAATTTTTCCTTATCGAAATCAGATGTGGTCTCTTCAATCTGGCCTTTGATCTGGTTGATCCTTGCATCAATAGCCGCTTTATCGCCTTCACCGTCAACGATAACAGTATTTTCCTTTTGAACCTTAACAGATTTTGCGCGTCCAAGCTGATCCATAGTAGTCTCTTTCAAGTCAAGACCGAGCTCATCGCTGATCACCTGACCGCCTGTCAGGATTGCAATATCTTCTAACATAGCTTTTCTTCTGTCGCCATAGCCGGGAGCTTTCACTGCAACTACGTTGAATGTACCACGCAGTTTATTAACGATCAATGTGGTAAGAGCCTCGCCTTCCACATCTTCCGCAATAATCAGTAACTTAGCGCCGGACTGTACGATCTGCTCAAGCAGAGGAAGAATCTCCTGGATATTGGAAATCTTCTTATCCGTGATCAGGATATAAGGATTTTCAAGAACCGCTTCCATCTTATCCATATCTGTTGCCATATATGCGGAAATGTAACCTCTGTCAAACTGCATACCTTCTACAAGGTCAAGCTCCGTGAGCATGGTCTTGCTCTCTTCAATGGTGATAACGCCGTCACCGGAAACCTTTTCCATAGCGTCCGCCACCAGCTGCCCTACTTCATCATCGCCTGCGGAGATTGCAGCCACTCTTGCGATATGCTCTTTTCCGTTAACCTTAGAGCTCATCTTTGCAATTGCTTCCACTGCGCAGTCTGTTGCTTTCTTCATACCCTTTCTTAAGATGATCGGGTTAGCGCCTGCTGCCAGGTTCTTCATACCACCGTTGATCATTGCCTGTGCAAGTACGGTAGCTGTTGTGGTACCATCACCTGCCACATCATTTGTCTTGGTCGCCACTTCCTTTACAAGCTGTGCGCCCATGTTTTCAAAAGCGTCTTCTAACTCAATTTCCTTTGCGATGGTAACACCGTCATTGGTGATAAGAGGTGCTCCAAAAGACTTATCAAGGACTACATTCCTTCCCTTAGGTCCTAAAGTTACCCTTACGGTATCCGCTAACTGATTTACACCTGATTCAAGCGCTGCACGTGCCTCTGCACCATATTTGATTTCCTTTGCCATTTTAATCGGCCTCCTTCTTTTTTGCTATAACTTCCTAATCTGTTTTGTTTCTATGATTGCCATATTACTGAATCACTGCTAAAATATCGCTCTGTTTTACAATGATGTACTCTTCCTCTTCAATCTTTACATCTGTGCCTGCGTATTTGGAATAGATCACCTGATCGCCAACCTTAACTTCCATCTTGATTTCCTTGCCGTCTACCACGCCGCCAGGACCTACTGCAACCACCTCTGCCTGTTGGGGTTTCTCCTTGTTCTGTCCGGGTAATACGATACCGGATTTTGTGGTTTCCTCTGCAACCAACTGCTTCAATACAACTCTGTCTGCCAATGGTACTAATTTCATTTTAAATGCCTCCTTTATTTTAGTTCGGTTTTCACGTTTTGTCTTTAGCCCTTTTCCAGGTTGTTAGCACTCAATCATCACGAGTGCTAATCATCAAAACATATATTAGTTTTATATGCTTTCCTTTGCAACCGGTATTACAGCCACATTTTCAAATTATTTCTCGATTTTTCTCATTTTTTCTTTTATTTTCTCTCGTTTTCTCAACTTCACCCTGAAATGATGATTTAATAATTTGTTTATATTTAAAACACCATCAGTCATTTCGGCTGATGGTGTTTTGCGTATTCTATCGCTTATTTTTTTCTAATCTTTCCCGGTATCCGTCTGCGTTCTTGATTTCAAATTTATTATTGAACATTTCATACTCAGCATCTGAAAGCTTTTCTTCCAATGTTTCTTCTATGTTTGTCTTATAGACAATGCCTACTGCCACAGAAGGAGCAAGGTACGGGTCTTCAAAGGTAAAGCACCTGTCCTGGATCCGGGATGCGTAATCCTCCGCCTCCCCATCCTCCGCCATCGGAATCAGCACGCCAAACACATCACCGTCAATCCTCCCAATGATAAAGTAAGACCCCGCCTCTTCTTTCAGAATATCGGCAATGATCCTGATAAGGCGGTCACTTTCCTCATCGCCAAAATTATCATTGGCATACTTCCAATCATTAATGTTTACGTTAAGCACCGCCACCGGCACTACCTCCGACCGGTCGATCACGCTCATTTTCGATTCAAAATAAAGCTTATTAAATACACCGGTCAGTACGTCTTCCCGCTCATGATCCTCCGTAAGGCGCTGTTTGCTCCCAAGCTTGTTTTCCAATTCCTCCAGATAAATACTGCTTTCCCTGTGCAGATACGCTTCCTGGCCCAGCCTTGCCAAAAGCTCTACCGTACCGTCAACCATCTCATCCGTTAAACGTACATCCCTTTGCCCATTCAGATGGTTTATGTATAAATGCCCCACCGTGCGTCCCTGCACCCGAAGCTTCCTTCCCGGTTCGCTTACCACATCCGGGTGAAATCCTAAAAAACTGTCACCTATCACGATCTCTTTTTCACCATGCCGATCTGTAAGGAGAATATTGATCTCCAGCATTTCCGCAAAATTCTTAAGATATTTTTTGATTACTTCCATATCATACAGATTGGAAAGTGAATAGTTCCGGATATTTTCTTTCATTCTCCTGTCATAGGGAATTGCATCGTAACCCATAAGCTCGTCCATACCTTTCTGAATAATATATGTTTTTTTAAGTATACCGTTTTCAGCATCCTTAGGCAAGCTATTTCCTCTGATACGTCAGATTTTCATTCAATTTGCAATAGTTTCCTGTTTTGCTATAAGAATCCATCAAATGATTATCAGCCGGCTGAGCCGTAATAATCTCCTCTTTCCTGCCCCTGGTTCCTTTTTTATCTCCCTTTTTCCAATCCCCCGGGCTTTTACGTCCATCCGGCTGGTGTCCGGCGTCCGAGAGCATGGTAAAACCATCCTTTTCCTTTCCGAACTGCTTAAGCGCCGTGTGGATCCCCGTTTTGATCTTTTCCCTCGCACTTTCCCATTTGTTTACAATATAGTAAGAAAATCCCTGTTTTATATTAGAAAGCATGGCGCTTACTCCATGGATGTCTCTGCCTTGGGATTCCTTTCCTATACCGGAAACAGATGCTGTACTGCCTTGAGAAGCCCCCTTGGCAGAATCCGCATCCCCCATGGCATCCCATATTCCTTTGACAAATCCTTTGCCTATCCTGAACCTGCCGGCTTTCTGCACTTCGCCCAAACCAACCCCTGCTATGCCGGCTTCCCCATTTGCGGCTTTTGCGGCACCTGTCTGATAGGTATCTTTTTTCATACCCATAGCACCTGTCTGGATGCCGGTCTCATGCTCTCCAAAAGAGCACTTGGTGATATGATGATGATGAGAATGCGAAAACTGACCGCCAGAATATGAAGTTGTATCATTATCGATCCGCATGACAGCCCTCCCTTTTAAGCCTTTTTTTCATTATATACGGACATCATCCGACAGGCAACCAATTCCTTCGATTTGATCCAATCAGTTTTGTCTGTAAATCTGTTCCTTCCTGACAGGCGCATACCGTACCAGACACGCTCCATCCAGGTTTTCTTTATTCATGTCCACCGCCGTAATCTGATGATTTTCATAGGTGGTATAGTAATAGATTCCCCGGTCCGCATTGCAGCATGAGGTGTAGGCCGTAATTTCATATTTTCCACCGCCTGTAATACAACATCCCCGCTGCTGGTCTACCGATCCCAGTATATGAAAAAACTGACTGACGCTTTCTTCTTCCGAAGAACCGGAAACGGAATTCATCTTTACAAAAGCTGCCCGTATAAACCTCGACTGAGAGGACAAATCTCCGGGAAGGCCCAAGGCTCCCATACCAAGGCTGTACGCATTGAGCGGCAGGGTACTGCTGAATAGGTTTTGAGGTTCCTTGGGTGATAAATGCATATAATTGTTCAATTGAAACATCTGTTCCTCAAAGGGTGGGTTATTCGTCAAAATGCCCACCGGATTATCGTGCACCTTGATTCCTTCCCTTACCGACTCCACCGTTATGCATTCTTCCCGATCCGCTATGATCCAGTGGAGCTGGGCCGGCGGAAGACTTTCATGAAAAGGGGTATCCGTAAGATTAATCTTTGCAAGAAGCCCCTTTACCTCCTTTACTGCAGCACATTGCCCCAAAATCCACGGGATAAATTCAAACACTGCCACATTTTCCTTCCCTTCTAATTCATTTCCATAGAATGCGTTTCCCGCAAAATTCAATCCAGCCATTCCCAGTCCTTTTTCATTTACCGCATCATAATATAATGGATATCCCTGTGCAACATGGGCCATGCCGATCATGCCATAGTGGGTTCCCATCTCTCCCATTCCGGTAAAATGAAACCTGAAATTACGGGGCGTAACTGTTATTTCCTCTCCGTAAGAAACATCATGATCCAAGGTCCGCCCAAAATAAAAATCCTTTGTTTGATAAACTGCCGCTGTACACATATCCTTTCCTCCTGCCTGCTATTTAAAAATCCATATGCTATGGAGTATACTCAAAAATATAAGGAATAGTCCAATCATCTATTTTTCCTGCAGCGGAGTCTTTTTGGGGGAAAAATGCAGGCACTTTGCCGGGCAGGCCTCCACACACTTTCCACAGCGGATACACTCCGGAGATACCGAAATCTCAGCAGCGGACAACCCTACCGGGCAGGCCCTCTGGCAGGCTCCACAGGCGCTGCACTGCCCTTCCTCCCACCTGACCTGCACAAGGCTGAAACGGTTAAACCATCCGTAAATAGCGCCTAAAGGGCAAAGATACTGGCAAAAAGGCCGGTAAACCTTCACGGATAATAATACAAGGAACAACAATATCCCTGCTTTCCAAAAAAACAATCCCCCGACCTGGCTCTGCAGCATTTCATTGGTCCCAATAAGCGGCAATGCACCAAATAAAGTACCGGAAGGACAAAGATACTTACAAAATGCCGGCACCTTGGCAAATCCCCCAAATAAAAACATGGACCCAACGCCTACCAGTAAAACAAGGACAGCATACTTCCCATATTTCAGCACAGAATGATAGGGCAGCCTTTTTCTTTTCCTGAAAACAGGGATCTTATGCAAAAGATCCTGGACCATTCCAAAGGGGCAGAGCCACCCGCACACAAACCGCCCCAATAGGCTTCCAAAAATAAAGACAAATCCCAAAACTCCAAACGGAACCGTAAACCCTTGTTGGTTTAAAAGCGCCTGCAGTGACCCGATAGGGCAGGAAGCCACCGCCCCCGGACAGGAATAGCAGTTAAGCCCCGGAACACAGATATATTTTGATTTTCCCTGATAAATCTTCCCGTTAATGAACCCAAAGGCATATCCGTTTGTCAAAATTGTAAAAATAATCTGCACAGCCAAACGTAGTCTATTCATATCTTCACCCTATCCCAATACATTCTAGGCAGATCATGACTGCCTTTTTCAAAATCACTTCAAACTGCCCCTGCCAAATACCGACACCGACAAAGACCCCTCCGGCAAGCGCCCCGGCTGCCCATGCATATTTCCGGCAAAATTCCTTAAAATCCATTTTTATACCCGTACCTTTCCCGTCAAAGCCCTTCCCACATGGAAATAAGCCAAATAAAAAAGCCCCGCTTTCTGTTTCTCAGCGAGGCTTGTATTGTCAATCAATCTCAATTTTAAATACCACCGGCTTATCTGAGCAGACTGTCTTAGTTTCAATCACAAGACCTTCTACCATCCTGTTCCACACAGGTTCCTCCTCAAAGCCCAGCACCTCTACATTCTTAATGATGCCATGGAATTTAGGTAGATGGGATGCATCCTGTTTCCCTAACGACTTGATCACCACCTTGCCGTCTTTCGGATAGGACAGGCATATCGCATACAAACAGGAGCCTTTCCTGGTAAAACGAAAATCTTCCCTGGTGAAGACTTTATCCTTCCCGTCCGTAAACTGCCCTTCTTCCACTAAGGTCGGCCCCTCCTGAGCCACCCGCCAGATTCCGGTTCCGTAGATTGCTTCCCCGTTTACTTCCAGCCACTTTCCAATCTCCAGCAATACCTTCCGGTCTTCCTCCGAAATCGTGCCGTCCGCCTTAGGCCCTACATTCAGGAGCATACAACCGTTTTTACTGACCACATCCACAAGGTCGCACAAAATATTTTTTGCTTCCTTAAACTCGTTGTTTTCCGTATAGCACCATGAATTTTTTGCAATGGCCGTATCTGTCTGCCATACAAAAGGCTGGATCTGAGAGAACTGCCCTCTTTCAATATCTACCGTTGCGGTTCCAAACATAAAGGCATCATGCTTATAGGCAATGTGCACCTCTTCTCCCCATTCCAAAGCCCTGTTATAATAATATGCCGCAATCTTCTTCAGATACTTCTTTGCGCTGCTGTGCTGGATCCACCAGTCAAAATACAATTCCTTAACCTGATACCGGTCGATCAGCTCACAGGTCCTTATCATCCAGTCTTCCAGAAAATCTTCCGTGGGAACAGGTTCGCTGAACAGATCTTGATGGTTCCCTTCCGGCATGGCTGGCCAGTAAAAGTCGCCTTCCTTCTCCTTATCAGTGATATCGCTTTCAAACTCTTTCCCATGTCCCATAAAAAACCAATGCTCGATCCGATGGGTAGACGCGCCGTTTACAAGCCCCTGCTTGTTCATTTCTGCCGTCAGTTCTCCCAGCACATCCCGCCCCGGTCCCATTTCAAACGCATTCCAATGGGAGATTTCGCTCTTGTACATCTGAAAACCGTCATGATGCTCCGCTACCGGCACCACATACTTCGCCCCAGCCTTTTTAAACAGGCCAACCCATTCTTCCGCATTAAATTTCTCCGCCTTGAACATGGGGATAAAATCCTTATACCCGAAATCCTTATGGGGCCCATAAGTATCAATATGATGCTGATATTCCGGACTTCCCTGTATATACATATTCCGTGAATACCACTCGCTCCCAAATGCCGGAACACTGTAAACACC
Source organism: uncultured Lachnospiraceae bacterium (assembly GCA_910587295.1). Taxonomy (GTDB): domain Bacteria; phylum Bacillota; class Clostridia; order Lachnospirales; family Lachnospiraceae; genus Suilimivivens. The sequence goes on along the minus strand of CAJULP010000045.1, from coordinate 2,724 downwards.
CCAGTGGATAAAAATGCCAAATTTCGCCTCTTTAAACCACTCCGGTGTCCGGTGGGCTGAAAGAGAATCCCAGTCATCTTTATATGGCCCTTTTGCAATCACATCTTCAATCTGCTTTAAATAAGCCTGCTTGTCATACATATTATATTGATCCCCCTGCATATCTTTCCGCAATTTTCACCAAAAGTTCCGTGATTTTTTCCATGTCGTCTGCACAGGCATATTCAAAGCGTCCGTGGAAATTTGCCCCGCCGGTGCAAAGATTTGGACAGGGAAGCCCCATATAAGACAGCCTTGCCCCGTCTGTGCCTCCCCGGATCGGTACCACCACCGGACAGATTCCGATCTCTTCCATAGCTTCTTTGGCATTATTCACAAGATGCATATGCTTTTCTATGACTTCTTTCATATTGTAGTAAGAATCTTTCATCTCAATTTCGAAAGTTCCTTCCCCATATTTTAAATTTAAGAAGTCACCCGCCTGTATAAAAGCCTTCTTTTTCTTTTCAAATTTTTCCCTGTCATGGTCTCTTATGATGTATTCCGCCACCGCTTCTTCCACTACACCGTTTAACTTATCCAGATGATAAAATCCTTCATAACCGCTGGTGTACATGGGATTTTCAGCAACCGGCAGCATGGATTGAAATTCCTGAGCCATAAGAAGCGCATTTTTCATCTTGTCTTTTGCTTCCCCGGGATGCACGCTCCGGCCATGGATGACCACCTTAGCTCCCGCCGCATTAAAGTTCTCATATTCCAATTCTCCAAGCCTGCCGCCGTCTACCGTATAAGCATAGTCCGCACCAAACAAATCCACATCAAAATGATCCGCACCGGCGCCAACCTCCTCATCCGGCGTAAACCCGATCCTGATCTTGCCGTGCGGAATCTCCGGATGTTCCAGCAGGTACTCCGCCATAGCCATAATTTCCGCAACGCCGGCTTTATCATCCGCACCTAAAAGCGTAGTGCCATCCGTCACGATCAGCCTTTTCCCTTTATAAGAAGGAAGTTCCGGAAAATCCGCAATCCTCATTATAATCTGTTTTTCCTCATTAAGTACAATATCCTGCCCGTTATAGTCCTCGATGATCCTCGGCTTTACTCCTGTTCCCGTCACTGCCGGGGAAGTATCCATATGAGCAATAAACCCGATCACAGGAGCCTTTTCGCAGCCTGACGCTGCCGGAATAGAAGCATAGACATAACACTGCTCCTTATCATAAACAACTTCCGCCGCACCGATTTCCTCAAGCTGTTTTACCAGAACTTTCGCCAAATCATGCTGCTTTCCGGTAGAAGGCGTAGAAGTACTATCCTCTGACGATTGTGTGTCAATCTTTACATACTTCAAAAAATTCTCTATCACTTTTTCCATTTAGTCTCTGTCCTCTCTCACTATTCAGAAGCTTTACATGGAATCGCTTCCATTTCATCCTTTTTCTTCCCATACACCAAGTCACCAAACACCACACAATTTCGCCCATTTCTCTTGGCTTTATATAAAGCCTTGTCCGCATGCTCGTACAACTGTTGGAAATTATTTGTGTTATTCGGATATATGTAAGCAGCCCCCATGCTGACAGTCACATATTTTGATACCTCATCCCATGCATGGGGGATTTTAAGCTCCTCAATCTTGTCTCGTATCCTGAGCGCAAATTTAATGATCTCTTTCTCTGACATGTTCTGGACAAACACCACAAATTCCTCTCCACCTATGCGCACGGCAATGTCCGAGCTGCGCCTTGCCGACTCCTGCAGGACACCTGCTACTTTTTTCAGACAGATATCCCCTTCCGGATGGCCAAATTTGTCGTTATATTTTTTAAAAAAGTCAATATCTATTTCTATGATCCCTACCGGGCTGTTAGTCCTTGTACAGAACGGCCACAGATACTCAATCTGCTTTTCCAATCCAAGCCTGTTCATTAACCCCGTGAGCACATCCGTCTCCGCAGAGATTGTTTTTTCCTTGAGCTCATTTTTCAGCTTTTCTTTATACCGCATGTTATCCTGGCTAAATCGCCCTAGAACCGCTGCTGCGCATAACACCACTGCCGAATCCACGATTGCGCGGATTCCCAAGTCCGAAACCGCTATACAATACGGAACAGCCAGCACCAGTATCCCATACGCAGACACCATTTGCTCTTTCCGCGATAATACCGGAACAACCACATAATAAGTCATGATTCCGATCAATAAAAGCAAACTTCCACTCTGCCGGTATTCAAGTACGGATAACACAAGCAGCCCCAGCATAGTCAATGCATAATACAGCTTATAAGCAATAGAAAGAATCCCCTGCGTATCTGTTTTCACCTCAAATTGAAAAATCTGCAATGCCGCCATCTGTATTATTTCTTCTATCAACAGCACCACCCAGTATGCCATTACTTCACTCTTCACTAAAAGAAGATTCAATCCCCCCAAAACCGGGAACAATACAACTAACACTCTCCCTGAGTACAGGCTTCTTTTGCAGTTCCATATTGTCAGGCGGTCTGCAAATTCTTTCTGCCGGATTGATTTATCCATGTGGCAACTTCCCCCTTCTCGCATATCTTTATCAAGCATATCTTATTATATGAAATCAGACGGATTAAATCAATAGAGGTGTTAAAATTTCTATCGGAACAAGCTGCAATTCAGCCATGCTGTTTACTGCCTTATCAATACTTTCCCTGTACATTCCATGACCGGGTCATCCCAGATCAC
>CAJULP010000044.1 GCA_910587295.1 uncultured Lachnospiraceae bacterium | reverse complement strand
GCTGGAGTGGAAGGTTTTTATATCTTCTAAACCGTGTCGTCTTATCGTTGTTCCCAGACAGGAGTTTATCTAACATATGTTCGGTAAACTCCTGTTCTTTTTTGTGTTTCCAAAACTCGGAATTTCCTATAAAGGAACAAAGTGGGCAAGCCCACGTCAACTCCCTTACCCCTCAATCTTGAGGGGCTTGGACACTTTGCTGCGCCGGATGTTTCCACGTGCATCCGTGCGCATAAGGTTTTTATTTCATAGGAAAGGCATATTCTTTATCACTTCACAGCGACAAATCCTTTCCTATGAAATGAAAAAGCGGGCATCAATCCTTTCGATCAACACCCGCTCTTAAACTATGCTATCCAATGGTCTTTTACCTCTCTTTCCTTTTTTTGGATTGCAACCCTATTCAGTTGTCTCTTTTCTCCTTCGTACTTTTCCATTTTTTCTTTTGTACGTGTGTACTGTAACGTTTCTTTTCTTCCTTTGTAACTCGTTACCTTTTCTTCTGTACTAATACGAATTCGAAATCCGCTTTCTTTCGTACTTGGTTCTTTTGTACTTTAAAAGCTAACTCTTTCACATTTTGCTATCTGATATCTTTAACTTATGTTAATATATCAAATAACTGATCTCATGTTCTTGGTGGACTGTACCTTCCTTTCATTAAGATTATCTATGTGAATTTGTTTTTGTAAGTTCATTATATCCATGAATCTTTTATTTGTCAACACATTTTTTCAATTTTTTTAAAATTTTTTCATTTTTTTATCCCAATCGATATTTTATCTGATTTGTTTCTATATAAAGGCATATTTTTACAAATAATTCCTTTATTGCTATAAATTGTCATTCTCTTTATGTCTGGATTATTTACACTCATATATTATATAATGAAAAAAAATATAAAATCAGGAGGAATACATATGACACCGAAACAACTTGCTTTTCAAACCTCGGCGGAAACCATTATCAAAAATCTCCGGAAACGAAATATGGAAGGTTATTTTTTTGAAGATTCCGCTTCCTGTATAAACGCAGTCCTGAAAATGATGCCCGAAGGGTCCGTTGTCAGCTGGGGCGGCAGTGAATCTATAAAAGAATGCGGCTTGATGAATGCCCTGAAAACAGGCCCTTACCAGCTGATCGACCGCTTTTCGGCAAACACCCCCCAGGAAGCCAGGGAAATCTATGCCAAAACTGTCCTTTCCGATTATTATTTCATGAGCACCAACGCCATTACTTTTGACGGGGAGCTTATTAATATTGACGGCATGGGCAACCGGGTTGCCTGCCTGATCCATGGTCCGAAAAATGTTGTGGTCATTGTTGGCATGAATAAACTTGTAAGTGATGTGGAAACCGGATATCTTCGGGTCAGGGATATGGCAGCACCAGCCAACGCCAAGCGTTTAAACCGCAATACTCCATGCTTCCATACAGGAAAATGCGGCAATTGCCTTTCCGACGACTGCATGTGCAGCCACATTGTGGTAACAAGAAGGAGCGGGGTTCCCGGAAGGATCAAGGTTTTCTTTATTGCGGAAGAATTAGGGTACTAAATAATAAAAGCGTTTGTGAAATCCCACAAACGCTTTTATTATTTCATATTTTAATATTTTTTTGAACCAAAATCACTGCTTACACAAGAGGATACCTATCTGTCAACTTCCGCACAACCGCCCTTGCCTCAGGAATCTTCTCTTCTCCACCTTTAATGATAAGTGCGATCGCTTCCGCAATTTGATCCATATCTTCCGTTCCCATGCCCCTTGAAGTGACAGCCGGTGTTCCTAAACGGATCCCGCTTGTTACAAACGGAGACTTCGGATCATTGGGGATGGTATTCTTATTTGCCGTAATATGCGCTTCATCAAGCATTTTCTCCACCGCTTTTCCGGTAAGCTCAAAAGGCGTAAGATCCATAAGCATCAAATGATTGTCCGTACCGCCTGACACGATCTTGATTCCCCTGTCAATCAGTCCTTTGCAAAGCGCCTGGGCATTGTCTATGATCCCCTGCTGGTATACTTTAAACTCATCAGACAACGCTTCTTTGAAACAGACCGCCTTTGCCGCGATCACATGCATCAAAGGGCCTCCCTGGGTTCCCGGGAATATAGCTTTATTAAAATTATACTTATCAGCCGCCTCCTGATTGCATAGAATCAGTCCGCCCCTTGGGCCTCTAAGAGTCTTATGGGTAGTGGTGGTGACCACATCCGCATAGGGGATCGGGCTTGGGTGGAACCCGGCAGCTACCAACCCTGCAATATGCGCCATGTCCACCATCAGTACGGCGCCCACTTCATCCGCCACTTCCCTGAACTTTTTAAAATCTATCGTTCTCGCATATGCGGACGCCCCTGCAATGATCATTTTGGGCTTACACGAAAGAGCAGTCTCACGGAGTTTATCATAATCAAGAAAACCCTCGTCATTTACGCCATATGGCACGATCTTAAAATATTTACCGGAAATATTCACCGGGCTTCCGTGTGTCAGATGTCCGCCATGATCTAGGTTCATACCCATGATTGTATCGCCAGGATTGCATACGGCAAACTGCACTGCAAGGTTTGCCTGTGCCCCGGAATGAGGCTGCACATTCGCATAATCACATCCAAACAGTTCCTTTGCCCGTTCTATCGCAAGGTTTTCCACCACGTCAACGCACTGGCAGCCCCCGTAATACCGCTTTGCCGGGTAGCCTTCCGCATATTTATTTGTAAGAGGGCTTCCCATTGCCGCCATAACAGCCTTGCTTACCCAGTTTTCAGATGCGATCAGCTCGATATGGCTGTTTTGCCTCTCCTGCTCATCCATGATAGCCTGTGCTATTTCAGGATCCACATTTCTTACTTCATCAAGTGAATACATGCTTTTTCTCCTCCTTGTTTTTTATAATGATAGCACATCCTTTTTTGAAAAAAAACCTTTCTTTTTCACTTTTTCCAAAATAACTTTTCTTAAATCTTACCAAACTCCTAAGCAAAACTTAAGATTTTCAGAATATTCATAAAAAATCTTTACTCTCATTATAAATACTGATACAATATGGAAAGGTTTTTAAGGAATGGGAAAGATATGTATTATATAATCGTCAACCCCGCTTCGAAATCCGGCAAAGGGATTAAAATCTGGTCACAGATCCAGCCGGTCCTTGACGGAAGCGAAATTAAATACAGGGTTTTCTTTTCCCGTGAGGCAGGACATGTTATCCGGTTGGTTCAGGAATTGTCTGCTTCTTTATTAAAGTCCGCCCAAAGCAGTGTTTTAAAACTGATTATCCTTGGCGGCGACGGCACATTAAATGAAGCTTTGCAGGGAATCTCCGATTTTGACCGCGTGCAGGTGGGCTATATCCCTACCGGCTCAAGCAACGATATGGCAAGAGATTTAAAGTTCCCTTCCGATCCGGCCCTTATCCTAAAGCGCATTTTAGATTGTAAAGAGCCTGTCCGTATGGATATTGGCTGTCTGACTTACCACAATTCTTCCTGCTGCCTGTGGCAAAATAACGGGAAGCTGCCCAAGCAAAGATATTTTGCGGTAAGCAGCGGTATCGGCTTTGACGCTGCTGTCTGTGAAGAAGCCCTTACTTCTAAATTTAAAAGAGTGCTGAATAAAATAGGTCTTGGGAAACTGACTTACCTGGCTATTGCTTTAAAACAGCTTATTATGGCAAAAAAGATATCCTGCGACCTTACCCTTAGCGACGGGCGGCGGCTGCACATGCCAAAATTTCTGTTTGTGGCAGGAATGATCCATCAATACGAAGGCGGCGGCTTTAAATTCTGCCCTGATGCTAACTTCCATGACGGGCTTATTGACGTATGCGTAATCGGCAATATCCCTAAATGGCTTATCTTTTTAGCACTGCCTACCGCTTTTATCGGTGAACATTACCGTTTTCGCGGTATTGACCGCTATCTTGCTTCCAGGATCCATATTGAAGTATCTTCCCCTTTATGGATACATACCGATGGTGAAGTCAGTGCAAAGAGCAGTTCCATTACCTTGACTTGCGAAAAGGAAAAACTGCATTTTTTGATGTAATACTTTGGAGGAGAATTATGAAAAAATATTATGAAAGATATAAACACGCTATACCACTTATTATTTATGGAATCATTTATCTGACATGGTTTTCTTATCTGGAAAGGACAGTAACGCATCCATCCCGCATCATCCATGTCTGGCTGGACGATTATATCCCTTTTTGTGAAATATTTGTCATCCCCTATTTCCTATGGTTTGCATATGTTTCCGTTGTTGTCCTATATTGCTTTTTCAAAAACAAGCCGGAATATGTCAATACATGCATCTTCCTATTTACCGGGATGACCGTTTTTCTGGTGATTTCCACGCTTTGGCCAAACGGACATCACCTCCGTCCTTACAACATGCCCAGAGAAAATATTTTTACCGGAATGATCGCACATTTGTACCGCATAGATACGCCTACCAACTTATGGCCGAGCATCCATGTATATAATTCCATCGGCGCCCATCTGGCAGTCATGCATGACCAGAAGCTTGCCGCAAACAAGCCCGTGCAGATCGGCTCCCTTATCCTGTGCGTATCCATCATTTTATCTACGGTATTTATCAAACAACATTCTATGTTTGATGTTCTGACAGCCTTTATCATGGCAGGCATTATGTATGCAGTTGTCTATCAGGCAAATATCGTTACCGCATGGCGTAATCTCCATACCACGGCCAAACGGCGGATCAGGCAGATTTAAAATCATATTACATGAAAACGGATGTCAGGCTTAGCCAGACATCCGTTTTCTGATGATAAGCCGGCTTTTCAGCCCGGCTTTTTTATTCCTTTAATTAAAATTGAAAAAATGCCTGCATATCTTATATCCCTCAACGGATATCTTCCTGCCGCTTGCACCCGGAAGGTTCGTGCAATTCCCAAGAAGCCCATAGCGCAGCTTCCGATACAAGATCCAATCTTTCTTTTTCAGATAATTCCAAAGTTCCTTTTTCTTATCCAGATTTTCCTTTTCACCAGAACAGATCAGCAAAATGGAAGAGACCGTGGTGATGATATCAAGATAACTTATCATATAACGGTATAGTTTCTTATTAGAAAGCATCTGGCTTTTCTTTTCAACCATATAATCAATCATGAGCTTATTGACTTTAATCTGCTGATCAATCCTGCCGATCATCACACTTTCATTGACAGACTGATCTTCCCTCCCGATATAATACCGGTAAAAATTCACATCCAGATAATACATATTCCTTACATGAGGAAGCGGTTCAAACACATACAGGTTGTCCACATAAAAAGTATGCTCCGGAAGGCGGAGTCCGCACTCTCTAAGCAGCTTCGTCCTAAAGATCACAGAATGCATCAGCATATACTGCCCTTTATGGAAGTGACGCACGTCCTCCCATGTAAATAATTCCCCAACCGGGAGCGCATGTTTATACCGCATCACTTTAGGATGCTTTTCACCGACTTTTTCGTAGACAAAGTTGCTTACAAGCATGTCTAAAACCTTCTCGCCTCCTGCCAGTTCCCTCAAAGTATCCAGAATCTGCATATAAGGCTCTTCTTTCACCCAGTCATCACTGTCCACCACTTTAAAGTACAGACCGGAGGCATGCTCTATCCCCGTATTGACCGCCGAACCATGTCCACCGTTTTCCTGATGCACGGCCCTTACGACAGCCGGGTATCTATCGGCGTATTCATCCGCAATTTGAGCTGTTTCGTCTGTAGAACCATCATCCACAATGATGACCTCCACATCATCACCGCCTATTAGCAATGACTCAATACATTTTTTCATATAAGCTGCCGAATTGTAACAGGGTACGGCAAAAGATAAAAGTTTCATGATCCTCCCGCCTTTCAAAAATCTTCTGTCACTAATATACTCCAGCTTACCTGCCAAATCAACTTAAGAAATTCTAAAGAAAATATTCCATATAAGAAGCATAGGCAGAAGGAATCGGATACTTCTCCTTCGCCTCTTTTTTATGGACAAATATCAGCTCTCCACCACCTTTTTTCGCCATAAGCTCATCCACCCGGACAGCATATCCAATCATCCGCCATTCCTTATGGGTGAAGATATGCTTGCTTTCTTTTAGCTTCTCTATACGAAGCACCCGATACCCTTCTTTTTCCAGGTACGTAAGCACCTGTTTTTCTGTCATCTTCCCATCTAAACAGGGGAACTCATACATCCCCGCCAAAAGCCCGGCAGAGCTTCTTTTGCGCAAAGCCGTACAGTCCGCATCCCTGATAATAAGCACCGTCTTTTCTTCTATCGCCCTTGGTTTTTTCGCCGCCTTTACAGGATAAGAAAGCTCCTCCCCCATGCGGTGTGCCAAACACAGCCCTTCCCATGGGCAGTCACTACAACGGGGTGCGCCATTGGGTATGCACACCGTCGCTCCAAGCTCCATAAGCGCTTGATTGAAATCCCCAGCGCGTTCTTGTGGCATCACCGGCAAAAGTTCCTTTTCAATCTGCCTGCGCACTCCCTGCTGCATGATATCCCTCCCGTCAGCCCGAAGCCTCGCCAATACCCGAAGCACATTACCGTCCACCGCCGGAACCGCTTTCCCGTATGCAATGGAGCCGATCGCGCCTGCGGTATAGCTCCCAATCCCCGGAAGGCTGATAAGATCCTCATATTCTGAAGGCATTCTGCCTCCAAACTTCTCCATGACCACCTTTGCGGCTTTATTCAGATTTCTTACACGGTTATAATACCCCAGCCCTTCCCAAAGTTTAAGCAATTCCTCTTCCCCGGCTTCAGCCAGAAAACCAATATCCGGCAAAGCCTTCATAAAACGGTCATAATAGGGCTTTACCGCCTCTACCCGGGTCTGCTGCAACATAATCTCTGATACCCAGACGTGATAAGGCGTCGGCTCTTCCCGCCATGGCAGGATTCTGCGCCCGCCGTCATACCATGCAAGAAGGGGGTCTGCAATTTCATCCAGCAAAGACAACCGCACCGGTACCGGTTCACGAATGCTCATGCCATCTTTTGTCACATGGCAGTCATATGCCAGTACCGAAACCCCGGCTTCCCTTGCTTTAAGCAGCGCATCCGCAAACTCCGGCTGGGTCTGCCTGTTGGGCGTAAAATATTTAACCCCCTCCATCTGGACTACCAGGATTACATAAGCACGGTACCCCTGGGTTACCGCCCCTGAAAGCTCATTAACATGTTTTAAAGCGCGCTCCGAAGGCGCATCCGGGAACAGGACCACGTCTTCCTGCTCCAGCGTTACGCCTTTTACTTCTATCAAAATTTTATCCTTAAGTGTTTCCACATAAAAATCAAACCTGGAATTTCCATATACAGACTCCGGCCTAACCGTTACAACATCGGGAAACAGCCCCTTTTGCCACAGCCATTCCTCCACCGCCTTATTAGGCGCCTGGGAATCCATATTGATGATGCGCTTTCCCTTTTTTACCGCTACCAGATCATAAGCCGTACTCCGTGATGGATTAGAACTCTTTTCCAAGTACACTTCGGCATGATCGGTCAAAAGTTCCCTGCATCTGCCGGTATTTTTTACATGTACCTTTTCAGGTTTCCCGTCTATATCTACATACGCAATAAATCTGTTCGGGCGGCTTAGAAACTGCCCTTTCACAATGTTTGTATATTTCATTCCCATTCCAATCTTTTCTATCTGTATAATTACAGTTCCGGCAAGGTTCAGGACACAAGCCTGCAGGGATCCCGTTTATGCGCCTGGTCTGTACACTGCCGGTAAGGCACCCTTGCAGAAGGCACTACTTCCGATGCCGGCATAGTATGGACAGCCTGGTCATCAAAAAAGATATGCGCCCCAAATGCCCTAAGAACCTCTGTCTTGGAGATTCCCCCAAGGAAAAATGCCTCATCTATCCTCACATTCCACGCGCGAAGCGTCCTGATCACGCGTTCATGCGCAGGTGCGCTCCTTGCCGTGACAAGGGCCGTCCTGATGGGCGCCTGCTCCGGTGAAAATTCTCTCTGAATATCAGATATGGTCTTTAAAAACTTGGCAAAAGGTCCCTTCTTAAGCGGATTTTCCGCCTGAAGCCGCTCATTTTCTTCAAAAGCTTCAAGACCTTTTTCTTTAAAGATTCTCTCCGATTCATCGGAAAACAAAACCGCATCCCCGTCAAACGCTATCCTGATCTGAGAAATTTCTCCCTTACTCCCGGGTACCCTGATCTCGTCGCAGCATATGATTCCTGCCGCAATGCCGCAGTCTATTGCCGACTGGACATCTTCCTCATCAGCTGATAAATACAGATCCGTATGAAATGCTTCCAGATAAGGTGTTAAGGAGGCGCCGCTTGCCAACACCGCTCTTGAAATATTTAACCCATAATGTGAAATGGCGTTAAAAACCCGAAGGGATGTGTCCGGGCTGTTATGGGACATGATGATGACTTCCACCTTCCCTTCCTGCCCTGTCAGGTCATTGATATTTAAAAGCGCCTCTACAAGCCGGAACCCATTCCCGGGCTTTAAAAGCTCTTTTTCATGCTCTACCTGGTACCTGCAGTACGCATCCACCCCCTGGGTACGGAAAATCTCATTTTCAACTGTCAGATCAAACAATGCCCTTGACGATACCCCTATCACCAGTCTGTTTTCCAATTCATACGCCATAAAAACCCCTTCCTCCCGCTTCCGGTTCCAACATCATGATCTGAAGCTTACGCAAGGAAGGGTACACGGCTATCTAAGCCGGTTACACTCAAACCGTTCAAGGGTCAGAAGGCAGTTTTTCAACTCCTCATACCTTTCCTGCGTATCCCCCTCCTCAATCTCGTGATCTATGGCGATCGCCATCGTATTGATCATTTCATCCGTGATTCGGTGCTGAAGCGCAGTCAGTATGTTAAGCCTTTCCCCGTAAGAATCAGCATCCAGATACTCCAATACCAGCGGGTCTATATTTAATTCTTCATTTTCTTCCTGTGCGGATGCCGCCCTTATGGCTGCTTCCTGCTGTTTTGGCACTTCCATGTCTTCCTGTCCATCAAAGCCATACCGGCTTTTAACATCCCGGTTTTTAACCCCCGGCGCCTGAATCAGCTCGTCGCACAACTCAAAACGGCAGTCCTGCTGCGCATCCGGGTATTTCACTTTATCCACCGGCCCAAGAAACATGGAAATCTCCCTGGCATACACCTGATAATCCCCATAAAGAGCCTGGTAAATAACAAGCTCTTCCCCTGTTTCACTGTGTTTTGCCAATGTTACGATCCTGTATAGATTTCCTTTAAAATCTTTATAAATCTGATGTGGCAAAGGTTTATTTGACATAGTTTTCCTCCAAAAAAATCATAAAAATATTAATTCTTTAAAACTATATCAATTATAATCCCTGTTTACCTTCTTGTCATTCTTCTTTTCCAAAAGATATACTTAAATCTTCTATCATAAATATTATTTTTTCATACCGACACAGTCTTTCCTATACATATTCTTATATCCAGATATATGCATAAAGAATTATGACTATATATTCCTTCCGCGTTATCTGTATCCAAAATCTTACCCATTTTACTTTTTACATTTTTCTAATCTGATTTGTTCACCAAATCTCACATTTTATTTCACCACCTTTCACTTTTTGTTTAATATAAGTATACCAAAAGATATGTACAATAAAAAGGACTCTATAAATTAAATTTCTAAACAGAGTCCCTTCTAAATAATTTTACTATATTTTTAATGATGTTTAACTGTATAACATTTTAACAACAAATGTAACTATCTCTTCCATACAAATCAATTTCCGCTATTCTCGTTAGTCCTCTCACCAGCCATAAAATAAAAACAAATAGAACAAATTGCGTAAATAATATACATGACAACCAAAAAAATAAATCTCGAATTATCATCCTCTATACTGCCACCATATGCAGTTGCTAATGCTATCGAAATCCCCATCACTGATTGAAGCAAAGAGTAAAATTTCTCACTCTTATTTTTTCTCTGAAACATAGATTTTTCCTCAGGTTTTAATTTCAATATGTTCGCTTTTGTTGTATCGCTATACTGACTTCTATCAGATGGTTTTATGGATGGCAATTTATACTCATCTTCTAATGAGAAAGATCCTGTATACGGAGTTTGATTATGACTTGTTTTTTCTATAATAAGCTGTGCTAACTTTTGATATGGAAATATTTTTAAAACAGTATTTGAATTGTTTTTAATTTGCAAAGCCGCAATAGAGTTTATCCCACTTGAAAACTTATCTTGAGTACAATGAACTGATAAACCAAAACGCGAAAAAACACTTCTACCAGTAACCCTTCCAATTAAATCTCCCACCAAATGAATTCTTTCCACAGTACCTATAAACAAGACTGCGCCCGGTTTTAAATCATATCCTCTTTCCAAATCTAAAGTAACTTCCTTATAATACTTAGAATAATTCTCATCTGACAGCGTATTAATATATGCATAACTATCCTTTAATATATATCCCTTATTATCTATTCGCAAATCAATAGAATCATTTCCAATTTGCTCTTTTTCATTAAAATCATCATATTTCGAAGTAATAAGTATGCTATCCTCCCCCAATTTACTATGCTCTAGAATTTCTTCTTTTGAAGAACGCAAAATCTCCATAATACCAACCCGATCAATAACCATACCCCATTTCTCCTCTTATGTAATTTGAAATTCTATCTTTTTTATTCACAATTGTCATATTATTATCAAGTATTTCTATATGAAATCCCTCCAGCATAGGACTGTTTTTACATAACAAATAATTTTTTTGGGTCGAAATAATCCAGTCCATTTGCCAATGTCATTTAGTTAAGGCATCAGCAGTGACGCTCCTTACAGAGCAAGGTATATAGAAATATGTACCCTGCTCTTTTTTTTGTAACTTTTTTCTCTAAAACACTTGACAAACATGAAAAAATTTGCGGCGAAGCTCCTT